>NZ_JBDGJQ010000002.1:0-554349 GCF_057656815.1 Variovorax sp. Soil_C_39
CCCACCAGCGCCTTGCTCAGATCGAGCAGACGCTACATTGCGAATAGTCCGTGTCCTGAAATACGGGGGCAAGATCATTCGTCCTGCACTACAACAGCGAGTCGTCCAAAGGTGAAACCGAGAAGACCGCGGCGTCGCTCAAGGAGAAGGGCGCCGACGTGGTCACCTTTCAGGGGGACCTTTCGGTGGTCGACAACAACGCCAGGCTGTTCGACCTGGCGAAGTCGCAGTTCGGCGCGGTTCACGTCGGCATCAACACCGCTGGCATCGTCATCAAGAAGCCGATCCAGGATGTCACCGAAGAGGACTACGACAAGAGCTTCGACGCCAACTCCAAGGCCGCGTTCTTCTTCCTTCAGCAGGCAGGCCGGGTGCTCGAAGAGCGCGGCAGCATCGTCACCATCGTCAGCTCGCTGCTCGCGGCCTACACGCCGTTCTACAGCATCTATCCCGGCAGCAAGGCACCCGTCGAGCACTACACGCGCGCGGCCTCCAAGGAGTTCGGCGAGCGCGGCATCTCGGTCAACGCGGTGGGCCCCGGCCCCATGGACACGCCTTTCTTCTACGGCCAGGAGACGCCGGATGCCATCGCCTACAACAAGGCCGGCGCCGCGCTGAGCAAGTATTCAAAAACCGGGCTGACCGACATCGAAGACATCGCGCCGCTGATCCGCTTTCTCGTAACCGAAGGCTGGTGGATCACAGGGCAGACTATTTTCGCCAACGGTGGCTACACCACCCGCTGAAAAGAGGAAGAACCGCGCATGCACATCCTGCTCGTGATGGCCGGAGGGATCCTCCAGCTGGGGATCTTCATCCTGTTCGGATGGCTGTGGGGCAACAGCGCCGCTGCCATGGCGCTGGCCGCGAAGGCCTTCATGCCTTTCTGGCTCGTCGTTGCCGTGGTGAACATGTGGGTGGGCGTCACGCATGCGGGCTACAGTGTGAAAGACGAATCCCTCATCCTGCTGCTCAACTTCCTGGTTCCGGCGGTTGCGGCGGGGTTCGCTGCCTGGCAGCTTTCCCGCGGTTGACGATCCCGGACCGCCCCGCGGCACCGTTTCAGAAAGACCAAAAAGAATGTCGTTGCTCAGATCCATCACCGGCGCCGCACTCATCGTCGGCATCGTCAGCGGTTGTGCCACCGTGCGTCAGCAGGATCTCGATGCATGGGCAGGCGCCCCGGTAGAGGCCCTGGACGCGCATCCGCTCTTCCTCACGATGCCGATGTACCGGGCGCAAACCGCCAGCGGGGTCGAGACGCGCAACTACGTCAACAGCCAGGAAACGGAGCAGTGCTTCACCAACCTTGGCGCTCGCCGAGGAGACGGCAAGTACGTGAGCCACAGCGCGTTCACCAGCTGCTCCGAGAGCCGCACTGTCTGCAACAACATCTTCTACATCCAGGGTGGCAAGGTCATTCGCTATGCGCCGACCGGCGCCTGCTACACCGACGACAGCGTACGGCCGAAGGTCGGTTATCTGGCACCCAGGCCGGCCGGGCAGTGACCGAGGCGGGCCGCTGGAGCGGTCTGCTACAATACGGCCTCGCTCACAATGCTGAGCGTTGCCTGGCCAGGCAAGCTGAATCTCACACCAGCGCGTCGAAGTCACTACGACGAGAAAAACAACAATGACTTCCGCAAAAGAATATTTGCCGTAGCGTGGACCGCGTAAGAGTTCACGACCAAATTCCGAACAAGCCCGCCTGGTCTCAGCGCGGGCTTTTTCATGTCCCACCGCCGGGCCTTGCACAATTGCCGCTGATGCGAATCCAAGAGCTGAAACGCCGACTGCGCGATGCTGGCGCTGGCCCGAGCCACGAGCAGCGCATCTTGCGCCTGTGGTCGCATGCATTGCCCCGAGGCAGCGGCAGGCGCCTGCCGGAGACCTTCTTCCCGTCTACCTTGCTCGCCGCGCTGCCAGCGATCGAAGCCGAGCTTGCGGGGCTTGCGCGCATCCAGGCCGTTCACCCTGGTGCCGACGGCGCCGAGCGCCTGCTTGTTGCCTTGGCCGACGGCAAACCGTTGAAAGTGTGTTGCTGCCTCGAGACGGACTTTGCGTTTCGTCACAGGTCGGCTGCGCCGTGGGATGCCAGTTCTGCATGACCGGCCGTGATGGCTTGATCCGGCAGGTTGGCAGTGCCGAGATCGTGGCCCAGGTTGCCCTTGCGCGCACGCGGCGCCCCGTGCGCAAGGTCGTCTTCATGGGCATGGGCGAGCCCGCGCACAACCTCGACAACGTGCTCGAGGCCATCGAGCTGCTCGGCACCATCGGCAACATCGGCCACAAGAACCTCGTGTTCTCCACCGTCGGCGATCCACGCGTGTTCGAGCGGCTGCCGCGTGAACGCGTGAAGCCTGCGCTTGCCTTGTCGCTGCACACCACCAAGGCCGAACTGCGTAAGAGCCTTTTGCCACGCGCGCCCGCAATGACGCCCGAGGAGCTGGTCGACGCAGGAGAGCGCTACGCCCGTGGTACGGGCTACCCCATTCAATACCAATGGACGCTGCTCGAAGGCGTCAACGACGGCGAGGACGAGATCGACGGCATCGTCGCCCTGCTGTCGGGCAAGTACGGCGTGCTCAACATCATTCCGTTCAACGCGGTCGATGGCGTGGCTTTCGCACGCCCCGCTTGGGTGCGCTGCAAGCAGATGGCCCACACGCTGCATCAGCGCGGCATTCTCACCAAGCTGCGCGATTCGGCAGGGCAGGACGTAGAGGGCGGTTGCGGTCAGTTGAGGGCGCGGGCGGCACAGCGCGTGATCGAGCGCCAACCTGCATACATCCAGCCGCTGTCATATTTTCGAAGTGTTGGGTAGCAAAAGGTAATAGTCGTCATTTAGTTGGCATCCGAGTCGCCCTGGCAACGGTCTCAATCCCAAACGTTTTGCAACGAAAGATAAAATCCGAGTGAAAACGAGGCATTCAGCAACAGCGGGTTCTCTGTGAGCATGTCGCTCAAAAAGAAACAAAACGTAGAGGTCAGTCTTGATTCGTGAAGTAAACGCGGCTGCAGCGGCCGTCGCTGGGTTGTTGGTGCTGGCCATGCTGCAAGGCTGCGCCGTCGTTCCGGGCATGGGCACTGCCGAGCCCTACCGGGTTGCCGAAGACCTGCCCCCCAAGTTTCAGTATCTCCCCGATGCGGCGCCCGAAGACCGCATCACCCCCATCACCCCCGCGCTGGTGCGCACCTTCGCCAAGACCGCGCCCACGGCCTTGCCGTCCGAAGTGAGTGCGCTGTTCGGCAAGCCGCAGCGCTACACCATCGGCCCGGGCGACGTCGTCGGCGTCATCGTGTATGACCACCCCGAGCTGCTGCCCAACGCGGGCGCCGTGATCTCGCAGCAGACCGACCCCACGGGCGTGAGCGTGGCGCCCGGCTTCATCGTCGATTCGTCGGGCGAGATCGCCTTTCCGTATGTCGGCCGTGTCCGCGTGGCCGGGCTCACCGAAGCCGAGGCCGGCGAGCTGATCTCCAAGCTCATCGTCACCCAGGTGCGCGAGCCCGAGGTGACGGTGCGCATCCAGTCGTTCAGAAGCCGTCGCGTGTATGTGGAAGGCGAAGTGCGCTCGCCCGGTTCGCAGATCGTCACCGACCTGCCGATGACGCTGAGCGAGGCCATCAACCGTGCGGGCGGCATCACCGCCAACGGCAACCGCGCCGCGGTGACCCTGGTGCGCGACGGCAATTCGATCGACATCGACCTGACGCGCCTGCGCGAAGCCGGCCGCGACGGCAACGACATTCCGCTGAAGAACGGAGACACCGTCCGCATCGCCAACCGCGAAGACGCCAAGGTGTACGTGATGGGCGAAATCCTGCGCCCCTCGGCGCTGACGATGCGCAGCAACGGCCGCCTCAACCTGAATGAAGCGCTGGGCGAAGCGGGCGGGCCGATCCTGACCACATCCAACCCTGGCCAGATCTTCGTCATTCGCCAGGGCGCCACCGGGCTGCCCGCGATCTTTCACCTCGACGCCAAGAACCCGGCGGCCTTGGTGCTGGCCAGGCAGTTCAGGCTCGAACCGCAAGACGTGGTGTATGTCGACCCGGTTCCGCTCGTGAGGTGGAACCGCGTGATCAGCTTGATCTTGCCTGCTGCCCAAGTGGTGAACCTGGGTGGCGCGACGGCCGATCGGCTCCGCTGATTCGGTCGGGACCGGCTGCGTTGGCCCTTTTCAAAAGCAGCTGGCCCCTTTTAACCCGCTCACTGGAATGCTGCATTCGAGCGGGTGTCTCTCAACGCGTGCACCTATGAAGATCCTACTCGTGTTCGGTACCCGGCCAGAGGCCATCAAAATGGCGCCGCTTGTGAAGCACTTGCAGACGCTGCCGGTCTTCGAAACCAGAGTGTGCGTGACAGCTCAGCATCGCGAAATGCTGGACCAGGTGCTCAGTCTTTTCGAGATCACCCCGGATTTCGATCTCAATCTCATGAAACCCGGTCAAGACCTGACCGACATCACGACTGGTGTGTTGCAGGGATTGAAGGAAACTTTGAGCAAGTGGCGGCCCGACGCTGTGCTGGTTCACGGCGACACCTCCACTACGCTGGCTGCAACGCTCGCTGCCTTTTATCAGCGGATTCCGGTAGGTCATATCGAGGCTGGGCTTCGCACCGGCAATCTTTATTCTCCGTGGCCGGAAGAGGCCAACCGAAAGCTCACCAGTGTTCTAGCACATTGGCATTTTGCGCCGACCAATGCCTCGCGCGACAACTTGTTGGCAGAAGGCGTTGCTCCAGACAATGTGCATGTGACTGGAAATACGGTTATCGACGCATTGCTACAAGTGCGAGACCTGATCAGGCGGGACTCGGCATTGCAGCAAGGCTTTGCTGAGCAGTTTCGTTTCATCGATCCGGCCAAACGCTTGGTGCTCGTGACGGGCCACCGACGTGAGAACTTCGGGGGCGGCTTCGAACGGATTTGCGAAGCGCTTGCACGTATTGCAGCGAATCACGCCGATGTGCAGGTGGTGTATCCGGTGCACCTGAACCCACAAGTACAGGAACCAGTACGACGCCTGCTGGGCAATATCACCAACGTGCATCTGATCCAACCGCTGGATTATTTGCCGTTTGTGTACTTGATGGACCGTAGTGCGTTGATCTTGACGGACTCGGGAGGCATTCAGGAAGAAGCCCCATCCTTGGGCAAGCCAGTGCTGGTGATGAGAGACACCACAGAGCGTCCAGAAGCCGTGGCGGCCGGCACCGTGAAATTGGTGGGTACAGACTCCCTCCGGATCGTGGCTCAGACCCATGCGCTGCTGACGGATTCCGCTGCGTACCAAGCCATGGCCCACGCGCATAACCCCTATGGGGATGGTCGTGCGTGTCAACGCATCAGCGCGGCATTGTCGCTCGCTGGAACCAATTTGTCTCAATCTCAAACAGCGACCGCATGAATTTCAAGACCATCTCCGTTATCGGCCTCGGGTATATTGGCCTTCCAACTGCTGCCGTTTTAGCGTCGCGCAAGGTCAAAGTCATTGGTGTGGACGTTAATCAGCGGGCTGTAGACATCATCAACAGTGGGCAGATCCATATCGTTGAGCCTGATCTCGATATCGTTGTGCATGCTGCAGTCACGGAAGGGTACTTGCGGGCTACGACCCGCGCGGAGCCGGCAGAAGCTTTCCTTATCGCCGTTCCGACCCCGTTCAAGAGTGGTCTCACGGGTGATCATGAGCCGGATCTGAGGTATATCGAAGCGGCAAGCAAATCGATTGCTCCCGTACTCAAGAAGGGCAACCTCGTCATCCTTGAATCCACTTCTCCGGTGGGGGCCACAGAGCAAATGGCAGATTGGCTTGCGGAAGCCAGGCCGGATCTTACGTTTCCTCAGACGCATGGCGAGGACTCGGATGTTCGGGTGGCTTATTGTCCTGAGCGAGTGCTGCCTGGCCAAGTATTACGTGAGCTGGTTCAGAACGACCGAGTTATCGGCGGGATTACACAGAGATGCTCCGAGGCGGCAGCTGCGCTTTATAACATCTTCGTTCTGGGCGAGTGCGTCATCACCAATGCACGAGCCGCCGAAATGTGCAAATTGACCGAGAACAGCTTTCGGGACGTGAACATCGCCTTTGCCAATGAGTTGTCGGTAATTTGTGACCAGCTGAATATCGATGTTTGGGAGTTGATCAAGTTGGCCAATCGCCATCCACGAGTCAACATATTACAACCAGGGCCCGGGGTGGGTGGCCACTGCATTGCAGTCGATCCTTGGTTCATTGTCAGTGCCGCACCGAAAGAGTCGCGCCTCATCCGCGCCGCCCGTGAGGTTAACGATAGTAAGCCCGAGTGGGTCGTCGAGAAGGTGAAACTGGCCGTCGCTGAATATCTGCAGGCTAATTCGGCCAAGTCTGCGAAAGACGTGGTCATTGCCTGCTACGGTCTTGCGTTCAAGCCAGACATCGATGATTTGAGAGAAAGCCCCGCGCTTGCGATCACAAGCCGCATTGCTTCCATTCATCCAGGACCAGTCTGGGCGGTAGAGCCAAACGTCGAAATGCTTACGGGCTCACTAAGCGACCTATTCACGCTGAAGCCCATGGAGGAGGCAAATTGCCGAGCAGACATAAAGGTGCTGCTCGTCGAGCATAAGCAATTTAGGGGATCGAAGCTCCCGGAAGGAAAAGTTCTCGATTTCAAAGGTGTCTGGATAAAGAAAAACTAACATGTTTAACGACCAAACTATTCTTGTCACCGGTGGTACCGGTTCGTTCGGCAATACTTTTGTGCCGATGACTCTCGCCAAATACAATCCCAAGAAAATCATCATATTCTCTCGCGACGAAATGAAGCAATGGGAGATGGCCAAAAAATTTCAGGGGGACAGCCGGGTGCGATTTTTTATCGGCGACGTACGCGATAAAGACCGCCTATATCGCGCTTTGGACGGCGTTGACTACGTGGTCCACGCCGCCGCCACAAAAATTGTGCCTACGGCGGAGTACAACCCGTTCGAGTGCGTAAAAACCAATGTCATCGGCGCTATGAATCTTATCGATGCCTGCATCGATAAAGGTGTCAAGCGTGTAGTCGCACTTTCTACCGATAAGGCCAGCAGCCCCGTCAATCTCTATGGTGCAACCAAGCTGGCGTCGGACAAACTGTTTGTCGCCGGAAACTCTTATTCTGGTGGTCACGAAACGCGCTTTGCTGTAGTGCGCTACGGCAACGTCATGGGCTCTCGGGGCTCTGTGATTCCGTTCTTCATGTCTATCAAGGAAAAAGGCGTCCTGCCCATTACGGACGAGCGAATGACTCGCTTCATGATCTCTCTCGAAGAGGGAGTTGAATTGGTTTGGCATGCATTTGAGGACATCGAAGGCGGTGAAATTTATGTAAGGAAGATTCCTTCCATGAAAGTCACCGATCTCGCTCGGGTCGTGGCGCCGGAGGCACGACAAGAGGTTATTGGCATTCGGCCGGGCGAGAAGCTTCACGAGCAAATGATCAGCTCCGAAGATGCCTATTACACGTACGAATATCCAAAGCATTTCAAGATATTGCCGGCCATCAATGGCTGGGCCACTTGCGAGAAACGCATCAAAGACGGTAGGAAAGTCCCTGAGGGCTTTGTGTACGCGAGTGACAACAACCCCGAGTGGATGACCGCTGAGACATTGAGGAGCTGGATCAAAACCAATCGCGAAAAGATTGGAAGTTTTTAATGCAAGCCATTCCCTATGGGCGACAGGACATCACTCAAGCGGACATTGATGCCGTCGTGTCCGTGCTTCGGTCGGACTTCCTGACGCAAGGACCCGTGGTGCCGGCTTTCGAAGAGGCGGTGGCCAGCTATTGTGGTACTGCGCACGCACTCGCTGTGAATAGCGCTACTTCGGCCTTGCATATCGCTTGTCTCGCCTTGGGCCTGGGGCCCGGGGAGTGGTTGTGGACTTCGCCTATCACCTTCGTCGCGTCGGCCAACTGCGGCTTGTATTGTGGTGCGCGAGTGGAATTCGTGGATATTGATCCACGCACCTATAACCTTTGTCCAAAAGCACTGGCGCGCAAGTTGGAGCAAGCAGAGCGAGAAGGGCGCCTGCCCAAAGTAGTGGTACCTGTTCATCTATGCGGGCAGCCATGCGATATGCAGGCCATCCATGAACTCTCCAAGCGCTACGGCTTCAAGATCATCGAGGACGCCTCTCACGCGATTGGTGGTCAATACCAAGGCCGTCCCATTGGCAACTGCGAACACAGCGACATCACTGTCTTCAGCTTTCACCCGGTCAAGATCATCACGACCGCTGAAGGTGGGATGGCTTTGACCAACAGTGCTGACTTGGCTCAGAAGATGGATCTCCTGCGTAGCCATGGCATTACTCGAGACCAAGCGCGTATGAGCCAGGAAGCAGACGGACCATGGTATTACCAGCAGATCGAGCTAGGCTTCAACTACCGCATGACGGAACTTCAGGCCGCCATCGGTGTGAGCCAAATGGAACGATTGGATGCGTACGTTGCGAAACGCCATCAATTGGCTCGCAGATATGACGAGCTGCTGTCGAAGCTGCCTTTGACACTGCCTTGGCAGCATCCAGACAGCTATTCCGGATTGCATTTGTATGTGATCCGTCTCCAGTTGGAAAAGGTCTCGCTCAACCATCGTGCTGTGTTCGAGGCGCTGCGCACACGAGGCATTGGCGTTAACCTGCACTACATCCCGGTCCATACCCAGCCGTATTACCGTCAGATGGGATTCAAGCTTGGCGACTACCCCAACGCGGAGCGCTACTATGCCGAGGCAATCAGCCTTCCGATGTTCCAGACCTTGGGGAATGACCAGCAGGAAAGGGTCGTAGCCGCGCTGGAGGAGACACTCTCTTGACAAGTGTGGCTGTTCTTCAAGCTCGCACCAATTCGACCAGATTGCCTGGAAAGGTACTGCTGCCCATCAATGGCTTGCCTCTTGCAGTGCTGGCCGCGAAACGAGCGGCAAATACAGGGCGAGAGGTCATTGTGGCCACCTCAACCATGCGAAGTGACGACGGCCTTGCTGCTCTTGCGCAAAGCCACGGACTCGGTTGTTTTCGTGGCAGCCTCGAAAACACATTGGAGCGGGTGGTCCATGCGCTAGCACGCTTTGATGATGAGACGTTGGTGTTTCGATTGACGGCAGACAACGTATTCCCTGATGGAGCCTTGCTCGACGAAATGGAGAGAGAGTTCGTCGCCGAGGGGCTTGAGTATCTCTGCTGCAATGGGGAGCAGTCCGGCTTGCCATATGGCATGAGCGTGGAGGTTACGCGCTTGGCGCATCTGCGTGAGGCCGATCGAGAGAGCATCAGTGCATATGAACGAGAGCATGTGACGCCGTATGTCGCTAAAAAGTTCGGGGTCAGTTTCTTCGGAAAATACAAAAATGAGGGAAAGGGTCATTTCCGCTGCACCATCGACTGTCTGGATGATTATCTGTGTATTCAGCGGGTGTTTTCTGATGTCATCGACCCGATTTATGTTCCCGCTTTCGACTTGGTGAGCAAGCTGACGGTCGATCCGCTACAGCCGACGGTCAATATTCCGGTATGCCGACTCGTCATTGGCACTGCTCAGCTTGGAGGAGCCTACGGCATAGCCAATAGAACCGGCCAGCCGAGTCAAGCAACCAGTCAGGCACTGATTAAAACTGCCATTTCGAACGGCGTTGTCTACCTAGATACCGCGCGTGCTTATGGGAATAGCGAGCAGGTCATAGGCAAGTCTTTGGAAGACGGTTGGCAGGGACGGGCAAAGGTTATTACCAAACTCTCTCCAATGCTGAGTTGCCCTCCGGACGCCTCAGAGCAGGTACTGAATGCATTTGTCGACGCAAGCGTTTTTCAGTCTTCCGCGGCGTTGCGTTCCGACAAACTTGACGTCCTGCTCCTTCACCGCTCTTCGCACCTTTCAGACTGGGAGGGTCGAGCTTGGCGCAGACTGTTGTCGTTGCAGCAGGCGGGCATGATCGGTGAGTTGGGCGTATCCGTGCAAAATCCGGATGAACTATCGCGGGCACTAGATATCCCCGAGGTCCAATATGTTCAGCTGCCATTCAACCTGCTTGATTGGCGATGGGATATGGTCATCTTGAAGATTCTCGAGGTCAAGTCTCGCCGCAACCTAGTCGTGCATGTACGGGGCGCCTTTCTGCAAGGGCTTTTGCTAAGTACCGATGAGAGTCTCTGGCGTCGTGCTTGCGTCAACAGTTCGATTGAAGTCTGCAGATGGCTTGGTGATTGTGCGAAGGCACATCTCCGTGACAGCATTGCGGACTTGTGCCTGAGCTATGTCAACTCATTGCCGTGGGTTGACGGAGTGACCGTGGGGATGGAAAACCTGATGCAGTTGCGGAGGAACTTAGATCTCTTCAATCGCCCAACTTTGACAGCAAGCCAGGTCCAAGACATCAATAAAGAGCGGCCAAGGTTGACTGAAACGTCCCTCAATCCGGCACTCTGGAAAAGGTGAACGTGTGAAAAGCTCTGCCTGTGATTTTTCCATGTGCGGGAGAACCGTATTGGTCACCGGCGCCACCGGTTATCTTGGCAAGGCCATGGCATTCGCGCTTGCTGAGGCCGGTGCGTGTGTGCTTGTCAATGCTCGTTCGTCCGAGCAAGTGGAAACTTTGGTTGACCAATTGGTTAAACAGGGCTGCGCTGCTGAATCCGCGATCTTCGACGTGACGGATCAGAGCGCGATTGAGATCTTTTTTGAGCAATTCAAAACTCGGCCACTTCATGTTCTGATTAACAACGCGTATGTTGGTGGTGCTGGCAGTGTTGAACTGTCTGATGCCGCAGCATATGCCCGTAGCTATGACGTCTCGGTCGTGGCAGCGCATAATCTACTTCACGCGGCTCTGCCGGGATTGCGCAGAGCAGTGAGCGAAAGTGGTGATGCCTCGATTATCAATCTCGCATCAATGTATGCGATGGTTTCGCCTGATCAGCGGATCTATGATTCGGCAGCCGGCGTCAACCCGCCGTTTTACGGAGCAGCAAAAGCGGCATTGCTGCAGTGGACGCGTTATGTGGCGTGCGAATTTGGAAAAGAAGGAATTCGGGTAAACGCCATCTCGCCTGGGCCCTTTCCGTCAACCTCGGTTCAGAACGAAAACCCAGACTTCGTCGAAATGCTGAGCCAAAAGGTCCCGATGGGCCGAGTCGGTCAAGCTGAAGAAATTAAGGGACCCACGCTGTTTCTCGCCTCGTCCGCGTCATCATTCGTTAATGGGGCCAACATTGTGGTGGATGGAGGCTGGACTTGCTGGTGAACGGCACTCCGCGGATTGTTTTCCGGGCCGATGCTTCGGTGCAAATCGGCACGGGACATGTCATGCGTTGCCTGACTCTGGCCGACGCTCTCCGAGCTCGAGGCGCTGATTGCCAATTTATCTGCCGAGAGCACCCCGGAAATCTGATCGATTTCATCCGCAGCAAGGGCTACGCCACTCAGGCCCTGCCTGCGAAGGAGCATGTCGCAACGCCGCTCCCTGTGAGCAATGACATGCCGGGAGAAGCCCATACCAGTTGGCTTGGCGTGAGCCAGTCTCAGGATGCGAGTGAATGTGCTGCCATTCTGGGCAACCGCCGTGTCAACTGGCTCGTCGTGGATCACTACGCCCTCGATGCACGCTGGGAACACGCGCTCAAGCCATACTTCGACAAGTTGCTAGTCATCGACGATCTCGCAGATCGCTCCCACTGCTGCGATCTGTTGGTGGATCAGACGTTTGGTCGCAGTGTTTCGGATTACCGGGCTTTGGTTTCGGCGACATGCACCCTGCTGTGTGGATCTCAACATGCATTGTTAAAACCAGAGTTCGCCGCTCTACGCGCTTACAGCTTGGAGCGCCGGAGGACCGGGTGTGCCCAGCACCTTCTCATCACCATGGGCGGCGTCGACAAGGACAACGTCACCACGCGGATTCTCCATGCGCTGAAGGGCAGCGCGCTACCAGCCGACTGGCGTATTACTGTCGTCATGGGAAATACAGCCCCTTGGCTTGCAGAAGTTCGTTTAGCAGCGGAGACGATGCCCTGGCGAACCACGGTCGAGGTGGGCACAACCAACATGGCCCAACTGATGGCGGACAGCGATTTGGCAATCGGGGCGGCGGGTGCCACATCTTGGGAGCGATGCTGTCTGGGATTGCCCACAGTGCTGGTGGTGTTGGCGACCAATCAGAGCAAGGTCGCAAGAGGTTTGGAGCAGGTGGGAGCTGCCAGGGTTTTGTCCGACGCGCATGAGATTGAGGCCGATCTTCTTCGGCAATTGAACGGTCTGCTCGGCTCGTCAGCCCAGCGGGCCGCGATGAGTCGAGCTGCGGCAGCGGTCGTCGACGGTGCGGGGGTGACAAGTGTCCTTCGTCAACTGGAATTGTGAAGTGAATCTTTCGATTCAGCAGCACGTGCGCCCAATGACCTCGGACGATCTGCCACGGGTGCGTGCGTGGCGCAATCATCCGGAGATTCGCCAATACATGTACACCCAACACGAGGTCAGCGTTGCTGAGCATGCGCGTTGGTATGAGCGTGCTTCCGAGGACGCGGCCCGCCATTTGCTCGTATATGAAGAAAGCGCGACGCCGCTGGGCTTTATCAACCTTCATGAGATCGCCAAAGGAGGTGTGGGGGACTGGGGGTTTTACGCCGCTCCCGACGCGCCCAAAGGCACTGGCCAGCGGCTAGGGCGGAACGCCCTTCAATACGCATTCGTTCAGCTCGGTTTCCACAAGCTCTGCGCCCAAGTGCTCGCATACAACGAGCGCTCCATCAGATTTCATCTGAGCCTTGACTTCAAGCACGAGGGAATTTTGCGCGATCAGCACTTCGACGGCCAGATTTACCACGATGTGATGTGCCTTGGCCTTCTAAATTCCGAATGGCAAGCGAAAACCTGAAAGACCACGATGTCAAATATTCCCTTCATCAACATCGCTGGCCGCCGTGTCGCTGCCGACATGCCGCCCTATGTCATCGCCGAGTTATCGGCAAACCATAATGGTTGCCTAGAAACCGCATTGAGAATCATCGAAGAGGCAAAAAAATCAGGGGCGGACGCCATTAAATTGCAGACGTACACCGCAGACACAATCACGTTAGATTGCGATACCGAAGATTTTCAAATACACGGCGGACTATGGGACGGAAAGACCCTCTATCAACTGTATAAAGAAGCTCACATGCCTTGGGATTGGCATGCCCCCCTTTTCTCCTATGCGCGTGAGTTGGGGATTACTATCTTCAGTTCGCCATTCGACAGAACTGCAGTTGATTTGTTGGAGAAGCTCGATGCTCCGGCCTACAAAATCGCTTCGTTCGAGGCGGTCGACCTGCCTCTAATTAAGTACGTAGCCGCCACAGGAAAGCCCATGATTATTTCTACGGGAATGGCAGATGTGGAGGAAATTGAGGAAGCGGTTGCGGCCGCACGCGAAGGCGGGTGCAAAGAGCTGGCGATCCTCCATTGCGTGAGCGGATACCCGGCTCCGGCTGAAGACTACAACTTGCAGACCATTCCAGACATGATTCGACGATTCGGTTTGGTAACTGGCCTGTCTGATCATACGCTTGACAACACTACCGCAATTGCAAGTGTGGCGCTAGGCTCTTCAATAATAGAAAAGCATTTTACCCTGGATCGAAAAGGAGGCGGACCTGACGACAGCTTCTCTCTTGAGCCATCTGAATTAACTCAATTGTGTCGGGACAGTAAAACTGCTTGGCATTCTTTGGGGAAAATTGACTACTCAAGAAAGCCAAGCGAAAAGGGAAATCTTCAATTTCGAAGATCGTTATACATCAAGTTGGCCATCGAGGCCGGCGATGTTTTAACCGAAAGCAATGTCACATCCATTCGCCCGGGATATGGACTTCCTCCGAAGCACTATGAAGATGTGTTGGGGAGGAAGGTAAATAAATCTCTAAAGCCAGGCGAACCCCTCTTGTGGCAGCATATCGAATGCGAAGAGATAAAAGCAGGCAAAAAATGATGTCTCTACTAAATTTTGCAAAAGCACAAATTAGTTCGGCTTGGCTGAACACTCTCGGCACACGTGGAGAGTTTAAGCATCTGCGGGAAAAAACAGCGTTCGTGGTAAAAAACAGCGTTCCGCCCCATGTCTGCAAGGCTTTGGTAGAGAGAATCGACAAAATATCTGAAACGGAAAATGGCCGAATTTGGCGCGATGCCATTGGTTCGGATACCCGTATCCTCTGTTTTGAGCAAGACATCGAAGATTTGCTGGAAAACTTCGAGATCGAAAGAAGAATAAGAGCGATCGACGCCTATTTGGGAAAAAAAACGCGAGCCTGGTTTTTGATGGCTAATAGAGTTCTTCCCAAGGAAAATAATCTTGGATCGGGAGGAGGGCTGCATCGTGATTCTCCTTTTTCGCACCAAGTAAAGTGCATTTGGTATCTCAACGATGTCACTGCTGATAATGGACCTTTTCAGTACGTCGAAGGCACGCATTCCCGCTTGATCTCTCAGCGCCACAAATACCCATTAGGGCAAAGTCGTTTTGATCACGTCGACGCAGAGGTAACTGAAGTTCATGCTGCAGCGGGAAGCTTGTTGGTGTGTGACACAAAATGCATACACGGTGGAAAACCCATTATTGGTGGAGCTCGTTATGCGGTGACGCTTTATACGTTTGCAAACGTCGACGGAGTAAAACGAATATTCAAAAAAAGCGGACTCGACTCGGAAAGCGCAATTCAATCTACATGGCAGTGAATAAGCATAGGCGCGAATGATTAAGCTGATCTTAATAAGGGCTGCGCCCTTATTTTTTCGCCCAGCTGCCATTGTACTTGAAGGTGCATTTATTGGGAGAGAAGGCGTTCTAACGTTAGCATTGCCGACGGCCATGATGGCGTTGGCGATCTCATCGGTGCCTGTACATCTAAGTTATTTCAAGAGAATGAACGAGCAAGGTACGGGGCTTTTAGCCCGCGAGTATGTTGCGGCGCTAACTTGGGTGACTATCCTGGGCTTTGTGTTGCTTTTTAGTGCTTTGAGAATTTTTTCTCTTGCAACCGGCGCGGTTGCCTGGATCATCTGCTTTATCTTTTTATGTGAAAAGATCTCAGATGAAATATCTCGAAAGTTCGAGTTCCAGAGGCAATTCGGAAGATGGTTCTTCATGCAAGGATTGCGATCAATCTGGCTGATCTTCCCGGTTGCTTTCTTTTTGTTGGGTTTTGATTATCAGGGAAGCTTCCTGATTTCCGCTGTTGCTATGAGTGGCTTGATGGTGTTGCTTTTCTTTTTGATTGCTGAATTGCGTCCGTCATTCGGATTCCGAGGACTACCGTTAATATTCAAAAATACAATGTACTTGGCAAGTGGCCTTCTGACTGCATCATATCGGCAACTTCCAAGAATATTTGTAGCGAAGGTATTTCCCGAACAAGCACACCTTTATTTAGCTATGGCTCAGGTCGGTCAGGGCGCGGCCTTGCTTTTCAACGTTCGCTATCAGATACCTTATCGAAAATTGATCGCCCGGCATGCGCCTATGTTTCAGAAAATACTTCGGCCGCAAATGGCAGTCATCATCGGCGTTATTTTGGCCGTCGCTTTGGGCTACATCTATGGTGAAATATCTGAGAAGATATCTCCCCTAGGGGAAATTGGTTTCGTTGCGGCACTGATTCCGATCGTTATCTCTGAGGCTCTTGGCTTGGCGATAGTCTCGGCGTACTTAGGCTATTTGCCGTGGTTTGCTAAAAGACTGGTCGCTTTGACGACCTATATTTTGTGCATGGCCTTCACCTTTATTTTATGTGGTGCTTTGTACTATTTTAAAGTATTTGATGAGGTTTCGATCCTTCAAGTCCCTGCATTCATGACACTTTTGGGTGCGCTGTGGACACTCATCATCGTCAAGCGCCACTTTGTTCTGAGGTAGTGGCGTGAGCTCTCATTGATTCTAGAATTTTGATTGATGAATAATCAAGTGGATTTGTCTCGGCCAGTCAACCGACTGAGCATTGCAAGGCGCAATGCATGCGCGCTCGTGGCGTTCATTTATTTGCAAGACGTCTTTTGGCTGGCGGCTTCTCGAATTTCGCACTCATTCGTGGAACCGTTTTATCGAGTTTCCCCGTTTGAGTGGTCCGCGGTATTTGTATTCGTCGCTCTGGCAGCAATTTTCGCGACGACTGGAGGAGTTGCCGCTCTCGCATTTAAGCCGCTCGGAAAAGTGATGATTTCCTCGCGATGGATATTGATGGCCCTGGCATTAACCGTTGGGCTAAATCTTGTGAGGCTTGCGGTTCTTGATAGTAATGCCCGGTATGTTTCTGGGGGGCTTGCGGGCGGAGGCGGCATCATCTATGGCATCAGTCAAGCGTTTAATCTAGCTGTTGGCTTGTTGTGCATTAGGCAAAAAAAGATTGGAAACCCGCTTCCACGAGCATGGAGCATCCCGTTTTTTATGTCGTTATTCTTGACGATCGATGGCTTGGCTTCTGCATTGACCGCAGGGATTTTTATATTTCTCGCTTTTGATCTCGAGGCAATAAAATTAAAAGGCAAGCACGTCAAAAAGTATTTGGCTCTCTCTTTGCTCTTGTTCGTTTTCTTGTGGGTTGGCTTCAACAGTAAATTCTCTGAGATCCCTGATTATTTGAATCTGGAATTCATATTAACTTGGTTGATTGCAAGATTTTCTATCCAGGCTGAGCAGATGTACCACTTTGTTGCTGGACAGAGTGTATTTAATGAGTACCTTAGTTATTGGGATTTGATATCTAAATCGATATCAAATAGAATTGATTTGCTTTTGGATAATCCAATCTTCATTGAATATCCCAGAAGTGTTTCCGAGGCACTCTATTACGATATGATGGGCGTCTACGACGCAGGCTCTAGTCCTGGAATATTGTTGGGCACTGCGCTACTAGGGCCTGTCGCATTTATGATTGCGCCTATTTTTCTCGCATTTCTTTTTCTCCAATTATTTTTTGGCATTGAAAGAAAGGCTTCGATTCTGGAAATTTTTGCGTACTCATTTGTGTTGAAGGGGTTGCATTCGAATTTCTCTGAATTTTTTACTGTGATCTCGCCAACCATTTTGTATGCGGCCTTCTTTTTGGCTGGATCTCTTTTGATCGCTAAGCGTCAGATGGGGCCGAGGATTTATGCTTAACGACAGTGCTGCATGGTTTCTTTTTCGGGCCAGATAAAGATCAACGATCTGGGTTCGATATGCAAATTTCCCGATATCGATCGACAGAAAATCCGGAGGCAGTAGTGGAGAAGTTTGACTCTTTTGATGATGAAATTCGCGGCTTTATAGGAGAATTGCACGAGTTTCACGGTCAGAAGGTTTATGAATTCGTTGGGCCTGCTATCGCGAAGAAAAAAACGCATATGCGTTTTTTCTTCCTGGTGGTGAGCTACTTATCGAGCTGGCAATGGTTCAATATGTTGGCCCTCATCGCGGCCGTCGCTTTTTATAGAATATTTCGTTTTCCAGTTGAAGGTTCAAGGGTTTTTCAGTTCGGCTCATCTAAGAATAACGTCAAGTCACTGCAGCGCCTTCGAAAAGTCCTTGAGGCTGGAAAGATTAATGATATATCTCTGAATGGAGTTCAGCTTTCAATTCGCGATCGGCTAAAGGTGCTGAGTTCATTGACTCGGCTACGGACTGTCGCGAGGGTAATAACGGCGAATATGCATGTAACGCCTTTGGCGCATACGCAAACTCTCCTCGGCTGCGCGGCACTGCTCGTCTATTTGTCTCGATCGTTTCCTTCTAGCCTCAAAGTAATTTGTGTAGCAAGTGATCATTCACCTATTTGCATGGCGCTGTTATTTGTCGGCCGAAGAAGAAATATAAGGACCTGCTATATCCAGCATGCTCCCGTCACGCAATATTTCCCTCCGTTGCGTCATGACTTATCTATACTTTTCGATAAAGCTTCAGCGCTGAGTTACGAGAGAGCGGCCGCTGAGCGAGGATTGCGCTTCACTTCATCCATAGTGCTACTCTCTCCATTCGAGAATGAATTTCAGAGGCCGATTCTTCAGTGGCCGATCACGCGGGTGGGTGTGTGTTTAAGTTTTCTTCCGGAGCTGGATTTTCTCGTCAGGTTGGTTAAAAAGATTTCTGCAGAACAGTGTGTAGAAGAGATCGTTTTGCGGCCGCATCCGCGCTGTCGGCTCGATTTGAGCGATCTGCTGGCGGCCAAGAACGTTCGAATTCAAAAACCACTGCAGTCGGCCGATTCTTTCTTTGAGGATGTGGATCTGGTGTTGGTTCCAAATAGCGGTGTGGCGATAGAGTCACTGCACCATGGGAGGCCCACTTTTTATGTTTCTGGGATGGATCAGATAAAGACGGACTATTACGGTTTCGTAGAGGCAAAGGTGGTTCCAGTCCTTCAGAATTTTGATTTATCTGCGCTTTGGGGTCTGAGAGACTTTTTTGATGACAACTGGGTTGATCGTTATCACGTCTACGATGAAACTGTTCACGGTTCTGTCTTGCTCGCGGAGACGAAAATACTGGAAGAATTCGAAGTTTTTCTCACTGACACGGCTAAAGAATATTCACCAAGTTGACCAATCTAGGTAATTGCATGTGCAGCTTTAGCTTTTTGGGTTCTTTTGCAGCGCGAAGAAGCTCTTGTAGTCTTCCTCTGTGCCACTAAATGTATGAGGATCCTCTATTTCCACCAGCATTTCTCGACGCCGAAGGGCGCTGCAGGAATTCGCTCCTACGAAATGGCCCGACACCTTGTGGCGCTTGGCTACCAGGTCACGATGGTGTGCGGCAGCTACAACGGCGGCGAAACCGGGCTGTCAACGCCATTTGCACGAGGTCGCCGGCGCGGTTGCGTCGATGGCATCGACATCGTTGAATTCGAACTGGCTTACTCCAACAGCGACGGGCTTTTCAAGCGCGCCATGCTGTTCCTGAAGTTCGCGATGCGCAGTGTCGGACTCGCGCTGACAGAGCCTTGCGATGTAGTGTTCGCTACCACCACGCCATTGACGGCCGGCATCCCGGGCATCTTTGCGCGTTGGCTCCGCCGCAGGCCCTTCGTGTTCGAAGTGCGAGATCTCTGGCCGGAGCTGCCCAAGGCCATGGGCGTGATCCGCAATCCGCTGGTGCTGGGCGCCATGTCGCTGCTCGAGTGGGCGAGCTATCGATCGGCCCGGCGAGTCATTGGTTTGTCGCCAGGAATCGTCGAGGGAATCGCACGCCGTGGCGTGCCGCGCGAGCGCATCGCGCTGGTGCCCAATGGCTGCGACTTGCGAATCTTCGGTCAGTCGTCGGAGCCTTGGCGGCCTGCCGGCGTGGCAGAAAACGATCTCCTGGCAGTTTTTGCCGGCACGCACGGAATGGCCAACGGGCTCGATTCGGTGCTGGATGCGGCGCGCGAACTGAAGCGCCGCAATCGCAGCGACATCAAGCTGCTGTTGATCGGGCAAGGTAAGCTGAAGGAAAAGTTGAAGCAGCGTGCTGCACGGGAAGGTCTCGACAATGTCGTGTTCCACGAGCCCGTAGGAAAGGCTCGGCTCGCCGGCTTGATGGCGCGCACCGATGTCGGCCTGCAGATCCTGGCCAACGTTCCTGCGTTCTATTACGGCACCTCGCCCAACAAGTTCTTCGATTACATCGCCGCGGGGCTGCCCGTGTTGAACAACTACCCAGGATGGCTGGCCGACCAGATCGTCGAGAACGAGTGCGGCTTTGCTGTTCCGCCGGACGATCCGGTTGTTTTTGCCGATGCACTTGAGAAGGCCGCCGAAGATCGCGCGGTATTGAAAGCCATGGGGCTGCGCGGTCGCGCGTTGGCAGAGCGGGAGTTTGACCGCTCGAAACTGGCGGCGAGATGGGCCGATTGGGTTGTGGGCGTCTCGCCTCGCGCTGCGCACGCGAAGCAGCGCGTGCTGGATGAGAGCAAAGGCATGGAGCCGAAATGAAGCGCGCTTTCGACATCGCCGTTTCCTTGGCGGCGCTGGTGCTTCTGTCTGTTCCACTGCTGCTGCTGGTTGCGCTGGTTCGCGCCAGGCTCGGCAGTCCGGTGCTCTTTCGTCAGCGACGCCCTGGTTTGGACGGGCAGCCTTTCGAGGTGGTCAAGTTTCGCACCATGACCGGCGGGCGAGGCACTGATGGCAATCTGCTCTCCGACGCCCAACGCCTCACGCCTTTCGGCCGCTTTCTGCGAGCCAGCAGCATGGACGAGTTGCCCGAGCTTTGGAACGTGCTCAGGGGCGACATGAGCCTGGTCGGCCCGCGCCCATTGCTCGTGGAATACCTGCCGCTGTACTCCGCCGAACAGGCCCGCCGCCATGAAGTGCGCCCCGGTATTACCGGCTGGGCGCAGGTCAACGGCCGCAACGCTCTGAGCTGGGACGAAAAGTTCAAGCTCGATGTCTGGTACGTCGACAACCGGACGATGTGGCTCGACATCAAGATCCTGTGGCTGACGGTTCGCAAGGTGCTGGTGCGCGAGGGCATCTCTGCCGAGGGCGAGGCCACCATGCCGCGCTTTACGGGCCCGTCGTCCGCCCCGCATGGGGGAGGCAATTCATGACGAGCCCCTTGTTCGCGGTGTACGGCGCCAGCGGCTGCGGTCGCGGCATCATGCCGTTGGCGCGCGTGCAGCTGGCGCGACAGGGCATCGCATCGTCGCGGCTGATCTTTGTTGACGACGATCCCGAAGCAACTGTGGTCAATGGCCAGCGGGTGCTCCGCTACGCCGAATTTCTGCAGGAACCGGCGAGCGAGCGCCATGCCGTGCTGGCCATTGCCAACAGCAAGGTGCGCGAGCAGCTGGCAGCGCGTTGCGCGGCCGATGGAGTGCGCCCCTGGACGGTGATCGCAGACAGCGTGGTCCGAATGGACGAGGTGGTAATGGGCGAGGGCGCGGCACTCAGTCCTTTCGTCACCATCACCTCCAACATTCGCATCGGCCGGCATTTCCACGCCAATCTCTACAGTTATGTCGAGCACGACTGCGTGATCGGCGATTTCGTGACGTTCGCGCCGGGTGCCAAGTGCAACGGCAATGTGGTCATCGAAGACCACGCCTACATCGGCTCGGGCGCGGTCATCAAGCAGGGCCGACCGGGCAAGCCGTTGGTCATCGGGCGCGGTGCCGTCGTCGGCATGGGCGCCGTGGTCACGCGCGACGTGCCGGCTGGCGCCACGGTGGTGGGCAACCCGGCCCGCCTCTTTTCTCCCAAAGGCTGATTTGTTGTGTTGAATACCTCTTTCTCTCCCTGGCCCAACTTCACCACCGAAGAAGCCGAAGCCGTGCAGCGCGTGCTGCTGTCCAACAAGGTCAACTACTGGACCGGGCAGGAATGCCGCGAGTTCGAAAAAGAGTTCGCCGCCTGGGCGGGCACCGCGCACGCGGTGTCGCTGGCCAACGGCACGCTCGCGCTCGACGTTGCGTTGAAGGCTCTGGGCATCGGGCCGGGCGACGAGGTAGTGGTCACGCCGCGTACCTTCATTGCCAGCGTGTCGTGCGTGGTCAATGCGGGGGCAACGCCGGTGTTTGCCGATGTAGAGGCCGACAGCGGCAACCTCTCGGCGGCGACCATTGCGCGCGTGCTCTCGCCGCGCACGCGCGCGGTGATCTGCGTGCATCTGGGCGGCTGGCCGTGCGACATGGATCCGATCATGGCGCTGGCCGAACAGCATGGCTTCAAGGTGATTGAAGACTGCGCGCAGGCGCATGGTGCACGCTACAAGGGCCGCGCGGTCGGCGCCATCGGCCATGTGGGCGCATGGTCGTTCTGCCAGGACAAGATCATGACCACGGGCGGCGAGGGCGGCATGGTCACCACCAACGACGAATCGCTGTGGCGCGCCATGTGGGAGTTCAAAGACCACGGCAAGAGCCACGATGCGGTGTTCAAGCGCGAGCACCCGCCCGGGTTCCGCTGGCTGCACGAAAGCTTTGGCACCAACTGGCGCATGCTCGAAATGCAGGCTGTCATCGGCCGCATCCAGTTGCGCCGCTTGGCCGATTGGACGGCGCAGCGCACGCGGCACGCCGAAGCGATCTGGGCCGCCTGTCAGCCGCATGCGGCGGTGCGTGTGCCCGCGCTGCCCCAAGGCAGCGTGCATGCGCACTACAAATGCTATGTCTACGTGCAGCCGTCGCGCCTCGCGCCCGGCTGGACCCGCGACCGCATCGTGAGTGCGATCCAGGCCATGGGCGTTCCGTGCTACCAGGGCTCGTGCTCCGAGGTGTACCTCGAGAAGGCTTTCGACGGCACCGGCTGGCGGCCGGCCGAGCGCTTGCCGGTGGCGCGAGAGTTGGGCGACACCAGCATCATGTTCCTGGTGCACCCGACGCTGACGGCCGCCGAGATGGACGCAACCTGTGCGGCCATTGCGCGCGTGCTTGACGACGCAAGCGCAGCATGAGCGTGCTCGCCGTGCTCAGCCGATGGCCGCGGCCCGGTGCTGCGGTCTGGCGGTGGTTGCTCGGGCTGGCGATGCTCGCGCTGCTGGTGCTGAGCCTGGCGCCATTGTCGAGTAGCCTGCCTAGCACGGGATGGGACAAGGGCAACCACGCACTCGGGTTTGCGATCCTGGGTTGGCTGGGGCGGTGGAGCTGGCCGGGTCGCATGGTGATCGTCCTGCCCGCGCTGCTGGGCTATGGCGCACTGATCGAACTGCTGCAGTCGTTCACGCCCGACCGGCTCGCCGAGTACGGCGACCTGTTGGCGGACGGCGTGGGCCTGTTGCTGGGCGCCGCAATGGCGGCCCTGTCGGAGCGTTGGTGCTCCGCAGGCCGGAGGCTCTGATGACCGAACGTTTGCCGAGGGAATTGTCATGATCGATCGGATGGCCCAGCCGTTGCTGGCGTTGCCGCGTTCCGTAAAGCGGTCGCTGGCGTTGACCATCGACGCGGCCCTTTGCGTGCTGTGCGTGTGGCTGGCGCTCAGCCTGCGGTACGAAGCATGGGTAGAACTGAAAGGGGTGCACTGGCTGGCAGTCGGGGCCGCGATCCTGGTGGCGCTGCCGGTTTTCATCTTCACGGGGCTCTACCGCGCCATCTTCCGTTATGCGGGGAGCGCGGCAATGATGGCGGTCGTGCGCGCCTGCTTTGTGTTCGGCATCGCCTATTTCCTGATGTTCACTGTCATCGGCGTTCCCGGAATTCCACGGACGGTCGGTGTGTTGGTGCCGGTGCTGCTGTTCTTGGCGATCGGCGCGTCGCGCATGCTGGCGCGCTATTGGCTGGGCGGGCTGTACTTGCAGGTGCTGCGCAGCAAGTCGTTGCCGCAGGTGGTGATCTACGGCGCTGGCAAGGCCGGGCGCCAACTGGCGGCGGCACTGTCGCACAGCCCCGAGATGGTGGTTCGCCGGTTTGTCGACGATGCCGTGCAGATGCAGGGCCGCACGCTGAACGGCTTGCCAATTCACGCGCCATCGTGGCTCAAGGCCAACGCTGCAGCGCATGGCATCACCGACGTGCTGCTCGCGATGCCCTCCGTTTCGCACAGCCGCAGGGCAGAGATACTGAACGAGCTGCTGTCGCTGCACCTGCATGTGCGCACGCTCCCGGGCATGGCCGATCTGGCGCAGGGCCGGGTCCAGGTCAAAGACCTGATGGAGGTCGACATCGAAGACCTGTTGGGGCGCGACCCTGTGGCGCCGGTCGATGACCTGCTGCACCGCCATGTGCGCGGCAAGGTGGTGCTCGTGACCGGCGCCGGCGGCTCCATCGGCAGCGAGCTGTGCCGCCAGATCGGGCAGCTGTCTCCCTCGACACTGCTGTTGGTCGAGTGGAGCGAGTTCGCGCTCTATGCCATTCACCGCGAACTGGAGCAGGCCGCACCCGCGGTCAACGTGGTGCCGCTACTCGCGTCGGTCAGCGACGGCGCGCGCATGCGGCAGATTATGGGCGTGTGGCGGCCCGACACCGTCTACCACGCCGCGGCCTACAAGCACGTGCCGCTGGTCGAGCACAACCCGGTCGAAGGCCTGGTCAACAACACGCTGGGCACGCTCACCACTGCCCTGGCCGCGCGTGACCATGGCGTGGCGCAGTTCGTCTTGGTCAGCACCGACAAGGCGGTGCGGCCGACCAACATCATGGGCGCCAGCAAGCGCCTGGCCGAGATGACGCTGCAGGGCCTGGCGCAGCAAAAGCCGCACACCTGCTTTTCGATGGTGCGCTTCGGCAACGTGCTCGGCTCCAGCGGATCGGTGGTGCCGCTGTTTCGCCAACAGATCGAGGCGGGCGGGCCCATCACGCTCACGCACGAAGACATCACGCGCTACTTCATGACCATTCCCGAAGCGGCGCAACTGGTGATCCAGGCCGGCGCCATGGCGGAAGGCGGCGACGTGTTCGTGCTCGAGATGGGCGAGCCGGTGCGCATTGTCGACCTGGCCCGCCGCATGGTCGAACTCTCGGGCCGCACGGTCTGCGATGAACAAAATCCCGAAGGCGATATCGAACTGCGCATCACCGGCCTCCGGCCGGGCGAAAAGCTGTACGAAGAGCTGCTGATCGGCGACAACGCGATGCCTACCGCGCATCCGCGCGTGATGAAGGCGCATGAGGCCTGCCCACCCTGGGCACAGCTGGCGCAGCAGATCGAAGAACTCGGCGTGCTGCTGGAGCGCAACGACGTGCCTGCCATCAAGAGCAAGCTGAAGCTGCTGCTCGGGGGCTACCAGCCGCACGCCGAGGTGGTGGACTGGGTCTATCTGGAGCGCCAGCGCCGGACGTCGGCATTGCCGGCGGCTGCTGCGGCAGATGCAGCGGCGACGGAACCAGGATTCGTCCCGATCTGAGTGATCTGGTCGGCCTTGTGAGGCTTCGGGATCGCGCTGCGCCGCAATCCCGATCCTGCGCAGATTATTCGTTGTACTTGTACTCGGTGTACCGGTAGCCGCCGTAGCGGTAGCCATGGCTGCCGTAGTGTCGGCGCGTCAGGTCGATGCCGTTGAAGATGACGCCCGTAACGCCCTTGCCGGCATGCGAGAGGCGCTTGGCGCTCTCGTTGAGCTCGCCCAGTTGAGTCTGGTCGGCGCGAGCCACCAGAAGCACCGCGCCCATGTGCGGTGCCACGCCAGCCGTGTCGGCAGCGACCAGCACGGGCGGCGTGTCGATGATCACGAGTTCGTACTGTTCGGAGGCCATCTCGAGCACACGCAAGAAGCTCTCCGACATCAGCATGTCCGCCGGATTCGTCGGCAGCTTGCCGGTGGTCAGCACGTCGAGGTTGGGCAAAACCTGCTTGTGGATCGCCTGCTCGGCAGAGAGTTGGCCGGCCAGCAGTTCCGAGAGGCCGCCTTCGCGCGGCAGCCCGAACTGCTTGTTCAGGTGCCCTTTGCGCATGTCGGCATCGATCAGCAGCACCCGCTTGCCGGCATGCGCCATGATCGCGGCGAAGTTGCCGGAGACAAAGCTCTTGCCGATGCCGGGGGTAGCGCCGGTGATGAGCACCCGGTTGTTACCGGCTTCGAGCGTGGTGAATTGCAGCGCGATGCGCAGGCTGCGCAGCGCCTCGATCGGCGGGCTGTCAGGATGGGTGGCTGCGAGCAGTTGAATGCCCTTGGCACCGGCGGCAACGCGCTGGTCGAGCATGGTTTGTTCGGCGGTGAAGGGCACGACCGAATACACCGCGAGCCCGGTCTGGGCCTCGATCTCCTGCGGGTCCTTGATGCCGGTGAAGAAGCGGCTGCGAAGAATCGCGAGTGCGATGCCGCCCAAAAGGCCCAACACCAGCGCCAAAGCGACAACAAGCATCTTCTGCGGCTTGACTGGATTCTTGGGCTTAACCGCCTTATCGAGCAGGCGCACGTTGCCCGTCTTGCCCTCTTTTACTAGGCGCAATTGCAGCGCGTTGTTCTGCAGTGATTGGTAAAGACCGCTGTTCACCCGCACGTCGCGTTCCAGGCGCAAGGCGTCCTGCTGCATCGTCGGCATGCGACTGACCCGGCCGTTGAGGCTGCCGAGTTCTCTTTCGATGGCGGTGATTTGCCCATCGATGATCTTCACGCGTGAGTTGATATCGGTAAATCGGGCTGCCACTTCGCGTCGACGTTGTTGCGCTTCGAGAAGTTTGGTCTGTAGCTCGATCGTCTGCGCCAGCACGCCCTTGGCTTCTTCGTCAAAGGCTACGGTTCCGTTTTTGTTACGGAAGCGTGTGTAGGCATCTTCAGAGGCTTCGAGCTGGCGTTTGAACTCCGGCAGTTGCTCGTTCAGGAAGGCCAGTGTCTTCTCCGCCTCGGCCGCCTTGCGCTCGACGTTTTGCCGCACGTACTGCTCGCCGACGGCATTGAGAATGCGGGAAAGCCAGTCGCGGTCGCTGTCTTGCAGCGCCACGCTGATCACATTCGATTGTTTGCCTTGCTCGCCAAGTTGCAACCGCTTTTGGAGGTCCTCGATGGTTCGCAGTTGCGAAGCACGCGATACGATAAATTCAGCGCCGGGCTTTCCTTCGAGTTTGTCGATCAACAGGTCGATGCCGCCGTTCTCCAGCGGATGGCGCAGCGGCAAGCCGACGGTGCCGCCCAGCGGCTCGTCAAGCTTCGCGTGCGTCAACGTGTATTTTCCGTCGCCCTGTACGGTGACCAGGAAAGGCTCTTCGTCTTCGAGCTCTGCAGGCACAACGAACCGCGCTACGCCAATGCGCTCTTTGCCGGTGACGTAGCCGCCGATGCCAAGAAACCCGGGCTCCGAAAGCCCGTCTGCGCGCCGAGCCAGCCATTGGCCCAGCACGGGTAGGTAGCGCGGCTGTGCATCGATGAAGGCGCGCGTCTGGTCTACCGCCGCACCGATCACCATCCGCGAGCGAATGATCTGAATCTCGCCATTGGCGGGCGTTTTTACGTCGAAGAGGTTGGATGCATCGCCAAGAAAACCCTTGGTGTCCGGTACAGCATCCTCAACCTGGATCAACAGGTTCGATTGGTAGATGGGCGTGGACAAAAGAGCATAGGCAACGCCGATCACGAGTGCGAAGGTCGTGACACCGATCACCAGCCACTTGCGATCGATCAGGATGTCGATCCATTCGGACAGATTGATGATGTCGTCATCGGCCGCCGCAGCCCCCTGCCCATTGCGTGCAGGATTCGAATTGGTGACAGCAGGAGTGTTCATTTGAATCGCCGAATGCGTTCGGCCCATGTCTCGACGCCGGCGTCGATGAGTTGGAGTGCGTGCTCGAAGGCTCCCTGGCCCATCTTGTATGGGTCGGGAATGTTCAGCTTGGCGGTTTCGGCAAGGCGAAAGACCTTGCCGCGCGTCAGCGGGTAGCTGTTTTCGATGTGGCGGCGCTGGCCCTCGTCCATGGTGAGGATCAGGTCGACCGGGGCGCACATCGACTGGGTGATCTGGCGCGCACGGTGTTCGCTTAGGTCGAGCCCGCGCGCGGCCATCAGCTCACGGGCGATCGGGTCTGCCGGGTGGCCGATCAGGGCTCCGGTGCCGGCCGACGACACGGTGAGCTGCGGAAGGGCATTGGCCAGCAGGATGTGGGCCATCGGGCTGCGGCAGATGTTGCCGATGCAGACCACGAGAATGGATTTCATCGTGCGCTCCTTCCTGCTCGGCCGCGGGTGGGCTGGGTTTTCATGCGAACACTCATTGGCTGTTGCTGCTGCTGTCGAAGTTCAAGATGTTGTCTCCCGCGCGAGGCGCTTTGTCGGGTGGCGGCGCAAAGTCGAAGGCGCCGCGGTCGCGCACGGACGTCAGGTCGTAAAGGGTGTGGCTGCGGCTGAGCCTCGCGCCGCCGTCGCGGGTGAGCGGCGACCATCCAAAGGTGAGCGAGAACTTGCTCGACCGCGGGAGCAGGGCGTCCAGCGGAATCGACAGGTAGATGCCCTTGTCGAAATCGCCTTCGCCGAACTGCTGCGACGAGACGTTCGTCTTGGTGGCATAGGCACCGAGCACCAGCCCGTTGTCGAACCGGCGGATGATTTCGAGCGTCACGCCGCGGTCGCCCGCAAGGTACTGGCCGGCACTGACCTTTGCCAGCACGCCGTTCCAGCCGGTGTCCCAGTAAAGGCTCGCGTGGCCGGTGGTCACCTTGTAGTCGCGCAGGCCGAAGTCTTGCGCAAAGTCGCGTTGCCGCACGCGGTTGATGTCGACGCCGAAGGCAATGGGGGAGCGCGCCGGCCGATAAAGCCATTCGGCGCCGACGCCCGCGAACATCGGTTCGAGCAGGCCGCCGTAAGTGCTGTAGTAGTGGTTGGTCGACCATTGGCCCACGTGCGTGAGCTGCAACGAGGGGATGGTGAAGCGCCGCGAAGTTACGTACTCGCGCTGGAAGGTGCGCACGCGCGGCAACTCGCTGGGCGCGGTGTAGGTGAACTTGTCGTAGTTGTCGGCCAGCCGCAGGTTGACGTTGCCGCTGAGCCAGGTGCGCGGCGTGAAGCGGTATTCCGCGGTGGCCTGCACGCCGAGCTGGTAAAGGATGAAGGCGTCGGGGCCGCCGATGATCTGTCCGTAGCTCGGCGCCAGGCCGAAGCTGAACTTGTCGCGGGCGTTTTCCCATGGCCCGAGGGTGGGTGCGGCAGGCGTGTTGCCGTCGGCCGCGCTGCGCTCGACAGGCGGGAGCGGTGCCGACAGCTCGGGCGTGGCGGCAATCTGTGGCCTCTCGCCGCGGCGCGGCAGTGCGGGCTCGTAGTCGCGCTTCGACACGGCGCGGGCCTGGTGCGGCGGCAGCGCCTTGATGCGCGCGGTCACCCATTCGGCCCGGTCGATCACCTGCGCATGCACCGCGAGCCCGCGCTCCGAGTAATGAAAGACAAAGCTCTTGAAGGCGTCCGGCGCATCGTGGTGCAGCACCGCAATGGCTTTTTCGACGCGCACGGTGCGATAGACGGTGTTGCTGTCGGTCACCCACACATGCACCACGTCGTGCTTGGGCGCGATGCGCTCGACGGTCCATTCGGTTTGCGCCTCGATCTCCATGGCCGTGGCCGCCCAGCCGGGCGAGCGCTCGGGCCCTTCGGCCCTGAAGCCCGGCAGGGGCCGGTCGAGCACCTTGGTGGTCTGGGCATTCGCCATATTGCCCGCCAGCGTGATGCCGACCATGAACTTGTCGCCACGCTCGAAGCCCGTCGACAGTGTGATGGCGGGCGAGACGCGGTAGGTCAGGCCGATGTTGAAGGGCGAGCGCTGGCGCTGGTTGTTGGCCTGCGGCTCGTTCTGGTAGTTGTTGCCGTCGTATTCGAGCTTGAGCGTGAGCGGGTCCCAGGGCGTGCGCCACTGCACGCCGCCGAACAGCGCGGCAGGGCCGCGAAAGTAGGAGCCGAACCGGCCGGTGTTGGCGCCCGAATTCGCGCGCGTGTCGAAGCGGCTGCCGAGCAGCTTGAACGGGTTGCTGATGTTGCCGCTCGCGCCCAGGTAGCCCCAGCCCATTCCGAGGCTGAAGTCGAAATCGTTCCAGCGCTTGTTCGCCACCAGGTACTCGCCCGAAAACAGGCCCGTACCGCCGATGTCGCGAAAGCCCAGCGCCACCTCGGGCACGCGGGCGCTTTCCTTCAAGAGCCGCAGCTTGATGTCGATGCTCTTGTCCTTGTTCGACTGGCCGGTGTTGCTGGCCTCGTAGGCGCGGTTCGAAATGGAGGTGTAGCGAAAGCCCGCCTCCATCCAGTCGAACGGCTGGAGCATGAAGTTCAGCCGCGTGTAGGGCCAGATCGAGGTGAGCGACGTGCGCCCGTCGCCGGCCTGCCCCATGCGCGCTGAAGGCGTCTGCAGCAAGCCGATCTCGCCCCAGTCGTTGCCGCTGACGTCGAGCGGGCGCGGCTGCGTGGCGACCGTGTCGGGCAGCGAGGCGATCGACGTGGGTGCCGTGTACACGGGCGCGGCGGCCGGTGTGGCAGCCGGCGCGGCGGAAGGCGCAATTGAAGGCGCGGCGAGTGGTGCATCCGTGGTCGCGGCACCGGCCGATTCCTGCGGCGAGGGGCCCTGGACCGCAAGAAACTTGATCATGCCCTCCGACAGCGCCGCCAGTTCGGGCATGCGCCTCGGCGGCGCCCAGATCCAGGCGCCGGGCGCGGGCTCGTCGATGGGCTCGGCGTTCCAGGCGGCGATGCCGGCGCGCGTGGTGCGGCCGTCGGGCTGGGCAATCCACGCCCAGTCGGCACCGCCCTCGGGCGCGCAGCCGGCCAGGTAGTCGGGCACCGTGCGCCCGGCCTCGTGCCTCACGCGGCAGAAGCTGCCGTCGGGCTGCACCACCGTCACCCAGCGCAGCACGGGTGGTGGCGCCACGAGCCGCTGGCCTTCACCAAGCACGGGGTCTTGTTCGGGGTTGGCCTGGAGCCAGCGCGCATCGACGATGCCCAGCGCTACGCGGCCAGTGGCCGGCAGGCTGTTCAGCACGGCCAGCAGCTGCTCGCGCGCCGGCCGCTGGCCGGGAGATGCCGACCGCACGGCCGCTTCGACGCTGACCAGCAAGGTTTCCTTCAGGAGTTGCTGCGCCAGCAGCTCCTGCGGCACCTGCCAGGCCAGGCCGGGGTTCGACGCCTGCTCGGGCTGGCGCAGCAGCCAGTCGCTGAGGCGCTCGCCCGGCCGCACCAGCTCGGCGCTCGCAGCCATGCGATCGTTCGAGGCGGCGTGGGCTGGATGAACCGTCAACACAATCGCTGTGGCCAGCAGGCTGAGGCGGAAAGGGAGGTTGATCGGGCCGAGCGGTGCCAAGCTCATGAACCAGCGCTTGTCGAGGCAGTGTTGGCCGGGGCAGGCGGGTTCCATCGCTCGAAGCTCAGGCACAGGTCGCGGGAGAGGCACTGTTCCGAATACACCACCTCGAGCCGGTCGCCCACGGGTGCCAGGCCGAAGCGGGCGGGTGGCAGCGAGGCCGACGCCGGCTGCGTGCTGCTGCGTTCCTCGAACCAGCGCAGCGACTCGGCGGACCGGCCGGCGAGCATGGTGTCGCCGGGTGGATCGATCGGGCGCTGCTCGACCTGGTCGCGGATGCCGGCGCGGTAGCCGGGCATGAGGTCGCGCTCGCGCTCGAAGCGCGTCGCCGATCGGGCGCCGCCGGCAGCCTGTGGCCAAACGGGAGCGTTGGAGAAACGCACCGCGCGCCAGTCGGTCGTGAGCCCGGCCGTGGAAACCACGCGCCCGTGGCGCAAGCGCACTGCTTCACCCGAGGCGCTGTACCAGACCTCGGTGGGACCTTCAGGATGGGGGTCGACGTATCCGAGCACGAGAAAAACGGTGCGGCCTTCGAAGGAGGCGCGGAGATAGCTGAATTCCGGGCGCAATACGGGGGAGTCCGACGGCGAGGCGCCATAGAGATGCCGGGCGGTGGCAAGCATTGCCGAGGAGCCCGAGGAACATCCGCCCAAAAAAAAGGATGATGCGAGAACGCAACATCCTAGTTTTCGGACCGCGCCAGTGGTGCGTCGGACTCTCGCAGAGAACCCCCCCTTGCGGAGGGTTCCGGCCATTACCTGGTGCCGGTGGTTCCGGTACCGCCCGGGGGAATGTAGAAGCCGCCGCCGCCGCCGCCACCGCCGCCGGCAGTTGCTGCGATGACCACACCGGTCACTGCGCCGATGCCGATCATTTGTTCGCGGGTCAGGGAGCCACCCGACGCTGCTTGGCGGGCTTGTGAGGCGTTGGCCGGCTGGGCCGCTTGGGCGGGCTGTTGTTGAGCCAGCGCAGGGGCGGAAGCCAGGGCTGCCAAGGCCATTGCGGCGATCAGGTGAGTGTGCTTCATGATTTCCCTTTTCAGAGGTGGATTGGGCGCGTATCGAGGTTACTTGCACAGATGCATTGTTACGACTCGCTGGGTGGATACTACCACTCTCAGAGCGGTGGGAGCTACCCGCATGAGAGGAGAAACGCTTCGGGAAGACCCGCTTTTCGCCGGAATTGCGACTTTTGTTGCAAATGGTTTCCCAAATTCTCAGTAAGCGGCACGCGAGCCGGCTTCGGCAGGCGCCGCCGCGCCCTTGAACTCGCCCGCAAGCCCCCGCGCGGCGCCCGCGAACAGCAGCAGATCGACGCCCACCGCGACGAAGGTGCAGCCGAGTTCGAGATACCGCCGTGCGAGCTTCGGGTCGGAGGTCAGCGTGCCCGCGGCCTTGCCCGATGCCACGATGGTGCGCATGGCCGCTTCGATCGCGGCCTGGACCTCCGGATGCCCGGGCCGCCCGCGATGGCCCATCGACGCGGCCAGGTCGGCCGGGCCGATGAACACGCCGTCGACGCCGTCCACGGCGCAGATCTCGTTGAGGTTCGACAGCGCCATCACGGTTTCGGCCTGCACCAGCAGGCAGACCTCGTCGTCGGCGACGTCGAGGTAGTCGGTGCGCCTGCTCCACTGCGACGCCCGGCCGACCGCGCTGCCCACGCCGCGGACGCCCAGCGGCGGGTAGCGCGTGGCCGCGACCAGCGCGCGTGCCTGCTCGGCCGTGTCGACCATCGGCACCAGCAGGTTCTTCGCGCCGATGTCGAGCAGCTGCTTGATCAGCGCGGTGTCGCCCTGCACCGCACGTACCACGGGTTCGGCCGGGTGGGGCGCAACCGCCTGCAGCGTGGCGAGCGTGGAGCGCAGGTCGTTGGGCGCGTGCTCGCCGTCGATCAGCAGCCAGTCGAAGCCCGCCGTGGCGCTGACCTCGGCCATGTACGGATCGGCCATCGACTGCCAGAGGCCGACCTGCGGCCGTTTCGCGGCCAGCGCGGACTTGAAGTTGTTGTGGGCAGGCATGGAAGGTGTCCTTGGATGGGGGGGGTGTTTTCGTCAGTCCAGCTGGCCCTGGCAGACGTATTTGGTGTGCAGGTAGTCGTCCAGCCCATGGACCGAGCCTTCGCGGCCGTAGCCCGAATCCTTCACGCCGCCGAAGGGCGCGGCCTCGGCGGCCAGCGCGCCCTCGTTGATGCCGACGATGCCGGCCTCGAGCGCATCGGCCACGCGCCAGACGCGGCGCACGTCGCGCGAATAGAAGTACGCGGCCAGCCCGAACGGCGTGTCGTTGGCCTGGGCGATCACCGCCGCCTCATCGGCGAAGCGCGTCAGCGGCACGACGGGGCCGAAGGTCTCTTCGCAGGCGCAGGCCATCGTCGCGTCGGCATCGGCCAGCACGGTCGGCGCAAAGTAGTTCGGCCCGAGCGCGGGCAGCCGCGTGCCGCCGGTGAGCACGCGCGCGCCGCGCGTGGTGGCGTCGTGCACATGGCGCTCGATCTTCTCGACCGCGCGCGCATTGATCATCGGGCCGATCTGCGAAGCGCTGTCCGACGCCGGCCCCACGCGCAGCGCGGCCACACGGGCGACGAGCAGCGCGGCAAAGCGGTCGTGCACGGCCTCGTGCACGAACACGCGGTTGGGGCACACGCAGGTCTGGCCGCCGTTGCGGAACTTGGCCGCCATCAGGCCGTCGACCGCGGCCTCGAGGTCGGCATCGTCGAACACGATGAAGGGCGCGTTGCCGCCGAGTTCGAGTGAAAGCTTCTTGAGCGTGTCGGCCGAGCGCCGCGCCAGGTGCTTGCCCACAGGCGTCGATCCGGTGAAGGTGATCTTGCGCACGCGCGCATCGTCGAGCCAGGCATCGACCACCTGGGGCGTGCGCTCGCGCGAGGCGGTCACGATGTTGAGCACGCCCGCAGGCACCCCGGCCTCGGCCGCCAGCGCCACCAGCGCGAGCGAGGTCAGCGGCGTGTCCTCGGCCGGTTTGCAGACCACGGTGCAGCCGGCCGCGAGCGCCGGCGCGATCTTGCGCGCGATCATCGCGGCCGGAAAGTTCCAGGGCGTGATCGCGGCCACCACGCCCACGGGCTCGCGCAGCGCGAACATGCGCCGGCCGGCCAGGGGTGCGGGAATCACCTCGCCGTTGGCGCGCGTCGCCTCTTCGGCAAACCACTCGATGTAGCTCGCCGCATAGGCGACCTCGCCGATGCCCTCGGCCAGCGGCTTGCCCTGTTCGCGCGAAATCATGCGGCCCAGGTCGTCCTGGTTGGCGAGCACCAGGGCGTTCCAGCGCTTGAGGATCTGCGCGCGCTGCTTGGCGGGCGTGCGGCGCCAGGCCGGAAAGGCGGCATGCGCCGCATCGACCGCGGTGCGGGCGGCGGTGGCGTCGGAATCGGGCACCTGCGCGATCGGCGCGCCGGTCGCCGGATCGGTCACGTCGAACATGCGACCGGCCGGTCGGTGCCATTCGCCAGCAATGAAGTTCGCGCTGCGCTGCAGCTCGGGGCGGGAGAGGGTGAGCATGTCCATTCAGATCATTGGTTCAGAAATCATCAAGCCGTCGCGCAATCGCCGCGCATGAAAAAGTGCGGCTGGGGCCAGGAACACCGCGGAACCGGCTTTGCCGGGCCGCTGGTGTTGCCCCCTTGAGGGGGGAGTCGAGCTACACGAAGTGAGCGAGGGACGGGGGTGGGCCTTTCTCTAGCTCACGATGCCGAGGTGCCATGGGACGAATTCATGGTCGCCAAGGCCCAGTGCCTCGCTGCGCGTGCGTTCGCCCGAGGCATGGCGCAGGATCTGTTCGAAGATGCGCTCGCCGAGCTGCGGCACGCTGAGCTCGCCGTCGAGCACCACGCCGCAGTTGATGTCCATGTCTTCTTCGAGGCGGCGAAACATCGGCGTGTTGCTCGCGAGCTTGATCGTCGGCGCCGGCTTGCTGCCGAACATCGAGCCGCGGCCGGTCGTGAAGCAGATCAGCTGCGCGCCGCTCGCGATCTGGCCGGTGACCGCCACCGGGTCGTAGCCCGGCGAGTCCATGAAGACGAAGCCGGCCTTGTCGATAGGCTCCGCATATTCGTACACCGCCTGCAGCGGCGTGGTGCCGCCCTTCATGGCCGAGCCGAGCGATTTCTCGAAGATGTTCGCGAGCCCGCCGGCCTGGTTGCCGTGGCCGACCACGCCGTTGAACTGCGCGTTCTGCCCCGCCGCATAGCGCTCCCACCAGGCCAGGCGGTCGAGCAGCTTCTGCCCGACTTCTGGCGTGACGGCGCGGCGCGTGAGCATGAACTCCACGCCGTGGATCTCGGGCGTCTCGCTCAAGATGGCGGTGCCGCCGTGGCGCACCAGCAGGTCCATCGCGGCGCCGAGCGCGGGGTTCGCGGTGATGCCCGAGAAGCCGTCCGAGCCGCCGCACTCCAGGCCGACCTTCAGGTGGTGCGCGCCCACGCGGGTGCGCACCGCAGCATTGGCCTCGGGCAGCATCTCTTCGACCGCGCGGATGCCGGCCTCGATGGTCTGGCGCGTGCCGCCCACCTCCTGCATCACCAGCGTGCGCAGCAGCCGGCCCTGCTCGAGCCCTTGCGAGTCGACCAGCGCGTCGACCTGGTTGCGCTCGCAGCCCAGCCCCACGATCAGCACGCCGGCCAGGTTGGGGTGGCGTGCATAGCCCGCGAGCGTGCGGCGCAGCACGTCGAAATGTTCGCTCGGCGACGACATGCCGCAGCCGCTGGTCTGCGCGAAGGCGGCCACGCCATCGACGTTCGGAAAGGCCGCGAGCCGCTCGGGCGTGAAGTGCGCCGCGATGCGCTTGATCACCGTGGCCGAGCAATTGACCGACGACAAAATGCCGACGAAGTTGCGCGTGCCCACGCGCCCGTCGGCCCGCACGAAGCCCATGAAGCCCGCGCGTTCCGCCTCGGGTACATAGTCGACCGGGCGCACGTCCTGGCAAAAGCCCGGGTCGCGGTACGAGTCGACCAGAGTGAGGTTGTGGCTGTGCACGTAGTCGCCGGCCTCGAGGCTGCGCGAAGCGACGCCGATCACCGTGTCGTACTTCTTCACCTGCTCGCCGGCCGCAATCGCCCGCGCGGCGATCTTGTGGCCCGCCGGGATCTGGGCGCGTGCGCGCACGCCGAAGCCAGCGATCGTCTCGCCAAGCGCGATCGGGGTCTTGGCCACCAGCACGTTGTCGTTCGGGTGGAGGCGCAGCAGGCGGGCGTCGTTCATGTCGGTCAGCCTTTTTCCATCAGCTCCTTGAGATTGAGCTTGCGGATCAGCTCGGTCTCCTGTCGGTAGACGGCCTCGACGTACTTGCGGTAGTCGGGGCCGTCCTGGTACATGACGGGTGCATCGATGCTGTCGGCCACTTTCTTGAATTCGTCGCTGTTCACCGCCACGCGGAAGGCGTCGCGCAGCTTCTTCTCCACCGCGGGCGGCAAGCCGCGGGGCGCGCCGATGCCGTTGGGCGCTTCGACCACCACGTCGTAGCCCAGCTCCTTGAGCGTGGGCGCGTCCTTGAAGCGCGGCGTGCGCGCATCGCCCCAGGTGGCGAGCAGGCGCAGCTTGCCGCTTTCGACGTGCGGCGCCCACGAGCTGCTGTCGGCCAGCACGTCGACCTGCTCGCCGAGCACGTCCTGCAGCGCGGCCGAGCCGCCCTTGTAGGCGATGGCGTTGAACTTCACGCCGGCCGCCTGCGCGAACTGCTCCATGCCCACGTGCGTGGCGCCGCCGATGCCCGCATGTGCATAGCTGATCGCGCCAGGCTTCGCCTTGGCCTGCGCCACCAGGTCGGCCAGCGACTTGAAGCGCGAACTCGCATGCACCGCGATGCCGAAGGTCTGGCCCGAGGTGCGCGCGAGAAAGCTCAGGTCCTTGAGCGGATCGATCTGCACTGTGCCGATCTGCGCAAAGCGCGTGACCGAGATCGGGATCTGCCCGATGGTGTAGCCGTCGGGGCGGGCCGAGGCGAGCGCCTTGGTGCCGATCATCCCGGAGGCGCCGGCGCGATTCTCGAGGGCGACCGGCTGCCCGAGTTCGCGCGCCGCGATCTGGCAGATCGCGCGCATGGAGCGGTCGGCTGTGCCGCCGGCCGGCCAGGGGCAGATGAAGGTGATCGCGCGCTCGGGGTACTCGGCCGCGAAGGCGCGGCCGGTGGTGGCGGCGAGCGCGGCGGCGCCGAGGCCGCCCAATACCAGCTGCCGGCGGGGAAGGGTGCGATGGATGCTCATTTGTTGTCTCCGTTGTCGGGTTCGAAAGGCCACGCGCATTCTTCAGCAGACAATCATTGCAATCCAATGAAATAGCGGACTCGCTTCATAGCCTGGAGGTTATGTAGCCGCCGTAAGCACCCCATGAGCCAGATCGACCGCGTTCTTCGTTCCAACCTCAAGCTGCGGCATCTGCAGATGCTCGTGGCACTCGACCAGTTCAGGCATCTGGGCCGGGCCGCGGAGTTCCTGTCGGTCACGCAGCCCGCGGTGTCCAAGTCGCTCGCGGAGATCGAACGCATGTTCGGCCTGGCGCTGTTCGAGCGCTCCACGCGCGGCACCGAGCCCACGCCCTACGGCGACAGCGTGGTGCGCTTTGCCCGCTCGGTGCTCGCCGACTACGACCGCACACGCGACGAGATCGCCGCGGTCGCGAGCGGGGCCGCAGGCCGCACCAGCGTGGGCGCCATGGTGGTCGCCACGCCGGTGTTGCTCGCGCGCGCGGTCGAGATGCTCAAGGCGCACTCCGCGCAGACGACGGTGCTGGTGGAAGAGGGCGACCTCACCCGCCTGCTGCCCAAGCTGCGCCTCGGCGAGCTCGACCTGTTCGTCGGCCGGCTCGAGCCCGGCTATGCGGCACCCGACCTTGAAACCGAGGCGCTGCATGCCGAGCCGATGGCGGTGGTGGTGCGGCCCGGCCATCCGCTCGCGTCGAAGCGCCGGCTCGACTTTGCGGGGCTCGCCAAGGAGCCTTGCGTAATGCCGCCACCCTGGGCGTCACTGCGCGTCAAGCTCGATCAGATGTTCTTTCGCGACGGCGTGCATCCGCCGGCCGACATCATCGAGTCGGCCTCGTTCCTGGCGCAGGTCAGCTTCGTGCAGCAGCGCGATGCGGTGGCCTTCATGGCGCGCTCGGTCGCGCGCCATTTCGAGCGGCAGGGCATGCTCAAGGTGCTGCCGATCGCGGTGCCGATCGATCTGCCGCCGGTGGGCCTGATCACCTTGCGCGGCCGCAGGCGCACGCCGAGCACGCAGCAGCTCATCGAGTGCCTGCGGCGCGCCGCCAAGGCCAAGTCGCCGCGCTGACCCCGTCTATTGGCTCGACGGGCTGGCAGGCGCGGCGGGCGGGTTGCCCGTGCCGGGCGTGGTCTGGAGTTGCGGCGCGCTCTGGGTCGGCGTCTCGGGCTTGACCGGGCCTTCCTCGCGTGTCTGGATGAGCAGGTTGTAAAGCACCGCGAGCAGCATCACCGTGATCGCCGCGCCAATGCCCCAGCGGAACACGCGCTTGTTGTCGCGCTCGTCGCTCTTCGCTTGTTCGGTCTTCATCATTCTTGATTCACCCCTTCAATGCGGTGCAATCACGCTGCCTCGGCAGGGGGCAGCGGGGTGTCGGACAGCGACTCGGGTCCTTGGCGATGCCTGCCTACGCGGTGGTGCTCCGCGTCGCACGCGCGTGCGACGCCTCTGCGGCCATGCTCCGCGCATGCAGCAGCAGAAAGAAGACGATCCGCAAGATCCTTCGCGCGACACGCGCGCGCGTGCCTGCCCGCCGTTCCGGTCCGCCATCCGCACCGGCCTGATCGCAGGCGCCTTCGCGAGCGTGGCCTCGACGATCGCGCTGTCGGTATTGGGGCGTTGCCAGATCGCCAGCGCCAGTGCACCGACCAATGCGACGAGCCACTGGATCTGGGACCGCACCGCGCTGATCAGGCGGTCGCCCTCGCTGCGCCACACGCTGATCGGCTACGCCATCCACCACGGTTCCGCCACGTTCTGGGCGGTGCTCTACGCCTGGCTCCATGCCAACCGCAGGCCAGCGCAGTCGGTGCCCGCGGCGCTGTCGGGTGCCGGCGTCGCGGCGGCCACTGCCTGCGCCGTCGACTATCTGGCGACACCCCGGCGCCTGACGCCCGGGTTCGAGCACCACCTGTCGCGGCCGGCCATGGCTGCGGTGTATGCCAGCTTCGCAGTGGGCCTGGCGCTCGGCTGCGCAGTGGCCAATCGCCCGCCGCGGCATTGACGCGCGGATGCCAGCGGCATGGTGAAAGAAGGCCGGCCATGCGCGTGGTGATCGTCGGCGCCTCGGGCTTTCTCGGCCGCGCATTCGCAGCCGCCTTCGCGGCGCACGGCGCCGACCTGCTGTGCACCGCACGCGACCCCGAGCGCGCTTGCGCCGACGCCACCTGGCCGCAGGCACACACGCAGTGGCTGGGCGCCGACCTGATGCAGGTTCCGCCCGCGGCGTTCTGGGCCGACCACCTGCGTGCCGGCGACGTGGTCATCAATGCCGCGGGCGTGCTGCGCGAGCGCAACGCAGGCGAGTTCGAGGCGATCCATCACCTCGCGCCGGTGCAGCTCTTCGACGCCTGCGCCGCGGCGGGCGCCGCGCTCGTCATCCAGGTGTCGGCGCTCGGCGCCACGGTGGACGCGGCAAGCGCCTACCACCGCAGCAAGGGCGCCGCCGACCGGCACCTGCGCCAGTGCCGCGTGGCGTCGGCCATCGTGCAGCCTTCGCTGGTGTGGGGCGACGAAGGGGCGAGCGCCCGGCTGTTCGTCACACTTGCCGTGATGCCGCTGCTCGCGCTGCCCGGCGGCGGTGGCCAGCTGGTGCAGCCGGTGCACCTGCACGACGTGGTCGCGGGCGTGGTCGCGTTGGCCGAGGCGCGCCCCGTGCGCAGCCGCACTATCGCCTTCGTCGGGCCGGAGCCGGTGCGCTTCGGCGACTACCTGGCCGACCTGCGTCGCCAGCTCGGCCATGCACGCGGCGCCTGGGTGCTGCCGCTGCCCGAAGGCCTGTTCCGCTTCGGCGCGCGGCTCGCGGGGCGCTGGAAGGGCAGCTTCCTCGATGCCGACACCGCGGGCATGCTGCTGCAGGGCAACGCCGCGCCGGCCGATGAGTTTGGGCAATGGCTCGGGCGCGCGCCGCGCTCGCACCGCAGCTTCGTCCCTGCGCAGGGTGCCGAGGCGCTGCGGCGCACGGCCTGGTTGCAGTGGATGCTGCCGCTGCTGCGGTGGTCGGTGGCGGCGGTGTGGATCTGGACCTTCGTGGTGTCGATCGGCCTCTATCCGCGCGACCAGAGCCTGGCGCTGCTCGCGCGTGTGGGCGCGCACGGCACGCTGGCCGAATGGCTGCTGAACGGTGCGGCGCTGTTTGACCTGGCGCTCGGCATCGGCACCGTCGCGCTGCCCGCCGCCTGGCGCGCCCGCGTGCTGTGGCCGCTGCAGCTTGCGCTCATGGCCTTCTACACGGCGGCGATCACCTGGGCCATGCCCGAGTTCTGGCTCCATCCCTTCGGACCGTTGTCGAAGAACCTGCCGATGGCCGCTGCCATCGCGCTGCTCTGGGCGATGGAGCCGCCGCGTCCAGTCAAGGAGAAGAAACCGCCATGGAATACCTCGTCCTGAAATACCTGCATGTGATCTCGTCCACGCTGCTGTTCGGCACGGGCATCGGCTCGGCCTTCTACCTGCTCGCGACCACGCTTTCGCGCGACGTGAGCGCGGTGGCGGTGGTGGCGCGCATGGTGGTGCGCGCAGACTGGCTGTTCACCGCGACCACGGCCGTGCTACAGCCGGTCACCGGCTTCATGCTGGTGCAACGCATGGGCCTGCCGCTCTCGACGCCGTGGCTCAAGGCTTCGGTCGTGTGCTATGCGCTCGCGATCGCCTGCTGGCTGCCCGTGGTGTGGCTGCAGATGCGCCTGCGCGACCTGGCCGCCGAGGCCGCGCGCGAGGGCACGCCGCTGCCGCCGCGCTACTGGCTGCTGTTCAAGTGGTGGGTGGCGCTCGGCGTGCCGGCGTTCTTCCTGTTCCTGGCGCTGTTCTGGCTGATGATCGCGAAGCCGGCGCTCGGAGGAAGTTAAACAGACGTCTTGGCCCGCTCGATGATGCAGCGCACCGTGACGGCCAGCGTGCACAGGTAGCGCGCATCGGCCGCGAGCGACCGGATCATGGCGGCCACGAGGTCGTCGAAGTCTTCTTCCGATGGGCGCAGGCCGGCCTCGCCGTGGCGCCGGTCCAGCGCCCGGCGCACGCGGTCCTGCGCCTGCATGTAGTCGGTGCGCAGCAGCACGCTGCGCGCCAGCAGCACATCGAGGTTGAGCAGGTCGAGCGCGTTCATCGCAAGCCTCATCCGAGCGCCGTGTCGAGCACCATCATCACGACGAAGCCGACCATCAGCCCGCCGGTGGCGAAGGCCTCGTGGCCCTGGCGGTGCGACTCGGGAATGATCTCGTGGCTGATGACGAACAGCATCGCGCCGGCCGCGAGCGCCAGGCCCCAGGGCAGCAGGCTCGCGGTCAGCGTGACCAATGTGGCGCCGAGCACTGCCATCACGGGCTCCACCAGCCCCGACGCGACGCCCAGGCCCGCCGATGCCAGCCGCCCGTAGCCCACGCCGCGCAGCGCGAGCGCCACGACCATGCCCTCGGGCACGTCCTGGATCGAGATACCGGTGGCCAGCGCGGTGGCGGCCACCGGATCGGAGCCCGCGAAGGCCACGCCGATCGCCAGGCCCTCGGGCAGGTTGTGCAGCGCGATCGCCAGCACGAACAGCCAGACGCGCTTGAGCTTGACGGCCCGGGGCCCTTCGACGCCCTTGATGAAATGCTCGTGCGGCACGACGCGGTCGATCGCCAGCAGCAGCGCCGCGCCCAGCAGAACGCCGCCGCCCACGATGCCACCCGCGCCCCAGGCGCCGAAGCCCTGCGTGCCGGCAGCCTCAAGGGCCGGAATGACGAGCGAGAACGATGTGGCTGCGAGCATCACGCCGGCGCCGAAGCCCAGCATGGTGTCGAAGGTGCGCTGCGAGAACTGGTGCGACAGCAGCACCGGCAGCGTGCCGAGCGCGGTCGCCAGCGCAGCCAGCGAACCGCCGAGCAACGCGCCGCGCACGTGGGCATCCCCCAATGCCACCGCCTCGAATGCTTCGAGCAAAAGAAACACCACGCCGGCCGCGACGATGCAAAGGCCAAGCAGCCGGCGCCAGGACCGCCTCCGGCCGGCGCGTGCGAACAGCAGTTCGAGGGTCGTCATCTTGGAACCAGAAGAAAGGTGTTCGCAAAAAAAGGAGCGGCGACCTTGATGGCCGCCGCCCAACTCGCACCCACGAGAGAAAAGGTTGTCGAGCCGGTGTTTGTTCACCCTGGATGAAGATTCGGTGCGGCGAATGTGGCAGCGCGTAGGAGCGTTTCTCGTGTGGGCTGCAAATGCAGACTACATGCGCCTCCCTCGCATGAGGCATTGAGCTTTGGTTTGCTCAGCTGCCGCGAGGCAACCGCGCGTGCCCGCGCATGTCTGCCTCGGGCATGCCGATTGCCGCTCCCATCGAGCGCCGGAAAGCGCATTGCTCCCGGACCGACTCCTTCTTTCTCGATGCTGGATAACTGCCATGAAAAGATCGCGGCGGCGCGCGGGCCGCGCCAATGAGTGCTACGAACTGCTCGAACAACTCTCGCGCCGGAAACTGCCGGTGGTGTGCTCGGAACCCGATGAGATCGACAAGATCCTCGCGCTGCGCAGCGCCTTGCTGCTGCAGGCGCAGACGGAACCTACCGTGATGCTGCGCACGGGCGAACGCCGCATCGCGCGTGCGATCGTGACCGCCATCACCGCCGAAGGCCGCGCCGCCTGCGCGCTGGCGTCCTAGAACTGTCCCTGGCCGTCGCCTGTTCTGTCGTGCACCCAGCGCATCGCCTGCTGCTCGGCATGGCGCAACGCCTCGGCCTCGCTGGCATAGCCGATCTCGTCGGTGTCGTCGGGCAGCGCCTGTTCGCGGTGGCCGGCGCCCTGGCCCAGGCAAACCACGACGGGGCGGTACACGCCCGTGGCCATGCGGCGCGCGCTGTAGATGAAACGCCAGCCGCGGTAGGCGAAATCGTGGCGATCGCCGGCCCCCGGATCGCCGCCCGCTGCTGCAGGTTCGCGTGCACTCATTGCGGTTGCTCCATCGTCAAGGGATTGCCGTGGCGCCGAACGGCCTCGCGGCGGCGTTCGAACGGGTCGATGTTCATGCTCTGGCGGTACTTGGTGACCGTGCGGCGCGCAATGCGAAAGCCCTGCTGCGCGAGCTGGCGCGCGAGCGCGGCGTCGCTGAGCGGTGCCACCGGCTTTTCCACCGCGATGAGCTCGCGGATCAGGCCCTGCAGCGCCACGGGCGCACTCGCGCCGCCGGCCGCATGCGCGAGCCCACGCGAGAAGAAATACTGCAGCTCGAAGACGCCGACCGGCGTGGCGATGTACTTGTTGTGCACGGTGCGCGACACGGTGGACGGATGTACGCCCACCTCGTCTGCGATTTCGCGCAAGCCCAGCGGCTTCATCGCGAGTGGGCCGTGCTCGAGGAACAGCTTCTGCCGCGCGACGATGGCGCGCGCCACGCCGAGGATGGTGGCGGCACGCTGCGAGACGTTGCCCGCCATCCAGCGCGCCTGCTCCAGGCATTCCTTCATCGCGGGGCAGCGGTTGCCGCCGTGCTTCTCGAACAGCTGGACGTAGTCGGCGTTCACGCGTGCGCGCGGCACGGCGCCGGGGTTGAGCGAGGTGCGCCACGCGCCGGCCACCTTCCGGACGGTGACGTCGGGCACCACGAAACGCGCACCGGTCTCGCCGAACTGCCAGCCCGGGCGCGGGTTCAGGCGCCGGATGGCGTCGACCGCGGCCTGCACCTCGTGCGCGGCGGCGCCGAGTGCGCGTGCGAGCCGGCCGGTGTCGCGCGCGGCGAGCAGCGCGATGTGCTGTTCGAGGATGCGGCGCGCCAGCTGGCGCGTGCCGTCGTCGGCAATCGCATCGAGCTGCAGGCACAGGCATTCGGCCAGGTCGCGCGCCGCCACGCCTGTCGGCTCGAGCGCCTGCACGCGCCGCAGCGCGGTGCGCAGCTCCTGTTCGGCGTCGGCATGGCATTCGCCGAGCGCGGTACCGATCTCTTCGAGCGAGATGCGCAGGTAGCCGTCCTCGTCGAGGGCCTCGACCAGCGCCTGCGCGAAGGCGGCTTCGCGCTCGGACAGCCGCAGCACGCCGAGCTGCGCATGCAGGTGAGCGCGCAGCGAATCGGGCAGCGGCACGCGCTGCATCAGGTCGAAGCTCTCGTCGTGCGACAGGTGGCGTTCGCCCGTGGCGGGCGCGGCGGTGAGGCGGTCGAAGGCGGCGGCATCACTGGCATGGTCGGCGAGCGCCGGCGCGGCCTCGGCCGTGTCTGCCGCCACGACGGCCCCCGCTTCGGTACCGTCCTGAGAGGCCGCATCGACTTCGAGGAAGGGATTGAGCTCGGCCGCTTCGCGCAGCGCCTGCGCGTAGTCGAGCGACGACATCTGGAGCAGCCGCACCGCCTGCTGCAGCCGGCGCGAGAAGACCGGCGCCTGGATCTGGCGGGCCTGCATGGCAATGGAAGTGTTCATGGATCTCCGTGTGTTGGCCTGGCGGGGCGGTCGGCAGGGAGACGGTCCTGCGCAACGGACGTGCCAGCGCCGCGGGGGCCGGAATCGGCTTGATCAGTAACTCGAAAGTTCGCGAAAATCGGGCCGAACCCCGCCACCGGCAGAAAGCCTTGCGGTAAATCTTGCGGACCGGCAGGGTAGAGACAGCCGCCTGCGCTTGCAGCACACTCCGGCCAATGAAAATTCCGGCAAGTGGGAACGAGGGCGCGTGGGCGAAGTTGGCCGGCGCGGGCGTGCTGTTGCTCAGCCTGGGGCTCGTGTGCGCGCGCCAGGCGCGCTCGTCCGCGGCGGCCCACCTGGCGCTGGCCGACCATGCACGGCGCCAGGCGGCACGCGCAGAGGCGGCGCGGCGGCTCGAGCACGACCTGCGCAGCCCCGTGGGCGCCATGGCCGTGGCGCTGGAGCTGCTGCGCAGTGCCGACGACGACGCCACGCGCAACGAAGCGATGGCGGTGCTCGAACGCCAGGTCGCTCGTATGACCTCGCTGACAGAGCGAGTGCACGAATTCGCACAAGGCATGGCCGATTGAGCTGTCCGGCGAACGCCTGTCCGCGAGGCAGGCTCGAGTTTCAGGGAGTGACGCGGAGCAACGCAAGCAATCAAGGCGCGGGCGCAGGCAAGAGCGCAGGGCAGGCAGCAAGCCGGGGAACAAATTGGGCCACGCACTCATTGTTGAAGACGACGAAGATTCGGCGCGCATGATCGGCGCGCTGATTGCGCGCGAGGGGCACACGGTGATGAACGCCCACTCGATCGCGGCCGCGCGCCGCATGCTCGCGATGCAGCGGGCCGACCTGCTGCTGCTCGACCTGCACCTGCCCGACGGCAACGGGTTCGACCTGCTGGACGATCCTGACATCGTGAAGGACACGGTGCTGGTGCTCATGACGGGCCAGGCGAGCCTCGAGACCTCGATCCGAGCGCTGCGCCTCGGCGCGGCCGACTACCTCGTCAAGCCGATCAATCCGCAACACCTCAAGGGGCTGCTCTCGCGGCTGATCGCGCCGTCGCAGTTGCGCGCCGAGCTCGACGAGGTGCAGGAGCTCTGGCGTGAGACCGGGCACTTCGGGCACCTGATCGGGCGCTCGCAGCCGATGCAGCGCGTCTACCGCCAGATCTCGCGCGTGGCCGGCACCGCGGTGTCGGTGTTCATCCATGGCGAGAGCGGCACCGGCAAGGAGCTGGTGGCCCGCGCGGTGCACGACCTGAGCCGGCGGCGCGAGCAGCCGTTCCTCGCGGTGAACTGCGGTGCGCTGTCGCCGCACCTGGTCGAGAGCGAGATCTTCGGCCACGAGCGCGGCAGCTTCACGGGCGCCGAGCGCCAGCACCAGGGCTTCTTCGAGCGCGCACATGGCGGCACGCTGTTCCTCGACGAGGTCACCGAGATGCCACTCGAGCTTCAGGTGAAGCTGCTGCGGGTGCTCGAGAGCGGCACTTTCATGCGCGTGGGCTCGACCCAGGTGCAGCAGACCGACGTGCGCATCATCGCGGCCACCAACCGCGACACCGGCAAGGCGCTGGCCCAGGGCGCGATCCGCGAAGACCTGCTCTACCGCCTCAACGTGTTCCCAATCTCCCTGCCGCCGTTGCGCGAGCGCGGCGAGGACGTGGTGCGGATCGCCATCAGCTTCCTGCAGGATCTCGTCCGCCAGGAGGGCGGGGCCAAGCAGTTCACGCCGCAAGCGCTGGCACGGCTGCAGGCCTATGCCTGGCCCGGCAACGTGCGCGAGCTTCGCAACGTGGTGCAGCGGGCCTGGGTGATGGCATCGGGTGACGACATCGACGAGGAATGGCTCCCCCCACCAGACGCGGCGGCCGAGGCGCCCGACCCGTGGCCGCCGACAGTGCCAGGCGGCGCGTCCGAGGGGGCCGCCAGTGGCTTCGATGCGGGGAAGAGCCGGCTGGTGGTCGAGGTGGGCACGCAGCTCGCCGACATCGAACGGCAGGTGATCCTGGCCACCTACGAGCACTGCGGGCGACACAAGGAGCGTACTGCGGCGCTGCTCGGCATCAGCATGAAGACGCTCTATAACAGGTTGAAGGAGTACCGCGAATGAGGCGGCGACGCGGCGTGCATCGGCCCGTGCCGCCGGCCTGATGATGCGGCGCCCGAAGGCTGCCTCTCGTGCAGGGTGGGCGGGCGCGCGCGGTAGCTCTCCTGCCAGGTTTGAAGCCGCAGCCTGTAGGCCGCGGCGCCGGCAGGGTCGAAGTCGGTTCCCAGGTAGTTCGCTGGATTCTCGAGCGGATGATGGGCGAAGTAACGGCTGAGTTCGTTCATGCATACCTCCAGGCGCACGAGGCGTTTTCTTGGGGTTCTCGCGCACGGCCTGCCCGGCACCCGGCAAACTGCGTGCCGCCCCCGGGACCCGATCGGTGGATGGCGGCTTGCAACCAGGAGAAAGCGCATTGGATGAGTTGAACGCCGATCCTGCCGACGACGCGGCGCCGCCGCGCCGCGGGCGGCTGCTGCCCGTGGTGGGCCTGGGTGGCTGCGCCGGCAGCCTCGAAGCCCTGCGCGCCTTCTTCGAGGCCGCGCCGGCCGATACCGGCATGGCTTTCGTCGTGGTGCTGCATCCCTGCGCTGCCCAGGAGCGCGCGGCAGTGCTCGACATGCTGCGCGCCGCCACCTGCATGCCGGTGCTGCCGGTCGACACGCGCGAGCGCATGCAGGCCGACGCGGTGCATGTGGTGGCACCCGGCAGCACGCTGCGGCTGCGCGGCGAACGCATCGAGCCGGTGGCGCTGGCGTCGGCGCGCGGCGCCCACACGGCGATCGACATGTTCTTCCGCGCGTTGGCCGACAGCCACGGCCCGAGCGCGGTGGCGGTGGTCCTGTCGGGCCGGCACGAGGACGCAGCGATCGGCCTCAAGCGCATCAAGGAGCGCGGCGGGCTCACCATCGCGCAGGCGCCGCAGGAAGCCCGCCACGCCGCGATGGTGCTGGCGTGCATCGCCACCGGCATGGTCGACTGGACCCTGCCGGTCGGCGAGATCGCTGCGCGCATCCAGGCCTACCGCCGCATCGAGTCGCAGCTCAGGCTGCCGGCCGAACAGCTGGCCCGGGAAGGCGGGGCGGGCGTGTCGCCGGTGGCGCGCGACGAAGAGTCGTCCTTCAGGGAAGTGATGGCCTTCGTGCGGCACCGCACCGGACGCGACTTCGCGCACTACAAGCGGGCCACGGTGCTGCGGCGCATCGGGCGGCGCATGCAGGTGAACGGCGCCAGCGACCTCGCGGCCTACCTGGAGTGCCTTCGCACCCGGCCAGGCGAGGCCGGCGCGTTGCAGCAGGACATGCTCGTGAGCGTGACCCACTTCTTCCGCGACGCGGCCTGCTTCGAGGCGCTGGAGGCTCGGCTGCCGACGCTGTTCGCCGGCAAGACCGCGACCGACACGGTGCGCGTCTGGGTGGCGGCGTGCGCCACCGGCGAGGAGGCGTATTCCGTGGCCATGCTGCTCAGCGAGCATGCGCAGACGCTCGAGAGCCCGCCGGCGGTGCAGGTGTTTGCCACCGACCTGAACGAAGAAGCGATCCGCACCGCGCGCGAAGGCATCTATTCGAGCGCCGCCGAGGCCGACCTGGCGGCCGACCGGCTGCGCCGCTTCTTCGTGCGCGAGCCGCGCGGCTGGCGCATACGGCGCGACCTGCGCGAGATGGTGCTGTTCGCGGTGCACGACGTGCTCAAGGACTCGCCGTTCGCGCGCATCGACCTCGCCTGCTGCCGCAACCTGCTGATCTACCTCGACCGGCAGGCGCAGGCCAAGGTGCTCGCGAAGTTGCACTTCTCGCTGCAGTCGGGCGGGCTGCTCTTCCTCGGTCCGCAGGAATCGGCCGGAGACCAGCGCACGCTGTTTTCCGCCGTCGACGCGCCGTACGGTCTCCATGTGCAGCAGGACGTGCCCCGGCCGGCGCTCCCGGTGCTCCAAGGGGCAGTGCGCCGGCTCGCGCCGGCACCGGTGGTGGCCGGCGAAGTCGCGGTGCCGCTGCCGCGCATCGCGCTCGCGCCCTTTGCCGGCACGCGTGCGATGAGCTGGGCCGAGCTGCACCTGAAGCTGCTCGACCGCCTCGGTCCGCCGTCGATCCTGCTCGATGCCGAGCACGAGATGCTGCACGTCTCGCCGGCCGCAACCGCGTTCCTGCACTTCAGCGGCGGAGAGCCGTCGCGCAACGTGCTGCGCGCCATCGTGCCCGAGCTCAGGTCCGAGCTGCAGACCGCGCTCTACCAGGCCCATGAGCGGCGGCAGCCGCTGGATGTGGGGCCGGTGCACGTGCGCCTCGGTGGGCGCGATGTCGACGTGGCCCTGGAGGTCATTCCGGTCGACGAACTCGGCGGCGCACTGCTGGTGCTGCTGCGCTCCAGCGAAGCGGCTGCTGCGCTGCGCGAGGTCGTCGTGGTGCCGCGCGCCGACCCTGCCTCCGTCGCCGGCCACCTCGAGCGCGAGGTGGAGCGCCTGAAGCAGCAGCTGCGCGAGACCGTCGAGCAGTACGAGACCTCGACCGAGGAGCTCAAGGCCAGCAACGAGGAACTGCATGCGATGAACGAGGAGCTCCAGTCGGCCACCGAGGAGCTCGAGACCAGCCGCGAGGAGCTGCAGTCGATCAACGAGGAGATCACCACCGTCAACCAGGAGCTCAAGAGCCGCGTGGACGACCTCGGCCAGGCCAACAGCGACATGCTGAACCTGATGGACGCGACCGCCATCGCCACCGTGTTCCTCGACCGTGCGTTCCGCGTCACGCGCTTCACGCCCAGCGCGGCCGCGGTGTTCAAGCTGATCGCCGCCGACGTCGGGCGCCCGCTCTCCGACCTGGCCACCTCGCTCGACTATCCGCAGCTGCCGGACGACGCGCACCGCGTGCTCGAGACGCTGCTGCCCTGCGAGCGCGAGGTCGGCGACGACCAGGGCACCTGGTACCTGGCGCGCCTGCGGCCCTACCGCACCATCGAAGACCGCATCGCCGGCGTGGTGCTGAGCTTCGTCGACATCACCGAGCGCAAGGCCGCCGAGGCCGCGCTGCGCGAGAGCGAGGAGCGGCTGCGGCTGATGCTGGAGAACGCGGTCGACTACGCCATCTTCTCGGTCGACATGGCGCGCCGCGTCACCAGCTGGAACACCGGCGCCCAGCGGCTGCTCGGCTACACCGAGCCCGAGATCCTCGGGCGCTCGGCCGACATCATCTTCACCGAGGAAGACCGCACGGCCGGCGCGCCCGAGGAAGAGGCGCGCACCGCGCTGGCGGCAGGGCGCGCGGCCGACGACCGCCAGCACAAGCGCAAGGACGGCTCGCACTTCTGGGCCAGCGGCGCGCTCATGCCGATGCACAACGGTCATGGCGCGGTGATCGGCATGGTGAAGGTGCTGCGCGACCAGAGCGAGCAGCGCGCGGCGCAGCAAGCGCTCGAAGCGGCCGATGCCGCCAAGGACCGCTTTCTCGCGGTGCTCTCGCACGAGCTGCGCAATCCGCTCGCGTCGATCAGCGGCGCGGCGCAGCTGCTGGCGCCCGAAAGCCAGCTCACGCCCGACCAGGCGCACGCCGCGCGTGTGATCCAGCGGCAGGCCTCGGCCATGAAGGCGCTGCTCGGCGACCTGCTCGACGTGTCCAGCCTGCGCATGGGCCGGCTCGCGCTGCGCCGCGAACGCTTGACGGCGCAGGCGGTGGTGGAGGCTGCCGTCGAGGCCACGCGGCCGCTGATGGAGCTCGGGCGCCATACCTTCGAGCTCGATGTCAGCGCCGAGGAAGTCAGGCTCGACGCCGACCCGATGCGCTTGACGCAGGTGCTGTCGAACCTGCTGTCGAACGCGGCCAAGTACACGCCCGACCGCGGCGTGATCCTGCTGTCGATGCACCCCGACGCCGCGGCGCGCGAGGCGGTGTTCACGGTGACGGACAACGGCATCGGCATGGAGCCCGATACCGTCCAGGCGATGTTCGAGATGTTCACGCAGAGCGTGCGTTCGCACGACCGCGCGGCCGGCGGGCTTGGCATCGGGCTGGCGCTGGTGCGCAGCATCGTCGAGATGCACAGCGGCAGCGTCATGGGCGAGAGCGCGGGCAGCGGGCACGGCAGCCGCTTCACGGTGCGCATTCCGCTCGCGCGCAGCGAGGCGCAGGCCGCCGGTGCCGAGCACGTGGCGAACCTGCCGCCGCCGGGGCCCGGACAGCCGCCGGTGTCGGAGCGGGCCTTGCGCGTGCTGCTGGCCGATGACAACGCCGATGCGCTCTGGGGCATGGCGCGGGTGCTGTCGATCTCGGGCTTCCACGTGGAGACGGCCGAGAACGGCATCGACGCGCTGCGCATCGCCGAGGCGTTGCGCCCCGATGCCGCCGTGCTCGACGTCGACATGCCGGGGCTCGACGGCCACGAGGTGGCACGGCGCATCCGATCGCAACCCTGGGGACGCGGGCTGCTGCTGGTGGCCGCCACCGGTTGGAGCCAACCCGAAGACAAGCAGATGGCGCTGGCGGCGGGCTTCGACGAGCATCTCGTCAAGCCGGTGGCCCTGGGCGACGTGCAGCGCCTGCTGCGGAACCGGCGCGTCTCGGGCTGACGGCCGCGGGCATGCGGATTGCCGCAAAGGTGCATCTTCGCGTACTTGCTTCTGCACGCCAGGAATGTCCCAGCCTTATGCCTCCCTGCAAGCGATCTGCATCGGCGCCTCTTCGGGCGGCGTCAATGCGATGCTCCAGTTCGTTGCCGCACTGCCGGCCGGCTTTCCGGCGCCGATCTTCCTGGTGCAGCACATCGGCGCTCACCGCAGCCAGCTCGCGTCGCTGCTGGACACCCGCGGACCCAACCGCGCGGTGGAAGCGAGGCCGGGGGATGTGCCCACCGCCGGCACGATCTACGTGGCGCCGTCCGACCACCACATGCTGCTCGACGGCGGCGTGATCCGCCTGAACCGCGGGCCGAAGGAACACCATGCCCGTCCCGCCATCGATCCGCTGTTCCGCTCCGTCGCGCTCGAGTGCGGGCCGCGTGCCGTCGGCGTGGTCCTCACCGGCATGCTCGACGACGGCAGCGCGGGGCTGCGCGCCATCAAGGACTGCGGCGGCCTCGCGGTGGTGCAGGACCCGGCCGAGGCGCACGAGCCCGGCATGCCGCGCGCGGCAATGGCTGCAACGCAGGTGGACCACGTGGTGAAGCTCGCGGCGCTGCCGGGGCTGCTGATCCAACTGGCCGGGCCGCGCGACGCCGTGGCGGCCGCGGCAGTGTCGTCGACACTGCGCGACGAATATGAAATCGGTCTCGGAGGATCCACCGTGGAAAAGCTCAAAGCCATTGCCGAGCCCTCGATGTTCACGTGCCCCGACTGCGGCGGCGTGCTGTTCGAACTCAACGACAAGCGGCCGGTGCGCTACCGCTGCCACACCGGCCACGCCTTCAGCCTGCGCAGCCTGGCGGCCACGCAGGAAGAAGTGACCGACGGCGCGCTCTGGACCAGCCTGCGCACACTGCAGGAGAAGGAATCGATCCTGCGCCGCCTGGCCGCGATGCAGCGCGACGACGGCACCGGCGACCCCGAGGGCAGCCTGCGCGAGGCCGACGACCTGGCGGCCGTGAGCGCCGCGCTTCGCAAGCTCACGCTGAAGGCGCCGAGCCCGTCGGGCTTCGCCGTGCGCTGAGGCCCGGCGCCTTCTTTTCTTTCTTTCTTACCTACTTCGCCTTCTTCTTCTTGGCACCCGCGGCCGGGCCGTCGTCGGCCGGGCCCGACGCGGGCCCTTCGCCCATGCCGAGCTCGGCACCGGTGAGCGGGTCGCCGGCGGGCTGCGACTGCGTGCGCTCGGCCATCTGCTGCAGCGTGGCCGCATCGGCGTCGTCGAGCTCGACGGTCGCGAGTCCGTCGCCGCCGTCGACCGGGCCCGAGTCCTGGGTGACGGGCACGAAGTCCCAGCGCTCGCCCTGGTTCCACGGCCCGCGCAGGTCCGCTTCGCCCTTCGACATGCGGAAGTACACGCTGGTAAAGCGCGGATCGCCCGGCAGCTTGCCCGGCGGAAAGTTCGGCTCGATCGCGTACAGCGCCTTCTCGAACGACTTCTGGTGCGCGATCTCGCGCGTCATGAGGAAGGTCAGCGCGTCCTTCACGCCGGGGTCGTCGGTGAGGTTGATCAGGCGCTCGTAGACGATCTTTGCGCGCGCCTCGGCCGCGATGTTCGAGCGCAGGTCGGCCGTGGGTTCGCCGATGGTGTCGATGTACGCCGCGGTCCAGGGCACGCCGGCCGAATTGACCAGCGGCGGGCCGCCGCCGTAGAGCACCTGCGTGATGTGGCTGTCGTTGCCCGCGCCGGTGATGGTGCGGTACATCTCGCCTTCTTCCTCCACGCCTTCGGCAAGCCGGCCCTTGGCGCCCTTGTTGAGCATGCCGACGATGGTGCCGATGATCTCGAGGTGGCTCAGCTCCTCGGTGGAGATGTCGAACAGCATGTCCTTGCGGCCGGGATCGTCTTCGCCGAGCGCCTGGGTGAAGTAGCGGCAGGCTGCCGCGAGTTCGCCCTGAGGACCGCCGAACTGTTCGAGCATGAGGTTGGCGAGGCCGGGATTGGTCTCGCTGACGCGCACCGTGTATTGCAGGCGCTTGTTGTGAGAGAACATGGGGACTGCTCCTTTGTTGGGTGGGGTCTGTTGTCGATCGAACGGCTGCGCGCTCGGCGCCGCCGCAGCTTCTTGCGGGCAAGCGGCGTGCCCTCCGGCGTGCGGCGGCGGCTGACACGCCGACGCGAAACGGCCTTGCTTGGGCCCCGCGTGCGCGTCCCAAACATGGCTGCGTGTTCCCTGCGTTTCTTTCATCCACCGACCTCACTTTTTCGAAGGAAGTCACATGCCCGTCAAGAACATTTCCGATCTCTTCGTCCACGAGCTTTCCGACACCTACAGTGCCGAGAAGCAGATGACGAGGTCGCTGCCGAAGCTCGCGCGCGCCGCCACCGACGAAGGCCTCGCCTTGGCCTTCGAGACCCACCTGGAAGAGACGCGCGGCCAGGTCGAGCGCATCGAGCAGATCGCCGAACTGCTGAAGATCAAGCTCAAACGCATCAAGTGCGAAGGCATGGCCGGCCTCGTCGAGGAAGGCGATTCGCTGATCGACCAGATCGAGAAGGGGCCGGTGCTCGACGCGGCACTGATTGGCGCCGCGCGCAAGGTCGAGCACTACGAGATCGCCGGCTACCACTCGCTGTGCACGTTGGCCAAGCAACTGGGTCACGCCGACGCCATCGAGCTGCTCGAAGCCTCGCTGGCCGAGGAGACCGCCACCGACGGCAAGCTCAGCGCGCTGGCCGAAGCGCAGGCGGTGCAGAAGGCCGTTACTGCCGATTGAGGGCGAGCGGGCACGCCGCTTGCCGGTGAACGGGTCGGCGCGCAAGGGTTGCGCGCACAGGCCCGCACTGTTTCGCGGATCGAAGGAAAGCACTTCAATGGACGATCAACAAGATCGCACGCGCGCCCCGCGCGGTTTTGCGAGGATGGACCCCAAGCGCCAGCGGGAGATTGCGCGCCAGGGCGGGCGTGCCGCGCACCGTCTGGGGCTGGCCCATGAGTTCACCCCTGAGGAAGCGCGAAGTGCGCGCGCCAAGAGCCTTGCCGCGCGTGCCATGGCGTCGGCCGTGCCGCCGGAGCCGCAGCCGCAGCCGGAATGACCGTCATGCCCGCGCCGGGCATCGGCGCGGGCGACGGTGGCGAGCGCTGCACGGCCTGCGGCGGCACCGGCAAGGTCAACGTGGGAGTGGGCGGCGGCTGACGAGCGCTGCCGAGGGGGTCAGCTGCCTCGGTCGGGCACCAGCCGCGACTGCTGTTCCTGCAGCGTCTAGCGGCCCGCCTGCGCGCCCTTCGGGTGCTGGTGCTCGGTGCCGGTGGGATCGGCGATCTGCACCGGCGTGCCCTTCAGCCAGCTGTCGGCGCCTTCGGCGATCGGGGGCGACGGAATGTCTTCGCGCTGCTTTCTCTTTTCCATCGAGTCGACACCGAAGCGCTTGTCGCGCTCGGCCACCATCGCGGGGTCGATCTGGCCGTCGGCGGTGAACCCCATCATGAGCTGCGGAATGCCGATCGGCAGCTCTTTCTGCAGGTCGGTGTGCCAAGTGTGGAAGGTCTTGCCGTAGGTGCCGACCAGCTTCTGCATCAGCGCGTGCTCGGCTGCCTGCGGAATGCCCGGCGCGATCAGCTGCCCCGACTTGACCTCGTGCACATGGCTGTGCCAGAGCGCTTTTTCCTGCGGGGGCAGCATCTGGAACAGGCGCTCGCTCACGATGTACTCGACGCCCATGATCTTTGCGGCTCGGGTGTTGCCGTCGTAGATCACGCACTGGATGAGCTCCTCGTTGAGCACGGCGCAGTAGTGGTGTGCCTCCATCTGGGCCTTCAGGTTGCCGCTGTAGAAGTGAAAGCCGTCGAGGTAGGCGTTGAGCGCTTCGATCGGCGGCTTGTCCTGCAGCGCCGCGGCGCCTTTCTCTAGCGCGGCGGTCTTCGCGCCCGTACCGGCACCGGGCGCTTCGACGTTGGATGCGGTGTTGCTGCCGCCGCAGCCCGCGAGCAGCGCGCCCGCGGCAAGGGTGATGGTGATGGCAAGGGCTGGGGTGGAAGGGCGCATGGCCGAGAACCTCGTGAAGCGGGTGGGCATGACCCGCGACCTTGCGCCGCGGGCATGTCGCATCGGCAAGCGGCCGTCGCGAGCGCCTGTAGGATCAGTGCGAATCCGGCATCGCGGACCGCAGGGTCGCGCGCCGGACTCCGCCAGGGGGGCAGAATCGGGGCTGGAACGCCACACGCTGGCAGGCACGCAAGCGGCGGCTGCGCAACGACACCTTCATGCCAAAACCGCCCACGCCCCCGCCGTCTTCGTCCAACGAACCCGAACTCGTGCCGAGCACGCTGGACATGCCCGTGGTCGGCATCGGCGCCTCCGCGGGCGGGCTCGAGGCGCTGATCCGCTTCTTCGAAGGGATGCCGCCGGAGCCGGGCATGGCGTTCGCGGTGATCCTGCACCTGTCGCCCGAGCACCAGAGCAGTGCCCCGGAGATCCTGCAGCGCGCCACCGCGATGCCGGTCACGCAGGTCACGCAGGTGGTGCCCATCCGGGTCAACCACGTCTACGTGATCCCGCCGGGCGTCGAGCTGATGATGAACGACGGCCACCTGCAGCCCGTTCCCAGCGAGCGCATCAAGGGCCGGCACGTGGCGGTGGACGTGTTCTTCCGCACGATGGCCGAGGTGCACGACCGGCGCGCCGTCTGCGTCGTGATGTCGGGCACCGGCAGCGATGGGGCGGTCGGCCTCACGCACGTGAAGGAGAACGGCGGCCTCGCGATAGCGCAGTCGCCCGAGGATGCAGGACATGACGGCATGCCACGCGCGGCGATCGGTACCGGCATGGTCGACATCGTGCTGCCGGCCGCGCAGATGGGCCAGCGCCTCGTCGAGCACTGGCGCAATGCGAAGCAGATCCGGCTGCCCGGCGCGAATGAGCCCGCAGCGGCCGGCCAGGAGCCCGGCGGGCCGTCCGCGGCTGCACTGGCCGAAGAAGCGCTGCAGGAGATCATGGGGCTGCTGCGCACTTACACCCGGCACGACTTTCACCACTACAAGCGCGCCACGGTGCTGCGCCGCATCGAGCGCCGGCTGCAGGTGAACCGCATCGCCGACCTGCCGGCCTACCGCGACTTCCTGAAGGCGCATCCCGAGGAAGCGACCCCGCTGCTGCAGGACATGCTCATCAGCGTGACCAACTTCTTTCGCGACCCCGATGCCTTCGAGGCGCTGGCGCGCGAGGCGCTGCCCACGCTGATCGAGGGCCTGCAGCCGGGCGAGCAGGTGCGCGCGTGGGTGGCGGGCTGTGCGACCGGCGAGGAAGCCTATTCGCTGAGCATGCTGCTGCGCGAGGGGATCGACGCGCAGTCCAAGCCGCTCGACATCCAGATCTTCGCCACCGACATCGACGAACGCGCCATCGCCTCGGCGCGCAGGGGCCTCTATGCCCAGGGCATCGCGGAAGACCTCTCGCCTACGCGGCTGAGGCAGTACTTCGTGGCCGATCAGGACCAGTTCCGGGTGGCCACCGTGGTGCGCGAGCCGGTGCTGTTCGCGTTGCACAACCTGCTGCGCGATCCGCCGTTCTCGCGGCTCGACCTGATCTGCTGCCGCAACCTGCTGATCTATCTCGACCGCGCGGCGCAGGCCCATGTGCTCGAAATGTTCCGCATGGCGCTCAAGCCGGGCGGCTACCTGTTTCTCGGCACCTCGGAATCGATCGATGCGGTCGGGAGCATGTTCACGGCCGTCGACAAGAAGAACCGCATCTACCGCGCGAACCCGGGACCGGCGGCCGTGCGCCAGCTGCCGCTGATCAGCGATGCGCCAGCGCGGCCCGGCGGCGCCGGTGCGATCCAGACGTTGCGCGCGCGCAAGCACCCCGATCGGCCGACCTTCGCGGAGCTGCACCAGCGTGCGCTCGAGCAGTTTTCGCCGCCGAGCGTTCTCATCAATGGCGAGCACGAGGTGCTGCACCTGTCGAACGGTGTCGGCCGCTTTCTGGAGCGCGCCGGCGGCGAGCCGTCGAACAACCTGCTGAACAACGTGCGGCCCGACCTGCGGCTCGAGCTGCGCACCGCGCTCTTCAAGGCCGGGCAGACGGCCCGCAGCGTGGAGACCCGGCTGGTGCAGAAGCGCGAGGACGGACGCCAGGTGTTCCTCAACATCACGGTGCGCCCGCTGCAGCAGGACGACCAAGGCGCGCCGCAGCTCACGCTCGTGGTGTTCGACGAGGTCGAGGAAAGCATGCGCCCCGAAGGCGGCGAGCCCGCGCACGCGGCGCGCGAGCTGCTGATCGGGCAGATGGAGGACGAGGTGCGCCAGCTGAAGATGCACCTACAGGAGACCATCGAAAGCTCCGAAACCTCCAACGAGGAGCTCAAGGCGTCCAACGAGGAACTGCAGGCGATCAACGAGGAACTGCGCTCGGCCACCGAAGAGCTGGAGACCAGCAAGGAAGAGCTGCAGTCGATGAACGAGGAGCTCGTCACCGTCAACTACGAGCTCAAGATGAAGGTCGAGGAGCGCGGCCACATCAACGACGACCTGCAGAACCTGATCGCCTCGTCCGAGATCGCGACTGTGTTCGTGACCCGCGGCATGCACATCAAGCGCTACACGCCGCATGCGAGCAGCCTGTTCAACCTGATTCCCTCCGACATCGGGCGCTCGCTGTTCGACATCACGAGCCGGCTCGATTATCCCGAGCTGGCGAGCGACACCGCGTCGGCCTTCAAGGACCTGCGCACCACCGAGCGGCACGTCACGAGCGTGGACGGGCGGCACTTTCTGGCGCGCATCCTTCCGTACCGCACCGCCGAAGACAAGATCGAGGGCGCGATCCTCAATTTCTTCGACATCACCGACCTGCATGCCGCCGAGGAGCGGGTGCGCGCGGGCGAAGAGCGGCTGCGGCTGGTGGCGGCCACCACGCGCGACTTCGCGATCATCACCACCGACGAGAACGGCCTGATCACCACCTGGAACGCGGGCGCCCAGCGCATCTTCGGCTACGCGGAAGAAGAAATGCTGCGCCAGCCCCTGGCGACGATCTTCACCGCGGAAGACCGGGCGCGCGGCGTGCCCGAAGGCGAGATGCGTCGCGCGCTCGAACTCGGCCGCGCGGAAGACGAGCGCTGGCACCTGCGAAAGGACGGCAGCCGCTTCTTCTGCAGCGGCGTGACGACACCGCTCGAGCTGTCAACGGGGCGCGGCTTCGCCAAGATCGCGCGCGACATGACGGGCACCAAGCAGCACGAGCTCGCGCAGGAGCACCGCCTGCTGAAAGAGAAGAAGGCCAGCCTCAGCGCGCAGATGGCCAACGAGCTCAAGGACCGCTTCCTGGCCGTGATGTCGCACGAGCTCAAGCAGCCGCTGAACCTGATCCAGATGAGCGCCGAGCTGCTGGTGCACCTGCCCGCGACCGCCGCCGATCCGGCCGTGCAGCGCGTGGGCGACACGATCAAGCGCGCGGTGGCGAGCCAGACGCGCATCATCAACGACCTGCTCGATCTGTCGCGCATCCGCACCGGCAAGCTGCGGCTCAACCGCGTGGCGGTGAACCTCGGCGAGCTGGTGCAGGCCGCCGCGCAGGCGGCGCTGAGCAGTGCGGGCGGCAAGCAGATCGTGCTGCAGGTCGACTGCGAGGAAGGCGTGGTCTGCGACGGCGACCGCGTGCGCATCGAGCAGATCGCCTGGAACCTGCTGAGCAACGCGGTCAAGTTCACGCCCGAGGGCGGACGCATCTCGGCGCGCGTGTCGGCCGACGACGGCTACGGCCGGCTGACGGTGAGCGACACCGGCTGCGGCATCGCGGCCGAATTCTTGCCGCATGTGTTCGGCATGTTCAACCAGGCCGACAGCGACACCGCGCCGTCGAACGGCGGGCTGGGCATCGGCCTCGCGCTGGTGCAGGAGCTCGCGCGCGCGCATGGCGGCCGCGTCGAGGTGACCTCGCCGGGCGTGGGGCAGGGCGCCGAGTTCAGCGTGTGGCTGCCGCGCATGGGTGTGTCGATCCCGGCGCCGGCGGAGGCGCCCGCGGCCGAAGTCGACCTGCACGGCTGGCGCGTGCTGGCGGTGGACGACTATGCCGACGCCCTGGCGCCGTTCGCCGAGGTGCTGCGGCTCGAGGGCGCGATCGTCGACGTGGCGCAGAGCGCGAAGCGGGGCCTCGAGTTGCTCGAGGCGAACACCTATGACCTGCTGGTGTCCGATCTCGGCATGCCCGAGATGGACGGCTACCAGTTCATCGCCGAAGTGCGCCGCAGGCCCGTCACGAGCGATTTGCGCGCCATCGCGATGAGCGGCTTCGGCCGCCGCTCCGATGCGCGCCGCGCGCTCGAAGCCGGCTTCAGCGCGCACCTGCCCAAGCCGGCGTCGATCGAAGAGCTCAAGGCGGCGATAGGGAAGATCTGACGACGAAGCCGCTGGCCGGCGCGAGCCATTCGGCCTCGGCCGCCGCAGCGGCCATCGAGCTGCCCGTGAACAGCACGCGCTCCTCGGCGAGCAAGAACTGCAGCGCGGTGCTGCTGCCTTCCGGCGCGGCCTGCATCACCTGCAGCGTGGTGCCGCCCCCGAGGGACAGGCGCTCACCGGGCGCGGGGCAGTGCACCGATGCGTCAGGCCACGAGGAGGCAAGCTGCGCGAGTGCGGCTTCCGACGCCGGCGTGCGCGCCGCGGTCGACAGCAGCCAACCCACGGGCCCGGGTGCCACGGCGGCCGTGGCGCCCGGCATCGGGTCGATCAACGCGAACGGGCCTTCCGCTGCGCCGACGAAATAGCTGTGCGGTCCCGCATCGCCGCCATCGCCCGCCACGCGGCGGATCCGTGCCGTGAGCTGCGTCAGGTCGCCGGGCGAGAGCGCATAGCGCCCGGGGCCGCCGCGGCCCGAGCCATCAGGGTCGACGAGGCCGATCTCCGCGTAGGCGGCTTCGTCGATGTTCACCGCGCGGCGTCCGGCGGGGCCGTCGGCCAGGCGCGGCATGTTGAGCGGCAGGCGCGCCAGGCCGCGCGCATGCGTCATGCATTCCGCGGCGCTTGCAAAACCCGCGAGCGCTTCGAGCGTGCGCCGCGTCACGTTCATGAGCTTGAGCCCGCGGCGCGCGTCCACCGCCTCCGCGGGCCGCAGCCACATGTGCGCGACGGTCTCGCGGCCATCGGGAATCACGCTCTGGCCGGCCGGCATCTGGGCGATGAAGAAGCGCGTGTCGAAGCGGCGCGGCATGCCGGGCGGCGTGAGCCAATGGCTGAAGTAGGCGAGCCGGTCGATCGCGAGCCGCCAGCCGTGGGCGTCGCACATCGCGAGCAGCGCATCGGTGCCTTGCTCGGCGGCATGGCGCATCGCCTCGAGCCGGCCGGGCGCGAACCCGTCGAGCTCGACCACCCGGTCTTCGGCGTCGCAGGCGAACAGCACGCCCGCTTCCTCGAAGCACTCGCGCACCGCGGCGGCGTAGTAGTCGAGGCCGCCCTCGGCCACGCCGAGGCGCGCGCTCGCGCCGCGGTCATCGAGGCCCTGGCACATCAGGTGCAGGCGGCGGTCGTGGGCATCGAGCACGCCGCCTGGGAACACGCTGGCGCCGCTGTTCTGGTCGTCGGCTTTTTCGGCGCGGCGCAGCAGCAGCACTTCCATGCCGGCCGGGCCGTCGCGCAGGAGGATCAGGGTGGCGGCATGGCGGATCGGGCGCGCGGGGATCGCCGGGACCACCGGGACTACCGGGACTACCGGGACTACCGGGGAAGAGGAATTCATGGGCGCCGATTGTCGGGCCATCGCGGCTCGGGCGCTTGGCGGCTCAGTCCTTGGGTGTCAGCGGCCCTGCAGCGCCGCCGGCCGGCGAGTTGGCGGATCGCGAACTCGCGCTGCATGCCTGTTCTCCGACACCGGGCGCGCAGCTTTGGCGCCATGATCCACCCGTGAAGATCGCGACCTTCAATGTCAACGGCGTCAACGGGCGGCTCCCGCGCCTGCTGGAGTGGCTGGCCGAATCCCGCCCCGACGTGGCCTGCCTGCAGGAACTCAAGTCGCCGGATGCGAACTTTCCCGCCGCGGCGATCCGTGAGGCCGGCTACGGCGTGGTGTTCCACGGCCAGCGCTCATGGAACGGCGTGGCCATCCTGGCGCGCGGGCGCGAACCCATCGAGACGGGTCGCGGCCTCGAAGGCAACACCCAAGACGACCAGAGCCGCTACCTCGAAGCGGTGGTCGGCGGGGTGGTGGTCGGTTGCCTGTACCTGCCCAACGGCAATCCGCAGCCCGGCCCCAAGTTCGACTACAAGCTCGAATGGTTCGAGCGGCTCCAGGCCCATGCACGCCGTCTCTTCGATTGCGGTCTGCCGGTGGTGCTGGCCGGCGACTTCAACGTGGTGCCCACCGACGCCGACATCTACAACCCGGCCTCGTGGCGCAACGACGCGCTGCTGCAGCCTGAGAGCCGCGCCCCGTTCGAACGCCTGCTCGCGCAGGGCTGGACCGATGCGATACGCGCCCGCCATCCCACCGAGGCGATCTACACCTATTGGGACTACTGGCGCAACCGCTGGCCCCGCAATGCGGGCCTGCGCATCGACCACTTGCTGCTGAATGCGGAGCTGGCGCCCTTTCTCGTCGATGCGAACGTGGACCGCGAGGTGCGCGGGCGCCCGGGCGCGAGCGACCATGCGCCAGCCTGGGTCGAGCTCGACCTGCCGCGATAGCCGAGGGGGAGCGGCGGTTGCGCTCTATCGGTATTGCGCCGCGGTGATGAACTGGCCGAACGATTCGCACCAGACGATGACCGTGTCGTAGGCTGCCGGATCGGCTGATTCGGGCATCGGCACAATGAAGTTCTCGAAGGTCTTCACGTCGCCGATGCGCAGCATCTTCGGCTTCAGCCGCAGGAAGTCGGCCTCGGTCTGGACGAACGCCGGCGCGAGGTAGAGCTTGTAGTCCGGCCCGGGTGCCACCTTGCCTTGCAGCGACACGGCGCTGCGGCTCACGGTGACCGTGCCTTCACCCCAGTGCAAGGCATCGCTGTCGGTCAGGTCGCGCTTGAATTGGCCGGTGAACTGCGCCTGGGCCGCCAGCGCGGAAACCTCGGCCGACGTGGGTGCGGGCGGCGCCGTCAGGATGGGCAAGGCATAGATGCCTGCGCCAAAGCCCAGGCCCGCCACGATCCCGTGCGAAGCGACGAGGAGAAGGATCTTCTTCATGCCTGTCCGCCTACAGGGTGCCGGAGCGACCCACCAGCACCGGTTCGGAGCGATAGCGCGCGGGGAACACGCGTTGCAGATTGTCCACCTTGGGCAGGTCGTTGATCACGATGTAGGGCTGCCGCGGGTTGCGGGTCATGTAGTCCTGGTGATACGCCTCCGCGGGGTAGAAGGCCTTTGCCGGCTCGATGGTGGTGGCGATCGGCTTGCCGAACACCTTCGCGTTGTCCAGCTGTGCAATGTAGGTCTTGGCCACCCGGGCCTGTTCGGCGTTCGCGGGGAAGATCGCCGAGCGGTATTGCGTGCCCCGGTCGGGACCCTGGCGGTTCAGCTCGGTGGGGTCGTGCGCCACCGAAAAGTAGATCTGCAGCAGTTGTCCGTAGCTGATCTGGCGCGGATCGTAGGTGATGCGAACCGACTCTGCATGGCCGGTCCGTCCCGAGCCGATCGCGCTGTAGCTGGCAGCGGCGGCATCGCCGCCGGCATAGCCGGACACGGCGCTCCTCACGCCCTTCACGTGCTGGAAGACGCCCTGCACGCCCCAGAAGCAACCGCCTGCGAACACGGCCGTTTCCGAGTCCGCACCCGGGGCCGCGGCAAGATCCTCCGCCGGTGCCGGAATGGCGACGGCCGCCTCCGCCATCGCGGAGGGCTTGGCTTGCCCCACGGCGGCGCCGGCGAAAAGGGCCATGCCGGTGCCGGCGACGATGCCGGCGGCCAACAGGGTGGCGGTGAGCTTGTTCATGTCAGGGTCCTCTCATGGGTCTGATTTCAGACAACACGAGTTCGAGTGAACGCGGTCGTGCGTTACACCTGGGTGGCCTCCGTCGTGAAATTTTCGGCGGCCGGCACGCCGGATCGATGGCTGAAGCGCGCTACACGTTGCTGGTCGCGCGCACTTCCTCGATGGTGGTCTGCCCCGAAAGCACCTTGTCGATGCCGTCCTGGCGCAGCGTGCGCATGCCTTCGCGGAGCGCGGCCGCCTGCAGTTCCTCAGCGCGGGCGCCGCTCTGCACCATGCGGCGCAGTGTCCGGGAGATGACCATCAGCTCGTGGATGCCGACGCGGCCCTTGAAGCCGGTGTTGTCGCAGCGCGGGCAGCCCTTGCTCGAATAGCGCTGGAGCTGGCCGTCACGCGCGTGGCGGCCGAGCCAGCCGCTGCGCACCGCCTCGCGCTCGGCCGGCGTGTCGTGGTCGCTGCCGAACGCGTGCATGTAGTCGGCGAGCAGTTCGTCGACTTCCTCGGGGCTGAGCGGCCGGCTCTGCAGGCAGTGGGTGCAGAGCCGCCGCACCAGCCGCTGCGCCAGCACGGCGAGCAGCGAGTCGGCGAAGTTGAACGGGTCCATGCCCATGTCCAGCAGCCGCGTCACGGTTTCGGGGGCGCTGTTGGTGTGCAGCGTCGACAGCACGAGGTGCCCGGTCAGCGAGGCCTCGATCGCGGTCTTGGCGGTTTCCTCGTCGCGGATCTCGCCGACCATGATCACGTCGGGATCGGCGCGCACGAAGGCGCGCAGCGCCTTGGCGAAGGTCCAGTCGATGCGCGGGTTGACCTGCACCTGGCGCAGGCCCGGCTGCGTGATCTCGATCGGGTCTTCGGCGGTCCAGATCTTGCGCTCGGGCGTGTTGATGTGCATGAGCGCCGAATGCAGCGTGGTGGTCTTGCCCGAGCCCGTGGGGCCCACGCACAGCACCATGCCGTAAGGCCGCTCGACCGCCTTCGTCAGCTCGGCGAGATTGCGCGGCGAGAGGCCGAGCTGGTCGAGCGGGATCGGCGTTGCCGACGCCAGGATCCGCATCACCACGTCCTCCAGGCCGTTGCTGGTGGGAATGGTGGCCACGCGCAGCTCGATGCGGTGCTGCGGCGAATAGCGCGAGAAGTTGATCTTGCCGTCCTGGGGCTTGCGCTTCTCGCTGATGTCGAGGTCGCACATGATCTTCACGCGCGCGACCACCGCGCTGCGGTAGCTCGCGGGCAGCTCGAGGTGCGTGCGCAGGCGGCCGTCGCGGCGAAAGCGGATGCGCGTCTTTTCCTTGCCGGGATAGCTCTCGATGTGGATGTCGGACACGCCTTCGCGGTGCGCGTCGATGATCATGCTGTTGATCATGCGCACCAGCGAGTTGTCCGACTGCTCGACGACGTCCTCGTCGGCGCTCGGCGCGGAGGGGCGTTCCTTCTCGAGTGTGACCAGCAGTTCACTGGTGCCGACGCCCAGGTCGAACTCCAGCGGCCGCGAGGGGTCGGCCGGCATATCCGGCTGGTGCGCGAGCGTGGGATCGAGGATCTCCGAGCCCACCTTCGAATAGGCCTTGAAGAGCAGCGGGTCGAGCGCCAGGCACTGGCCGACGACCGGGATCACCTTCATCTGCGAGATGAACTCCACCTCGTCGATCGCCGCATGGCGGCCCGCGGGATCGTCGAGCGCCAGCACGAGCCGGCCCTGGTGGACCATCAGCGGCATGACCTGCAGGCGCCGGGCGACCGCGAGGCCGACGCTGCGCAATGCCTCCACCTCGGCCGGGAACACATGCAGGTTCACGAGCGGATAGCCCATCTTGCGCACCAGCGCGGTCTGCAACTGGTCGCGCGTGACGAGCCCCATGCGGACCAGCGTTTCGCCGAGCGGCACGCTGCGGTCGAGCTGCTGCTGTTCGAGGCCGGCGCGCAGCTGCGCCTCGGTGACGGCGCCGCTCGCGATCAGCGCCTGGCCGATGCGCAGGATGGGCATGCGGCTCTGGGCTTCGAGGGCCTGCAGCAACTGCTCCGGCGTGACGACTTCGTGGGGGGACATGGATGGGTTCTCCTGTGTGAGGCGATTCTGGGGGCGGCGGCGTGGCTTGTCAGCCGGAGCAGGCCGCTCCCACGCAGGTCGCGACAAAGCGCGGGTACGAAAGTTCGCAATCAGCCATCGGAGAAGCCGAAGGTGTTGCGCCCCGCCGACTTGGCGCGGTACAGCGCCGCGTCGGCGCGGGCCAGCAGGTCCGTTGGCTCGACGGGCGCGTCGGTGGCGCGGTGGAAGGCCACGCCGATGCTGGTGGTGACCTGGAGGCTGCGGCCGTCGAGTTCGAACGGTGCGCTGCCGACCTGATGGACGATCTTGCGCGCGGTGGCCACCGCGTCTTCGCGCATGTGCAGGTTCTCGAGTACCACCACGAACTCGTCGCCGGCCAGGCGGGCGACGGTGTCGGTGCTGCGCACGCTGCCCTTCAGGCGCTTCGCGTACTCGACCAGCACGCCGTCGCCGGTGGCATGGCCGAGCGTGTCGTTGATGCGCTTGAAGTGGTCGATGTCGAGGAACATCACGGCCAACGCCTGGCCCGTGCGCTGCGCCCGCGCGACCGCGCCCGGGAGGAATTCGTTGAAGGCAAGGCGGTTCGCGAGCCCGGTGAGGGTGTCGGCGCGCGCCAGTTCGGTGAGCTTGCGTTCCACGTCCTTCAGCGCGCTGATGTCCAGGCTCAGCGAGAAGATGCCGCGCACGCTGCCGTCGGGCGCGACGTCGGGCACGTAGCTGACGCGGGTCAGCCGGTCGGAGGCCGCGGTGCGGGTGTGGGCCTCGAATTCCAGGCGCTCGCCGGCCAGCGCGCGCGCGATCATGGCCTTGCGCGACAGGTAGAGATCGGGCCCGGCCACGTCGCGCACATGGTTGCCCAGGATGGCCGATGGCTCCACGCCGAGCCAGTCGCGGTAGGTGGCGTTGGCGAAGGTGATCTTCTCGTCGCGGTCGATGTAGGTGATGAGCGCGGGCAGGTTGTCGGTGATGGTGCGCAGCCGCCGTTCGCTCTCGGCCTGGCGCAGCTCGGCGCGCTTGAGCGCCGTGATGTTGAAGGTCATGAGGTAGAAGCCCGTCACCGCGGCTTCGTGGTTCCTGTCGGGAATCAGGTTGACCTGGAAGTAGCCGGTCTTGCCGTGCAGCGGTGCGCGCACCGGAAAACGCACCGCCTTGCCTTCGCGCACCATCGGCAGGTAGGGCTGCAGCTGCCTGTAGACCGCGTGGCCCACCGCCGAGCGCAGCGTCACGCCGTCGAGCGGGCCGTTGCCCAGGCCCGCCATCTGCCGTGCGCGCACGTTGCCGAACAGGCAGTTCTCGTCGTTGTCGAAGTAGCCGACGAGGGCGGGGATGTTGTCCGTCACGTCGCGCAGGCGCTTCTGCTGCTCGGTCAGGGCACGGCGGATGTTCACCTCGTCGGTGATGTCGAAGGTCATCGAGAACACGCCCTGGACCACGCCGTTCGCATCGCTGTCGGGGATGTAGTGGGCCTTGAAGGTGCGGTCGCCCACCCCCAGCCTCGGGTCGCCGTTCTTCTCGAGCACGACCGCGTGGCCGGCCAGCGCGCGGGCATAGGCGGGCGCCACGCTGGCGTACTCATCGGGGCCGCGCATCTCGGGCATCGAGCGGCCGAGCATCTCCTTGCCGCCGTAGAGCATGCGGACCTGCGCGTTCACGAAGGTGTAGTGCAGCGTCGCATCGACGCGGGAGACCAGCGCGGGAATGTTGTCGGCGATGGTCCGCACCTGCGCCTCGCTGTGCGCGAGGTTGAACTCGATCTGCTTGCGCTCGGTGACGTCGGAGGTCATGGCGTAGTAGCCGCGCACGCGGCCCGCCTTGTCGCGGTCGGGAATGAGCTCGGTCTGGAAGTGGCGCTCCCGTTCGCCGCGGCTCTCGATGCGCACGGCCTGGCCGGCCAGCACGCGCCGGACCGCAGCGTCGAGTGCCTCGTCCTCGGCGATGGCACTCAGCCCGCGCACGGGCTCGCCGACCAGCTGTACCGCATTGCGCCCGAGCTTCCGGCTGAGCGCCTCGTTGACGAAGGTGTAGCGGCCCTCGGCGTCGACGTGCGCAATCATCGCGGGCAGGTTGTCGGTGATGTCGCGCAGGAACTTCTCGCTCGCGCGGCGCTGCAGCATCAGCGTGTCGAAGGTGCGCCGGAGGTCGCCGATCTCGTCGCGCGCATAGTCCGGCAGCACGACGATTTCGGTCGCGAGGTTCTCCGCGTCGAGCATGTGGCGATGCAGGTGCCTGAGCGGATCGAGTTGGCGGTGCACCACCGCCAGCGCGAGAGCCCCCGCCATCACCGCGAGCAGCACCGCGCCGATCCAGGCCGTGCGCTCGATCGATTCGAAATGTGCGAACGCCTCCGAGGTCGGGTACATCGCGCCGATCACCCAATCGGTCTGCGGAATGCGCTTGAAGGCATACATGCCATGCACCCCGGCATGGTTGAAGCCTTCGGCGATGCCTTCGAACTGTTTGGCCGGGAGGTCGATCTCGGGCGGGGCGTTGCCCGTCGGGTCGGCCGTCCGGGCGATGAGATCGGTGCGGGGATGATCGATGACGACCCCGTCGGTGGTCGTGATGAACAGGTAGCCAGTGTCGCCGAACCGGGTCCCGGCCATCTCGCCGAGGATGTTGCGGCCGCCGAGGTCGATGGCGGCCGAGATCACGAAGCGCAACGCCCCCGCTTCGTCGAACACCGGCTGGGTGAGGGCGACCTGTGCCAGGCCGGTCAGGCGGTTGAAGTAGGGCTCGGAAACCACGCCGGCCTTGGCCTGCAGGGTCCGGCGGAAGTAGGGCCGGTCGAGGATGTTGACCGCCCCCTCGGGCCGTGCCCCGTTCAGGTTGGCGACCAGGTCGCCCTCGGCCGTGAACATCGCAACGTTGCTGAAGGCCCGGCGCAGGGGCGCATGCCGCTCCAGGTACGGCTGCAGCAGGGCCGGATCTTCGAATCCGGCCACCTCCACGCCCACGGCGAAGGTCTGCAGCAGGGTCCGCCAGCCCACGAACTTCTGGTCGACGGTGTCCGCAATCGCCGACAGCCGCGCCTGCTCCTCGCTCTCGATCGACGCCTTCACGCTGGTGCGCACCAGCTGCAGCGCCACCGTCGCGATCGCGATCGTTGCCAGCAGGACCACCAGGGCGGCCCCCAGGCTCAGGCGCGTGTTCAAGCTGAAGCGGATGTTTCTTAGACCGGGTGAGTTCATGGGCGACCGACATGCATCGCGTGATCCGCGCCGCGCACGTAGTGTGTCAGAAGGAGATTTTCAGTTGTTTCTGGCAATCCACCATATACACGTCTACTAACAAGTCGGATTCACTTTTGGTGCGTCGGGCAGGCTGGCGCACCGACAGGCGGGGAGGGACGCCACCGGCCCGAAGGCCAGGTATCGGGCACCTCGCCCTCCGGTTCGGCCGCATCGCCCAGGAGCGGATCGACCGCGCGCGTGCGGTCGATGTGCAGCAGCGCATCGAACTGCATCGGCAGCCGCGCGAAGAAATAGTGGCTCTGGCGTTCGGTCTCGGGGCGATACGATCTCGCCGAGCGTCTCGACCATGTGCCGGTAGCGCAGGTTCCACGCCTCGGCAGCGGCGCTGCGCAGCCGCACGAGCATTTCGACCACTTCTTTCTGGCATGACGGCGTGTTGCCGAGCCCGGCCATCAGGCCGTAGACTTGGCCGCCGTCGCCCACGCGGTCGAAGCAGCCATAGCGCTCGCGCGCCAGCCGGGCGCCTTCGGGGTCGGTGCGGTCGAAATAGTCGAGCACCGACTCGATGGAGCCGTGCAGGCTGTAGAGATCGAGACCGTAGAAGCCGGTCTTGCCCTGCGGCGGCCCGGCCTCGTTGAAGGCGCGCTGCCACTCGACGAAGCGCGCCACGTCCTGGTTGCGCCACATCCAGGTAGGAAAGCGCGTGAAGCCCGCGAGGGCCTCGTGCGCCGTTGCGTCGCCGCCGAAACCGCGCACGTAGCGGTTCACGCGCCAGGCGTCGGGCCAGTCGCCCTCGACCGCCACGGCGCTGAACCCTTTCTCGGTAAACAGGCGCCGGGTGATGGCCGCACGCTCGGCATAGAACTCGTGCGTGCCGTGGGAAGCTTCGCCGAGCAGCACGTAATGCGCATCGCCGATCAGTTCGAGCAGGGCATCGTGGTCGTGCGCCGAGCCGTCCATGGGGTGCGCGACGGCGCGCAGTGCATCGGTGTCCTTCCGCATCTTCGACGGGTCCATGGATGACGGTCCTCCGTTCGCCAGTGTTTCAGGCCGACAGCGCGCCGTGGTGACGGTTCGCCGCGTCATCGAGCAGCGCGCAGACCTCCTCGTCGCTGGTCTGCGAAAAGTCGATGTACCAGCGCCCGACGCCGAGGAAGGATTCGGGCACTTCAGCACAGACGATCTCGTCGGCCTCGCTGCGCAGCAGTTCGCAGGCCTCTGCCGACGCCACCGGCACGGCCACCACGGTGCGTGCAGGCTGCTGCCGGCGCACCGCGCGCACGGCGGCGCGCATGGTCGATCCGGTGGCCAGGCCGTCGTCGACCAGGATCACGGTGCGCCCGTGCAACGCCAGCGGCGGACGGTCGCGGCGGTAGGTGCGTTCGCGCCGCGCCAGCTCACGCTGTTCGCGGGCTACGACGTCTTCGATGTCGCTGCGGGTGAGGCCGAGTTCGTGCACGACCCGCGCGTCGAGCAGCTGTTCGCCGCCGCTGGCGATGGCGCCCATGGCGTATTCCTCGTTCCAGGGAATGCCGAGCTTGCGCACCACGAGCACATCGAGCGGGGCGTCGAGCGCCCGGGCCACTTCATAGGCCACGGGTGTGCCGCCGCGTGGCAGGGCCAGCACGACCACACCGGACTGCCCGGCGTGGCCGCCCAGCTTTTGCGCCAGCGTGCGGCCGGCGTCCCTGCGGTCACGAAAGTGTTCGAAGGCCATGTGTCCGGCGCTTCCGGAGGAGCTTTGCCGGACGACCTTAATTTTGCCGTGCCGCCGCGGGTGTAGGGCGAAGCGCACATCGGCGTAGGCGCCCGCTGCCACGGGCGCCTGCGCTGCCTGCGCGCTCAGGCGGCCTGGATCTCGATGCGTCGCGGCTGCGCGTGTTCCGCCTTCGGAATGCGCAGCTTGAGCACGCCCTGCGACAGCTCGGCCGTGATCGCGGCGGTGTCGAGTTCCTTGCTGAGCGTGAAGACGCGGCGGAAGCGTGCCAGGCCCACTTCGATGTGGCTCGACGACAGCCCGTTGGGCACCGAGATGTCGGTCTCGGCGTCGATGGTCAGCGTGTCCGCCGCCACGTGCAGGCCGAGCTTGTCGCGCGAGACGCCGGGCAGGTCGGCATAGAGCGTGATGCCGCCGCTGTCCTCGATCACGTCCACCGGCGGGGTCAAGGCCGCATCGCTGTAGCGGGTGTCGTCCCCGCGGGCGACCTGTGTTGCCGTTTGCTGCGCCTTCTGCTCGGCGACGCGGTTCGATGGGGTGGTGTTCATGGTCGTTCTCCTTTCTTGCCTGGTTCTCTCTGCTTCGTCATTGAACGGTTATGCGCCGCGGCTGCGACGAGGCACGGCGCTGCACGCTGATGTGCAGCACGCCGTCGCGGTACTTGGCGGTGACCGCGTCGGGGTCGGCATCGTCGGGCAGGGTCAGCACCCTGCGGAAGCTCCCCTCGAAGCGCTCGTTGATGTGAACGGCCGCCTTGGCGCCGGCTTCGGGCAGCGCATTGCTGCGCTGGCCGGCGATCGAGAGCAGCCCGCGCTCGAGATGGACCTCGAGGCTGGACGGATCGACGCCGGGCGCGAACGCGTAGATCTCCACGGTCTGCGGCGTGCCGCCGATGTTCAGTGCCGGAAAGCCGTTGCGGGCGAGGCCGCGGATGGTGGGAGACAGATCGAAGGCCTGCTGCATCTCGCGCTGCAGGCGATCCATCTCGGCGAACATGTCGCGTGGAAACAGGGATCGGTACATGGCGAAACCTCCATTTAGAAACAAGGGTTGACGCTGCGCCGGAGGCCACCCCCGGCGCTTCCGTCTTGCGAAGTAGGTGCCACGACCTTCTTTTCAAGAGGGGTTTCGTAGCCGTTTCCGGCCGATCGCGCGCATGCTATTGCGCCGCGCAGCGCGGCAGAAAAAACCAATCTGCAGACTCTCTTGAAGGCTTGGCCGGAAGACCTATTTCGATGCTCGTCGAACCGTCAATCGTCATCCCGAACCTAGAGGAGATTTGTCATGCCGATGGACCTGCTCAAGCAGATTGCCGCATCCCGGCTCCCCGTGTCGTTTCGCACGCCGAAGGAGATCGACGAAGTCCGGATTCTTCGCCAGGCCGGACTCGTGATCGCCTTCGTTCCGGCGCCAGCCGATCCCTTGAAGCTGTCGGGCGCGGAGCCCGCCGCCCAGGTGCTGGCCATCACAGAGAAGGGGCGCGAGGAGCTCGCGCGCATTCACTATCCCGGCGAGTTGCCGCGCGGCCCGTCGCAGCGCGCGGGATGGAAGAATCTGCTCGCGGGCGCGCGATTCGGACAGAAATTGCGGCAAGTCTTGCCGGTGCGCAGCCACGACGCGCACCCATCGCAGCGGATGTAGGCGGCATCCTTCCTGAACTCGCGCGGAAATCCATGCCGTTCCAAGGTCCATCCCGCGCTGAATCCAGTCGCCATTGAGGGCATCAACAGGAGACAGACATGGATTTCGAGGGCATCTACTGCTTTGACACCGCCACCGTCCGCTTTGCGATCTACCCGGACGGGCCCGATGGCGCGCGGATCGTCGCGCAGATATCGGAGGAGACGCTGCACGACGTGTTTGGTACGCGCAATCTCGGGGACCGCCTGCTCGAAACGTGCAAGGCGCACTTCGATGCGATCGGGGGGGCTGCGAAGCGGCGCTACCGCGCCAATCCGCACCAGGCCATCGTGCTGACCGTGCGCGATTTCTCGCTGCGCAGCGCCGATCCTTCACCTGTCGTCAGCAAGATACATCAAGAATTAGTCACAACGTGATGTAAATCACGTTGCACGGCGTGCGGTGCGAGCATCTTTCCGACATGCAGAGGAGGCCAAGCCTCCTGGGCCGTATCGTATGGGCTCTGTAAATTCTGTTCAGGATTTGTGAAGCGTCTGCGCGCTCTTTCGTGCGCTGGCTCGCAATCCTATTCTCAGGGAGGAACGCTGGTGCCATTGACTCAGCCGTCCATCGGACTCGAACCGCACGATGCATATCTGTTCCGCGAAGGAACGCACGCCCGCCTATACGACCGCCTGGGTTGTCATCTCGACCCCCAACAAGGAGGCGCACGCTTCGCCGTGTGGGCGCCCAATGCGGAGTCCGTCTCGGTCGTCGGCGATTGGAATCACTGGTCCGGCGAGGCCGATCCGCTGTCTGCGGACCCGGGTGGCACCGGCATCTGGCACGGCCACGTGCCGCAGGCAGCCGTGGGGCAAGCCTACAAGTTCCGCATCCATTCGCGCGTCAACGGCTACGTGGTGGACAAGGCCGATCCCTTTGCCTTCTGCGCCGAGCTGCCGCCTGCCACGGGCTCGCGCATCTGCGACCTGAGCTACGAGTGGAACGACGCCGAATGGATGGCGACCCGCGCCGCTCATAATGCGCTCGACGCACCGATGTCGGTCTACGAGGTGCACCTGGGATCGTGGCGCCGGCGCGAGGGCCAGTTCATGGATTACCGCGAGATGGCGCACGCCCTCGCGACCTACGTGAAAGAAATGGGTTTTACCCACGTCGAGCTCATGCCCGTGACGGAGCATCCGTTCTATGGATCGTGGGGCTACCAGACCACCGGCTATTTCGCCCCGACCTCGCGCTTCGGTTCGCCGCAAGACTTCATGTACCTGGTCGACCATCTGCACCAGAACGGCATCGGCGTGCTGCTCGACTGGGTGCCGTCGCACTTTCCGACCGATGAGCATGGCCTCGGATACTTCGACGGGACACACCTCTACGAACATGCCGATCCGCGCCAGGGCTTCCACCCCGAGTGGAATTCGAGCATCTTCAACTACGGGCGCAACGAAGTGCGCAGCTTCCTGGTGTCGTCGGGCCTGTTCTGGCTCGACCGCTACCACCTCGATGGCCTGCGCGTGGACGCGGTCGCCTCGATGCTCTACCTGGACTATGCGCGCAAGCATGGTGAGTGGATTCCCAACCGCCATGGTGGGCGCGAGAACCTGGAGGCCATCGAGTTCCTCCAGACCCTGAACCGCGCCGTCTATCGCGAGCACCCCGACACGGTCACCGTGGCCGAGGAATCGACCTCGTACCCGCGCGTGTCGCGACCGACCGACATGGATGGCCTGGGCTTCGGCGAAAAATGGAACATGGGTTGGATGCACGACGTGCTCGACTACATGAAGGAAGAGCCGATCTACCGCAAGTACCACCATCACAAGATGACGTTCTCGCTGGTGTACGCCTTCCACGAGAACTTCGTGCTGCCGCTCTCGCATGACGAGGTGGTGCATGGCAAGGGATCGTTGATCAACAAGATGCCTGGCGACCCGTGGCAGCAGTTCGCGAACCTGCGCGCGCTGTTCGGCTACATGTGGACGCATCCGGGCAAGAAGCTGCTGTTCATGGGGGGCGAGTTCGGCCAGCGCCGTGAATGGACGCACGACGGCGAACTCGAATGGTGGGTCTGCGGCATCGAAGGGCACTCGGGTCTGCAGCGGCTCGTGGCGCAGCTCAACCGCGTGTACCGCGCCTCACCGGCGCTCTACCAGCAGGACTTTTCGCCGGCGGGCTTCGAATGGATCGCGGCGGATGAAGCCGACACCAGCGTGTTCGCGTTCCTGCGCAAGGCCCGCGACGGCGCACCGCCGCTGCTGGTGGTGAGCAACATGACGCCGGTGCCGCGCACCAACTACCTGCTGGGCGTGCCGCTCGGCGGGGTGTGGCGGGAAATCCTGAACACCGACGCCGTCGAGTTCGGCGGCTCCGGATGGGGCAACCTGGGCGGCGTCGAATCCGCCCCCGTGCGCTCGCACGGTCGCATGCAGGCGGTCAGCCTGACGCTGCCTCCGCTTTCCACCCTGATCCTCGAGCACAGCCCATCATGAAGAAGAAAACTACCGCTACCGCCACCTCGCAAGCCACCGCCATCACCGTTTCACCCGACATCACCGACGGCGCGCGCCGTGCCGTGATCGATGCCGTGCTGCCGTCGGTGGACCACGGCCGGTTCCCGGTCAAATGCGTCGTCGGCGAAAAGTTTCGCGTGACCGCGCACTGCTTCACCGACGGCCACGACGTTCTGCGTGCCAACCTGTGCTGGCGCGCCGAAGGCGAGGCCGAGTTCCGCGAGGTGCCGATGACGCCCCTCGTCAACGACGTGTGGGAGGCTTCCATCACACCGCCGTCCCTCGGACGCTACGGCTACACCGTGGCCGCTTGGGTCGATCCGTTCGAATCCTGGCGCCACGAGCTGACGCGCCGTATCGACGCGGACGACGTGCGCATCGCGCTGCAGGTCGGTGCGCTCGAGATCGCCGAGGCCGCGAAGCGCGCCGCCGGTACCGACCGAAAGGCACTTGCGGGCTGGGCCAAGGCGCTGGACGCGCTGGCATGCGACCCCGACGCGCAGGTCGCCACGCTGAAGGCGCTGGCGCTCGACGAGGAACAGACCACGCTGGCCCGTCGCTACCCCGACCGGCGCCACGAAGTGCGCTTCGCGATCGAGTTGCCGCTCGACGCCGAACGCGAGCGCGCGCGCTTCAGCACTTGGTACGAACTCTTTCCGCGCTCCACCGGCCCCACGCCCGGCGTGCATGGCACCTTCAGGGACGTCGAGCGCCGCCTTCCGGCGATTGCCGCGATGGGCTTCGACGTGCTCTATTTCCCGCCGATTCACCCCGTGGGGCGGGTGCAGCGCAAGGGGCCGAACAATGCGCTGACCCACGGTCCCGACGACGTGGGCAGCCCGTGGGCCATCGGCGCCGAGGAGGGAGGCCACAAGTCGATCCTGCCGGCGCTCGGCACGCCTGAGGACTTCCGCCACCTGCGCGAGGAGGCGGCCAAGCACGGCATCGAGCTCGCGCTCGACATCGCGTTCCAGTGCGCGCCCGACCATCCCTACGTGAAGGCGCATCCCGAGTGGTTCCGCTGGCGTCCCGACGGCACCGTGCAGTATGCCGAGAACCCGCCCAAGAAGTACCAGGACATCTATCCGTTCAACTTCGAGAGCGAGGACTGGCGCGGCCTGTGGTCCGAGCTGCGCAGCGTGATCGAGCACTGGATCGGGGAGGGCGTGCGCATCTTCCGCGTCGACAATCCGCACACCAAGGCTTTCCCGTTCTGGGAATGGTGCATCGGCGAGATCCGGCGCCAGCACCCCGAGGTGATCTTCCTGGCCGAAGCCTTCACGCGGCCCAAGGTGATGCACCGCCTCGCGAAGGGCGGCTTCTCGCAGTCGTACACCTACTTCACCTGGCGCAACACCAAGGCCGAGCTCATCGAGTATTTCACCGAGCTGTCCACCGCACCGGGGATCGACTACTTCCGTCCCAACGTCTGGCCCAACACGCCCGACATCCTGCACGAGCAGTTGCAGGGCGGCGAGACCTCGGTCTACCAGACCCGGCTGGTACTGGCGGCGACGCTCGCGGCCAACTACGGCATCTACGGCCCCGCCTACGAACTGCGCGAGCACAAGCCGCGCGAGCCCGGCAGCGAGGAATACCGCGACTCCGAAAAGTACCAGCTGCGCCACTGGAACCACGACGACCCGGAAAGCCTCGCGCCGTTCATCGCGCGCGTGAACCGCATCCGGCGCGAGAACCCCGCGCTGCAATGGGACCGCACGCTGCGCTTCCTGCCGATCGAGAACGATCAGCTGCTGGCCTATGCCAAGGCGTCGGAGGATGGCCGCAACGTGATCGTCACGGTGGTCAATCTCGACCCGCACAACGTGCAGTCCGGCTGGGTCAACCTGGCGCCCAAGAGCCTCGGCATCGAGACGCACGAGGCGTTCCAGATGCACGACCTGCTGAGCGGCCAACGCTTCATGTGGCAGGGCGATTGGCACTACGTGCAGCTCGACCCGCATCGCGTTCCGGCGCACATCTTCGCCGTGCGGCGTCGGGATGCCGACGACCGCGATTTCGATTACTTTGTTTGAAGGCGCAAGATGAACGCACCTGTACCCCATATTGCGCTTGAAACGGTCGAGATCGACACGAGCGACGATCCGCTTTGGTACCGCGACGCGGTGATCTACCAGCTGAACGTCAAGGCGTTCTTCGACACCAACAACGACGGCTTCGGCGACTTCAAGGGCGTGACCGCCAAGCTCGACTACGTCAAGGAGCTCGGCGTCAACACGATCTGGCTGATGCCGTTCTATCCGTCGCCGATGCGCGACGACGGCTACGACATTTCGGCCTACGAGGACGTGAACCCGCAGTACGGCACGATCGACGACTTCCGCGAGATGATGGACGAGGCGCACAAGCGGGGCCTGCGCGTGATCACCGAGCTGGTCATCAACCACACCTCGATCGACCACCCCTGGTTCCAGGCCGCGCGCAACGCGCCGCCCGGATCGCCCGAGCGCGATTTCTATGTCTGGAGCGACACCGACCAGATCTACCAGGGCACCCGGATCATCTTCACCGACACCGAGACCTCCAACTGGGCCTGGGACCCGGTGGCCAAGGCCTACTACTGGCACCGCTTCTTCAGCCACCAGCCCGACCTCAACTTCGACAACCCGGCCGTGCTCGAGGCGATCTTCAAGGTGATGCGCTTCTGGCTCGACATGGGCGTGGACGGGTTCCGGCTCGACGCCATTCCCTACCTGGTGGAGCGCGACGGCACCAGCAACGAGAACCTGCCCGAGACGCACGACGTCATCAAGAAGCTGCGCGCCGCCATCGACGCCGAGTACAAGAACCGCTTCCTGCTGGCCGAGGCCAACATGTGGCCCGAGGACGTGCGCGAATACTTCGGCGACGGCGACGAGTGCCACATGGCCTACCACTTTCCGCTCATGCCGCGGATGTACATGGCCATCGCCCAGGAAGACCGGCATCCGATCGTCGAGATCATGCAGCAGACGCCCGACATTCCCGAGGGATGCCAGTGGGCCATTTTCCTGCGCAACCACGACGAGCTCACGCTCGAGATGGTGACCAGCAAGGAGCGCGACTACATGTACAACATGTATGCCGCCGACACGCGTGCGCGCATCAACCTGGGCATCCGGCGCCGCCTTGCGCCGCTGATGGAAAACGACCTCGATCGCGTCAAGCTCATGAACGGCATGCTGCTGTCGATGCCCGGTTCGCCGATCATCTACTACGGCGACGAGATCGGCATGGGCGACAACGTGTTCGTCGGCGACCGCAACGGCGTGCGCACGCCGATGCAGTGGAGCCCCGACCGCAACGCCGGCTTCTCGCGCGCCGATCCGCAGCGGCTGTACCTGCAGCCGATCATGGACCCCATGTTCGGCTACGAGGCGCTCAACGTCGAGGCGCAGGCGCGCGACGCCAGCTCGCTGCTCAGCTGGACCAAGCGCATGCTCGCCGTGCGCAAGACCAGCCACGCCTTCGGCCGCGGCAAGCGGCGCTTTCTCAAGCCCGGCAACCGCAAGATCCTGGCCTACCTGAGCGAGTACGAGGACGACATCATCCTGACGGTGTTCAATCTCTCGCGGGCCGCCCAGCCCGTGGAGCTCGACCTGTCCGCCTTCAAGGGGCGGGTGCCGATCGAGATGCTCGGGCGCGTGCCGTTCCCGCCCATCGGCGAGCTGCCTTACCTGCTGACGCTCGCTTCGTACGGCTTCTACTGGTTCAAGCTCGCCTCCGACGCCGAGATGCCGAGCTGGCACCAGGAGGGCGTGGCGCTTCAGGATTGGCCCACGCTCGTGCTGTTCGACGGCTGGAACAGCTTCTTCCGCGACCGCGTGATGCCGTGGCGCATGGGCATGTCCGAGCGCATGCGCAACCAGTTCGAACTCGACATCCTGCCGCGGCACATCGAGATCCAACGCTGGTATGCGTCCAAGGGAACCCCGATCGCCCGGGCGCAACTGGCGGACTATGCAGTGTGGGAAACCGACGGGCAGAGCTGGCTTCTGCCGACGCTCGAACTCGACAGCCCACCCGGCGGCGCCACCTACTTCATGCCGCTCGCGCTGGCATGGGAAGAGCGCGACGAGGAGCGCATGAATGGCCTCACGCAGGCGGCACTGGCCAAGATCCGCCAGCAGGCGCAGGTGGGCGTGATGGGCGATGCCTTCTACGACGAGGCCTTCTGCCGAGCCCTGGTGCAGGCGATCCGTGACGGCATGGAACTGCCGACAGCGAACGGCCGGCTGCGCTTCAAGGCCACGGCCGCGTTCGCGGCCATCGACGCCGACATCGCGACCATGCAGGTGGGCCGGCCCAGCGGCGTGAGCAGCAACACCGTGCTCACGATGGACGAGACGCTGTTCCTCAAGGGATACCGCAACGTGCGCGAAGGCTTGAACCCCGAGCTCGAGATGGGACGCTTCCTGACCGAGGACGCAAAGTACCCGTCGTGCGTGCCGGTGCTGGGCGCGCTCGAGTACATCGGCAACGATGGCCGCACGATGACGCTCGCGATGGTGCAGTCGTATGTGGCGAACCAGGGCGACGGCTGGGAGCACACGCTCGGCTATCTCGAGCGCTACCTGCGCGACTTCGCCACCACCGACGGCGGTACCGCGCCCGATCCGCTGATCGAGCATGGCGGCTTCCTGGCCCTCATGACCACGTTGGGGCAGCGCACGGCCGAACTGCACAACGCACTCGCGATGCGCACGGGCGCGGCGGCCTTCGAGCCCGAGGCGCTGCAGCCCGAGGACGTCGCGCGCTACACGGCCAGCGCCGACGCCGACGCCAAGGTCACGCTCGCGCTGCTGCGCGAACGCATCGGCCAGCTGCCCGCCGTGGCACAGCCCGATGCGCAGGCGCTGCTCGACATGGAGGCTGCGCTGCACGCCACCATCGCGGCACGCCGGCCGCAGACGCAGGGCGCCATCAAGAGCCGCTACCACGGCGACTTCCACCTGGGGCAGGTGCTGCTGCGCGACAACGACTTCCTGATCATCGATTTCGAAGGCGAGCCGGCGCGCAGCTTCGACGAGCGCCGCACCAAGGGGTCGCCGCTGCGCGACGTGGCGGGCATGCTGCGCTCCTTCAACTATGCGCGTTGGTCCGCCCTGCGACGCGTGGCGCAGAGCGCCGAGGAAGCCGTCATGCTGGCCACGCCAGCCGCGGCCTGGGAACAGGCCGCGCGAGAAGCCTTCCTGGCGGGCTACATGGGTTCGCTCACCACCGCGGACGGCAAGGCCGCGGCGATCGATGCCGAACTGCTCGCGCTGTTCGAGCTCGAGAAGGCGCTCTACGAAATGCGTTACGAACTCAACAACCGGGTCGACTGGGCGCAGGTCCCGTTGAACGGCGTGCTCGCCATGCTCCAGCCACCGCCAGCCGCCTGACCCGTCGACCCTCCACCCCGAAGCACGCGCCGCACCCGCGGCAACTGCTTCGATTTTCATATCCGCCTACCACCGCCATCACGCACGGGAGAAATACATGGACCGATTCGGCATTCAACTCGAACCACTGAATGCGATGCTCTACCAGGTCGGGGCCTTCGTGCCCCGCCTCGCCATCGCCATCGTGGTCGTACTCGCCGGCTGGCTCGTCGCCAAGACGGTGCGCTTCGCTGTCACCAGGGCCTTGCGGGCCATCAACTTCAACGTGCTCACCGAGCGCGCCGGCCTCGACAACTTCCTGCGCCAAGGTGGCTGGAACGGCGACACCAGCAGCCTCTTCGGGGTGCTGGCCTACTGGATGGTGATCTTCGCGTCACTGCTGCTGGCCTTCAACGGCATGGGGCTCAGCTACATCGCCGACCTGCTCGGTCGCGTGGTGTGGTTCGTGCCGAACCTCTTCGTCGCATTGCTGGTGCTCGCGTTCGGCTCGTACTTTGCCCGCTTCGTGGGCGAGGCAGTGGCCAGCTACCTGCGCGGCGTGCAGATGCGCGACGCGGCGCTGCTCGGGCGCATTGCGCGCTACGCGGTGATGGCGTTCGTGATCCTGATCGCGCTCGACCAGGTCAAGGTGGGTGGCGACATCGTGCGCGAGAGCTTCCTCGTCGTGCTTGCGGGCGTGGTGTTCGCGCTGGCGCTGGCCTTCGGCCTCGCAGGCAAGGACTGGGCTGCCACGCAGATCGAACGCTGGTGGCCCCGCGTGCCCAAGGACGACGCCAGGGCTGCGCCTCCCAGCACCACCACCACGACCACAGGAATTCGCCGGCCGGGCCCGCCCGTGCCGCCGCAGTCGGCGGGTGACCGTCCGCCACGCTGACGGCAGGCGGGATCCGTCTCGCCTCGTTCCCCATCCTGATCCATCTTCTTCGTCCAACTTCTTCGCGCAATCCATTCGATGACTCGCAGCAAAAACACCTCGATCACGGCCGTCTGGCCGGGGCGCCCCTATCCCCGGGGCGCCAACTGGGACGGGGAGGGCGTCAATTTCGCCATCTACTCGCAGCACGCCGAAGGCGTGGAGCTGTGCCTCTTCGACGAGAAGGGCCGCCATGAAATCCAGCGCATTCCGCTGCGCGAGCGCACCGACGGCGTGTGGCACTGCTACCTGCCCGAAGCCCGTCCCGGCCAGGCCTACGGCTACCGCGTGCGCGGCCCCTACAAGCCCGAGGAGGGCCACCGGTTCAACCCGCACAAGCTGCTGGTCGATCCCTACGCCAAGGACCTGGTGGGCGAGCTGCGCTGGGGCGATGCGCTCTACGGCTACACGGTGGGCAGCAAGCGCGAAGACCTGTCGTTCGACCGCCGGGACAGCGCGCCACTCATGCCTAAGGGCCGCGTGCTCGAGACCGCCTTCACCTGGGGCGACGACCGGCGTCCCTCGGTGCCCTGGCAGGACATGGTGATCTACGAACTGCATGTGCGCGGCTTCACCATGGGCCATCCCGATGTGCCGTCCGAACTGCGCGGCACCTATGCGGGCATGTGCTGCGCGCCCGTCATCGACTACCTCAAGCGTCTGGGCGTCACCACCGTCGAGCTGCTGCCGGTGCACAGTTTCCTGAACGACCGGCATCTGGCCGAGAAGGGGCTGCAGAACTACTGGGGCTACAACTCGCTCGCGTACTTCGCGCCCGAGACGCGCTACAGCGCGTCGGGCAAGGTGAAGGAGTTCAAGACCATGGTCAAGACCCTGCACTCGGCAGGCATCGAGGTGATCCTCGACGTGGTCTACAACCACACCTGCGAAGGCAACCAGCTCGGCCCCACGCTGTCGATGCGCGGCGTGGACAACGCCTCCTACTACATGATCAACGCCGAGAACCGGCGTTACTACGACGACTTCACGGGCTGCGGCAACACCGTCAACCTCGAGCATCCGCGGGCACTCCAGCTGGTGATGGATTCGCTGCGCTACTGGGTCGAGGAGATGCACGTCGACGGCTTCCGCTTCGACCTCGCCTCGGCGCTGGCGCGCGAGGCTGGCAAGGTCGAGAACCTCGGCGGCTTCTTCGACGCCATTCGCCAGGACCCGACGCTCAACCGCGTCAAGCTGATCGCCGAGCCCTGGGACCTGGGCCACGGCGGTTATCAGGTCGGCAACTTCCCGGCCGGCTGGGCCGAGTGGAACGATCAGTACCGCGACGGCATGCGCGGCTTCTGGAAGGGCGATGGCGGACTGATCGGCGAAGTCGGAAAGCGGCTCACCGGCTCCGAAGATCTTTATGGCTGGTCGGGCAAGCGGCCGACCGCGAGCATCAACTTCATCACCGCGCACGACGGCTTCACGCTCAACGACCTCGTCTCTTACAACGAGAAGCACAACGAGGCGAACGGCGAGGACAACCGCGACGGCAACAGCCACAACATTTCGTGGAACTGCGGTGCCGAGGGCCCCACCGACGACGCCGAGATCGTGGCCCTGCGCGAGCGCCAGAAGCGCAACCTGCTCGCCACGCTGCTGCTTTCGCAGGGCGTGCCGATGCTGCTGGCCGGCGACGAGCGCGGCAACACGCAGAACGGCAACAACAACGTCTATTGCCAGGACAACGAGATCGGCTGGATCGACTGGACGCCCACGCCCGAGCGCCAGGCGCTCGTCACTTTCGTGGAGCGGCTCATCGCATTCAGGCGCTCGCATCCGTCGTTCCGCCGGCGCAGCTTCTTCGCGGGCACGCCCAGGGAAGCCGACGGCGTGACCGACGTGGTGTGGCTGCGGCCCGACGGCGGCGAAATGAGCTCCGACGACTGGAACGATGGCAATGCGCGCTGCATTGCGATGTACATCCCGGGCGGTGGCATCGTCGACCGCGGTCCCCGCGGCGAGGCGCAGCACGACGATGACTTCCTGGTGCTTTTCAATGCGCACCATGACGAGATCGCGTTCACGCTGCCCGCGTCGCGCCATGGCAGTTGGCGCCTGCTGGTGGACACCGCCAGCGGCTCGCCGCCGCTCGCTACCGAGGACGTGGCGGCGCATGCGCCGGCCTGGTCCGAGCCCGCTTACCCGTTGCAGTGCCGCTCGCTCGTGGTGCTGAGCCGTCCGGACGTCCGACCATGAAACGAATTCACCGCATGCCCTTTGGTGCCACGGTCCATGCCGCTGGTGTCGATTTCGCCTTCTGGGCGCCCTCGGCCGAGGGCGTTTCGCTGGTGCACAGGCCCGCGGGTGGCGCTGCGGCCACGCACGCGCTCTCGCGCGGAGCAGACGGCTGGTACCGCACCACACTGGCCGATGCGCGTGCTGGCGACAGCTACGCCTGGCGCCTCGCGGACGGCACCACCATGCCCGACCCGGCCTCGCGCTTCAATCCCGAAGACGTGCACGGCCCGAGCCGGGTGGTCGACCCCACGAGCTTCGACTGGCCCGATGCCGCATGGCGCGGCCGGCCCTGGCACGAGGCCGTGGTGTACGAGCTCCACATCGGCACCTTCACCGAGGAAGGCACCTTCCAGGCGGCACGCGAGCGGCTCACCGAGTTGGCGGAACTCGGCATCACCGCGATCGAGCTGATGCCGCTCGCGGACTTTCCGGGCTCCCGCAACTGGGGCTACGACGGCGTGCTGCAGTTCGCGCCCGACGCGAGCTACGGCTCGCCCGACGATCTCAAGGGGCTGGTCGCCGCCGCGCATGCGCTCGGCATCATGGTGCTGCTGGACGTGGTCTACAACCACTTCGGGCCCGAGGGCAACTATCTCCATGCGAGCTGCCCCGAGTTCTTCAATGCCGCCGAGCGCACGCCCTGGGGCGCGGCGATCAATTTCGACGGGCCGGGTTCGCGCACCGTGCGCGACTTCTTCGTGCACAACGTGCTCTACTGGATCGAGGAGTTCCAGTTCGACGGCCTGCGCATGGATGCGATCCACGCCATCCGCGACGGTTCGCCCAAGCACATCGTGCAGGAGATTCGCGAGGCGCTCGATGCGGGCCCCGCGCGCGAGCGGCAGGTGCACCTGGTGCTCGAGAACGACGCCAACCAGGCCCGTTTGCTCTTGCGCGGAAAGGGTGGGCATCCGCTGGCCGGCACCGCCCAGTGGAACGACGACCTGCACCATGCGGCGCACGTGCTGACCACCGGCGAGCGCGACGGCTACTACGTCGACTACGCCGACGCACCCGCGCGCGACTTCGCGCGCTCGCTGGCCGAAGGCTTCATCTACCAGGGCCAGGCTTCGCCGTTCCGCGACGGCGAACTGCGCGGCGAGCCGAGCACCGCGCTGCCGTCGACCGCGTTCGTCTCGTACCTGCAGACGCACGACCAGGTCGGGAACCGCGCCTTCGGCGACCGCATCCATGCCTTCGGCGACCCGGTGCTGCTGCGCGGCGCCTTCGCATGCCTGCTGCTCTCGCCGCACGTGCCGATGCTGTTCATGGGCGACGAGTTCGCCGCGTCCACGCCGTTTCTGTACTTCTGCGATTTCGGGCCCGAGCTGGCCGCCGCCGTGTCGGCTGGCCGCCGCGCGGAGTTCGGCGGCTTCGCGGCCTTTGCCGACGAAGCGGCGCGCGCCCGCATTCCGGACCCTAACGCCGAGCAGACCTTCCTGGCGTCGAAGCTGCGTTGGCGCGAGCGCGGCACGCAGCCGCACTTTGCGCGGCTGTGCGAAATGCAGCAGCTGCTCGAGGCCCGCCACCGCCTGCTGGTGCCGCACTTCGCGGGCTCGCAGGGTGCCGGCAGCTACAGCTGCGACGACGGCCTGGTGCAGGTCCGCTGGGACTTCGCCCGCACAGGTGGCGCTGCGGGCGCGTCGGCCAAGCGCCTGCACCTCGTCGCGCACCTGGGCACGGAGCCAGCCACGGAAACCGCCACGCCACCCGGCGCGGCAGTCTACAAAATGAGCGTCGCGGCAGAGGCCGCCGGTCGCCTGAGGCTTGAACGCGGAGGCGTCTACGCCTCGCTGGAGGATATCGCTGGTGGATGAACTGACTCACGGCGCAAGTGCTGCGCTCGAACGGCTGTGCCGGCGCTACGGCATCGACCCCAGCTATACCAACGCATTCGGAATCGAACAGCACGCCACGCCCGAAAGCCTGGCTGCGCTGCTGGCAGAACTCGGTGTGGTTGCCGATGCGGCGGCCGTTGAAGCCCCCGCAGACGACGCCGCCATTGCGCCCGTGCAGGTGGTTCCGGCCGACATGTCCGATTGGCGCGTGACCTTGCCGCTCGCCCGGGCGCAGGCCGATGGGCCGCTGCACTGGCGGCTGCGCGACGAGGCGGGCCGCACCCAGGAAGGCGATGCCAAGCCGCAGCCGGCGCCCGGCGGCGGCCGCGAGTTGCAACTGGCGCCCGCGCTCGCCGCGGGCTACCACTGGCTGCAGATCGACGGGCTCGACGGCGAGATGCTCGTCGTCGCGTCGCCAGGGCGCTGCTACCGCCCGCCCGCAGTGCAGGACGGTGGCCGCGTCTGGGGCCCCGCCATCCAGCTCTATGCGCTGCGCTCGCCGCGCAACTGGGGCATCGGCGACTTCGGCGATCTCGAGACGCTGATCGGCAGCATGGCCGAGCAGGGCGCCGACGTCGTCGGGCTCAACCCGCTGCATGCGCTGTTCCCGACCGACCCGCTGCGCGCGAGCCCCTACAGCCCGTCGTCGCGGCAGTGGCTCAACGTGATGTACATCGACGTCGAGGCCGTCGAGGAATTTGCCGGCTGCGAGGTGGCGCGCGAGCGCGTGGCCTCGCCGGTGTTCCAGGCGCGCCTCGCGGCGCTGCGCGCCGAGCCGCTGGTCGACCACGCCGGCGTCGCCGAGGCCAAGGCCGAGGTCATGGAGATGCTGTTCGAGCATTTCCGCGCGCAGCATCTCACGGCGGGCGGTGCGGTCGACGAGCGCGGCGAGTCCTTCCTTGCGTTCGTCGCCGCGCATGGCCAGGCGCTGCGCCGGCATGCAATCTTCGAGGCGCTGCAGGCGCACTTTGCCGCGGCCGACCCCGGCTGCTGGGGCTGGCCGGCCTGGCCCGAGGCCTACCGGCAGCTCGACGCGCCCGAGGTGCAGGCCTTCGCGACGCAGAACGCCAAGCGCGTGCAGTACTACCAGTACCTGCAATGGGTGGCCGACAGCCAGCTGGCCCGGGCCAGCCAGCGCTGCAACGCGCTCGGCATGGGCATCGGGCTCTACCTGGACCTGGCCGTGTCGGCCGACCGCGGCGGCTCCGACGTCTGGACCGCGCAGCAATGCTTCGCGGCCGGTGCCAGCATCGGCGCGCCGCCCGACGAGTTCAATCCCGCGGGCCAGAACTGGGGCCTGCCGCCGATGCGCCCGGACCGCCTGCGCACGCACCACTACGCGCCCTTCGTCCAGATGCTGCGCGCGAACATGCGCCATGCGGGCGCGCTGCGCATCGACCATGCCATGGGGCTGATGCGCCTGTTCTGGATTCCGCCCGGCCGCTCGGCCCGCGACGGCGCCTACGTGCGCTACCAGGTCGAGGAGATGCTCGCCATCGTGGCCGTCGAAAGCCACCGGCACGGCTGCATGGTGGTGGGCGAAGACCTCGGTACCGTCGAGGACGCGATGCGCGAGGCGCTCGCGCGCGCCGACGTGCTCTCGTACCGGCTGATGTACTTCGAGAAGCAGCCGGACGGCAGCTTCACGCCGCCTGAAGACTATCTTCCGGCCGCGCTCGTGGCGGTCAGCACCCACGACCTCGCCACGCTGGCCGGCTGGTGGACGGGGCAAGACCTGCGGCTGCGGCTCTCGCTCGACCTGTTCCCCGAACCGGGCCTCTTCGACGCGCAGCTGCTCGACCGTGCCCAGGAGCGCATCCGCCTGATGCTCGCGGTGCGCGAGGCAGGCCTGCTGACGGCAGACGAAGCGGCGCAGGCGCTCGCGCAGCCGACGCCGTCGCTGCGCGTCATGCAGGCCGTGCACGCCTTCCTGGCCAAGGCGCCCTCGGCGCTGATGGTGTTCCAGCTCGAGGACGTGGCGGGCGAGATCGACCAGGCCAACCTGCCCGGCACCATCGACACCCATCCCAACTGGCGGCGCAAGCTTCCGTCGAATGTGCAGGCACTCGCCGCGAGCGATGCGATGCAGGGGCTTGCCGAGTGCCTGCGCGCCGCGCGGCCGCGGCGCAGCACGGTGTCCAACGAGCCCGCACCGCTGCCCGAGGCGCGCGTGCCGCGCGCGACCTACCGGCTGCAGTTCCACAAGGACTTCACCTTCGACCATGCGATCGAAGTGCTGCCGTACCTTGCGCAGCTCGGCGTGAGCCATGTCTACTGCTCGCCGATCCAGCGCGCCCGCGCCGGCAGCACGCACGGCTACGACGTGGTGGCGCATGCCGAGGTCAATCCCGAGCTCGGCGGTGCCGAAGGCTTCGAACGCTTCGTCTCGGCGCTCAAGGCCAACGGCCTTGGCCAGCTGCTCGACCTGGTGCCCAACCACATGGGCGTGCTCGGCGCCGACAACGCCTGGTGGATGGACGTGCTCGAGAACGGGCCGGCTTCGCCGTTCGCGCAGCACTTCGACATCGACTGGCAGCCGCTCAACGCCGAGCTCGCCGGCAAGGTGCTGCTGCCGGTGCTCGGCGGGCACTACGGCGAGATCCTCGAGGGCGGCGAACTGGTGCTGCACTTCGAGGTGGCCGAGGGCACGCTGGCGGTGCGCTACTACGACCACCGCTTCCCGCTGGCGCCCGAGACCTATCCCGCCGTGCTCGCGCGGGCGGTGCCGCACCTGGCGGATGCGACGCTGTCGGCCGAGCTCGCGAGTTTGTCGACAGCCTTCGGGCACCTGCCGGGTCGCAGCGTGTCGGGGCCGGCGGAGCGCACCGAGCGCGTGCGCGACAGCGCACTCTTCAAGGCCCGGCTCGCAGCGCTGGCCGAGACGCATCCACCCGTCGCGCGCGCCGTGCTGGCCGCGGTGGCGGAGCTCAACATGGCCTCGGAAGAAGCCCGCGACGCACTCCACCGGCTCATCGACGTTCAGGCGTATCGGCTTGCCTACTGGCGCGTCGCGTCGGACGAGATCAACTACCGGCGCTTCTTCGACATCAACGACCTTGCGGCCGTACGCATGGAGCGCGAAGAGGTGTTCGAGGCGACCCAGTCGTTCGCGCTCGAACTCACCGCCGCCGGCGTCGTCGACGGATTGCGCATCGACCACCCCGACGGCCTCTATGACCCGGCGCGCTACTTCCTGCAGCTGCAGGAAGGGCATGCGCGCCGCGCCGGGTTTGCGCTGCCGCCAACCGGTCCGGATGGGCGCCCCCCGCGCCCGCTCTACGTCGTCGCCGAGAAGATCGCCGCCGCCGAGGAAGAGGTGCCGCTCGAATGGCATGTGCACGGCACCACCGGCTACCGCTTCGCCAACGTGGCCAACGGCGTGCTGGTGGACACCGGCGCGGCCGATGCGCTGCGCAAGACCTGGCACGACTTCACGCGCGAGACGCAGGATTTCCATTCGCTCGCGCGCGAGGGCAAGCACGAGGTGATGCGCAGTGCGCTGTCGTCCGAGCTCAACGTGCTTTCCACCGAGCTGCTGCGCATCGCGCGGGCCGACCGCAGCACGCGCGACTACACGCTCAATGCACTGCGCCGCGCGATCGCAGCCGTGGCGGAATGCATGCCGGTCTACCGCACCTACATCGTCGACGCGCCGTCCGAGCAGGATGCGCACTTCATCGACGTGGCCACGCGCGAAGCCGAGCGCCAGAGCCGCGATGCCGACCGCTCGGTGTTCGCCTTCGTGCGCCAGTCGCTGCGCGGCGAGGCCGTGGAAGGCGCCCCGGCGGCGCTGGCCGAGCGCGTGCGCCGTTTCGCGGTGCGCTTCCAGCAGTTCAGTGCGCCGGTGACGGCCAAGGGCGTGGAGGACACTGCCTTCTACCGCTACTTCCCGCTCAGCGCGCTCAACGAAGTCGGTGGCGAGCCCGACCAGTTCGGTTTCGACGTGGACGAGTTCCATGCCCTGAGCGCCGACCGCGCGCGGCGCTGGCCGCATACGATGCTGGCCACTTCGACGCACGACAACAAGCGTTCCGAAGGGGTGCGCAACCGCATCGACGTGCTGTCGGAAATGCCGCGCGAATGGCGCGAGTCGCTCGCGCGCTGGCATGCGCTGTGCGGTGAGGGGCCCGATTCACCGTCGCGCGCCCACGAGTACCTGCTTTACCAGACGCTGCTCGGCGCGCTGCCCTTCGGTGGGCTCGATGCGGAGACCGCGCCCGCCTTTACTGCGCGCATCCAGCAGTACATGCAGAAGGCGGCGCGCGAGGCCAAGCAGCACACGGCGTGGACCCAGCCCGACGAAGCCTACGAAAAGGCGCTCGAGGGCCTGGTGCACAAGATACTCTCGGACTTGTCCGACGGTGGATGCCTGGCCGACATCCAGCGGCTGGCCGATCGGCTGTCGTGGTACGGCGCCTGGAACGGGCTCACGCTGGCCCTCTTGAAGTACGGCTCGCCCGGCGTGCCCGATCTCTACCAGGGCAGCGAGCTCATCGACCTGAGCCTGGTCGACCCCGACAACCGCCGGCCGGTCGACTACGACCTGCGCCGCGGCCACCTGAACACGCTGGTCGCCGCTGCCGCAACGCCCGACGCCCCCGCGCAGCTGCAGGCCCTGGCCGCCGCGCCGCACGACGGCCGCGCCAATCTGTGGTTCATCTGGCGCATGCTGTCGCTGCGGCGCGGCGACCCCGACCTGTTCAAGCTCGGCGGCTACGAGGGACTCACCGTCGAGGGGCCGCTCGCCGGGCACGTGGTTGCGTTCGCGCGCCGACACGAGGGCCGCACACTGATCGTTCTTGCGGGGCGGCTGTTCACCGGCATTGCGCGCCCGGCTACCGGGGGTGCGGCGCCGGTGCTCCCCGATGCCGCGGCATGGCGCGGCACGCGGGTGTTGCTGCCCGAAGGCTTCGACAAGCCTGAACTCGACAACGTGCTGACCGGGCAGGCCCTGGCGCCGAACGGTGGCGAGATTCAGCTCGATGTGGCTTTCGCGCGCATGCCTTGGGCCGTGTTCTACAGTCCGTAGTACTTGTCGACAGTGCCCTTGTACGTATCGTCGTACTCGGGCACGCGGTCGTTCGCATAGCGCGGCGCACCTTCGATCTGGGTCTTGTCGAGCGGCACGACGTAGCCGTCCTGGGCTGTGTCGTACTTCAGCATCGACCACGGGATCGGATAGCGGTCGGTGCCCATGCCGAGGAAGCCGCCGAACTCCATCACGGCGTAGCAGACCTGGCCCGAGATCTTGTCGATCATGAGTTCGTCGATGGTGCCGAGCTTGTCGCCCGCGGTGTTGTAGACGGTGGTGCCTTCGACACGCTCCGAGGAAATGACAGGGTTCGCGCTTGTCATGGAAGGAAGTCTCCGGCCAGCATGCCTGGGAAATGCCGGCGTTGATTGCAATGCCCAGACCCTTCACTCTCCGCGCGAAAGAATCCAGCCGCATCGGCTGGTGGATCGTCGTGGTGTAGGAGGCTGTCGGCCGTCACCCGAGCCAGCGCGGCACGAACTGCACGGCGGCCGCGGCAAGGATGCCCTGCACGGTCACGCAATGCCACATGAGGCCGGTGTTGTCGAGCGTGGCGCGCGCCACCGGCTGCAGCCTGCCGGTCCATGAGCGCGCCAGCACATAGCCGCCCATCAGCGCCAGCACCGCGACGTGGAAGGCCTGGTAGCCGAGCAGCATGCCGACCGAGGCGCTCCAGCCCTGCGCGCGCGGGTCGAGCCCGGCCTGCAGATGGCCGACGATCTCGAGCACCGATGCGCCTGCCGCGCAGGCGACCGCCAACGCGACGAAGAGCCTCAGCCAGCGCTGGCCGCGAGCTTGCGCGGAGCCGAGCGAGCGCGTGGCCACCAGCATCAGGACCGACCCCGCAGCGAGCAGCAGCCCCGCGCCGGCCGGCCAGCGTGAAGCCGGCAGCGCCGCGCCTGCGGGCGGACACACGTCACTGGCCATGGCGAGGTGCACATGGGTGTAGAGCAGCGAAGCGAAGATGGTCATGTCGACCGCGATCAGCACCACCATCGCCCACCACGAATGCGACGCCGCGCCGCTGGCGCCCACCGGCAGGTGCACGCCGTGGCCGACGTCGGCGGTGGCGACCGGCGGCGGCTGGTCGGAATCCCAGAGCCAGCGCATGATGCACACCACCGCGAGCACGCCGCAGGCGAGGGCAGGCAGCGCCTGCGAAACGGTGAGCAGAAGGAAGAAGCCGGCCGTGCCGGCGGCCGCCAGGAGCGGCCACCAGCTGTCGGTCGGCAGCCGAAGCAAGTGCATCGGGCGCGCCGCGAGCACGCTGGTCACCAGCGTTTCGCGCCCGCCGAACACCGTGCCGGGTAGCCAGAAACGGCCGGCCTCGGCCTCCTGCGGTAGCGTCGGCCGCTGCCAGAGCGGATAGCGCGAATCCACGGGCGGAATGCTGCGCACGCCGTATTCGCGCGGCGGCAGCCATTCGAGCGTGCCGGCACGCCATGGGTCGCCATGGTCCTGCTCGGGGCGCCGCAGCGTGCGCACCACGTCCACGATGAAGATCAAGACCCCTGCGGCCAGGATGTAAGCGCCGACGGTCGAGAGCATGTTGAGCGTGTTCCACCCCAGGCCGGCGTCGTAGGTGTAAACGCGTCGCGGCATGCCGAGCAGCCCCGCGAAATGCATGGGAAAGAAGGTCAGGTTGAAGCCGCCGAACATGAGGCCGAACACCCAGCGGCCCCAGCGCTCCGAAAGGCGGTGGCCGTTGAAGAGCGGCGCCCAGTAGTAGAAGCCCGCGAAAACCGGAAACACCATGCCGCCGATCAGCACGTAGTGCAGGTGCGCCACGATGAAGTAGCTGTCGTGCGCCTGCCAGTCGAAGGGCAGCACCGCCACCATCACGCCCGTGAGGCCGCCCAGCACGAAGATGAAGTGGAAGCCGAGCAGGAACAGCGTCGGCGCATTGAGCGTGACGCGGCCGCGCCAGAACGTGGCGATCCAGGCGAACACCTGCACTCCGCTCGGGATGGCGACGATGAAGCTCGCGGCCGACACCACCATGAGCGACAGCTCCCCGAGCCCGGCGGTGAACATGTGGTGCGCCCACAGCGCAAAACTCACCACGCCGACGCCGATCAGCGCCAGCACCACGGCGCGGTGCCCCACGAGCGGCGTGCCCGCGAGCGTGGCAGCCATCATCGAGACCATGCCCGCCGCGGGAAGGAAGATGATGTAGACCTCGGGGTGGCCGAAGAACCAGAACAGGTGCTGCCACAGCAGCGGATCGCCGCCGCGCGCGGGGATGAAGAAGGGCCAGTCGAATGCGCGCTCGAGTTCGAGCAGCATGGTGGCCGCGATCACCGCCGGAAAAGCGATGACGATCATCAGCGCGCTCACGAGCATGGCCCAGGCGAAGATCGGCATGCGCATCAGCTTCATGCCGGGCGCGCGCGTGAAGAGAATGCCGATGATCAGCTCGATGGCGCCCGCAATGGCCGAAATCTCGATGAAGCCGATGCCCAGCAACCACCAGTCGGCGCCGCGCCCCGGGGAGAATTCCTTGCCCGTGAGCGGCGGGTACATGAACCAGCCGCCATCGGGCGACTGCCCGAAGAAGAGGGTGCAGAAGAACGCGATGCCGCCGATCGCATAGGCCCAGAACGCATAGGCCGACAGCAGCGGAAAGGGCAGGTCGCGCGCACCGAGCATGCCCGGCAACAGGTAGATGGCCACGGCCTCGACGATCGGCACCGCGAACAAAAACATCATCACGGTGCCGTGCATCGTGAAGAGCTGGTTGTAGGTGCCTGCGTCGATCAGGTCGTTGTCGGGTACCGCGAGCTGCGTGCGCATCAGCAGCGCCAGGATGCCGGCCAGCACGAAGAACAACATGGCCGTGGCGATGTAGTACACGCCGATGTGCGTGTTGTTGACCGCCGAGAGCCGGCGCCATCCGCGCGGCGGTGCCCAGGTGCGTTCGAGCGCTTCGCGTTCGTCCGCGGGGCGCGGCTGCGGGTTCGGCGGTTCTGCGTATGCTGCTGCGGATGCGTCGTTCGTCATTGGAGTTGGGCAAGCCAGGCTGCGATGGCGTGGAGGTCGGCGTCGCCGATGCGCTGGCCCGACGAGGGCATCTGCGCACCGGGCTTGAGCTGCTGCGTGTGGGCGACCCAGCGTGCCAGTTCGCCGGGCGAATTGGCGACCGTGCCGGCGCCCAGGTGGAGACGGCTGCCCACATGCGTCAGGTCGGGGCCGAGGCCGCGCTCCTCGCTCACGCCGCGCACGGTGTGGCAGGCGCTGCAGCGGTGCGCGAGGAAGGCCTCGCGCCCGCGCTCGACCTCGGCCGAAGGCGCAGCGGGTGCGGCGGCCGGCCGCGCCTGCGCCGCGAGCCACGCATCGAAGGCTTCGGGCGCTTCGGCAACCACGTGCAGCGCCATGCGCGCATGCTGCTCGCCGCAGTATTCGGCGCATTGGCCACGCCAGGTGCCGGGCCGGTCGGCCTGCAGCAGCAGGTGCTGCACGCGGCCGGGCAGCATGTCCATCTTGCCGCCGAGTGAGGGCACCCAGAAGCTGTGGATCACGTCGGCGCTACTGAGTCCGAAGTACACCGGCCGTCCGACCGGGATGCGGATTTCGTTGGCGGTGACCACCTCGGCGCCGCTGGCGGGGTCGCGGTAGCGCACCTCCCACCACCACATGTGGCCCGTGACGCCGACGATCAGCGCATCCGCCGGCGGCACCGGGCGCCAGGGCGGACGATGCCACTCGCTGTAAAAGAACAGCGCGACCAGCACGGTGGTCGGAAACACCAGCCCGCCGCCCACGAGCCACCAGCGTGCGTTCACCTGGCCGCCGCCGCGGCGCCGCACCGCGAGCACAAGCAGCAGCATGACGCCCGCGAAGATCAGCGTGCCGCCGACCGCCAGCACCACGCTCACCTGCAGCAGCGTGTCGGCCACGGGGCCGGCGGCGCGCAGCGCGGACTGGGTCGGAGCTTCGACGGTACCGTTCATCGCGCTCATTCGAGGCTGAGCAGGTAGGCTGCCATGTCGCGCGCATCGGCAGGCGACACGCCCATGGCGGGCATCAGGGTGCCGGGCACGAGTTCGGCCGGGGCGACGATCCAGCGCGCGAGCGCGGCGGGGCCGTTCGGCACCTCGCCGGCGATGTAGCTGCGGCGTCCGAAGGCGGCGAGCGTCGGGCCCATGCGGCCGCGCGCGGCCGACACCTCGGGAATGGCGTGGCAGCTGCCGCATTGGTACTGGGCCAGCAGCGATCGGCCGCGCTCGAGCTGCTGCGCCGATGAGGCGGCCAGCGTGCAGCCGCAGGCCAGCAGCGCCAGCACGGGCAGGGCACAGGCACGAACCGCGCGGCAGGAAGGGGCAGCCAACATGCCCGCCATTGTGCAAACGGAGACGCGGCTTGCGCCGACAAGGCGGCGCCCGTGTGCGTCGGACAATGCCGCGATCGATGCGTGCACCGAAGACCGTTCTCCTCACCCTGGCCGCGCTGGGCCTCGCCGGCGCCGCGGCGGGCGCGCTGGTCGTGTTCGGCGGGCTCTACGACGTCTCGGCCACCTCGCAGCACACGCAGCCGGTGTACTCCCTGCTCGAGACCGCCATGCACCAGTCGGTGCGGCTGCGCGCGCGCGGCATCGAGCCACCCAATCTCGACGACGAGCGCCTGCTGGTGCACGGCGCGGCCTGCTATCGCGACAAGTGCGTGCAGTGCCATGGTGCACCCGGTGTGGCGCAGAACGACATCGGCAAGAGCATGCAGCCGCTGCCCGGGCCGCTGGTGGACGCGCCCGCGCGCTGGAAGCCGCGCGAGCTGTACTGGCTCACCAAGCACGGCATCAAGATGAGCGGCATGCCGGCCTGGGAGCACCGGTTGACGGAGGACGAACTCTGGGCGGTGGTCGCTTTCCTCGGACGGCTGCCCGATCTGTCGCCGCAGCAATATGCCGAAGCCGTGCGCGCGGCGCCCACGGTGGTGGCGCAGGGTGCGCCTTCGCCTTTGGCCTGCGGGCGTGCGCAGGATGCGCCGCCGACCGGAGAGGGCGACGTTCGGCGCGGGGCGCAGGCGCTGCACCAATATGCCTGCAGCGCCTGCCACACGATCCCCGGCATCACGAGTTCATCGCCCCACGTGGGACCGCCGCTCGAAGGCATCGCTGAGCGCCTGCTGATTGCTGGAAAGCTGCCCAACACGCCCGAGAACATGGTGCGCTGGCTGCGCCACACGCACGAGGTCGACCCGCGTTCAGCGATGCCCGAGATGGGGGTGAGCGAGCAGGATGCGCGCGACATCGCAGCGTACCTGGGCACGCTGCGCTGAAAGGGGGCAGGGAGTCAGAACTTGCCGGCAGTGCTTTCGTCGTCGACGGTGGCGATGCGCAGCCGGGCGCGTTCGTGCTTGACGACGAGTTCGGCGCAGCGATCGCGCAGCACGGCATCGGCCGGCGGCTGGCCCCGGCAGTCGACGAGCAACTGCGACTCCGCGAAGTCGAGGCCGTGAAGAACCTCCTGGCCATGCGAATTGATGGCCAGGAGATTGTCCGCGGCGAGCTGCGCGCGCAGGGCTTCCGGGATGGCGAGCGACTGCAAGGGCGCCCCTGCTTACTTCTTCATGGCCTTGATATCGGCCTTGCCCTTGGACTGATCGGCCTTGGCCTGCTTCACGCAGGCATCCTTCGCATCGCCCTTCTGGTCGTCGCACTTCTCTTTGGCGACGTCGTAGGCTACGTCGACCTTGGCCTCCGCGACCTTGCGTGCATTGCCATCGCTGGGCCTCTGCTTCTGATCGAGTTCGGCCTTGGCGATCTTTTCCTTGCCCTTGGCCTCGGCCATGCAGACGTCCTTGGCGTTGTCCTTCATGGCGTCGCAGGCCGCCTTGTCGGCCTTGGCGTCGGCCGAGATCTTGTCGCGTGCGGCCTTGTGTTCGGCCATGGCGGGATCGGTGGCCGCAGCCGGCCCGGTGGTCACTTGCGCATGCACCTGGACCATTGCCAGGCAGGATGCTGCGGTGCAAATCATCAGCAGTTTCTTCATGGTGATCTCCTTGGCGGCGGGGGTTTGTTTTTGAAAGCGAGGATCCGCCGTCGAAATCAATATAGAAGTCGGGATGACCGCCATGGTAGGACGCCTGTCGAAGCAGCCGTAAGCACATGCTGACGTGAGGGCTGTGCGCGTCCGTCCTACCATGGGCAACGCACAGGAGTTCGTCATGAAGCTTTCAATTCACCTGTTTGTCTGCGTTGCCACGCTCTCGGCGGCGGCGCCCCCGGCTGTGGCGCAGCAGGACGTTCAGCCGCGTCCCGCGGAGATCGACCCGGCCACCATCGACGACGGCGTCGCGCGCCAGCGCATCGATGCCCAGCGCAAGGCCGCGCTGGAGCGGTGCGAAACCCAGGCCGGCAACCAGCGTGCGGTGTGCCGCAAGGAAGCCGAGGGCCGCGAGAAGATTGCGCTGGCCGAACTTGCACACCAGCGAAACCCGAGCGAGGCCAACGAGCGCCGGCTGGCCGACACAAAGGCCGGCGTGGACCACGAGATCGCGCGCGAGAAGTGCAATGCACACGAAGGCGATGAGCGCAACGCATGCCTGTCGCGCGTCGCTTCCGAATCGGAGCGGGCCCGCCGCCAAGGCGTCCGGCCTAGGGCCTGTTAACACTACGCAAGGGGTCGCGAAGCTCGCCACAGCCCGCCCATCAAGGCGCGTGACGCCGTGCGTGCGTCCGCACGCACAAGGAGCGCAACGCCGAGGGGCGGGCTGTGGCGAGCTTCCCTCCGGGTTGCTCCGCCAAGGGGCCGTCTGCGGCGTTGCCCGCGCTTGCAAGGCGCCAGCCTTGCTGCGCGCGGGCGCCTTGCAGCCAGCCCCTTGGCGAAGCAACGCGATCCCCTTGCGTAGTGTTAACAGGCCCTAGGCTGCAGTGAGCCGCCGGCGGGCGTTCAGGCGGTGACGCTGGCCCAGTATTCCCGCGCGGTCGCCTTGATGGTGCGCATCGCTTCCGGGTCGCCCTGCCATAGCGCGGAGAAGTAGGCCTTGGCCTGTGCGAGCGAGACGTCGGGCGGCAGCGGCGGCACGGCCGCATCGGTCACCATCTCGAGCAGCATCGGTCGGTCGGCCGAAAAAGCAGCTTCCCATGCGGGGGCGATGGCCTCGGGCGTGTCGACGCGTACCGCGGCAAGGCCGAGCATCTCGGCGAAGCGCGCATAAGGAAAGTCGGGCAGCTGCTGCGAGGCATCGAACTTGGGGTCGCCACTGAGCACACGCTGTTCCCAGGTCACGAGGTTGAGGTCGCGGTTGTTGAGCACCATGATCGCGAGCCGCGGATCGCGCCAATTGCGCCAGACACGCGCGAGCGTGATGAGCGCATTCAGTCCGTTCATCTGCATCGCGCCGTCGCCGAGCATCGCGACCGCGGGGCGGTCGGGGTGCGCCATCTTGGCCGCGATGGCATAGGGCAGCGCCGGGCCCATGGTGGCGAGTCCGCCAGAGAGGCTGGCCTTCATGCCGCGCCGCAGCTTGACGTCGCGCGCATACCAATTGGCGGCCGAGCCGCTGTCGCAGGTGAGCATGCAGCGCTCGGGCAAGCGCGACGACAGTTCCCAGAACACCCGCTGCGGGTTCAGCGGCGAGGCCTCGACGTGCGCGCGCGCCTCGAGCACGCGCCACCATTTCGCCACGTCGGCCTCGATGCCACTGCGCCAGGGGCCGTGCGGTTTCGCATCGAGCAGCGGCAGCAGGGCCGCGAGCGTGGCGCGGCTGTCGCCGACCAGGCCCAGCTCGGTGGGGTAGCGCAGGCCGATGGCGCGCGGATCGGCGTCGATCTGCACGCAACGCGCCTGGCCTTCGGGCGGCAGGAACTCGGCATAGGGGAACGACGACCCGATCATCAGCAGGGTGTCGCACTCTTCCATCATGCGCGAGCTGGGCCGCGTGCCGAGCACGCCGATCGCGCCGGTCACGAAGGGCAGGTCGTCGGGCACCGCGGCCTTGCCGAGCAGCGCTTTCGCAACGCCGGCGCCGAGGTGCTCGGCCAGTTGGATCAATTCGTCGGTGGCGTGCAGGGCGCCCGCGCCTGCAAGGATCGCGACCTTCTGGCCGGCGTTGATGATTTCCGCCGCGCGCCCGAGTGCGATCGCGTTCGGCACCTGCGCAATGGCCGTGCTGCCGATGCCGCTGTGCACCGTGCCGTGTTCGCGTGGCGGCACCGGCACCGCGGGCAGGTCCTGCACGTCGTTGGGAAAGATCACGCAGGTCACGGCGCGGCGGTCGCGCGCAATGCGCATCGCGCGGTCGACGAGGTGGCGAACCTGTTCGGCGCTGGTGGCCATCTGCACGAACTCGTGCGCCACGTCCTTGAACAGCGAGACCAGGTCCACCTCCTGCTGGTAGTCGCCGCCGAGTGCGCTGCGCTTCTGCTGGCCCACGATGGCGACCACCGGCTGGTGGTCGAGCTTCGCGTCGTAGAGGCCATTGAGCAGGTGGATGGCACCCGGGCCCGAGGTGGCGAGGCAGACACCCACCTCGCCCGAGAACTTGGCATGCGCGCACGCCATGAAAGCCGAAAGCTCCTCATGCCGGCTCTGCACGAACTCGATCGCGCCATCGGCACGGTCGAGCGCACCCATGAGACCGTTGATGCCGTCACCGGGGTAGCCGTAGATGCGCCGCACGCCCCAGTCGTGCAGCCGCTGGACCACGAAATCGCTGACCGTCTGCTTCATCATTGGCACTCCATGTTGTCGGCCGTCCATGCTCGGCGCGGGCGGCGCGCGTGGCTGTCGTTCAACCGGCCCCAGGTTCCGTCGGCGCAGTCCCACAGGCGGCGGCAGAGCGGTCGCCAGACTTCTCCCACGCCCGTCCCCAGCGTCTTCCGACCCGACGTGCTCGTGCGGCGCGCACGATGAAACCTTGTTCATGCAAAAGGAGCAAAGTCATGCCCCAAGGCGACAAGTCGGCCTACACGGACAAGCAGAAACGCAAGGCCGAGCACATCGAGGAGAGCTACGAGCACCGCGGCGTTGGCAAGGGCGAGGCCGAGCGGCGTGCCTGGTCCACGGTCAACGCCGAGACCGGCGGCGGCAAGAAGAGCGGCAGCGGCCGCGGCAAGGCCGAGAACCATGCACCGTCGCGCAAGGGCGGCCACAAGGGCGGGCCTGCGACCGCGTCGCGCACGGCGGCGGAGCGCTCGGCATCGGCGAAGAAGGCCGCCGCCACGCGGAAGCGGAATGCGGAGCATCGAAGCGGCTGAACCCGGAGCCTGTCAGGGCGTATGCACGAAGCAGAGCTTGTGGCCCTCGGGGTCGATGCAATACGCCGCGTAGAAGTCGGCCGCATAGCGCGGCCGCAGCCCCGGTTCACCTGCATCGGTGGCACCGCGCGACAAAGCGCCTCGCCATGCCGCATCGACCGCCTCGTGCGAGCGCGCGAGAAAGCTCACCTGCGAGCCGTTGCCCGCGGTCGCCGGCAAGCCATTGAACGGATGGTGGATGACGAACTGCGGCCAGCGGGTGCCCGGGTGGCGCCACAGCACGCCGGCCGGGCCAACGCGTGAAAGGTCGGTGAAGCGCACCATGCCGACGTGGCGCAGCACCTCGTCGTAGAACGCGGTCATGCGTCGCAGGTCGTGGACCCCGAGCTGGATGTGCGCGAACATGGATGGGAAGCTCCGGTTCTTCGTGGCTGCTCAGCGGCGGCGCGCAGCGGGCAGGCGGATGCGTGGGCCGGGCGTGGTCGGAACTCGCAAGGCCTCTGCGGCCTGGCGCAGGAAGCGTTCGTTGCGCTCGCGCGACTGCGTGGCCACGCAATCGCGCGGCGCCACGGCGTCGAAGTCGCGCATGCCGGCATCCGCCACAGTGGCCCAGATGCACTGGTCGCTCGCCACCCCGGTGACGATGAGCCGCCGGGCCTTCAGGTAGGACAGCAGCAGTTCGAGCGGGGTCGCGAAGAACGCCGATTGTTTGGGCTTGAGCACGAAGTAGTCGCTTTCGCCGGGCAGCAGCGCCGAGGTGATCTCGGCGCCCGCGCCGCCCGCCTCGAGCGACATGTCGACGAGCCTGCGCAGGTCCGAACGCCAGCGCCCGCGGTTGTCGTTGACGTAGATGGTGGGCACGCCGGCACGGCTGCAGCGCGCCTTGAGCGCTGCGATCGGGCGGGCGATCGAAAGGGCGCCGGGCAGCAGCTTCTCGGCGTCGGGAAAATCCCAGACGCTGATCATGTCGATGATCAGCAAGGCGGTCTGGCCGGCGGCGGGTTCGGAAGCGAGGACAGGCGGTGGAGCGGAAGCCATGGGCTGGCGAGGTCGTCGGTCGATAGTGGCGCTGGTCGCACGATGGCCAACGGGCCGCGGCGGCCCCGTAGGAGAGCCGCGCGTGATCACGCAAGTTGCGGCCGTCCCCCCAGGGGCTGCGGCACGCGTAGGAGGCCGCTTTCACAAGCTCGCGGGATATCCCGCCCCGCGCGGGCCGAAGCTGCTCAACCATGGACCCGAGCGATGCCTGACTTGTGCTGTCTGTCCTTCGTCCCCGTTCACAAGGAGCTTTCCCGATGAACACTTCCGCTTTCAATCGACCTTTTGCGATCGTCACCGGCGCCTCCTCGGGCATCGGCCTGGAACTCGCGCGCTGCTGCGCCAATGAGGGCTTCGACCTGCTGATCGCGGCCGACGAGCCCGAAATCGAAGACGCAGCCGTCCAGCTGCGCACGCGCGGTGTCGAGGTGCAGCCGGTGCAGGCCGATCTTTCCAACACCGAGGGCGTGGACCGCCTGCTTGCCGCCGCCGGGCAGCGGCCGGTGAACGCGCTGCTCGCCAACGCGGGCCGCGGCCTCGGCCATGCGGTCCTCGACCAGAGCTTTGCGGATGCGCGCCACGTGCTCGACACCAACGTGACCGGCACCCTCTACCTGGTCCACCGTGTCGGCGGCGCCATGCGCGCGCGCGGCGAAGGCCGCATTCTCATCACCGGTTCGATTGCGGGCTTCATGCCCGGCAGCTTCCAGGCCGTCTACAACGGTACCAAGGCGTTCCTCGATTCGTTCTCGTTCGCGCTGCGCGAAGAACTCAAGGACAGCGGCGTGACCGTGAGCTGCCTGATGCCCGGCCCGACCGACACCGAGTTCTTCGAGCGCGCCGACATGCTCGACACCAAGGTCGGCCAGGACGACAGGAAGGCCGATCCTGCCAAGGTGGCGAAGATCGGCTTCGACGCCATGATGAAGGGCGAGGGCGACGTGGTCGCGGGCTGGAAGAACAAGTTCCAGGCGGTGGTCGCCAACATCACGCCCTCGGAGCTGCTGGCCAAGCAGCACCGCCGGATGGCGGAGCCCGGCACGGCCGCGAGCCGCTGACGAACGGGCGCATGCCATGGACACCCTCTTCGGTTCGGGAGCTGCCCTCGTGGACACGGTCCTCCAAAGCACCGGTGGCAGCGTGGTGGTGTGGAGCGCCGATCCGCAGGCCTACGCCAGCGACCACGAACGCGCCACGCGCAGCAACTTCGCCGAGCGGCTCGCGGCACTGAAGCAGTTTCGGTTCACGGGCGAATTCGACGCCTCGCGCGCGCACGAAGGCACGCCGCTGTACTTCGTGCCGAGCGACACCATCGCGAGCACGCAACTGGCGCGCTCGCTCGGCATCTCCACGCCGCACGACCTGTTCGGCGGCGTGGTGCCGTATCCCTTCGTGGCCACCAAGGCGATCACGCATCCGCTGGTGGGCCGGGCGGCAGTCTGCCCCGAAGGCTGGGCGCCCGGCTTCGCCGCCGCCGTCGCCGATGCGGTGCTCGACGGCTTTTCGGCCTTCACGCTCGAAGACGCGCGCTGGGCCGGCCGCCAGTTGCTCGACCGGGGCACCGTGCGCATCAAGCCCGTGTGCGCCACCGGCGGGCGCGGCCAGTCGGTGGCGGCCGATGCCGAAGCGCTCGACCGCTGCCTTGCGGCCATGGACGAGAGCGAGATCGGGCTGCATGGCGTGGTGATCGAGCAGAACCTCACGCGGCCCGAAACCTTCAGCGTGGGGCAGGTGCTTGTCGATCAGATGCTGGTGAGCTACTACGGCCGGCAGCGCATGACCGCCGACAACGCCGGCCAGCAGGTCTATGGCGGCTCCGACCTGACGCTGGTGCGCGGCAACTTCGACGCGCTGCTCGCCAGCACACAGCCGATGCCGGCGCTGCGCCTCGCGATCGACCAGGCGCGGCGCTACCACCAGGCGGTGGTCGACAGCTACCCCGGCTTCTTCGCGTCGCGCGTGAACTACGACGTGGCGCAGGGAACCACGCCGGACGGCCACTGGCGATCGGGCGTTCTCGAGCAGTCGTGGCGCGTGGGCGGCGCCACCGGCGCCGAGATGGTCGCGCTCGAATGCTTCTGGCGCGACCCGGTGCTCGAGCGCGTGCGCGTCTCGTGCTTCGAGGCCTATGGCGACGCACCCGACGTGCCGGCCGGCGCCACGGTGCACTACCAGGGCGTAGACCGTCAGGTCGGACCGCTGACCAAGTACGCCCTGTTTCAACCTTATGACAGCGACACGACATAACTTCATCGACATCTCCGTGGACGGCCAGCACATCGCTGGCACCCTCGTCGCCGCTTCCACCATGGTGCCCGGCGTGCTGCTGGTCCATGGCTGGGACGGCAGCCAGGAGCAGTACATCGCACGGGCGCACGAGATCGCCGCGCTCGGCTGCGTCTGCCTGACCTTCGACCTGCGCGGCCATGCGCGCCATGCCTCGCTGCGCCAGGAGGTCACGCGCGAGGACAACCTGCGCGACGTGCTCGCCGCCTACGACACGCTCATCAGCCATCCGACCGTCGACCCCGAAGCGATCGCGATCGTCGGCAGCAGCTACGGCGGCTACCTGGCCGCGCTCGTCAGTGCGATGCGTCCGGTGCGCTGGCTCGCGCTGCGCGCGCCCGCGCTCTACCGCGACCGCGAGTGGCTGGCGCCCAAGGGGCAGCTCAGCAGGCCCGACCTGGTGGCCTACCGGCGCACGCTCGTCGGCCCGCGCGACAACCGCGCGCTCGCGGCCTGCGAGGCGTTCACGGGCGACGTGCTGATCGTCGAATCGGAGCACGACCAGATCGTGCCGCACCCGGTGATCGAGAACTACCTGGGCGCCTTCAAGCGCGTGCGCTCGGCCACCTACCGCGTGCTGTCCGGCGCCGACCATGCGCTGTCGAAGCAGTCGCACCGGCAGGCCTACGGGCAGCTGCTGGTGTCGTGGATGACCGAGATGACCCTCGGCGCAAGCGCGACCGGCGGCCTGGCTCGTCGTGTTTCCCAATCACCCGCATGAGGCTCGACATGACCTTTGCAACGAATGACTCACCCCGCCTGCTTCCGGTGCTGCGCACCGGCCTTGTTGCCGGCACCTGCGCCAGCCTTGCCTCCACCGCCGCGCTGATGCTCTGCGGCCGTCGCGAGGCCGGCAGCATGGTGGCGCCCACCAACGCCACCAGCCACTGGCTCTGGGGCGACGACGAAGCCTTTGCCGCACGGCGGCCCACGCTCAGGCACACCGGGATCGGCTATGCCACGCACCATGCGAGCGCCGTGTTCTGGGCGGTGCTCTATGCCTGGCTGCATGCCGAGCGGCATCCGCCACGGACCGTGTCGCAAGCCCTTGCCGGTGCCGGCGTGGCCACCGTGGTGGCCTGCACGATCGACTACACCGTCACGCCGCGCCGCCTCACGCCGGGCTTCGAGCGGCACCTCTCGACGCTGTCGATGGGCGTGGTCTACGGGCTGTTCGCGATCGGGCTCGCCGCAGGCTGCCTGCTGGCGCAGCGCGGCGCCCGCGCACGCTGACGGCCGCCGCGCAGTGCGGTTCGTAGTGCGGCTAGTACGTTCACTCAAGGAGCTTTCCTACGTCGCGCGCCCGGCAGCCCTCCCATCGTTGAGTTCCCATTCAACCAAACCGGAGCCCACGATGCCCACTTCCACCAAGCGCTCGGCACCCGATGCCTGCAGCCTTCTCGACACCGACCACCGCAACGTCAAGAAGATGTTCAAGGAGTACGAGGAGCTGACCCATTCGCGCGCCGCCAGCGCGCAGCAGAAGAAGCGCGAGCTCGCCAACCAGATCTGCATGGAGCTCACCGTTCATGCGCAGATCGAGGAAGAGATCTTTTATCCCGCGCTGCGCGAAGCGCTCAGCGAGACCGATCTCCTCGACGAAGCCGAGGTCGAGCACGCGAGCGCCAAGGACCTGATCGCGCAGATCGAAGGCGCTGCCGACGTCGACGACATGTTCGACGCCAAGGTCATCGTTCTCGGCGAGTACATCGACCACCACGTGAAGGAAGAGCGCAACGAGATCTTCGTCAAGGCACGCGCCGCGCGCGGCCTCGACCTGGTCGCCATGCGCGATCAGCTCACCGCGCGCAAGGAAGAGCTCATGGAAGAGCTCACCGCATCGGCTTGACGCCCCCGGAGGCGCCCTTGGTGCCTCCCCACTTTCCTGTGGAGGTCCTATGACCGGTCTCGTTTCCCGGCTTTTCCCCACGGCGACCAACATGATTCGCCTGGATCACACGCACGTGATGTCCACCTATCACCAGTACAAGCCGAGCGCGTCGGCGCGGGTGAAGAAGGGCCTGGTCAACACGATCTGCACCGCGCTCGAAATCCATGCGCAGCTCGAGGAAGAAATCTTTTATCCCGAGGTGCGCAAGGTGACGGACGACGAGCGCATCAACAAGTCGATGGAAGAGCATGCCGAGATGCGGCGGCTCATCGGCCTGCTGCGCGCGATGGAGCCCGAAGCGCGCGACTACGACGATACGCTCGCCGCGCTGATGCGCGACGTGATGCACCACGTGGCGGACGAGGAAACCATCGTGCTGCCCGCGGCCGAGACGCTGCTGGCCGACCGGCTCGGCGACCTTGGCGCGCAGATGACCAAGCGTCGCCTGCAGCTGGTCGGTCCCCGCTCGGGCGAAATCGCGGTCGACATGGGCCGCGCAGCCTCGGGCAATACCGCCGCCATCGCGGTGGTCGGGCTGGCGGCGGCCGGCCTGTTGCTGGCGCGCCGAAGCGGCCATCTGCGCAGGCACGCGCGCGCATGAGCGCGCCGCATTGATATCGCTGGCTTCTCCAGGCGTCGGCCCCGGTGCACATCGGGGTCGACCGCTTCCTGCTGTCCGCTGCGTTCGCGCCGCGGGCTTTTTCTTACCTACGGAGTTTTCATGCCTCGTTCCAAACAGCCCCCTACCTCCAACAGCGCCGTGACCAGCGCAGCCGCAGCCGCCCGCAACACCGACAGCGGTGCCGCCAACCTGCCGCCGGGCGAGCCACGCGATCCGCCTTCGCAGAAAGCGGCACATGCGCAGGCACTGGCGGCGAGCATGCCGTTCAATGTCGGCAAGCCGCTCGAGCATGGCCATGCCAACGCGCTGCGGCCGCCGCAGGGGCAGTCGGTCGCGCCGCTGTCGCCGGCCGCGACTGCCAGCACGCTGTCCGAGGAAGTCGGCTCCGAGAAGACCGGCGGCATGGCGATGCCCGGCCTGAACGCCACCATCGAGTCGCTCGACCGGGTGCGCGTGGATTCGGGCGGACAGCGGCTCACGACCAACCAGGGCGTGCCGATCGCGGACAACCAGAACTCGCTCAAGGCGGGCCTGCGCGGCCCGGCCCTGCTGGAAGATTTCATCCTTCGCGAGAAGATCACGCACTTCGACCACGAACGCATTCCCGAACGCATCGTGCATGCCCGCGGATCGGGCGCGCACGGCTACTTTGAAAGCTACGAAGGCATTCCGCAGTTCACCAAGGCGGCGCCGCTGCGCGAGGCCGGGAAGATCACGCCGGTGTTCGTGCGCTTCTCGACCGTGGCGGGCGAGCGCGGCTCCAAGGACACCGCGCGCGACGTGCGGGGCTTCGCGGTCAAGTTCTATACCGACGAGGGCAACTGGGACCTGGTGGGCAACAACATGCCCGTGTTCTTCATTCAGGACGCGATGAAGTTTCCCGACCTGGTCCACGCGGTCAAGCCCGAGCCGCATCACCAGATGCCGCAGGCCGCGAGCGCGCACGACACCTTCTGGGACTTCGTCGGGCTCATGCCTGAGTCGGCGCACATGCTGATGTGGCAGATGTCGGACCGCGCCATCCCGCGCAGCTACCGCATGATGCAGGGCTTCGGCGTGCACACCTTCCGGCTCGTGAACGACGCCGGCAACTCGGTGTTCTGCAAGTTCCACTGGACGCCGGTGCTCGGCACGCATTCGCTGGTGTGGGACGAGGCGGTGAAGATCTCGGGCGCAGACCCCGACTACCATCGGCGCGACCTGTGGGAGGCCATCGAGGCCGGCGAGTTTCCCGAGTGGGAGCTGGGCCTGCAGATCTTCACCGAGGAAGAGGCCGAGGCCTTCAGCTTCGACGTGCTCGATGCCACCAAGATCGTGCCCGAGGAACTGGTGCCGATCACGCCCGTGGGCCGCATGGTGTTGAACCGCAACCCCGACAATTTCTTTGCCGAGACCGAGCAGGTGGCCTTCTGCACCGCGCACGTGGTGCCCGGCATCGACTTCTCCAACGACCCGCTGCTGGCCGGGCGCATCCATTCGTATGTCGATACGCAGATCACGCGCCTCGGTGGACCGAACTTCCACGAGCTGCCGATCAACGCGCCGATCGCACCGGTGCACAACAACCAGCGCGACGGCATGCACCGCCAGGCCATCCACCGCGGACGCGTCGCCTACGAGCCCAATTCGCTGGGCGGCGGCTGTCCGTTCCAGGCCGGGGCATCGGCCGGCTTCATGACCTTTCCGCAGCGCATCGTGGACCAGGACAAGGTGCGCGGCAAACCCGAGAAGTTCGCCGACCACTACACGCAGGCGACGCTGTTCTTCGAAAGCCAGACACCCGCCGAGCAGGCGCACATCGCGGCGGCGTTCCGCTTCGAGCTGTCGAAGTGCACCGTGCCGGCCGTGCGCGAGCGCGTGGTGGCGAGCCTCGTCAACGCCTCGCCGGCGCTCGCGCAGCAGGTGGCCGACGGGCTCGGCATTCCCGTGCCGCCGGCACTGCCGCGCGCACTCCCGCAGCCGCCGAAGCCCGAGGTGACGCGGTCGCCTGCGTTGTCGCTGATGGCGCGCCCGGGCGACGGGTCGGTGCGCACGCGCAAGGTGGCCTTGCTCGTGGCCGACGGCGCGCAGGGCGGTCAGATCGCGGCGATCCAGGCCGCGCTGCTGGCCGAAGGCGCGGTGGGCCGGCTGGTGGGGCCGCGCATCGGACCGTTCCGCACCGCGGAGGGCGAGACGATGGAGGCCGACGCGTCGCTGGAGAACGAACCCGGGTTCCTGTTCGACGCGCTCGTGCTGCCCGATGGCGCCCAGGCCGTGCAGATCCTCTCGAAGGACTTCCATACCGAGCAGTTCATCAAGGACCAGTACCAGCACGGCAAGACCATCCTCGCGCTCGGCGCGTCGGCTTCGCTGCTGGCCGATGCGAAGGTTTCCGACCGGCTGCCCTCGGGCGATGCCGATCCGGGGGTGCTGCAGGGCGGCGCCGAGAACTTCGAGGCCGCGCTGAGTGCCTTCGTGGGCGCGCTGGCGCTGCATCGCCATCCAGCACGCGAATTGGGGGCGGCCGTGGCCATGCCGTAGGCGCGACCTGAAGGTCGACGAGGAACCGCCTGGGCCGGGAGGATGCCGGGCGCGGCGGCGTGCCCGCTGGCATGGTAGAAACCGCCAGCCGCGCGCATGACATATGCCGCACCCCCCGCACCCCGACACCTCCCACCGATGGCAGAAGACCTCGTTCTCCGAAACCCCGGGCGCGGGCGTGCGCGCTGGCTGCTGGTCGGCGCCGCCTTGCTGCTGCTGCTGCTGGTGGGCTGCGCCGGTTTGCCGTCGGGGGTGGAACGCAGGCCCTCGGTGGCCATCTCGGATGGCGCGGACACCGTGCTCGGCCGTCTCGTAGCGGCGGCGGCGCCGCCGGAAGGCGGGCTCAGCGGCTTTCGGTTGCTGCCGATGCCGCAGTATTCGCTGCATGCCCGCATCGAGCTGGCGCGTCGGGCGCAGCGCTCGATCGACGTGCAGTACTACCTGGTGCAGAACGACGAGACCGGCCGCTACGTGCTGCGCACGCTGCGCGATGCGGCCGAGCGCGGCGTGCGGGTGCGCCTGCTGGTGGACGATCTCTACACCGCGGGTGCCGATCCGCTGTTCGCGGGGCTGGCCGCGCATGCCAACGTCGAGGTGCGGATGTTCAATCCGTTCCCGGCCGGCCGCGACCGCCTGAGCACGCGCTGGGCCGCGTCGCTGCTCGACTTCGACCGCGCGCACCGCCGCATGCACAACAAGCTCTTCGTGGTGGACAACACGATGGCCGTGATGGGCGGGCGCAACATCGCGAACGAGTACTTTCTGCGGGACGGCGGCTCGAACTTCATCGACGTCGACACGCTCGTGGCCGGCACGGTGGTGCCGCGGTTGTCGTCGCTGTTCGACATGTACTGGAACAGCCCCTACGTCTATCCGCTCGAGTCGCTGGTCCAGACCAATGTGGCCACGCCGGCGCAATGGCGCGAGCGCTTCGAGCAGCTGACCGCAGGGCCCGACACGCTGCACCCCGAGCCGCTGACCTCGACCGACCTGCTCGGCAACAACGCGTTGGAGAAGGACCTCGACGCCGGCGCGCTGTCGCTCGTGTGGGGCCGCGCCGAGGCCTACGCCGACGCGCCCGCGAAGGCGCTCGGGCGCACCGACGAGACGCGCGGCCTGCCGGCCGACGAATCGACCGACAGCGTGCTCTACAACGTGCGGCGCTACCTGCGCGCCGCGGAGCACGAGATCCTGCAAACCACGCCCTACCTGATCCCGGGGCGCGGCGGCATGGAGACGATGCGCATCGTGCGGCAGAAGGGCGTGAGCTACACCATCGTCACCAACTCGCTGGCCGCGACCGACGAGTCGCTGGTTCACATCGGCTACCGGCGCTACCGGCCCGAGATGCTGCAGCTCGGCGTGGCGCTCTACGAACTGAGCCCCAAGCGGGTGGAAGAGACCAAGCGCTTCGGCATGTACGGCTCGGCGAGCGGGCGCTTGCACGGCAAGTCGGCCGTGATCGACCGCAGCCTGGTGTTCATCGGGTCGATGAACTTCGATCCGCGCTCGATGCTGCACAACACCGAGATCGGCATCTTCATCTTCAGCCCGCAGCTTGCGCAGCAGCTCACCAGCCTCATCGGGTTCATGCGGCTGGACGGCGCCTACCAACTGCAGCTCGGGCCCGATGGGGGCATCGAATGGGTGAGCCCGGCGTCGGGCGATGGCGCCGACACCATCCTGCACACCGAACCGGAAACCGACTTCTGGTCGCGCTGGAAGCTGGAGCTGCTTGCGCCACTGGTGCCCGAGAGCCTGCTGTAGCGCGGCGCCGGCCCGCCGGCTATTGCTGCAGCCGGCCGCTCAGGTAGGGCTCGGGGTCGACCGCCGTGCCGTTGCGGCGGATCTCGAAACGCAGCTTGGTGCGGTCGCTGCCGCTCTTGCCCATTTCGGCGATCCTCTGGCCCTGGCGCACCACCGCGTTTTCCTTCACGAGGGTGTTCTGCACGTGCGCATAGGCCGAGAGGAAGGTCTCGTCGTGCTTGACGATCACCATGTTGCCGTAGCCAGCCAGTTCGTTGCCCACATAGACCACGCGCCCGTCGCGCGAGGCGACGATCGGGTCGCCGAGATTGCCCGCGATGTCGAGGCCCTTGTTGCGCACCCCGTCGAAGCGCGCAATGATGGCGCCGCTCGCGGGCCGGATGAACAGCGCCTGGGGCTGCGGAGCCGGTGGCGGGGTGGTCGGGGCCGGGCGCGGCGGCGGCAGCGGCGTGGTGCAGGCGGCGAGGGCGGCGGCCACGAGCACTGCGGCGCCGGTACGGGAAACAAGGGTCTGGATGTCCATGGCTCTCTTGGAACGGGTTCGTTGCGGAGGGTTCCTTCGGTCGGCACGCGGGGCGAGCCACCGTTGCCATGCTAGCAAACTTGTAAATGCCGCAGCGTCTCGATGAAGCTGCGGCTCGCCGCCGACAGCGAGCGGCCCCGCTTCGTGACCACGAAGACGTCGCGCGACACGCGCGGTGCCGTCAGGCTGCGCACCACCAATGCCTCGTCGCCTGCGGCCCTGGCGAATGCCGAGGGCATGATCGACGGCCCCATGCCGCTGGCCGTCATCCAAAGCGCAGTCGACAGGAAGGAGACCTCGTTGACCACGTCGAGCGCGACGCCGGCCTGTGCGGCCGTGCGGTCGATCAGGGGCCGGATGCCGTAGCCAGGGCGCATCGTGATGACTGGATGGCCTGCCAGGTCGGCCCAGCGCACCGGCTTGGCGCTCGCGGCCAGCGGGTGGCCGCGAGCGCACACCAGGCTCAGGTGGTCGCGCATCAGCGTCTCTGTCTCGACCTCGGCGCCCGGCCGCTCGGGCGTGCCGATGCCGAAGTCCACATGCTCGCCGATGACGCGCGAGACGAACTGGTCCGGCGCGCAGTCGTCGACCACCACCCGCACGCCCGGATGCGCCTGGCCGAAACCGCGGATCGCCGCCGGCAGCAGGAAGGCGGCGAGGGTGGGCGTGATCGCCAGGCAGATGCGGCCGCGCTGCAGTTGCGCCAGCTCGCGGAAGTCGGCCGAGAGCGAGTCCACGTCACGCAGGATGCGCTCGGCGGCCGGCAGCATGTCGGTGGCCGCGGCGGTGGGCTGCAGCGAGCGGGTGGTGCGGTCGAAGAGCCGCGTGCCCAATCCCTCTTCGAGTTGCCGGATCAGCATGCTGACGGCTGACTGCGTGACGTACAGCTTCTCCGCCGCTGCACTGAGCTTGCGCAGCTGGTGCACCGCGAGGAAGGCGCGCAGTTGGCGGATGGTCGGGCTGAACTTGGGCGCGGGATTCATCAGGTCACATCATATTTCGTTCGTAATTTATTGATTTACGAATGAATGGCGCTGCCGTTCAATCCGTTTTCGGAGACATCACAAGGAAGCTCGATGAAGACACTTTCCCGCGCCCTGGTCCTGCTGGCCGGGGCCACCGCACTGCTCGCCGGCCCCACGCGCGCCCAGGCGCCTGCGGATTTCCCCCAGAAACCCATTCGTGTGATCGTGACTTTCCCGCCGGGCGGCAGCGCCGACGCCGTGGTGCGCATGCTGGTGCCGAAGCTCAACGACAGGCTGGGGCAGCCGGTCGTGGTGGACAACCGCCCCGGGGCGGGCGGCAACGTCGGACTGACCCTGGCCGCCAAGGCGCCGGGCGACGGCTACACGCTGGGCGTCGGCGCCGCCGGTGCGCTCTCGGCCAACAGCAGCCTCTATGCGCAGATGCCCTTCGACGTGCAGAAGGACTTCAGGCCGGTGGGCCTGCTGGCGGCCATCCCTTTCGTGATCGTGGGCCATCCCTCCATCGGCGTGAAGACGCAGGCCGAACTGGTCGCGCTGGCGCGCGCACAGCCGGGCAAGCTCTCGGTCGGCCACGGAGGCAACGGCACGGCCATGCACCTTTCGGCGGCGCTCTTCGCGCAGATGGCGGATGTGAAGCTGGTCGAGGTGCCCTACCGCGGCTCGGGGCCGGCGGCCGTCGACACGTTGGCGGGCCAGATCCCGCTGGCCGTGGTGGACCTGCCTTCGGCGCTGCAGCAGATCAAGGCCGGCAAGTTGCTTGCCTTCGCGGTCACCAGTGCGCAGCGCCTGCCGATGCTGCCGGACGTGCCGACGGTGGCGGAGGCCGGCCTGCCCGGCTACGACTCCACCGGGTGGTTCGGCGTGGTGGCGCCGGCCGACACGCCGACGCCCATCGTGGCGCGGTTGAATGCGGAGATCAACGCGGCGCTGAAGGACGAGCAGATCCAGGCCGCCATGCGCAACCTGGGCGTGGAGCCCGCGCCCGGCACGGTGAAGGCCTTCGACGACTACATCCGCGCGGAGACGAAGAAATGGGCCGCGGTCATCAAGGCCGCGAACATCAAGCTGGACTGAAGACACGACATGCAGGAAAAGGAAGAACTGAAGGCCGACGTGCTCGTGGTCGGCGCCGGCCCGGTGGGCCTGACGCTGGCCATGGACCTGGCTTCGCGCGGCGTGAAGGTGCTCGTGGTGGAGACGCGGCGCTACGCCGAGCCGCCCAGCGTCAAGTGCAACCACGTGGCGGCGCGCACCATGGAGCAGTTTCGCCGCCTGGGGGTGGCGCAGAAGCTGCGCGACGCGGGGTTGCCGGCCGACTACCCGAACGATGTGGTGTTCCGCACCAGCGCGACGGGCATCGAGCTCACGCGCATTCCCATCCCGTGCCGGCGCGACCGCCATACGGAGACCGAGGGGCCCGACGCCTGGTGGCCGACGCCCGAGCCGCCACACCGCATCAACCAGCTCTTCCTCGAGCCCATCCTGCTCGAGCACACGGCCGCGCTGCCGAACGTGAAGCTCCTCAACCGCACGCAGCTCACCGGCTTCGAGCAGGACGCGGAGGGCGTCACCGCCCTTGCCACCGACCTCGACAGCGGCGACACACGCCGCATCCGCTGCCGCTACCTGGTGGGCTGCGACGGCGGCAGCTCGGGCGTGCGCAAGCGCATGGGCGCCAAGCTGGAAGGCACGCCCGTGATCCAGCGCGTGCAATCGACCTACATCCGCGCGCCGCAGCTGCGCGCGATGATTCCGGGCAAGCCGGCCTGGTCCTGCTACGCGGTCAATCCGCGACGCTGCGGCACGATGTTCGCGATCGACGGGCACGAGACCTGGCTGGTGCACAACCATCTGAATGCCGACGAGCCCGAGTTCGATTCGGTGGACCGCGACCGCTCGATCCGCGAGATCCTCGGCGTCGGCGAGGACTTCCGCTACGAGGTGATCAGCAAGGAAGACTGGGTGGGCCGCCGCCTGGTGGCGGACCGCTTCCGAGACCGCCGCGTGTTCATCGCCGGCGACGCGGCACACCTGTGGGTACCGTATGCGGGCTATGGCATGAACGCCGGCATCGCCGATGCGATCAACCTCTCGTGGTTGCTCGCGGCCTGCGTGCAAGGCTGGGCCGACGAGCGCATCCTCGACGCCTACGAAGCCGAGCGCCAGCCGATCACCGAGCAGGTCTCGCAGTTCGCGATGGACCATGCGCAGAAGATGATTCGCGCGCGCCGCGCCGTTCCGCCGGACATCGAGGCGCCGGGCCTCGAAGGCGACGCGCTGCGGGCGGAGGTCGGGCGCGAGGCGTACGCGCTGAATGTGCAGCAGTTCTGCTGCGCCGGCCTCAACTTCGGCTATTTCTACACGGGCTCGCCCATCATCGTGGCGGACGGCGAGGAGGCTCCCCCGTACACCATGGGCGACTTCACGCCATCGACCGTGCCCGGCTGCCGCGCGCCGCATCTGTGGCTGAGCGACGGGCGCTCGCTTTACGACGCCTTCGGCCCCGGCTACACGCTGCTGCGCTTCGACCGCCGCGCGGATGTCCAGGCGCTCGCGCAGGCGGCGCATGCCGCGCGGCTGCCGCTGTCGGTGCTCGACGTCGAGGCCGGGGAAATTCCGCGCGCCTACCGCCATCGCCTGGTGCTGTGCCGTGCCGACCAGCACGTGGTGTGGCGCGGCGACCGTGTGCCGGCCGATCCAGCCGCCTTGGTCGCCCTGCTGCGGGGGGCGGCACGCGCCGCCGAGGGACGGCCTACTTGAGCGGAATCGGCGTGCCGCGATCGATCGGCACCGCGGTGATGCTGTTCTTCGGCGAACCGTCGATCAGGAGCTCGGAATAGGTGAGATAGACCAGCGTGTTGCGCTTCGGGTCGACCATGCGCACCACGCGCAGCCGCTTGAACAGGATCGACAGCCGCTCGCTGAAGACTTCCTCGCGCTTGGGCAGGGGCTGCGGCATGCTCACCGGACCGACCTGGCGGCAGGCGATCGAGGCGTCGGAGGTGTCTTCGGCCAGCCCGAAAGCGCCTGAGATCCCGCCGGTCTTGGCGCGCGAGACGTAGCAGGTCACGCCGTTGACCTTGGGGTCGTCGTAGGCCTCGACCACGATCTTGTGGTCGGGGCCGATGAGCTTGAACGCGGTGTCCACCTCTCCGATGGCTTCGGCGCGCGCCGAGGCGGCGATGAGCAGGAGCCCGAGGAGGGCGCCGGTGCGAACGGTTCTTTTCGACATTTGTTTTTTATCTCCCTTGAACGATGCCGAGGCTCAGACGATGCTGAGTTCATGGACGCGGTCGAAACTGCCGCGCCGTCGATCCTCGAAATAGTGTTCGAGCGCCTCGCGCACCGTGCGGAAGGCGATCTCTTCCCAGGGAATCTCTTCCTCGGTGAAGAGCTTCGCCTCGATGGTCTCGTGCCCCGGGTCGAAGCGGTCGTCGAGCAGCCGGGCACGGTAGAACATGTGCACCTGGCCCACGCGCACCACGCTGATCACCGCGAACAAGCCTTCCATCTCGTAGTGGGCGCCGGCCTCCTCGTCGGTCTCGCGCGCCGCGCCCTGGGCCGTGGTCTCGCCGAGTTCCATGAAACCCGCGGGCAGGGTCCACTTGCCCCAGCGCGGCTCGATGTTGCGCTTGCACAGCAGCACCTTGTCGCCGAGCACGGGAATGGTGCCCACCACGTTGAGCGGGTTCTCGTAGTGGATGGTGCTGCAGGCCGGGCAGACGGCGCGCTCCTTGGTGTCGCCGTCGTCGGGGACGCGGTAGACCACCGCGGTGCCGCAGTTCTTGCAGTGCTTGATGGGTACGCGCAGGATCATGCGAGGCCGACCGTCGGGTTCAGACGACCTTGACCGTGAGCTTGGGCAGCCCCGCCACTTCGCCCACCAGCGTGTCGCCCGCCACCACCGCCGCCACGCCTTCGGGCGTGCCGGTGAAGATCAGGTCGCCGGGCTGGAGATCCCAGGCGGCCGAGAGGTGCTCGATGGTTTCGGCCACGTTCCAGATCAGCTTGGCGACCGTGCTGCGCTGGCGGTCGGTGCCGTTGACCTGCAACGAGATCTCGGCCTTCTCGGCGTCGCCGGCCTGGGCCACCGGCACGATCGGGCCGATGGGCGCGCTCTGCTCGAAGCCCTTGCCGATGTCCCAGGGGCGGCCCTGCTTCTTCATCTCGCCCTGCAGGTCGCGGCGCGTCATGTCGAGGCCCACGGCGTAGCCGTAGATGTGCTTGTGCGCGTCGGCGGCCAGGATGTTGCGCCCGCCCGTGCCGATCGCCACCACGAGCTCGATCTCGTGGTGCAGGTTTTTCGTCAGCGCGGGGTAGGCGATGGTGCCGGTCTGGCCGTCTTCGACCACGACCGCGGCATCGGCCGGCTTCATGAAGAAGAAGGGCGGTTCGCGGCCGGTGAAGCCCATTTCCTTCGCGTGGTCCTCGTAGTTGCGGCCCACGCAATAGATGCGGTGCACCGGAAAGCGGGCCGTCTGCCCGACCACCGGAACCGAAACCGTCGCGGGCGGGGCGAAAACAAACTCGGAAGCCATTGCGTCTGTCCTTTTCAGCGAAAAATCTGGGAAAACGGCAGTGTGCCAGAGGCAGGCCCGCGCCGCCGCTCTGCGCCGCCCGGCGCTATGCTCACGGCATGATGAAGCTGCACAACTACTTCCGTTCCTCCGCATCGTTCCGCGTGCGCATCGCGCTGAACCTCAAGGGCCTGGACTTCGAGTACATCCCCGTCCACATCGCGCGCGGCGACCACCGCTCGGGCCCGTTCTCGGCCATCTCGCCCGACATGCTGGTGCCGCTGCTCGAGGACGAGGGCGAGCGCTTCTCGCAGTCGATGGCAATCATCGAATACCTCGACGAGACGCATCCCGAGCCGCCGCTGCTGCCAACCGACCCGGTGGGACGGGCGCATGTGCGTGCACTGGCGCAGTCGATCGCCTGCGAGATCCATCCGCTCAACAACCTGCGCGTGCTCAAGTACCTCGTGAAAGACCTGAAGCTCGACGACGCGGCCAAGAACGCGTGGTATCGCCACTGGGTGCGCGAAGGCATGCTGGCGTTCGAGCGGCAGCTCGCGCAGCACCCGGACAGCACCTTCTGCTACGGCCACACGCCCACGTTGGCCGACTGCTGCCTGGTGCCGCAGATCTTCAACGGCAGGCGCTTCGATTGCGACTTCAGCGGCCTGCCGCGCACCATGGCCGCGTTCGAGGCCTGCATGGCGCTCGACGCGTTCCAGCGCGCGCAGCCCTCGCAGGCTCCAGACGCCGAGGCATGAGCGCCGCGCCGGGCCGCCCCAAGCAAGCTCGCTCCCGCTTGGCGGGAAGGCGCGTAGCGCCAAGGGTGCACCAGTGAACGCACCCGAGCCGGAGTGGCTCGTGCCCGACTGGCCGGCGCCGCCGAATGTGCAGGCGCTGTGCACGACGCGGGACGGCGGGGTGTCGGCAGGGCGCTACGAAAGCCTCAACCTCGGCGACCACGTGGGCGATGCCCCAGCCGACGTGGCGACCAATCGGGCCCGGCTGGCGCAGGCGCTGGACGGTGCGCGGCCGGTGTTCCTGCAGCAGGTGCACGGCACCGGGGTGGCGATGCTCGATGGCGCCCAGCCTTACCCCGACGGCATGGCGGCCGATGCTGCCACCACCACTGCGGCCGGCGTGGCCTGCACGATCATGGTGGCCGACTGCCTGCCGGTGCTGTTCACCGACAGGGCCGGCCGGCGCGTGGCGGCCGCGCATGCGGGCTGGCGTGGGCTCGCTGAGGGCGTGCTGGAGCGCACGGTCGCAGGGTTCGACGCGCCGGCCGGCGAGCTGATGGCCTGGCTCGGGCCCTGCATCGGCCCCACGGCCTTCGAGGTCGGGGCCGAGGTCAAGGCCGCTTTCGAGGCGCATGCCCCTGAGGCGGCAGCCTGCTTCGCACCCGCGGCAGCGCCCGGCAAATGGCTGGCCGACCTGCCGTCGCTGGCGCGCCAGCGGTTGCGCGCAGTGGGCCTGGTGCAACTGCATGGCAACGACGGCAGCGCCGAGTGGTGCACGGTCGGCAATCCCTCACGGTTCTTTTCGCACCGGCGCGACGGCGTCAGCGGGCGCTTCGCTGCCCTGGTCTGGAAGCGCTGAAGCCAGCGCGGCCGCCTTCTCGGCCGCCGCGGCCTGCCGAGCAGCTTCCTGGGCCTCGGCCTCGCGCTGCTTGATCGCGCGCCGCCGCGCCGGCGCGCCCATCAGGTAAACCACCAGTGCCACGGGCGCCAATCCGTACAAAAGAAATGTGAAGATGGCACCCAGCACGGTGCCCGTGGTGTTGGTGGCCTCGGCCACGGCCATCATCACGACGACGTAGAGCCAGCCGATCACGATCAGGTGGATGAACACAGCAGGTTTCAGCAGGTAAGTGGAAGGCCGCCGCTTCGGAGGCCTCGGGAAATGCAGGATACTCAAAACGCGCAAGCCATCCGTATCGATTCAGGCGAGGACCCGAAGACATGACAAAGCAACAAGCAACGGGGGCAGAGGCATTCGCACCGCTCCAGAAGGCGTTTTCAGACGGCTGGGCCCAGGCCATGCAGGCGTTCCAGCAGGCGGCCGGGCAGACACCCGCAGCCTTTGCCGGCAAGCCGCTTTGGCAGTTGCCGCCGATGCCCGAGATGCCCGGCATGCCGCAGATGCCCGAGATGCCGCGCCTGTCCGTGCCGCCCGAGAAGCTGCAGGCGATTCAGCAGGACTACGTTGCCGAGGCGAACGAGCTTTGGCGCAAGGGCCTGGAGGCGCGGCCCGAGGGCGACCGGCGCTTCGCCGGCGAGGCCTGGGGCAGCAATCCGCTGTCGTCCTTTGCGGCCGCGGTGTACCTGCTCAACGGCCGCACCCTGCTGCGCATGGCCGAGGCGGTCGAGGCCGACGAGAAGACCCGCTCGCGCCTGCGCTTCGCGGTCGAGCAATGGATGGCCGCTGCGTCGCCGAGCAATTCGCTCGCACTCAACCCCGAAGCCCAGAAGAAGGCCATCGACACGCGCGGCGAGAGCATTGCGCGCGGCATCCAGAACCTGCTGCACGACGTGAAGCAGGGCCACCTGAGCATGACCGATGAAAGCGCCTTCGAGGTCGGCCGCAACGTCGCGACGACCGAGGGCGCGGTGGTGTTCGAGAACGAGCTGTTCCAGCTGCTCGAGTACAAGCCGCTCACGGCCAAGGTGCACGAGCGGCCGTTCCTGCTGGTGCCGCCGTGCATCAACAAGTTCTACATCCTCGACCTGCAGCCCGAGAACTCGCTGATCCGCTATGCCAACGAGCAGGGGCATCGCGTGTTCGTCGTGAGCTGGCGCAACCCCGACGAGTCGCTCGCCCATGCCACCTGGGACGACTACATCGAGCAGGCGGCGATCAAGGCAATCCACGTGGTGCAGGAGATCGGCGCGAGCAAGCAGATCAATGCGCTCGGCTTCTGCGTCGGCGGCACGATCCTGAGCACCGCGCTCGCGGTGCTCGCGGCGCGCGGCGAGAAGCCGGCTGCGTCGCTCACGCTGCTGACGACCTTCCTCGACTTCAGCGACACCGGCATCCTCGACATCTTCGTGGACGAGCCGATGGTCAAGTACCGCGAGATGCAGCTCGGCAAGGGCGGCCTGCTGCCCGGCACGGACCTGGCCTCGACCTTCAGCTTCCTGCGGCCGAACGACCTGGTCTGGAACTACGTGGTCGGCAACTACCTCAAGGGCGAGACGCCGCCGCCGTTCGACCTGCTCTACTGGAACAGCGACGCCACCAACCTGCCGGGGCCGTTCTACACCTGGTACCTGCGCAACACTTATCACGAGAACAAGCTCGCCAAGCCCGGTGCACTCACGGTCTGCGGCGAGAAGATCGACCTCGGCCGCATCGACATCCCGGCCTACATCTACGGCTCGCGCGAGGACCACATCGTGCCGATCGGCGGCGCCTATGCCTCCACGCAGCTGCTGCCGGGCAAGAAGCGCTTCGTGATGGGCGCTTCGGGCCACATCGCCGGCGTGATCAACCCGCCCGCCAAGAAGAAGCGCAGCCACTGGTTGCGCGAAGACGGCAAGTTTCCCAAGACCCAGGCCGAATGGCTCGCCGGCGCCAAGGAGCAGCCCGGAAGCTGGTGGACCGACTGGGCACAATGGCTCAAGGGCCACGGCGGCAAACAGGTTGCCGCGCCCAAGGCCTATGGCAACGGCAAGGCCTACAAGGCGATCGAGCCGGCGCCCGGGCGCTACGTGAAGGCTCGCGCCTGATCTTCGCCCGCACCCTTCCAAATCACACATCAACGGAGAGAACCCAAATGGAAGACATCGTCATCGTTTCGGCTGCACGCACGCCGGTCGGCAAGTTCGGCGGCTCGTTGGCCGGCATTGCGGCCACCGAGCTGGGCGCCCTCGTCATCAAGGAAGTGATCGCGCGCGCCAAGCTCACGCCCGAGCAGGTCGGCGAGGCGATCATGGGCCAGGTGCTGGCGGCGGGCGCTGGGCAGAACCCGGCGCGCCAGGCATGGCTCAAGAGCGGCGGCGCGAAGGAAACCCCAGCGCTCACCATCAACGCCGTCTGCGGCTCGGGCCTGAAGGCCGTGATGCTCGCGGCGCAGGCCGTGGCCACGGGCGACAGCGAGATCGTGATCGCCGGCGGCCAGGAGAACATGAGCATGGCGCCGCACGTGCTGCCCAATTCGCGCAACGGCCAGCGCATGGGCGACTGGAAGCTGGTCGACACGATGATCGTCGACGGCCTGTGGGACGTCTACAACCAGTACCACATGGGCATCACGGCCGAGAACGTGGCCAAGAAGTTCGGCATCGACCGTGCGGCGCAGGACGAGCTGGCCCTCGGCAGCCAGACCAAGGCCGCGGCCGCGCAGGATGCCGGCAAGTTCAAGGACGAGATCGTGCCGGTGAGCATTCCGCAGCGCAAGGGCGATCCGCTGGTCTTCGACCAGGACGAGTTCATCAACCGCAAGACCAGCGCCGAAGGCCTCGCCGGACTGCGCCCCGCGTTCGACAAGGCCGGCGGCGTGACCGCGGGCAATGCGTCGGGCCTGAACGACGGCGCTGCTGCGGTGATGGTGATGACGGCCAAGAAGGCGGCCGCGCTCGGCCTCAAGCCGCTGGGCCGCATCGCGAGCTACGCCACGGCCGGACTCGACCCGGCCATCATGGGCATGGGCCCTGTGCCCGCCTCGACCAAGGCGCTGCAGCGCGCCGGCTGGAAGGCCGCCGACCTCGACCTGCTCGAGATCAACGAAGCCTTTGCCGCACAGGCCTGCGCGGTGAACAAGGAAATGGGCTGGGACGTGAACAAGGTCAACGTGAACGGCGGCGCCATCGCCATCGGTCATCCGATCGGCGCGTCGGGTTGCCGCATCTTGGTGACGCTGCTGCACGAGATGCAGCGCCAGAACGCGAAGAAGGGCATCGCGTCGCTGTGCATCGGCGGTGGCATGGGCGTGGCGCTGACGATCGAGCGCTAGCGTTTCGGCGGGGCGCTGCTTTCAGGGCGCGATCCCGCCGACGGGGTACCTTTCTCCGCGAATGTCCCCCGGCCTGCGGCGGGGGACATTCGCGCAGGGGAGTACCCGGCGGCCTGGGCACACGCCCTGAACGCGCGTCCCGCTCCGAGACCATCTTGTGCACCGCTCAAAAATTGAGCAAACTGATTATTCCCTTTGTAAAACAACAGCTTAGATAACGTTTACAAGGAAGAACATCAGTTATCCCCAAAGTTGTCCACGGAAACTGGGGACGGCGCTGACTTCCGCACAAGTCGCCCGCAAGTCCTTGTTTTGGCGAGAAACAGGCGCGGCGCTCAGGCCGTGGCGGCGGGCGGCTCGTCGACATAGTGCCGGCACAGTGTCTCGACCAGCGCCTGCGCATAGATCGGCAGCGCCGCCCGGTCGCGCACCAGCAGGTAGCGCTCCCGCACGCACCAGGTATCGCTGAGCTCGATCAGCGCCAGCTGCATGCTCTCGCAGTTGCGCCGTGCGGCCGACTCGGGCACCACGCCGATGCCCACGCCGCTGCCGATCATCCGGCACATGGCGTCGAAACTGCCGAGCTGGATGCGCAGTTTCTGCCGCTTGCCGAGGTTGTCGGTGATCTGCGAAAGAAAGGCCTGCAGCGTGCTGCCTTGCTGCATGCCGATCGCATCTTCCTCGAGCGTCTCGGCGAACGAGATCCTGCGGCGCTTCGCGAAGCGGTGCTTGCGCGAGGTCGCGAGCACCAGCCGGTCGGTGCTGAAGTGGATCGCCTCGAGGCCCAGCGTGTCGACGCGGCCGGCGACGATGCCGATGTCGGCACGGCCGTCGAGCACACCGCGCGGAATCTGAGCATTCGGTTTTTCCTGAAGGTCGATGTTGATGCGCGGATTGCGCGCCAGAAAGCCGGGCAGGATCTCGGGCAGAAAATCTGTCACCGCCGTGGTGTTGGCGAACACGCGCAGATGGCCGCGCAGGCCGCCGCCGTATTCGAGCAGGTCGGCGCGCAACTGTTCCGTCTGGTGCAGCACCAGCCGCGCATGGTGTAAGAAGGCTTCGCCCGGCGGCAGCAGGCGCACGCCACGTGCTTCGCGCTGCAGCAGCTGCAGGCCGGCCTGGGTTTCGAGCGCCTTGATGCGCGCGCTCGCGGCCGCCAGCGACAGGTGCTGGCGCTCGGCAGCGCGCGTGAGGTTGCCGAGTTCGGCCGCGGCCACGAACAGGCGCAGGTCGGTCAGGTCGAAGAGCATGGGGGCGATGGTAGACCCCGAGCCTTCGGAACCATGGAAGGCTGGGTTCCGAATTCGCAGATTGCACGGGGCGCCGGCGGCGAACACCATGCGGGCATGGAGACAACCACACCCCTTGCGCTACGACGCCCGCTCGCCTGCGTGGCATTGGCGTTGACCACCGCCGCCGCGACCGCGCTGCTGCCGTTCGGCCCCGCGCACGCTGAAAATTATCCGTCTCGCCCCGTCACGCTCGTCGTGCCGCAGGCCGCGGGCGGCACCAACGACATCGTCGGCCGGCTCGTGGGCCAGAAGCTTGGCGAGGTGATGAAGAACAACGCCAGCGTGGTGGTCGACAACCGCCCCGGCGCGGGCGGCAACATCGGCACGCAGTTGGTCGCGAAGGCGCCGAAGGACGGCCACACGCTGCTCATGACCATCAGCAGCAGCCAGGCGATCAACCCGGCGCTCTACAAGAGCCCGGGCTTCGACCCGGTGACGGATTTCAGGCCCGTCGGCCTGATCGGCGCAGTGCCCAACGTGCTGCTGGTCCATCCCTCGTTCCCGGCCAAAGACCTCGGCGAATTCCTGAGGCTCGCGCGCACGAAGGGCGCGGCCTACCAGTACGCCTCGGCCGGCAACGGCACGCTCAACCACCTGCTCGGCGAAATGCTCAACAGCATGGCCGGCATCTCGCTGCAGCACGTGCCGTACAAGGGCGTCGCGCCCGCGCTCAACGACGTGCTCGGCGGGCAATTGCCGATCGTGTTCGCGAGCCTGCCTTCGGCGCTGGCCCACATCAAGGCCGGCAAGCTGCGCGCGCTGGCGGTGAGCGGCGACCGTCGCTCGGCCGTGCTGCCCGAGGTGCCCACCATCGCCGAGGCGGTGCCGGGCTACAGCGGCACGCTCTGGATCGGCCTGTTCGCGCCTGCGGGTGTGCCGCCCGACGTGCTGGCCACGCTGCAGGAAGCCACGCGAAAGGCGCTGGACGCGCAGGACCTGCGCGACAAGCTCGAACAACAGGGCGTCGAGATCGCACCGCCGACGTCGCCCGACCAGTTCGCGGCGCTGCTGCAGGCCGATCTCGCCAAGTGGGCGCGGATCGTGAAGGCGTCGGGCGCGGCAGTCGATTGAAGAAACCAACAACACCCGCCATGCCTCGTTCGAACCACGACAACAACCCCACTGCATCGATCGACGCCGAGACGCTCGCAACGCTCCAGGCCTGGGAGGGCCGCAGCGAAACGCTCGCCGACGAGATCACCGCCGCGCCTGTTCGCGCGCTCTGTGCCACGCTCGACCGCGACGACCCGCCGCCGTCGGCTGGCACGCCGTTGCCCGCGCTCTGGCATTGGCTCTACTTTCTGCCGCATCATCGCCAGTCGGAGCTCGGCGACGACGGCCACGCCCGGCGCGGCGGCTTCCTGCCGCCGGTGCCGCTGCCGCGCCGCATGTGGGCAGGCGGCCGGCTGGCGTGGGAAGCCGGCAACCCGCTGCGCGTCGGCGACCGGGCCGAGCGCCGTTCGCGCATCGTCTCGGTCACGCACAAGGCGGGCCGCACGGGGGCGCTGGTGTTCGTGCTCGTGCGCCACGAGGTACACAACGCGCGCGGCCTGGCGCTGACCGAGGAGCACGACATCGTCTACCGCGCCGCGGCCGAACCCGGCGAGCCGGTTCCGCCGCCCAAGCCCGCGCCCCGGGACACCGCCTTCAGCCGCGACATCGTGCCCGACGACGTGCTGCTGTTCCGCTATTCGGCGCTCACCTTCAACGGCCACCGCATCCACTACGACCGCCGCTACGTCACCGAGGTCGAGGGCTACCCGGGCCTGATCGTGCACGGTCCGCTGATCGCCACGCTGCTGGTCGACCTGCTGCGCCGCCATGTGCCGGGCACGCAGCTCGCGCGCTTCGAGTTCCGCGCGGTGCGCCCGACCTTCGACATCGCGCCGTTCCGGGTGCACGGCAGGCCCGACGCGGCGCAGGCGGACGGCAAGCGCTTTGCGTTGTGGGGGGAGGACGCCGACGGCTGGCTCACGATGCAGGCCACGGCGGTGCTCGAATGACACGGAGAAACCAGCCCATGACAAGACCGCTCGACGGCATCACCGTCGTCTCGCTCGAGCACGCCATCGCGGCGCCGTTCTGCACCCGCCAGCTCGCCGACCTCGGCGCGCGCGTCATCAAGGTCGAGCGCCCGGGCGCCGGCGACTTCGCGCGGGCCTACGATGCGCGCGTGGCCGGCCAGGCCTCGCATTTCGTCTGGGTCAATCGCTCGAAGGAGAGCCTCACGCTCGATCTCAAGCAGCCCGCCGCGCTCGCGGTGCTGCAGGAACTGATCGCCGGCGCCGACGTGCTGGTGCAGAACCTGGCGCCCGGCGCGGCCGCGCGCATGGGCCTGGACGCCGAGGCGCTGCGGGCACGGCATCCGCGGCTCATCGTCTGCGACATCTCGGGCTACGGCGACGACGGGCCCTACCGCGACAAGAAGGCCTACGACCTGCTGATCCAGAGCGAGGCGGGCTTCCTGTCGGTCACCGGCACGCCCGACGATCCTTGCAAGTCGGGCAATTCGATCGCCGACATCGCGGCGGGCATGTACGCCTACACCGGCATCCTCGCGGCGCTACTGCAGCGCGGCAGGACCGGCGAGGGTTCCCACATCGACGTGTCGATGCTCGAGTCGCTCGCCGAGTGGATGGGCTATCCGATGTACTACGCCTACGAAGGCGCGACGCCGCCGCCGCGCAGCGCCGCCGCGCACGCGACCATCTATCCCTACGGCCCGTTTCCTGCGGGCGATGGCGGCACGGTGATGCTGGGCCTGCAGAACGAGCGCGAGTGGCGCCTGTTCTGCGAGAAGGTGCTGCTGCAGCCGGCGCTCGCGAGCGACCCGCGCTTCGACAGCAACGCGCGCCGCAACGACAACCGCGAGGCGCTGCGCGCGATCATCGTGGCGGTATTCGAGTCGCTCGGCACCGCGCAAGTGGTCGAGCGGCTCGATGCCGCGCAGATCGCCAATGCCCGCATGAACGAGATGGCGGGGCTGTGGGCCCATCCGCAACTGCAGGCGCGCGAGCGCTGGCGCCAGGTGGGCTCGCCGGCCGGCGAGATCCCGGCGCTGCTGCCGGCGGGGCGGCAGAGTGCCTTCGACTACCGCATGGACCCGATACCGGCGGTGGGCCAGCACACCGAAGCGATCCTGCGCAGCCTGGGCCGCGGCGAGGCCGAGATCGCGGCATTGCGCGAGGCGGGCGCGGTGTGACCCCGAACACGGCGCCGCTCGCACTGGCGCGTACTTTTCTCTTCGTGCCGGCCGACCGTCCCGAGCGCCACGCGCGTGCGCTGGCCGCAGGTGCGGGCGCGGTGATCGTCGACCTGGAGGATGCGGTCGCGCCCGAGCGCAAGGCGTCCGCGCGCGACGGCCTTGCGGCTTCGCTCGCCGCGCTGGTATCCGATGCCCGCGGGCGTGTGCTGCTGCGTATCAACGCGCCCGGCACGCCCTGGCACGAAGACGACTGCGCGCAGGCCGGTGCATTGGCCGCGCAGGGTCTCGTGGCCGGCATCGTGGTGCCCAAGGCCGAGCGCGTAGCCGACCTGGCGCGTGTGGCCGCGGTGGTTGGCGGCGGCGGCGTGCTGGTGCCGCTGGTCGAGTCGGCCGCGGGCCTCGCGGCGGCCGATGAAATCGCCGCCGCGCCCCGGGTGCTGCGGCTGGCCTTCGGCCACCTCGATTTCCAGGCCGACCTCGGCCTGGCCTGCGATGCCGACGAGGCCGAGCTGGTGCCGGTGCGCCTTGCGCTGGTGCTGGCTTCGCGCCGCGCCGGGTTGGCTGCGCCGATCGACGGCGTCACGGCCGACTGGCGCGATGCGACGCGGCTGGCTGCGGACACGGCACGCGCCCGGCGCGGCGGCTTCGGCGCCAAGCTCTGCATCCACCCCGACCAGGTCGCGCCGGTGCAGGCGGGGCTCGGCCCGAGCGCCGACGAGCTCGCCTGGGCGCGCCGCGTGGTGCAGGCCGTGGGCGCCTCGGGCGGCGGCGTCGCGAGCCTCGACGGCCGCATGGTCGATGCGCCCGTGCTGCGCCTGGCCGAACGCCTGCTCGGGATGGCGCACGCCTGAACCACCGATCCCCATTTCACAAGAAGGAGACGACCACCATGACGACGATGAAGACCCGGAACCTCAAGGCCCTGTTCGCCGCTTCGGCGAGCGCCTGCATTCTTGCCTTTCATGCCGGGCCGGCGCTCGCGCAGGCCGCCTGGCCCGACAAGCCGGTTACGCTGGTCGTGCCGTACTCGGCCGGCGGGCCCACCGACGTGGTGGCACGCATGCTCGCGATCCCGATGGGCAAGTCGCTCGGCCAGACCGTGGTGGTCGAGAACACGGTCGGCGCCGGCGGCACGATCGCACCTGCGCGGGTGGCCAGGGCTGCGCCCAACGGCTACACCATCCTGATCCACCACATGGGCATGGCCACCGCGCCCGCGCTCTACAAGAAGCTCGCCTACGATCCGCTGAAGGACTTCGAGTACGTGGGCCAGGTGATGGACGTGCCGATGACGCTGCTGTCGCGCAAGGACTTTCCGGCCAACAACTTCCAGGAGCTGCTGGCCTACGTCAAAACCAACAAGGACAAGGTCACGCTGGCCAATGCCGGCATCGGCGCGGTGTCGCAGCTGTGCGGCATGCTGTTCGCGCACCAGGTCGGCGTGCAGCTGACCACCGTGCCCTACAAGGGCGCGGGCCCGGCGCTCAACGACGTGATGGGCGGGCAGGTCGACCTGCTGTGCGACCAGACCACGCAGACCGCGCCCGTCATCAAGGACGGCAACCGCGTGAAGGTGTTCGGCGTGACCACGCCGAAGCGGCTGTCCAGCATGCCGAACATTCCCACGCTCGACGAGCAGGGCCTCAAGGGCTTCGACGTGAAGGTGTGGCACGGCGTGTACGCGCCCAAGGGAACGCCGCCGGCCGTGATGGAAAAGCTCAACACGGCACTGCGCGCCGCGCTGCAGGACGAAGCGGTCAAGCACCGTTTCGCCGAGCTCAGCACCGAAGCCGTGCCGATGGACAAGGTCACGCCGGAATCGCTGCGCAGCCACCTCGCAGCCGAGACGGAGAAGTGGGGCAAGGTGATCCGGGCGGCAGGCGTGCAGGCGGATTGATCTTCGTACTTTCGATTTCCTCGACGGCGGCGGGTTATGCATGAATCGGCAGCCGCGATGCAATATCGTTGCAGGCGGCGCGCCGTGACAGCTGGTTGCAAGCCAGGCTCAGTGTTTTCCTCAGAGTTCGGTGGCTTGAAACTCGCTAGAGTGAAGGCGGCCGTTCAGGCTTTTGCTTCGCACACATCAAGGAAATCTCATGAGCAAGAAAGTTGCATATGTCACCGGAGGCATGGGTGGCATCGGAACAGCCATCTGCCAGCGGCTCCACAAGGACGGCTTCACGGTCGTCGCAGGCTGCGGCCCCACGCGCGACCACGCCAAGTGGCTGGCCGAACAGAAAGCGCTCGGCTTCGAGTTCCATGCATCGGTCGGCAACGTCGGCGACTGGCAATCCACGGTCGAGGCCTTCTCGGCCGCCAAGGCCGCGCACGGCCCGATCGACGTGCTGGTCAACAACGCTGGCATCACGCGCGACCGCATGTTCCTCAAGATGACGCCCGAGGACTGGAGCGCGGTGATCGAAACCAACCTCAACAGCATGTTCAACGTCACCAAGCAGGTGGTCGGCGACATGGTCGAAAAGGGCTGGGGCCGCATTATCAACATCAGCTCGGTCAACGGCGCCAAAGGCCAGGCCGGGCAGACCAACTATTCGGCCGCCAAGGCCGGCATGCACGGCTTCACGATGGCGCTGGCGCAGGAGCTCGCGAACAAGGGCGTCACCGTCAACACCGTGAGCCCGGGCTACATCGGCACCGACATGGTCAAGGCCATCCGCCAGGAAGTGCTCGACAAGATCGTCGCGACGATTCCCGTCAAGCGCCTCGGCGAGCCGAGCGAGATCGCCTCGATCATCTCGTGGCTCGCCACCGACGAGGGCGGCTATTCGACGGGGGCCGACTTCTCGGTCAACGGCGGCCTGCACATGCACTGACGGTGCCCTTCGGCACCTGCGCCACGAAAACCCGCTTCGGCGGGTTTTTTCGTTGGCTACTCCCGGAGACAACGAGAACCCATGGCTGACACGATCCTCGCGCCGGGCCCGAAGCCCGCGCTCTACCGTTCGCTCTACGTCCAGGTGATTGCCGCGGTGATCGTCGGCGTGCTGCTCGGGCACTTTTATCCGGCGCTCGGCGAGGCGATGAAGCCACTGGGCGACGGCTTCATCAAGCTCATCAAGATGATCATCGCGCCGATCATCTTCTGCACCGTGGTGGTCGGCATCGCGGGCATGGAGGACATGAAGAAGGTGGGGCGCACCGGCGGGCTCGCGCTCCTGTACTTCGAGGTGGTGAGCACCATCGCGCTGGTGTTCGGGCTGCTGATGTCCGACCTGCTGCGCCCTGGTGCGGGCATGAACATCGATCCGGCCACGCTCGACGCGGCCGCTGTGGCGTCGGTCGCCGGACCGGGCAAGATGACCGGGCCAGTCGATTTTCTGCTCAACGTGATCCCGACCACGTTGGTCGATGCCTTCGCCAAGGGCGAGATCCTGCAGGTGTTGCTGATCGCGCTGCTGTTCGGCTTTGCGCTGCACCGCTTCGGCGGCCGCGGCACGTTGGTGTTCGACGTGATCGAGAAGGGCTCGCAGGTGCTGTTCGGCATCGTCGACTACATCATGAAGCTGGCGCCGATCGGCGTCTTCGGCGCCATGGCCTTCACCATCGGCAAGTACGGCGCGGACAGCCTGTTCTCGCTCGGCAAGCTCATCGGCACCTTCTACCTGGCGTGCCTGCTGTTCATCTTCGTGGTGCTGGGGCTGATCGCGCGGCTGCACGGCTTCGGCATCTGGAAACTCATCCGCTACATTCGCGAAGAACTGCTGATCGTGCTCGGCACCTCGTCGTCCGAGACGGTGCTGCCGCGCATGATGAAGAAGATGGAGAAGCTCGGCGCGAGCAAGGCGTCGGTGGGGCTCGTGCTGCCGGCGGGCTATTCGTTCAACCTCGACGGCACCTCGATCTATCTGACGATGGCGGCGGTGTTCATCGCCCAGGCCACGAACGCACCGTTGTCGCTGGGCCAGGAAATGACGCTGCTTGCGGTGCTGCTCGTCACCTCGAAAGCCGCGGCTGGCGTGACCGGCAGCGGCTTCATCGTGCTTGCGGCGACGCTGTCGGTGGTGGGCGACGTGCCGGTGGCGGGGCTGGCGCTGATCCTCGGCATCGACCGCTTCATGTCGGAGGCGCGCGCCCTGACCAACCTGATCGGCAACGGCGTCGCCACGCTCGTGGTGGCGCGCTGGACGCACGAGCTCGATACCGAGCGGCTCGATGCCGAACTGAGTCGCGGCCGCGTCGCTGTCCCGGCGCCCGAGCCGTTGGACGCCGGCCGCATCGCGCCCTAGTGCAAAAGCCCCGGCGCCGCGGGGCGGGGCCCGCGCTGTGCACAATCGCCGCATGCCCCACAGCGTCTCCCTGATCAGCACCATCGCCGCCGGCCTCGGGCTCGCGCTCGTCCTCGGCTTCATCGCGGCGCGGCTGCGCCTGCCGGCCCTGGTGGGCTACCTGCTCGCGGGCGTGATCATCGGGCCGTTCACGCCGGGGTTCGTGGCCGACGGTGCCATCGCGGCGCAACTGGCCGAGATCGGCGTGATGCTGCTGATGTTCGGCGTGGGCCTTCATTTCTCGCTCGACGACCTGCTCGCGGTGCGCCGCATCGCGCTGCCCGGCGCACTGGCGCAGATCACGGTGGCCACGCTGCTCGGCGGCGCGCTCGCGCTCTGGTGGGGCTGGTCGTGGGGCGCGGCGCTGGTCTTCGGGCTGGCGCTGTCGGTGGCGAGCACGGTGGTACTGCTGCGCGCGCTCGAGAGCCTGGGCATCCTCGACTCGTTCACCGGCCGCATCGCCGTGGGCTGGCTCGTGGTCGAGGACCTCGCCATGGTGCTGGTGCTTGTGCTGCTGCCGCCGCTGGCGGGCGTGATGGGCGGCCAGGCCGGCGATGGCGCGGGCGATCCGCTGTGGCAGACGCTGGGGCTCACGCTGCTGCAGGTGGGCGGCTTCGTCGCGCTGATGCTGGTCGTGGGGCGGCGGGTGTTTCCGTGGATCCTCTGGCAGGTCACGCGCACCGGCTCGCGCGAGCTGTTCACGCTGTGCGTGATCGCCGCCGCGGTCAGCATCGCCTTCGCCTCGGCGGCACTGTTCGGCGTGTCGTTCGCGCTCGGCGCCTTCTTCGCGGGCATGGTGATGCGCGAATCCGAATTCAGCCACCGCGCGGCGCAGGAATCGCTGCCGCTGCGCGATGCGTTCGCGGTGCTGTTCTTCGTCTCGGTGGGCATGCTGTTCGATCCGTGGGTGCTCCTCGAGCGGCCCCTGCAGGTGCTCGCGGTGGTGGCGGTGATCGTGCTCGGCAAGTCGCTCGCCGCCTGCGCGCTGGTGCTCGCGATGCGCTATCCGCTCGGCACCGCGCTCACGGTCAGCGCGAGCTTGGCCCAGATCGGCGAGTTCTCGTTCATCCTCGCGGGGCTGGGCTTCTCGCTTGGCCTGCTGCCGAGCGAGGGGCAAAGCCTGATCCTGGCGGGCGCACTGATCTCGATCGCCACCAACCCGCTCTGGTTCAGCCTGATCGCGCCACTGCAGGAATGGCTGCACAGGCGCTTTGCGCTGGTGCGCGGGCTCGAAGCGCGTGACCATCCGCTGGCCGAACTGCCGATGAGCACGGAGGCGCGCTTCCTGTCGAGGCAGGTCGTGCTCGTCGGCTACGGCCGCGTCGGCCGGCGCATCGCGGCCGAACTGGCGGCGCACGACATTCCCTACGTGGTGGCCGAGCAGAACCGAGAACTCGTAGGCCAGCTGCGCGCGGCCGGCGTGGCGGCCGTGTGGGGCGACGCGGCCGATCCGGCGGTGCTCATCCAGGCGCACATCGCCAGGGCGCGCGTGCTCGTGGTGGCCGTGGCCGACGCGATGAACGTGCGGCAGATGATGGAGACGGCGCGCACGCTGAACCCCGCCATCGAGACCGTGGTTCGCAGCCACAACGAGGAAGAGGCACGGCTCCTGTCGCAAGAAACGTCCGCCACGGTTTTTCTCGGGGAGCATGAACTGGCCCAGGCCATGGCGCGCGACGTGGTGCGGCGTGCAGACCCGCAGCCAGCCTGAGCCGCCCGGCTCAGAGATCCTCGATGACCAGCATGCGGTAGCGTTGCGCGATGGAGTAGGGCACGGTGCGCACTTCTTCCATCAGGCGGTTGGCTTCCTCTTCGTTCTTCGTCTTTACGAGCAGACCGGTGTGGCCTTCGCGGGCAAGCTTGGTGTAGGCGCGCACGGTCGCGGCATCGGTGCCCGCGGACGGCAGCGGGTCGTCCGAATCCGACGCCGTGGGCGTGATTTCCGTGAGCACGGTCTCGGCGGGGATCAGGTAGATCTCGTCGCCGCTCACGCCTTTTTCGATGAGGCGGTGGCCGATGCGGTTCGCATCTTCCGAGTCCGGAAACATGACCATCGAGTAACCCGAGGGATAGAAGGCGCCCCCGATGGCTGCCCGCATGCTGGGTTCTAGGACGAAGTTCTTCATGGTGCGGCCTCCTGGGCAATGTAGTTCTGTGGTTTAAGCGTAGGCCGGGCTGCATCGCCGGGCTGTAGGCCTGCTGCGCATATCGCCGAAGGCAGGGCGCGGGCTCGGCACGGGGCTCCTGTACACTGCGGCGCTCATGTCGTGCCATCTCATCTCTGCCAACGCCTGCGCTGCCGCCTCGGCGCGCACGCTGCTGCCGTTCGCGTTCGCGCGCACCGGCGGGGCCGGGATCGCTGCTGCTGCACGAATGATTCGCACCATTACCACCGCGGCCACCTGAGCACGCGCAGGTGGCCGTTTCGGCAGCCACCTGGTGTATCGCTCTTCCCCCGAATGAATGAAACCCAGCTCTGGCAGCTGGGTTTTTCGTTTTTCATCCGGAGGTTTCCATGTACCGCGATCCAGTCCAGTCCCTCGAGTCCTTGCCCGGCCGCCCCGCGGCCATCCGCGCGCTGCGCGTCGGGATGATCGGCATCGGCACCGTGGGCGCGGGCACCCTGCGCGTGCTGCTGCGCAACCAGGCCGAGATCGCGGCCCGCGCAGGCCGGCCCATCGAACTGGTGCTGGTGGCCGCGCGCAACCTGGCGCGTGCGGCTTCGGTGGCCGGCGAGGTGCCGCTCACCGACGACGCGCTGCGCGTCGCGACGCATCCCGAGGTCGACGTGGTGGTCGAAGTGGCCGGCGGCACGGGCGCGGCACGCGACTGGGTGCTGGCCGCGATCGCGCACGGCAAGCACGTGGTCACGGCCAACAAGGCGCTGCTCGCGGTACATGGCGCCGAGATCTTCGCCGCCGCCCGGCGCCAGGGCGTGGCAGTGGCCTACGAAGGCGCGGTGGCGGGAAGCATCCCGATCGTCAAGGCGCTGCGCGAGGGGCTTGCGGCCAACCGCATCGAATGGGTGGCGGGCATCGTCAACGGCACCACCAACTTCATCCTGAGCCGGATGCGCGACGCGGGGCTCGACTTCGCGGCCGCGCTCGCCGAGGCCCAGGCGCTCGGCTACGCGGAGGCCGATCCGACCTTCGACATCGAGGGCATCGATGCCGCGCACAAGCTCACGCTGCTCGCGGCCAATGCCTTCGGCAGCGCCGTGCAACTGGCGGACGTGGAAGTGCAGGGCATCACGGCGCTGCAGCGCATCGACATGGCCTGCGCCGAGCAGTTGGGCTACCGCATCAAGCTGCTGGCGCTGGCGCGCCTTGCCGACGCGGGGCTCGAACTGCGCGTGCAGCCCGCGCTGGTGCCCGCTTCGCATCCGATGGCGCATGTGAACGGCGTGATGAACGGGGTGGTGGTCAAGGGCGACGCGGCCGGCCCGACCCTGTACTGCGGGGCCGGCGCGGGCTCGGAGCAGACCGCCTCGGCCGTGATCGCCGACCTGGTGGACGTGGCGCGGCTCGATGGCACGCGGGCGGCGCAGCGCGTGCCGCACCTGGGCTTTCATGCCCACGCGATGCGCGCGTTGCCGGTGCTGCCGCGTGCCGAGGTGCGCACGGCGCACTACCTGCGAGTGCCACTGCGCGAGGCCCAGGCAATCGAAGCGCTGTCGGGCTGGCTGGCGGCGAGACAGGTGCCCGTGCGCGAGCTCCGGCTGGCGGCGGCCGAGGTCGCCGACACGCCGCAACTGCTGGTGGTGACGCAGCCGATGCCGCAGCGCGAGCTCGACCTGGTGTCGCATGCGTTGGCATTGCACCCGGCGGTGGCAGGGGAACCCACCGCGCTGCGCGTGGAGGAGCTGGCCGCCTGAGGCCCGCCTGGCGACCGCTTGTGAGCGCATGCATTGTTTCCATGGCGTGAACGCCGCGGTTCCTTTTGCACAGGGTTTCCACGGGGGTTGCCGGCGCACAATTGATCCCACGGACCGGCCACCAGGCTGGCCCGGCTGAACAAGGCCCCCGAGCGCGGCGGCTGTCCTTTCGAAAGGACGGCTTCCCACCCAAGACCGGTTCGACACGTCCCGAAGTGAAACCATTGAACCAAGGAAATCGAAATGACCGTCTCCAAGCTCCTCTCCGCCGTCGCCGTCGCCCTCGTTGCCGCCACCGGTGCCGCCCATGCCGAAACCTATGAAGGCGTGCATCGCCTGACCACTGCCGAAAGCCGTGCCGACGTGGCCAGCCAGGCCATCGCCGCTGCCCACAGCGCCGACCCGTACGCCGAAGGCGCGAATGCCAGCGTGGCGCAGTCGCCCGTGTCGCAGCGCAGCCGTGACCAGGTCCGTGCAGAAGCCGTGGCCGCCGCGCACAGCCCTGACGCTTTTTCCGAAGCGGCATCCGCCGGCATGACCTATGTGGCCGCCGGTGCGGTCGACCCCGCGGTGGTGCGTGCCGCAGCCCGCGCTGCCGCGCGTGGCGAAGCGCTGCCGCTGTAAGCACTGCGGTTGCGCAGCGAATCAGGCCCCGCGAAAGCGGGGCTTTTTCATTGGCCCATCCGACGGGATGGCGATTCATCTGTATTGCAGATCAATTGATCTGAATTTTCAATTTCACGGATCGAAGGCCGCTGCCTACAGTCGGCCTCGATGAACGCTCATGCACCGCCACCCCTGCTGATCGGCTGCGCGGCCGGTTTTTCCGGCGACCGCACCGATGCCGCGGGGCCGGTGGTCGATACGCTGATCGCGCGGCTGCGGGCAGGTCCTGGGCAGCAGCGCGCCTTCCTGATCTTCGAAACGTTGGCCGAGCGCACGCTCGCGCTTGCGCAACTGCGCCGGCGCGACGATCCCGAAGCCGGTTACGAGCCGCTGATCGACGCCATGCTGCGGCCCGTGCTGGCGCGCTGCCTTGCGCACGGCATCCGCATCGTGAGCAACTTCGGCGCGGCCAATCCGCGCGCCGCGGCCCGGCACATCGCCCGCATGGCGCGCGAACTCGGCGCCGACGCACCGCGCATCGCGGTGGTGGAGGGCGACGATCTTTCGGGCCCCGCGCAGCGTACGCTGCTGCACGACGCGCTCGGCGCGCAGCTCGACGGGCTGCGCATCGTCAGTGCCAACGCCTACATCGGCGCCGAGCCGATCGCCGCCGCGCTCGACGCCGGCGCGCAGATCGTGGTGTGCGGCCGCGTGGCCGATCCATCGCTCGCGGTGGGGCCCGCCATGTCGTACTTCGGCTGGCGCGCCGACGACTGGGACCGGCTCGGCCGCGCCACCATGGCGGGGCATCTGCTGGAATGCGGCGCGCAGGTCTGCGGCGGCTACTTCGCCGACCCGGGCTTCAAGGACGTGCCGGACCTCGAGCGCGTGGGCTTTCCGATCGCCGAGATCGATGCCGACGGCCACTGCACCATCGGCAAGGCCGATGGCACCGGCGGCCTCGTGAGCGAGGCTACCGTGAAGGAGCAGCTGCTCTACGAAGTGCACGACCCGAGCGCCTATCTCACGCCCGACGTGGTGGCCGACATTGCCGACGCCGAGGTGGCGCCGCTGCCACTCGGCCGCGTGGCGCTCTCGGGCGTGCGCGGGCATGCGCGGCCAAGCCATTTCAAGGTCAATGTCTGCCACGAAGGCGGCTGGCTCGCTGAGGGCGAAATCTCCTATGCCGGCCCGCGCGCAGAAGCCCGCGCCCGTCTCGCGGCCGAGGTGCTGCGCGCGCGCCTGGGCGGGCTCACGCTGCGCGTCGACCTGATCGGTGCGCTCAGCATCCTTGGCGACGATGCCGGACGCATGCTCGCCGACACACCTGATGCCGGGCTGCGCGACGTGCGCCTGCGCGTGGCGGCGGCGCATGCCGAGCGTGCACAGGCCGAGCGGCTCGCGCGCGAGGTGATGGCGCTCTACACCTGCGGGCCCGCGGGCGGCGGCGGCGTGCGCACCGCGCTCACGCCGCGGCTCAATACCCTGTCGTGCCTGGTGCCGCGGGACGCGGTGCCGGTGCGCTTCGAACTGCTCGGCGCGAAGGAGCTCGGATGAACACCAACGCCAATGCCGACACCGGCACCATCGACGTGCCGCTCTACCGCGCCGCGCACGGCCGCACCGGCGACAAGGGCGACCGCTCCAACATCAGCGTGATCGCCTGGCATCCGGCGCTCTATCCCGTTCTGGCCGAGCAGCTCACGCCCGAGCGCGTAGCGGCGCAGTTCAGGCATCGCGCGCCGGCGCGTGTGCAGCGCTTTCTCCTGCCTCGGCTGTATGCCATGAACTTCGTGCTCGACGCGGTGCTCGACGGCGGCGTCAACGACGCGCTGAACCTCGATGCGCACGGCAAGGCACTTGCGTTCCTGCTGCTCGACATGCCCGTGCGGATGCCGCGCGCGCTCGAGCCGTTGCTTGCCGGGCCTTAGCGGCCGACCCCTTTTGCTTTCCGATTTTTCAACGACCCATCCATCCGGAGACAACACCCAATGAAAAGACGTTCCCTGACCCTCTCTGCGGCCGCACTCGCGCTCGCACCGCTGCTCGCCCACGCGCAACAGGCCTTCCCCGAGAAACCGATCACCTTCGTCGTGCCCTTTGCGGCCGGCACCGCCACCGACCAGATCGCGCGTGCGCTGGGCAACAGCATCACGGCCGAAACCAAGCAGGCGGTCGTGATCGACAACAAGGCTGGCGCGAGCGGTTTCATCGCGTCGCAGCAAGTCGCCAAGGCGCCGGCCGACGGCTACACGGTGCTGATCACCACGAACACGACGCATGCCGCCAACGAGCACCTGTTCAAGAAGCTGCCCTACGACCCGGTGAAGGATTTCGCGCCCGTGTCGGGGCTCGGCAAGGGTGGCCAGATCATGGTGGTGGGCCCCACGTTCCCGGCCAAGAGCGTGGCCGAGTTCATCGCGCTCGCCAAGAAGGAGCCCGGCAAGTACAGCTTCGGCAGCGGCAGTTCGTCGAGCCGGATGGCCGGCGAACTGCTCCAGCAAATGGCCGACATCCAGCTGCTGCACGTGCCTTACAAGAGCAACACGCTCGCCGTCACGGACCTGCTCGGCGGGCAGATCCACATGATGATCACCGACGCGGCCACGGGCCTGCCGCAGGTCAAGGCCGGCAAGCTGCGCGCGCTCGGCGTGTCGAGCGCGGCGCGCTCGCCGCTCGCGCCCGACGTACCCACCATTGCCGAAGCCGGCGTGAAGGGCTACGAGATGGGTTACTGGTTCGCGGCCTATACGCCCGCCAACACGCCGCCGGCCGTCGTCAAGCGGTTGAACGAACTGCTCGTGAAGGCCGTCCGGAGCGAGTCGGCAAAGACGGCGTTCTACGGTCCCACCGGCACCGAGGTGTTCACCACCTCGCCCGAAGAACTCGCAAAGTTCCAGGCCAGCGAATCGCAGAAGTGGGGCCGCATCGTGAAGGCTGCGGGCATCACCGCCGAATGAGCCCCTGTTCGGCGAGATGCACGCCGAACCCCGAACGGCCCGGCGCAATGTCGGGCCGCAGCGTGAGCGCGGGAATCTCGTAGTCGCCATGGTTCTGGCGGCGGAACGGGATCGGCGCGGCGCTGAAGAGGGTGTCGAGCCGCTCGCCCAATTCCGCCTTGATGCGCGCGTAAGCGGCATCGTCGACCTTGCCGGTGCGGTGCACCACATAGGGCGGCAGCACCTCGAAGCCGGGGTAGTAGAGGATGCCGTGCTGGATCGGAAACAGCAGGTCGTCCATGGGCCCGTTGACGCCGCGCGGACCGTAGTGCGAAGCCCATCCGCCGGTCGTGACGACCAGCATCGCGCGCTTGCCGGCCAGGGTGCCTTCGCCGAATCGGTCGCCCCAGTGCGTTTCGGAATGCTCGCCTACGCCGTAGGCAAAGCCATAGGCGTAGATGCGCTCGACCCAGCCCTTGAGGATGGCCGGCATCGAATACCACCAGAGCGGGAACTGCAGGATCACCGCGTCCGCCCAAAGCAGCTTCTGTTGCTCGGCAGCGATGTCGTCGGCCTGCGTGCCCGACGCGAAGGCGTGCAATGAATCGCGTTCGGGGCTGAAGGCTTCGGCCGGCCCGCGCGCGGGGAAATCGTCGGCATCGAGCGCAGGCTTCCAGCGCATGGCGTAGAGATCGGACACCTGCACCGAGTGGCCGGTGTCGCGAAGGCGTTCGCGCATGAAGCGGTGTAGCGAGCCGTTGAGCGAGGTGGGTTCGGGGTGGGCGAGGACGAGGAGGATGTTCATCTGTTCGAGAGGGCCAGGTGTTGATGCCCTCAGGTTAGGCATGCGGGCGGTATATTGGAAATGAATAGTTCAAATCCAAGGAATTGCCGTGAACAATTTCAGTCGGCTCGATCTCAACCTGCTGGTCACGCTCGACACGCTGCTCGCCGAGCGCAGCGTGACGCGTGCAGCCGAGCGCCTGAACCTTTCGCAGCCCTCGGTGAGCGTGCAGCTCGCCAGGCTGCGCGAGGCGTTTGGCGACCCGCTGCTGGTGCCCGCGCAGCGCGGCATGCGGCCCACCGCGCGTGCCGACGAGTTGCGCGCTCCGCTGCGTGAAGCCCTCGAGGCACTGGGCCGCGCGGTGGCGCCGAGCCGGCCTTTCGATCCGGCCGACGCCACCACCACATGGCGCCTGGCCGCGGCCGACTATGCCGAAACGGCCATCCTGCTGCCCATGCTCGCGGGCCTGCGCGCGGCTGCGCCGCACACCCGCCTGGCGGTGGTGGAGGCCGTGCCGTCACGCATGGCGCGGCAGCTGGAGCAGGGCGAGATCGACCTGTTCTTCCACACCAGCGTGGGCGCACCGCCGGGGCTGCACCGGCGCAAGCTGTTCGACGAACGCTATGTGCTGGCCGGCCGTGCCGGTCATCCACGGCTCAAGCGCAGGCCCACGCTCGCGCAGTTCTGCGCGCTCGAGCATGTGGTGGTGTCGCCCGGCGGCGGCGGCTTTTTGGGGCCCACCGACGAGGCGCTGGCGCGGCAGGGCCTGACGCGGCACGTGGTGCTGTCGGTGCCGCACTTCCTCTTCATGATGTCGGTGCTGGCGAGCACAGACCTGGTCGCCATGCTGCCCGAGCGGCTCGCGCGCGGCGCACCCGGCCTGCGCGTGGTCGAGGCGCCTCTGGAGGTGCCGGGCTACGAGATGGCGATGCTCTGGCACGAGCGACGCCATCGCGACCCGGGGCACCGGTGGCTGCGCGAATGGATTGCCGCGCGCCTGCCGTGAATGGACCGCAGGCTACGGGAACAGCGCGGCAATGGCGTCGACGAAGGACGCGGTGTCGGCGCCCACATGCGTGGTCGAGTAGGTGGTTTCCGAGAGCCTGAGCTCCGGGTAGCCGCGCGATTGCAGCCGGCTGTGCATCTCGTCGACGTTGTCGAAATTGCATTCGTCCGGGTTGTCGCAGCGGGTGAGGAGGAGCGTGACAGGCAGCGGGTTATTGCCCCGGGCGTCGCGCATCTGCTGCTCGAGCGCATTGTTCTCTGCGGGCTGCGAGTTGAAAGACGCCTCAAATGCCAGAAAGTGCGAGAAGGTCAGCTTGCCGCTCGCACCCTCAAGCAGAAGTGCAACGGCGGCCATGCTGCCACTGAGCGAGAAGCCGGTGAGCATGCGCCGGGCTGGGTCGGCACGGAACTTCGCTTCGACGAGCGGCACGAGTTCCTGCGTGAGGAAGTCGTGGTACGCGCGCGCGCCGGGCAGCATGTAGTCTTGCTCGCGGCGCGCCGTGCCGCCGATGCCGACCAGGATGGCCTGCGTGCCCCGCGACTCCAGCGTGTTCTTGAAGTTCTCGAAACGCGTACCGGGTGGATTGAAGATGCCGTCCCCGTCCATGGCGTAGATGACGGGGTACGCGGCCGAACTGCCGTCGTACGACGCGGGCAGGTAGATCTCGACCGGGTATTCCGCGCCGGTGAACGCCGAGGTGATGCGCTCCGATACGACCCGGCTTGCCGGCTCGGGCTCGGGCGGTGGTGGCTCGGGCTCGGCGGGCGGAGGCTCGGCAGGGGGCGGCTCCGGCGCGGGCGGCACGGGGTCGGGTGGCGGGGGCTCGGGCTGGGCCGGCTCGGGTGATGCGGGTGGCGCCGCCGGCGGGAGCAATCCGACGGCTGCCAGGCTGCCCGCTCCGCCGCCACCACCACCACCGCCGCCGCAGGCGACGAGGAACATCATGAGCAGGAGCGCCCAGGTTGAAGCGGACAAGAATCGTCGCACCGGTCGTCCAGTCTGCATGAAGGCTCCGAGTTGGCTTGGGTCGCGCCAGGGTCGGCGGCGCGCGCCGAGGATGCCATGCCGGCTCTGCAGAGCGTGCGAAAACAGGGTAGTTGGCGGTTGCAATAGTCGTATCAACCGCACCGGCCTCAGATCAGCGGCACGCTCGTCTCCTTCAACACGCGCAGCACGAAGTGCGACTTGCTGTGTCGGATGCCGGGGATCTTGTAGAGCTTCTCGCGCAGCAGCCGCTCGTAGTCGCGCGTGTCGCGCACGGCGATGCGGATGTAGTAGTCGTAGTCGCCCGAGACAAGGTAGGCCTCCTGGATCTCGGGAATGGTCGCGAGCATGCGGCCGAAGTCGTAGAGCGTCTCGTCTGTGTGGCTCTCGAGCGTGACCTGCACGATAACCGAGTCGTGGTAGCCGAGCTTGGCGGGATCGATGTCGACGGTGTAGCGCTTGATGACGCCCTGGGCCTCGAGCTTCTTGATGCGCGTCCAGCAACTGGTGGGTGATAGGCCGACCTCGTTGCCGATGTCCTGCAGGGTCTTGCGCGAGTCGAGCAGCAGCACACGCAGGATGGCAAGATCGGTCTTGTCGAAAGATCCTTCGTCTGTGTCCTTGTTTTTTCGATTGATCTTCATAAAACATGCCGCATCAGCCAAAAGAAAGAAGCACATTTTGCACAGAATCCGGAAGAATCGACGGCATGAGACTTATCGACCTGGATCTTTCTTCTCCCTCTTCCTCTTCATTGACGCCGCGCATGTGCAACGGCGCCGAGGCGCTGCTAGACACGCTGGTCGCCTGCGGCGTCGACACGCTCTTCGGCTATCCCGGCGGCGCGGCGCTGCCGCTGTACGACGCGCTGCACGGCGAACCGCGGTTGCGCCATGTGCTGGTGCGGCATGAGCAGGCGGCCGTGCATGCGGCCGAAGGCTATGCGCGCAGCACGGGGCGCGTGGGCGTGGTGCTCGTCACCTCGGGGCCGGGTGTCGCCAACACCATCAGCGGACTGCTCGACGCGATCAGCGACTCGGTGCCGCTGCTCTGCATCAGCGGCCAGGTGGCCACCGCGGTGATCGGCACGCAGGCGTTCCAGGAGAGCGACGCGCTCGGCATGTCGCGCCCCGTGACCAAGTGGAACCAACAGGCACGCACGGCCGACGAGGTGCCCGCGCTGGTGCGGCGGGCACTCGAGATCGCGGCCTCGGGCCGGCCGGGGCCCGTGCTGCTCGACATGCCGAAAGACGTCCAGCTCGCGCGCCTGGGCCACGGCGCGGGGCCAAGCGCAGTTCGCGCTTTGCGGGCGCTGCGCACGGGCAGGGCGGCGCTGCCGCCCAAGCCGATGCTGCAGCGCGCGGCCGACCTGATCTCGACCGCGCGCCGGCCGATCATCTACGGCGGCGGCGGGCTGATCAATTCGGGGCCCGCAGCGTGCGAGGCCTTTGCGCAGCTGGTGCATCGCCTGCATGCGCCTTGCACGCTCACGCTCATGGGGCTCGGTGCGTTTCCTGCGTCGGACCCAAAGTTCGTGGGCATGCTGGGCATGCACGGCACGCTCGAGGCCAATCTTGCGATGCACGAGGCCGACCTCGTGGTGTGCGTGGGGGCGCGCTTCGACGACCGCGTGACCGGCAAGCTCGACGAGTTCTGCCCGCATGCGCGCAAGATCCACATCGACGTCGATCCCGGCAGCATCAACAAAGTGGTGCGCGTCGACGTGCCGATGGTCGGCGACTGTGGCGCCGTGGTGGAGGCGCTGCTCGCACTGCTGCCCGAGCAAGGCTTTGCGCCTGAACGGCTCGCCCCCTGGTGGCAGCGCATCGACGGCTGGCGCGCGGAAAACTGCCTGGGCTTTGTGCCGCGCAGCAATGCGATCCTGCCGCAGCAGCTCATGGCGTCGCTGCAGCGGGCCATTGGCGACCGGGATGCGATCGTGTCGACCGACGTGGGACAGCACCAGATGTGGGCCGCGCAGTACCTGCGTTTCGAGCGGCCGCGGCGCTGGCTCACGTCGGGCGGTGCGGGCACCATGGGCTATGGCCTGCCTGCCGCAATCGGCGCCCAGATCGCCCACCCTGGCGCGCTCGCGGTCTGCGTGAGCGGCGACGCCTCGGTGCTCATGAACATCCAGGAACTGTCGACCGCCGTGCAGCACCGCACGCCCGTGAAGCTGGTGCTGTGCAACAACGGCTACATGGGCATGGTGCGGCAGTGGCAGGAGCTCAACCACGGCAACCGGCTGAGCCACAGCTGGAACGAGGCGCTGCCCGACTTCGTCGCGCTGGCGCGTGCCTTCGGATGGGGCGCACGCCGCGTCTCGGACCCTGCCGAACTCGAGGACGCGCTCGCCGAATGCCTGGCGAGCGAAGGGCCCTTCTTCCTCGACGTGCAGGTGGCGGCGCAGGAGAACTGCTTTCCGATGATGCCGGCCGGGCAGGGGCACCATCGGGTGCTGCTGGCGAAGGAGCGGTGGTACGACAAGGAAGAAGCCACATCTCAAGCGCCGAAATACTAAATTAAGTTCTGACAATGATCATTGTTAACAAATTACCATAGAGTTATTAACTCGATAAAGAATTATCGAAAATGACCTGAATTTCGCTGCGTCAAAAAATCTCGGCTTAGGACACTGAAAATGCAAAGGTAATCGCCAAAGGCTGTTCCCGGTTCTCGCAAGAGTTGGGCAGCGGGCGAAAAGAAGCATGTTGTGACCGTGCCGGGAGACAGCAGATCAAATACGTTCAACGCCCGTTCAGGCTCGAATTCTGCGTCCTTCTGGTGGCGTGGCTGCTTGCTGCGCCGGTGGTTTCCCACGCGAAGCCGGCTGACGTTCTCCTCATCTACTCCCAGAATCGGCTCCTGCCCGCCAACATTCAGGCCGACAGGGGCCTGACTGCGTCACCGAGCGGTCCACTCCAGGGGGGGGGGCTTCGGTTCTTCACGGAATTTCTGGACCATCCGGCCTTTTCGGGCGACGCTCATGAGCAGCGCACGGCCGCCTACCTGCGCAACAAGTACGCGGACCGGCCGCCGAAGGTAATTCTGGTCGGCGGCGACATCGCACTCGCTTTCGTGCTCCAGTTTCGAGAGGAGATGTTCCCCGACGTGCCCATCATGCACATGGGCGTCGACCAACGCTTTCTCGACGAGATTCCGAACCTGCCCCCGGACGTCGACGGTGTTCACGTGATGCACGACATCGCTGGCACGGTGGCGCTGGCGCTGCAGTTCCACCCCAAGGCGAAACGCCTGGTCGTTGTCACCAGCATGGCGGACAGGGGCAGAGAACATCGCGACGCCGTCGCGGATGCAGTGGCTTCGAGCAATGTGTCGATCGACGTGGCGTACTGGACCGGATTGCCCACCAGCGAACTGCTGGCGCGGCTGGCCGCGTTGCCGCCCGACAGCATTGTCTACACCCCCGGCTACTACCGCGATGGTGCGGGAGACGGGTTCACGCCGGTCGAGTCCGTCGAGCTCATGGCGTCGGTCAGTGCCGCGCCGATCTACTCGATCTTCTCCACGCACATCGGCGTGGGTGCGGTCGGTGGCCGAATGGTCACCTTCGACGAGATTGGCCGTGCTGCGCGGCGACTGCTCGACGATTTCGTGGCCGGAACAGAAACCGATCCGGAAGTCATGCGCCAGATGGTGACGCTTCGTCCGCAACTCGACTGGCGGCAACTGCGCAAGTGGAACGTGGCGCCCGAATTGGTGCCGGACGATGCGGTCATCCATTTTCGGGAACCCTCGTTCATGGAGCTCTACAGGGCGCACGCCGTGACGGGAGGGCTGGTCTTTCTCGCGCAGGCGCTTCTGATCAGCGCGCTCCTGGTCGAACGCCGGCGACGCCAGCGCACGGCGCGCGCGCTGACCGAAAGCCAGCACCACCTCAGCGCAGCGACCAAGGCCGCCCGGCTGGGCACGTTCAACTGGAACCTCAGCGTTCCCAAAAGCGGTAACGGGACCGCGCCGCGCAAGCACGCCAGCTCGCACGGGGGCTTGATCCAGCATGTGGAGGATTTCGTCGAGCGCGTGCACCCCAGCGATCGTGAACGGCTGGCCGCAGCCATCGAGCGCGTCGTCGACCGGCAGGAGGAACTGGACATCGAACTGCGGCTGGTCGAGCAGGAGGGCGCCGCCTCGTGGATCGAGGTGCGCGGCCAAGTCTCGGATGGTTGCCACATCACGGGCGTCACCATGGACATCACCGAGCGCAAGGAGGCCGAGGCCCAGTCCGCCCAGGATCGCGCGATGATGATGCACCTGTCGCGCATCTCCACGGTCGGGCAACTCTCGATCGGCATCGCGCATCAGCTGAACCAGCCGCTCGCCGCCATCCGCTTCAATACCGACACGGCGCGAAAGATCCTCAAGCGGCTTGACGTCGGAACCGGCGAGCTCAAGGAGATCCTCGAAGACATCAACGAAGAGAACAAGCGGGCGGCCGACATCATCCGGAATGTCTCCGCCCTCTATCGCCGTGCGCCGGTGGAGGCAGAGGGTTTCGAGATCAACGAACTGGTTCTCGAAACCGTGCAACTGCTGAGGGAAGAAGCCATCTGGCGCCACGTCACCGTTCGCGTCGAGCCCGCGCCCGGTCTGCCGCCGGTGAGAGGCAGCCGGGTGCAGATCCAGCAGGTGCTTCTCAATCTGATGCTGAACGGCATGCAGGCGATGTCGGAAACACCGAATGAGAGCCGGGTGCTGATCCTGCAGACCGCGCCGGACGACAGATGGGTGACCGTCACGATCGCCGACCATGGCAAAGGCATCGCACAGGAAGAGCTCGAGCACATCTTTGATCCATTCTGGACCACAAAGGAAAACGGCATCGGTGTCGGCCTGCCCATCAGCCGCGCGATCCTCGAGGCCCACCACGGCGCCATCGCTGCAGCCAGCCCCTCGGAAGGTGGCGCCGCATTCACGATTTCATTGCCCGTTTCCGGACCTGCTTAGCCACGCAAGCACACCACAGCTGCACACATCCGATCGGAGGACTCCACGGCAATCGTATTTGTTGTTGATGACGACGCGAGCATTCGCCGGGCCCTGGGCCGGATGCTTCAGGAAGAAGGATTCGAAGTGCGTACTTGCGAATCGGGCGAGGCATTTCTTGCCGAACTGCCCGACGCTGCGGCCAGTGCCTGCGTGATTCTGGATGTCTCGATGCCGGGGCTTAGCGGGCTCGATCTTCAGGAGCATCTGGCGAGCAAGGGCCTGACGCTGCCGATCGTATTTCTCACGGGGCATGGCGACATTCCGATGTCGGTGCGGGCCATGAAGAGAGGCGCGGCGGATTTCCTGACCAAGCCAGTGGCGACCGAGTTTCTGATTTAGGCGGTGCGCAGCGCGCTGCACCAGCAAGAGGGCAGTCGCCGTCGGGATGCAGAACTGATCGAGCTACAGAAGCGTTTCGAAATGCTGAGCACCCGTGAACGCGAGGTGCTCGAAGCGCTGTCCGACGGAAAGCTCAACAAGCAGATCGCGGAAGCACTCGAGATTGTCGAGCAGACCGTCAAGTACCACCGGGCCCGCATCATGGAGCGAATGGGCGCGCGCACCGCAGCGGAACTCATGCATATGGTCGCGCGACTGCGGATCAAACCAATGAAAAGCATTGCAACCGGTACCATCGCAGATGAGGGCGGCATGTCGTGAAAAAGTTCTAAGTAGTTATACGAAAGACTAGCTTCATTTACCGACGGTTACGGGCACAGTTGACCGGTGTTCGGAGCGCATTCGTTGCGCTCTGTTCCGGGTCTTTGCCGCACGCCTGCGCTGAGCGCCAGCTACGTGCTGGAGGACATCACCACCGTCGGCAGCCAGGCGCTGGACCTGAAGAAGGAGGTACGCAACGTCACGCAGGGCATCACGACCTTCGGCATCAGCAACCAGGCCAAGTCGGGCGAGACGCTGGAATACCGCATCACGTACCTGAACAACAGCGCCGCGCCGATCAGCAGCCTGGTGGTCAACGACATCACGCCGGGCTACACCACGTTCGTGAGCGCGAGCGCGGGCACGACGCCGGCGAGCCTGACGAGCTGCACCAAGAACACACCGGCCAATGCGCTGCCGGCGGCGGCTGTGACGTGTGCGACCGCGCAGACCGAGGGCGGCACCGGGCCGATCGAATGGAAGTTCGTCGGCACGGTGCAGCCGGGGGGCATCGGCACGGTGCTGTTCAGGGTGAAGGTGGATTGAGGCGCGCCGACGCGCGGTAGCCGCCCGGCGTGGTGCCGAAGCGGTCGCGGAATGCGCGGCTGAAATGGCTCGGGTCGTTGAAGCCGTTGCGAAAGGCGATCTCGGTCACACTGAGTTCAGCGACCCGTTCGTTGGCGAGCTCCGCGGCCGCGTGTTCCAGCCGGCGCTCACGCAGGTAGGCGCCGTACCGGGTCTGCTCCGCGGCGAACAGGCGGTGCACCAACCGTTTGGAGATGCGCAGCTCGCGCGCGATCGCCTCCACCGAGAGCTCGGGATCGCAGAGGTTGGCCTCGACGTAGGCTGCGAGCCGCTGCCAGCGGTCGCGCTCGTGGCGCTTGCCCGCGACGGCGTCGCCCGCCTGGGGCGCACTGTCGCCCGCGGCCACGGCCTCGCAGTAGCTGGCTGCGAGCAGCGACACGAAAGACTGTTCCGAGAAGTAGGCCAGCGCCGGATGCGGCTGGACCTGCACCGCGAACAGGCGCTCGAGCTGCTGGTGCGCCGATGCGGCCAGCGGCGAGCCTGCGAGCGCGAGCGAGGGTTCGAAGTTCTCGCGCAGGTCGGCGTAGATGCCGAAGAAGCGCGCCGCCGGCAGCCGCAGCACGACGAGCCGGCCCGATGCAGCCAGCGTGCAGGTGGAGGGCAGCCGCGTGGTGCGGAAGACGATGTCGCCTTTCTGGAAAGGCAGCCGGCGCCCGGCCTGTTCGACTGCGCCTTCGCCATCGACCGCGATCATCGCGAGCACTTCGCCGGCGCTGCCCTGGCGCGCCTGGCCCGATGCATGGTGCACCCGCATCGGCGTGGAATCGAAGCTGACCGCGATGCCGCCGCCCACGAGCTTGCAGGCTTCGAGGCTCATGCGCGGATGGCTGTGGTTCAGGCTGAGCTCGCCGGGGTAGACCAGCGCGTCGAGCGTGGACGAATAGCCGCGCAGGTCGCCCGCATAGAAGGGGCGCAGCTGCGGCGCGAAGCCGAGGTCGGGGTCGTGTTGGTGCATGGCGGTTTGCGTGGAGGTGGCGTGCAGGGTTCGTGCCAGGTGTGCGGACCGGTCCGCAGTCTGGACGGCTGGCGCAGGGTGGCACATCGAGACTTTCCACTAGCGGCGACCCTCGGTGCCGTTGCGCTGGCACGCTGGATCAATCCGTGTGCGCGCAGGCGCAAGGCCCGGTGCGGCCTTGCTTCCTAGAGTGGTGGCCACCGCATACTGATGAAGGAGCCCCGCGTGAACCATGTCGCCACCCACACCCCGCCCGCCGCCGCGCCACCGGCACTCGACGGCCTCACCATCGGCCAATGGAGCGACGCCGAGAAGCTCGCGCTGAGTTGCCGCATCCTTGCGAAGGAGGGCCATTCCGAAACCCTGGCCGGCCAGATCACGGTGCGCCAGGGCGACGGCAGCTTCCTGACGACGCCGCTCGCGTACGCGTTCGACGAGATCCGCGCCGGCTCGGTGATGCGCATCGACGACACGCTGCGGGTGCTCGAAGGCCGCGGGGTGCCCAACCCGGCAGTGCGCTTCCATCTGTGGGTGTACCGGCGGCGGCCCGACGTGAACTGCGTGATCCACACGCATCCGCCGTACGTCTCGGCGCTGTCGATGACCGGCGAGCCGCTGCAGGTCGCGCACATGGACGCCACGCCCTTCTTCGAGGACTGCGCCTTCCTGCCCGACTGGCCCGGCCTGCCGATCGCCGACGTGGAGGGCGAACTCATCTCGGCCGCGCTCGGCGACAAGCGTTGCGTGCTGCTCGCGAACCACGGTTTCCTCGCGGCCACCGGCAGCGTGGAGGAGTCGCTGTACCTGTCGGTGCTGATCGAACGCGCGGCGCGCAACCAGCTGATCGCGCAGAGCGCCTACGGGCGGCTCAAGCCGGTCGACCCGGCGCTGGCGCGCGAGTCGCACGACTTCCTGCTGCAGCCGAGCATCGTGAAGGCGAGCTTCGCGATGTTCGCGCGGCGCTTCGAAGGGCGGGCCGCATGAACAGCATCGCTTCACCCACGTCGAGCGACGTGCCCGCCTCCACGCCCCGGCCGCAGAGCGTATGGAAGGTCGGCGCCGCCACCATGGCCGGCACCGCCATCGAAGGCTTCGACTTCCTGGCCTACGGCACCGCAGCCGCGCTGGTCTTCAACAAGCTGTTCTTCCCGAACTTCGATCCGGTGACCGGCACGCTCGCGGCCTTCGGCACCTTCGCGAGCGGCATGCTGGCGCGTCCGCTCGGCGGCATCGTGTTCGGCCACTACGGCGACCGGCTGGGCCGCAAGGCCATGCTGACGCTGAGCCTGCTGATGATGGGCATCTGCACGGTGTTGATCGGCATGCTCCCCACCTACGAGTCGATCGGGCTCTGGGCCGCGGTGCTGCTGGTGCTGCTGCGCATCGGCCAGGGACTGTCGTTCGGCGGCGAGCTCGGCGGCGCGATGCTGATGGCCGTCGAGCATGCGCCGCCGCGCTGGCGATCGCTGGTCGGCAGCATGCCGCAGATGGGCGCGCCGATCGGGGTGCTGCTGTCTTCGGGCGCCTTCGCACTGGTCACGCAGCTGCCCGAAGAGGACTTTCTGCACTGGGGTTGGCGGTTGCCGTTCCTGGCCAGCGCGCTGCTGATCGCGCTGGGGATCTTCATCCGCACGCGGCTCGACGAGTCGCCCGAGTTCGAGGCGGTGAAGGCGCATCGCAAAACCGCCGTGCTGCCGGCGCGCGAGGTGCTGGTGGCCCACTGGCGGCCGCTGCTGCTGACCATCGGCGGCAAGCTGGCCGAGGTGACGCTGATCTACACGCTGCTGGTGTTCTCGATCTCCTATGCGGTCACGCGGCTGGGCTTCTCGCGCGGCGACGCGCTGCATGCGCTGGTGCTCGGCTCGTCGCTGATGGTGCTGACCATTCCGCTGTTCGGCTGGCTGGCCGACCACGTCGGCGCGCGGCGGCTCTACGTGTTCGGCGGCGTGTTGCTGGCGCTGATGGCGCTGCCGCTGTTCCTGGCCATCGGAAGCGGATCGCTCGCGGCCTACACGGTGGCGATGGTGGTGGCGCTCGCGCTGAACTATCCGCTCATGTTCGCGCCGCAGTCGAACCTCTATGCGGCGCAGTTCCCCGCGGAGCTGCGCTACTCGGGGATCTCGATCGGCATCCAGACGGCGGCTGCGCTCGGCGGGGGATTGGCGCCGATCATCGCGGCGACGCTGGTGGCGAGCTACGGGAGCATCGTGCCGGTGGGTGCGTACCTGGCGGTGCTGGGGGCGATCGCAGCGCTGTCGGCCTGGGGCATGCGGCCGGCTGCGAACGAATAGCGGCCATGCCCCTGCGGCGCCGCCTCAGCGCCGCGGGATGCCGAGCGCGCGGCAGAACTCGTAGAAGTCCTCGAGCTGCAGCGATTTGTCGAACACCGCATCGACACCCGCCGACAGCGCGTCCTCGCGCACTTCGGAGGTGGCGTGGTTCATGAACACCACGGTGCGCTGCGCGGGCGACTTGCGTTCTTTCAAATGGTTGACGACGGTCAGCCCGTTGCCCTGGGCGAGGAAGATGTCGATCACCGCAGCGTCCCAGCCATCGGGATTCGCGTCGAGCCAGTCGATCGCCTCGTCGGCGCTGGCGGCGGTGGCGACCACTTCGCATCCGGAGAACTCGCGCAGCCCGTCGGACAGGGTGGTGGCGATCAGGGGGTTGTCTTCTATGAGGTAGATGCGGGTCATCGGTGCGGAACCTGGAGAGGGAATGCGTCGGCTTCGTGCACGTCAGATGGGGGGCGGGCCGCCGCAGGGTTTACCCATTGTCACGAATGCAGGCGCGATGCGGAGTCGGACAAGACCCACCCATCCGCGTCCGCAAAGCGCCCCAAACTCGTCGTTGTGCAGTGCGGAAAACCATCGCGTGAGAAACTACCGGCCCGAGCCAGCGCCCGCGTATGAACGACAAGTCCTTGAATCTGAAAGAGAAAACCCTCTCCATCGCACCCATGATGGACTGGACGGACCGCCATTGCCGGTTCTTCCACCGCCTCATGACGCGCCATGCGCTGCTCTACACCGAGATGGTGACCACCGGCGCGCTCATCCATGGCGACGTGCCGCGGCACCTGCGCTTTCACGACGCGGAGCATCCGGTGGCGCTGCAGCTCGGCGGCAGCGAGCCGGCCGACCTTGCGCACTGCGCGAAGCTCGGCGAAGAGTGGGGCTACGACGAGATCAACCTCAACTGCGGCTGCCCGAGCGAGCGGGTGCAGCGCGGGGCATTCGGCGCCTGCCTCATGAACGAGCCGCAGCTGGTGGCCGACTGCGTGAAGGCGATGGTCGACGTGGTGGACGTGCCGGTCACGGTCAAGCACCGCATCGGCATCGACAAGATCGAGCGCTACGAATTCGTGCGCGACTTCGTCGGCGCGGTCAGCGAGGCCGGCTGCAAGACCTTCATCGTGCATGCGCGCAATGCCTGGCTGCAGGGCCTGAGCCCGAAGCAGAACCGCGAGATCCCGCCGCTGCGCTACGAGATCGTGCACCGGCTGAAACACGAGTTTCCTCATCTCGACTTTTCCGTCAACGGCGGCCTCACGACCAACGCACAGGTGCACGAGCACCTGCGGCTGCTCGACGGTGCGATGATCGGGCGTGAGGCGTACCACAACCCGTGGTGGCTGGCCGAATGGGATGCCGAGTTCTACGGCGCCCAAGCGCAGCCGCTCACACGAGAAGACGTGGAATCGCTGATGTGCGACTACATGGAGCGCGAGGCGGCCGAACACGGCACGCTCTGGTATTCCATCGCACGCCACATGCTGGGCCTGCGCAACGGCCTGCCCGGCGCGCGGCGCTGGCGGCAGGTGTGGAGCGACCACAAGCTCAAGACGCGCCCGCCGCGCGAGGTGATGGCGCTCGCGCACGAGCCTGTCGCCCAAGCCGCGTAGCCGACAAGGTCATGCCAGGAACACCGTGGAACCGGCTTTGCCGGGCCACCGGTGTTGCCCCCTTGAGGGGGAGACGGCTACACGAAGTGAGCCGTTTCGGGGGTGGGCCTAGTTCGCGGCTTCCAGCCCGTTCGCGAAGTGTTCGCGCATGCGCGCCATGGCCGCCGTCGCGTCGCGCGTGTCGATCGCCGCCATGACCGCGCGATGCTCGGCCAGCGATTCGGCGATGCGCCCCGCCTTCAGCAGCGAGTTGTGGCGGTTGAGCTTCATCACCTTGCGCAGGTCGGCCACCATCTGGTCGCGCCACTTGTTGTTGGCAATCGCCAGCAGCCGCATGTGGAAGCGCTCGTTGACCGCGAAGAAGTGTTCGCGGTCGACCTTGCCGGGCGCGGCGGCGGCCTCGAGTTCGGCATGCAGCGCCTTGAGTTCCTGGCGCTGCTCGGCGCTGGCGCGCTCGGCCACCACGCCCGCCGCGTCGCTCTCGAGCAGCGACAGCAGGTGGTACACGTCCGCCAGGTCCTGCTCCGACACCTCGGTCACGTAGGCGCCGCGGCGCACCTTCATCGTCACCAGCCCCTCGGCCGCGAGCACTTTCAGCGCCTCGCGCAGGGGGGTGCGGCTGATGCCGTATTCGTCGGCCAGCTTGAGTTCGTCGATCCAGCTGCCGGGCTCGAGCTCGCGGCGGAAGATCCGCTGGCGCAGCAGCTCGGCCACCTCTTCATAGAGGGCGCGCGGGGTGAGGGTGACGGCGGACATGGGCGCGAATGTACCTCAAAACTGGGTTTGAATTAATAATTACGGATCGGTTAGACTCGCGGCCGACCTGCAAATCCGTGCGGGCGCATGCGACGATTCCTGCAAGACGACACTGCACCACGGCCCCTTCATGAGCAGCACACCCGAACCCACTTTCAAGCCCGCAACCCTCGACGACTGGGCCAAGGCCGCGGCCAAGTCGGCGCCCGGCGGCGACCTGAACGCGCTGAACTGGCTCACGCCCGACGGCATCACCGTGAAGCCGCTCTACACGGCCGCCGACCTGAAGGGGCTGAAGTACGCCGACACGCTGCCGGGCTTCGAGCCGTACCTGCGCGGCCCGCAGGCCACGATGTACGCGGTGCGCCCGTGGACCATCCGTCAATACGCCGGCTTCTCGACCGCCGAGGAATCGAATGCCTTCTACCGCAAGGCGCTGGCTGCCGGCGGCCAGGGCGTGAGCGTGGCCTTCGACCTGGCCACGCACCGCGGCTACGACAGCGACCATCCGCGTGTGACCGGCGACGTCGGCAAGGCCGGCGTGGCGATCGATTCGGTCGAGGACATGAAGATCCTGTTCGACCAGATCCCGCTCGACAAGGTGAGCGTCTCCATGACGATGAACGGCGCGGTGCTGCCGGTGCTGGCGGGCTATGTGGTGGCGGCCGAGGAGCAGGGCGTCGCGCAGGACCAGCTGAGCGGAACCATTCAGAACGACATCCTCAAGGAGTTCATGGTCCGCAACACCTACATCTTTCCGCCCGCGCCGAGCATGCGGATCATCGGCGACATCATCGAGTACACGGCCCAGAAGATGCCGAAGTTCAACTCGATCTCGATCAGCGGCTACCACATGCAGGAGGCTGGCGCCAACCAGGCGCTGGAGCTGGCCTTCACGCTGGCCGACGGCAAGGAATACGTGAAGACCGCGCTCGCAAAGGGCCTCGACGTCGACGGCTTCGCCGGGCGGCTGTCGTTCTTCTGGGCCATCGGCATGAACTTCTACCTCGAGGTGGCCAAGATGCGCGCGGCGCGCCTCTTGTGGTGCCGCATCATGAAGGAGTTCAACCCGAAGAACCCCAAGAGCCTGATGCTGCGCACGCACTGCCAGACCTCGGGCTGGTCGCTGACCGAGCAGGACCCGTACAACAACGTGGTGCGCACCACCATCGAGGCCATGGCCGCGGTGTTCGGCGGCACGCAGAGCCTGCACACCAACGCGCTCGACGAAGCGATCGCGCTGCCGACGGAGTTCAGCGCGCGCATCGCACGCAACACGCAGCTCATCATCCAGGAAGAGACGCACATCACGAACGTGATCGACCCCTGGGCGGGCAGCTACATGATGGAGAAGCTCACGCAGGACATGGCCGATGCGGCCTGGGCCATCATCGAGGAGGTCGAGGCCATGGGTGGCATGACCAAGGCGGTGGACAGCGGCTGGGCCAAGCTCAAGATCGAGGCCGCGGCGGCCGAGAAGCAGGCGCGCATCGACTCGGGCCGCGACGTGATCGTGGGCGTCAACAAGTACAAGCTCAAGACCGAAGATGCGATCGACAGCCTGTCGATCGACAACGTGATGGTGCGCGAGCAGCAGGTGGCGCGGCTGCAGAAGACCCGCGGCTCGCGCGATGCTGCCAAGGTGCAGGCCGCGCTCGACGCGCTGACCGAGGCGGCCGAGAACGGCACCGGCAACCTGCTCGCGCTGAGCATCGACGCGGTGCGCCTGCGCGCCACGGTGGGCGAGATCTCCGACGCCCTCGAAAAATCATTCGGCCGCCATCGAGCCGACACGCAAAAGGTGACCGGTGTGTACGCTGCTGCCTACGACTCGGCCGAAGGCTGGGAAGCCCTCAAGACCGAGATCGACGCCTTTGCCGAAGCGCAGGGCCGCCGCCCGCGCGTGATGATCTCCAAGCTCGGGCAGGACGGCCACGACCGCGGTGCCAAGGTGGTGGCTACCGCCTTCGCCGACCTGGGCTTCGACGTCGACATGGGGCCGCTGTTCCAGACGCCCGAGGAGTGCGCGCGCCAGGCGATCGAGAACGACGTGCACGCGGTGGGCGTGAGCACGCTCGCGGCGGGGCACAAGACGCTGGTGCCCGCGATCATCGAAGAGCTGAAAAAGCAGGGCGCCGACGACATCATCGTGTTCGTCGGCGGCGTGATCCCGAGGCAGGACTACGACTTCCTGTACGAGGCGGGCGTCAAGGGCATCTATGGCCCCGGCACGCCGATCCCGGCCAGCGCGAAGGACGTGCTCGAGCAGATCCGCGCCGCGGTGTCTTCCTGAATCAGGCGCGTGTGGGAAGCAACGTGAAAGATCTCCTGTCGCGGCTGTCGCTGCAGCCGGTGGACTCCGGCGATTTCGAGGCCATGCTGGCCCTGCGCATCGATGCGATGCGCCCGAGCCTGGAGCGCGTCGGGCGCTTCGATCCCGAGCGTTCGCGCGAGCGGCTCTCGGCAGGCTTCGTCGTGCCGTACATGCACCACATCGTGCTCGACGCAGACCAGCGCATCGGCTTCGTCACGCTCAAGCCCGAGGGCGGCGATGCGCTGCGCCTCGATCACCTCTACCTGCGCACCGGCTTCCAGAACCTGGGCATCGGCGAATGGGTGCTCGAATGGGCCAAGTCGGAGGCGCGCGCGCAGCAGCGAGACATCAAGCTCACCGCGCTTGTGAAGAGCGATGCCAACCGCTTCTACCTGCGCCACGGCTTCGTGCTCGAGGCCGAGGACGGCTTCGACCTGCATTACCGATGGCGCGCGGCAGTGGGGGAGGCGTGCTGAACTCGGCCGAGGCGCTCGACCGGGCGCTGGCCGCGCCACAGGGCATGGCGCAGCGCCGTGCCATCGCCAAGGCCATCACGCTGCTCGAATCGACCCGCGCGGACCATCGCGCCGAGGCCGACGCGCTGCTCACGGCGCTGCTGCCGCGCACCGGCGAGTCGTTCCGGCTCGGCATCTCGGGCGTGCCGGGCGTGGGCAAGTCGACCTTCATCGAGACGCTCGGGCTGCTGCTGATCGAGCGCGGCCACCGCGTGGCGGTACTCACGATCGATCCGTCGTCCACTGTCTCGGGCGGCTCCATCCTCGGCGACAAGACGCGCATGGAGCGGCTGTCGGTGCACGAGCGCGCGTTCATCCGGCCGAGCCCGTCGAGCGGCACGCTGGGCGGCGTGGCCGAGAAGACGCGCGAGGCCATGCTGGTGTGCGAGGCCGCGGGCTACGACATCGTCATCGTCGAGACCGTGGGCGTGGGCCAGAGCGAGACGGCGGTGGCCGGCATGACCGACATGTTCGTGCTGATGCAGCTACCCAATGCGGGCGACGACCTGCAGGCGATCAAGAAGGGCGTGATGGAGCTCGCCGACCTCGTCGTCATCAACAAGGCCGACCTCGACCGCGACGCTGCTACGCGCGCCGAGGCGCAGATCACTTCGGCGCTGCGGCTCTTCGGCCACCAGGGCAATCCCGATCACGCGCATGCGGCGCACGACGCGCACAGCGGCGCCGAGGTGCGCTTCTGGCTGCCCCGGGTGCTGCAGCTCAGCGCGCTCGCGAACACCGGCGTCGACGCTTTCTGGGACGCGGTGACGCAGTTCAAGGCGCTGCAGACGTCCAACGGCAAGCTCACCAGGCGCCGCGAAAAACAGGCCACCGCGTGGATGTGGGAGCGCATCGACGCGGGCCTCAAGCAGGCCTTCAGGCAGCATCCGCAAGTGCGCGAGCTGCTGCCGCAGCTCACGCGCCAGGTGGCCGAGGGCGCGCTGCCCGCGTCGACCGCGGCGCGCCAGCTGCTCGCGGCCGCGGCCATTGCGGCCAAGGCATGAAGCCACCACCCACAGATTCAGGACCACAGCTTCGGAAGCACAACATGCAAGAACTGATCGAACAACTCGAAAAGCGCCGCGCCCAGGCGCGTCTCGGCGGCGGGCAGAAGCGCATCGACGCGCAGCATGCCAAGGGCAAGCTCACCGCGCGTGAGCGCATCGAACTGCTGCTCGACGACGGCACCTTCGAAGAATGGGACATGTTCGTGGAGCACCGCTCGGTCGATTTCGGCATGGCCGAGCAGAAGATCCCGGGCGACGGCGTGGTCACCGGCTACGGCATGATCAACGGGCGCCTGGTGTTCGTCTACAGCCAGGACTTCACGGTCTTCGGCGGCGCGCTCAGCGAAGCGCACGCCGAGAAGATCTGCAAGGTGATGGACCAGGCCATGAAGGTCGGGGCACCGGTCATCGGCCTCAACGACTCGGGCGGCGCGCGCATCCAGGAAGGCGTGGCCTCGCTCGGCGGCTATGCCGACGTGTTCCAGCGCAACGTGATGGCCTCGGGCGTGGTGCCGCAGATCAGCATGATCATGGGCCCGTGCGCGGGCGGCGCGGTGTACTCGCCCGCCATGACCGACTTCATCTTCATGGTGAAGGACTCGAGCTACATGTTCGTCACCGGCCCCGATGTGGTGAAGACGGTGACGCACGAGAGCGTCACGGCCGAGGAGCTCGGCGGCGCCATCACCCACACCACGCGCAGCGGCGTGGCCGACATGGCGTTCGAGAACGACGTCGAGGCGCTGATGATGCTGCGGCGCCTGTACAACTACCTGCCGCTCAACAATCGCGAGAAGCCGCCGGTGCGCCTGGGCAACAATGGCCAGGGCGACCCGGCCGACCGGCCCGACTATTCGCTCGACACGCTGGTGCCCGACAACCCGAACAAGCCGTACGACATCAAGGAGTTGATCCACAAGGTGGCCGACGACGGCGACTTCTTCGAGCTGCAGCCCGACTATGCGAAGAACATCGTGATCGGCTTCGCGCGCATGGAAGGCCAGACCGTCGGCATCGTGGCGAACCAGCCGCTGGTGCTGGCCGGATGCCTCGACATCAAGTCGAGCATCAAGGCCGCGCGTTTCGTTCGCTTTTGCGATGCCTTCAACATTCCGGTGGTCACCTTTGTCGACGTGCCCGGCTTCATGCCCGGCACCGGCCAGGAGTACGGCGGCATCATCAAGCACGGTGCCAAGCTGTTGTACGCCTACGCCGAATGCACGGTGCCCAAGATCACCGTCATCACGCGCAAGGCCTATGGCGGCGCCTACGACGTGATGGCGTCGAAGCACCTGCGCGGCGACGTCAACCTGGCCTGGCCGCGCGCCGAGATCGCGGTGATGGGCGCCAAGGGCGCGGTCGAGATCATCTTCCGCGAGGACAAGAACGACCCCGCGAAGCTCGCTGCGCGCGAGGCCGAATACAAGGCGCGTTTCGCCAATCCGTACGTGGCAGGTGCCCGCGGCTACATCGACGACGTGATCCTGCCGCACGAGACGCGCAAGCGCATCTGCCGCTCGCTCGTGATGCTGCGCGAGAAGAAGCTCGAGAACCCGTGGCGCAAGCACGGCAACATCCCCTTGTGAGTGCTGCGGAGAAGAAGAACATGTTCAAGAAGATCCTGATTGCCAATCGCGGGGAGATCGCTTGCCGCGTGATCCAGACGGCCAAGAAGATGGGCATCCTCACGGTCGCCGTCTATTCCGACGCCGACAAGGAAGCGCGCCACGTCGAAATGGCCGACGAGGCCGTGCACATCGGCGCCGCGCCGAGCCGCGAAAGCTATCTGCAGGCCGACCGCATCATTGCCGCCTGCAAGGCCACGGGCGCCGAAGCGGTGCACCCGGGCTACGGCTTCCTGTCGGAGAACGAAGCCTTCGCGCGCAAGGTCGAGGAAGAGGGCATCGCCTTCATCGGCCCGAAGCACTATTCGATCGCGGCGATGGGCGACAAGATCGCTTCGAAGAAGCTCGCGAACGAGGCCAAGGTCAACACCATCCCCGGCTGGAACGACGCGATCGACACGGCGGAGCGCGCGGTCGAGATCGCCAAGGACATCGGCTACCCGGTGATGATCAAGGCCTCGGCCGGCGGCGGCGGCAAGGGGCTGCGCGTGGCGTGGAACGACAAGGAGGCCTTCGAGGGCTTCACTTCGTGCCGCAACGAGGCACTCAACAGCTTCGGCGACGACCGCGTGTTCATCGAGAAATTCGTCGAGGAGCCGCGCCACATCGAGATCCAGGTGCTGGGCGACTCGCACGGCAATGTGATCTACCTGAACGAGCGCGAGTGCTCGATCCAGCGCCGCCACCAGAAGGTGATCGAAGAGGCGCCGTCGCCCTTCATCAGCGAGGCCACGCGCCGCGCGATGGGCGCGCAGGCGGTGGCGCTCGCCAAGGCGGTGAAGTACCAGAGCGCGGGCACGGTGGAGTTCGTGGTCGGCAAGGACCAGAGCTTCTATTTCCTGGAGATGAACACGCGCCTGCAGGTGGAGCATCCGGTGACGGAATGCATCACCGGGCTCGACCTGGTCGAGCTGATGATCCGCGTGGCGGCCGGCGAGAAGCTGCCGCTCGGCCAGGACGACGTGAAGCGCAATGGCTGGGCCATCGAGTGCCGGATCAATGCCGAAGACCCGTTCCGCAACTTCCTGCCTTCGACCGGCCGGCTGGTGAAGTTCCAGCCGCCGCCCGAGACGATGTTCGCAGCCGACACCGAGCGCCTGAGCGGCGTGCGCGTTGACACCGGCGTGTACGACGGCGGCGAGATCCCGATGTACTACGACTCGATGATCGCCAAGCTCATCGTGCACGGCAAGGACCGCAACCATGCGATTGCACGCATGCGCGAGGCGCTCAACGGCTTCGTGATCCGCGGCATCAGCACCAACATCCCGTTCCAGGCGGCGCTGCTAGCGCATCCGAAGTTCGTGGCGGGCGACTTCAACACCGGCTTCATCGCCGAACACTACGGCCAGGGCTTCCATGCCGAGGACGTGGCGCATGCCGATTCCTCGTTCCTGGTGGCGCTGGCGGCCTATGTGCACCGCCGCTATCGCGCGCGCGCCTCGGGCATCAGCGGCCAGCTCGAAGGCCACGGCGTGAAGGTGGGCGAGCAGTTCGTGGTGGTCGAGCTCGGGGCCGAGGGCCAGCATGTGCACCATCCGGTGTCGGTGACCGACTTCCACGGCAAGACCGGTGCCTGCGCGGTGGCGGTGGACGGCAAGACCTACAAGATCGACGGCGGTTCCGCGCTCGGCGCGATCCGGCTGCAGGGCACGGTGAACGACCGGCCATTCACCGCGCAGGTCGAGCGCGGCGCCGGCCGCAGCCCGCTGGCGCTGCGCGTGGCGCACGACGGCAAGCAGATCGAGGCCATGGTGCTGTCGCCGCTGGGCGCCCGCCTGCTCGCGCTGATGCCCTACAAGGCGCCGCCGGACTTGAGCAAGTTCCTGATGTCGCCGATGCCGGGGCTTCTGGTCGAGGTGTCGGTGCAGCCGGGCCAGCAGGTGCGCGCGGGTGAGAAGCTCGCGGTGATCGAAGCCATGAAGATGGAGAACGTGCTGTTCGCCACGCAGGACGGTGTGGTCGGCAAGATCTCGGCGAACAAGGGCGAGTCGCTCGCGGTCGACCAGGTCATCATGGAGTTCAACTGATGGGTGCGAACGATCTGCAGCAGCCGGTCAAGCTGCACCGCCCGGCGCCCAAGGCCGCGGCACCGCAAGGCCCGTGGACGGTCGAGGCCATTCAGGCGCTGCTCGACAGGCCGCTGATGGACCTGCTGTTCGAGGCGCAGACGGTGCACCGTGCGCATTTTCCCGCAGGCGACATCGAGCTCGCGACGCTGCTCTCGGTCAAGACCGGCGGCTGTCCCGAGAACTGCGGCTACTGCCCGCAATCGGCCGAGTTCGACACCGGCGTGAAGGCGCAAAAGCTGATGGAGGTCGATGAGGTGCTGCGCGCCGCGCAGGCCGCCAAGGACGCGGGCGCCACGCGCTTCTGCATGGGCGCGGCCTGGCGCGCGCCCAAGGACCGCGACGTGGAGAAGGTGGCCGTGCTGGTCGAGGCCGTGAAGGGCCTGGGCATGCAGACCTGCGCCACGCTCGGCATGCTCGAGCCGCATCATGCGCAGCAGCTCAAGGCGGCGGGCCTCGACTACTACAACCACAACCTCGACACCGCGCCCGAGTACTACACCGACGTGGTCGACACGCGCACCTACCAGGATCGGCTCGACACACTGGCGCATGTGCGCAGCGCGGGCATCAGCGTGTGCTGCGGTGGCATCGTGGGCATGGGCGAGCAGCCGGTGCACCGCGCGGGGCTGATCGCGCAACTGGCCAACCTCGACCCGTATCCGGAGTCGGTGCCGATCAACAGCCTGGTGCGCGTGCCCGGTACGCCGCTGGCCGATTCGGAACCGGTCGACCCCTTCGACTTCGTGCGCATGATCGCGGTCGCGCGCATCACCATGCCGACCGCCCGCGTGCGCCTGTCGGCCGGCCGCCAGCAGATGGGCGATGCGGTGCAGGCGCTGTGCTTCATGGCGGGCGCCAACTCGATCTTCTACGGCGACAAGCTGCTGGTGACCGGCAACCCCGATGTCGAGGCCGACACGGTGCTGCTCAAGAAACTGGGGCTCAACGCGACGCGCTCGCAGGAGCCGCACGCATGACAACGACACAACGCCCGTTCAAGGTGCTCGGCATCCAGCAGATCGCGATCGGCGGACCCGATAAGCTGCGCCTGCAGAAGCTCTGGGTCGACATGCTCGGGCTCGAAGTGACCGGCACCTTCCGCAGCGAGCGCGAGAACGTCGACGAGGACATCTGCGCGATGGGAAGCGGACCGTTCAAGGTCGAGGTCGACCTGATGCAGCCGCTCGACCCCGAGAAGAAACCCGCGGTGCATGCGACGCCGCTCAACCATGTGGGCCTGTGGATCGACGACCTGCCGAAGGCCGTGGAGTGGCTGACCGCGCAGGGCGTGCGCTTTGCGCCCGGTGGCATCCGCAAGGGTGCGGCGGGCTTCGACATCTGCTTCCTGCACCCGAAGGCGAACGAGGAGTTTCCGATCGCGGGCGAGGGCGTGCTGATCGAGATGGTGCAGGCGCCGCCCGAGGTGGTGGCGGCGTTCGCCGCGCTCGCGGCTACGCGTTGACGATCTTCCGGATCGGCGGCTTCACGTCCGAGCGGTGCGGCGGCAGCATCGGCTGGTGCTCGCGCGCCGGGTTCAGGATGATCGAGGTCGCGGTCTCGGTGAGGATGCAGAACTTGGTGACCACGGCGTCGAGGTGGCTCACGTCGATGACCGCGATCTCGAGAATCCAGCTGTCGTCGCCGGTTACGTTGTAGGCATTCACGCATTCGGGCGTCTGCTGGATCAGCTGGACCACGCGGTCGTATTCGGCGCGGCCGACGCGGATCAGCGCACGGATGCCGTAGCCCAGCTTGGAAAGATTGACAGTGGCGCGGTAGCCGCTGATGACACCCGCGGCCTCGAGCTTCTTCACGCGCTCGGTCACGGCCGGCTGGCTCAGATGCACGCGGCGGCCGAGTTCGGCCATCGTGAGGCGCGCGTCCTTCTGTAGTTCGGCCAGGATGCGCGTGTCGTGGGCGTCCAGCGTGGGGTTCAAGGCGGAATCCATGGAAGTCCTTCAAAACAACGGTGGGAAGGGCGCTAGAACCATGAGATTGGCATGGTTGAACGCCAACCGCTTTCATACCATGGCGCATTCGCCGCCACAACCATCGTCCCCATGCCCACGCTCGCCTCCCCATCTCAAGCCGCGCCCGCGTCCGCTGCCGGCACCATGCCGCCGATCCTCTGGCTCTGCCTCGCCGCCACCTGGCTGGTCTGGGGATCGACCTACCTGGCAATCAAGTACGCGCTGGTCAGCTTTCCGCCATTTCTCCAGATGGGCTCGCGCTTCCTGTTCGCCGGCGTGGTGCTGCTCGCCTGGATGCGTTGGCGCGGCGCCGCCTGGCCGTCCCCCGTGCAGTGGCGAAATGCCTTCGTGGTGGGCGCGCTGATGCTCGGCGGCGGCATGGGCGGCACGGCCGTGGCCGAGGTGTCGATCGGCTCGGGGTTGGTGGTGGCCTTCATCGCGGTGGTGCCGCTGCTGATCGCGCTGCTGAACCTGGTCTGGGGCATCCGGCCCACGCGCCTGGAAGCAGCGGGCATTGCCGTGGGACTTGTCGGCGTGCTGATGCTGACGCAGGGCAGCGGCTTCCAGTCATCGCCTGCAGGGTTGGCCGCGATCTCGATCGCCTGCGTGTGCTGGTCGATGGGTAGCGTGCTGAGCCAGCGCAGCCTGCCGCTCGCGCCGGGCGCGATGGGTTTCGCGAGCGAAATGATCTGCGGCGGCGTGGTGCTGATGGCGCTGGCGGCCGCTGCCGGCGAACGCCTGGCCAGGCCGTTCGATCCGCTCGCGGTCGGCGCGTGGCTGTACCTGGTGGTCTTCGGTTCGCTGATCGCGTTCAACGCCTACATGGTGCTGCTCGCCAGGGCGCCGGCGGCGCTGGCCTCGAGCTATACCTTCGTGACGCCGGTGATCGCGATGCTGCTCGGCGTGTGGATCGCGAACGAGACGGTCACGCGCTTCGAGTGGTACGCGGTGGGCGTGGTGCTCGCGGGCGTGTTGCTGCTGCTTATCAAGCGCCCGAAGAAGCGCTGACCCCCGCTCCCAACAAGTCGCTCAAGGCTTGGCCGTGGGTGGGCGCAGCAGCGAGGCAGCGCGGGCGCGCGCCAGCGCGGCCTCGACGATGGAGCGCTTGCGCGTGTCGGCGGCCTGCGGCTCGGCAGGGGTAGGCGACGGCTCGTCGATGCGCTTGGCGAGCCGGCGATGCGTGCCGTGCCGCTGGTAGCGCTGCAGCGCCGCTTCGGCTTGGGCCTCGGACCACGCGGCCCAGCCGCTGCGCCCGGCCGTTTCGACCTCGAGCGAGATGCAGTCGACCGGGCACACCGGAATGCAGAGTTCGCAACCCGTGCAGTGCGCCTCGATCACGGTGTGCATGCGCTTGTGGATGCCCAGGATGGCGTCGGTCGGGCAGGCATCGAGGCAGAGCGTGCAGCCGATGCACCAGGCTTCGTCGATGACCGCCATGCTGCGCGGGCCTTCGGTGCCGAACTGCGCGTCGAGCGGCTGCACCTCGCGGCCGGTGAGCCGCGCCAGCCTCGCAATGCCTTCGGCGCCGCCGGGCGGGCACTGGTTGATGCCTGCTTCGCCTTCGGCCACGGCCTGCGCATAGCCGGCGCAATCGGCATAGCCGCACCGTGTGCACTGCGTCTGCGGCAGTGCCTGGTGGATGCGTGCGGCCAGCGCGTTCACTTCCTGCGGGCCGCAGGCTTCCTGGCGGCAGCGGCCGTCACGGGTTTTTTGGCGGCGGCCGCGACGGTCGTCTTGCGGGCGGGCTTGACCCGGTCTTCGGCAGGCAGGGTTTCGCGTGCGCCGGCGCGGCGCTGCGGCTCGTCGTGCGCCGCGATGAACTTGGCCATCCGCGGATAGACCAGATCGCGCCAGCGGCGGCCGCTGAAGATGCCGTAGTGGCCCGCGCCCTTGACTTCGTAGTGCTCGCGCTTCGCGTCGGCGATGCCGGTGCACAGGCTGTGCGCGGCCTCGGTCTGGCCCGAGCCGGAGATGTCGTCGAGTTCGCCCTCGACCGTGAGCAGCGCGGTCGAGCGGATGTCCTGCGGCCGCACGCGCTCGAGCACGCCCTTGGGGTTGCGCACGTCCCAGGTGCCGTTCACCAGGTCGAACTCCTGGAACACGGTGCGGATGGTCTCGAGGTAATAGTCGGCGTCCATGTCGAGCACCGCGTTGTACTCGTCATAGAACTTGCGATGGGCCTCTGCGCTCGTGTCGTCGCCCTTGATAAGGTTCTTGAAGTAGTCGTAATGGCTGGTGGCGTGGCGGTCGGGGTTCATCGCCACGAAGCCCGTGTGCTGCAGGAAGCCGGGGTACACACGGCGGCCTTCACCCGGAAAGCCGTGCGGCACGCGGTAGATCACGTTGTTCTCGAACCACTCGTAGCTCTTGTTCATCGCGAGGTTGTTCACCGCGGTGGGCGACTTGCGCGCGTCGATGGGCCCGCCCATCATCGTCGTGGTGAGCGGCAGCGGCTCGCCGCGGCTGGCCATCAGCGACACCGCCGCGAGCACCGGCACCGTCGGCTGGCACACGCTCACAACGTGGCAGTTGCCGTATTCGGCCTGCAGGCGGCGGATGAACTCCTGCACGTAGTTGATGTAGTCGTCGAGGTGGAATTCGCCTTCGGAGAGCGGCACCAGGCGTGCGTTCTTCCAGTCGGTGACGTAGACCTTGTGCGCTTGCAGCATGGTGCGCACGGTGTCGCGCAGCAGCGTGGCGTAGTGGCCCGACAGCGGCGCCACGATCAGCACCACGGGCTGGCTCTTGAGCGTCTTGAGGATGTGCGGCTCGTCGGTGAAGCGCTTGAACCGGCGCAGCTCGCAGAAGGGCTTGTCGAGCTCGATGGCTTCCTGGATCACGACCTCTTCGCCGTCGACCTTGACGCTCTTGATGTTGAACTCGGGCTTCTCGTAGTCCTTGCCCAGGCGGTAGAGCAGGTCGTAGCCGGCTGCCATGCGTTGCGCCATCGGCAGCTGGCCGTACACGGCGCCATGGCCGTAGAGCTTGGACGCCGCCTGCGCGAAATCGGCAAACGGCTCCATCAGGGAGCGCTGGGCTTCGTAGAGTTGATACAGCATCGTGGTCCCGGAAAGAAAATGTTGCAGTGCAATATATCAGTCCACGGAGCGCGCTGCAGGGGGCGAACCCTAGGCCGACCCTGAAGGCAGGGTCGTTTTGGTCCGAAATGTGGAGAACTTTACATTAACAATAAAGTTCTCGTTTCGATCGTCAGATGACTTTGGCGATCGACGCACAGACGTAGTCGATGTTCTTGCTGTTGAGCGCTGCCACGCACATGCGGCCGGTGTCGGTGCCGTAGACGCCGAATTCGCTGCGCAGGCGCACCATCTGGTCCTTGCTGAGGCCCGAGTAGCTGAACATGCCGATCTGGGTGGTGATGAAGCTCATGTCTTCCTTCACGCCGGCGGCCTTGAGGCCGTCGACCAGCTTCTGGCGCATGGCCTTGATGCGCACGCGCATCTCGCCGAGCTCTTTTTCCCAGAGCGTGCGCAGCTCGGGGTTGCCGAGCACCGCGGCCACCACGGCGCCGCCGTGGATCGGCGGGTTGCTGTAGTTGGTGCGGATCGCGATCTTGAGCTGCGAGAGCACGCGGCCAGCTTCTTCCTTGCTCTCGCACAGTACCGACAGCGCGCCGACGCGCTCGCCGTAGAGGCTGAAGCTCTTCGAGAACGAGGTCGAGACGAAGAAGGTCAGGCCGGCCTCGACGAACTTGGCCACGGCGGCGCCGTCTTCCTTCAGGCCATAGCCGAAGCCCTGGTAGGCCATGTCGAGGAAGGGCACCAGGCCCTTGGCCTTGACCGCGGCGACGACCTGGTCCCACTGGGCCGGGGTGATGTCGTAGCCGGTGGGGTTGTGGCAGCAGGCGTGCAGCACCACGACCGTGCCGGCCGGTGCGGCCTGGAGCGCGGCCAGCATGCCGTCGAAATCGACGCCGCGCTTGGCCGCGTCGTAGTAGGGATAGCTTTCGACCTGGAAGCCGGCCTGGGTGAAGAGCGCGCGGTGGTTTTCCCAGCTCGGGTCGCTGATCAGCACCTTGGCTGCGGGGTTGAGCTTCTTGAGGAAGTCGGCCCCGACCTTCAGGCCGCCGGTGCCGCCGATGGCCTGGATGGTGGCGACGCGGCCCGACTGCACGGGCTCGCTGTCGGGCCCGAAGACCAGGCCCTTGACCGCGTTGTCGTAGGCCGCGATGCCGTCGATCGGCAGGTAGCCGCGGGCCGAAGGCGCCTTCATCATGTCCTGTTCGGCGGCCTGCACGCACTGCAGCAGGGGCAGCTTGCCGTTGTCGTCGTAGTAGACGCCGACGCCGAGGTTGACCTTGTGGGGGTTGGTGTCGGCTGCGTATTGCTCGTTGAGGCCGAGGATCGGGTCGCGCGGTGCCATTTCGACCGCGGTGAACATAGACATGGAAAGGTCCTTTGGGGTGAAAGCTGCGCTGCAACCGGAGGAGGTTTAAGCTTGCCGGTTGCCTTGAATTTTACCGGCCACACGCCACCTGTCGGAAACAGCCATGCCAGAGATCAACGAAGCCGTAGCAGACCTGAAGAAGCTCGACCCGATCGGTCCCGCTCCGCAGGGCGAATTCGTCCGCTTTCCGGACTCGCCGTTCGAGCTGTACCAGCCATACCCGCCGGCCGGCGACCAGCCGAAGGCGATCGAAGGGCTGGTGCAGGGCGTGCGCGACGGCGAGGTCTTTCAGACGTTGCTGGGCGTCACGGGCTCAGGCAAGACCTTCACGATGGCCAACGTGATCGCACAGCTGGGCCGCCCCGCAATCGTCTTCGCGCCCAACAAGACGCTGGCGGCGCAGCTCTACAGCGAATTCCGCGAGTTCTTCCCGAAGAACGCCGTCGAGTACTTCGTCAGTTACTACGACTACTACCAGCCCGAGGCCTACGTGCCGCAGCGCGACCTGTTCATCGAGAAGGACTCGTCGATCAACGAGCACATCGAGCAGATGCGGCTGTCGGCCACCAAGAGCGTGCTGGAGCGGCGCGACACGGTCATCGTGGCCACGGTGAGCGCCATCTACGGCATCGGCACGCCCGAGGACTACACCCAGATGCGCTTCATCATGCGCGTGGGCGACAAGATCGGGCAGCGCGACGTGATCGGGCGGCTGATCCGCATGCAGTACACGCGCAACGAGCAGGATTTCTCGCGCGGCACCTTCCGGGTGCGCGGCGACACGATCGACGTGTTTCCGGCCGAGCACAGCGAGCTCGCGATCCGCATCGAGCTGTTCGACGACGAGATCGAGACGCTGCAGCTGTTCGATCCGCTCACGGGGCGCATCCGCCAGAAGATTCCGCGCTTCACGGTCTATCCGTCGAGCCACTACGTGACGCCGCGCGACAAGGTGCTGGGCGCGGTCGAGACCATCAAGGTCGAACTGGCCGAGCGGCTCAAGGAGTTCGTCTCGCAGGGCAAGCTGGTCGAAGCGCAGCGCCTCGAGCAGCGCACCCGTTTCGACCTCGAGATGCTGGCCGAGATCGGCCACTGCAAGGGCATCGAGAACTACACGCGCCACCTCTCGGGCGCCGCGCCGGGCCAGCCGCCGGCCACGCTCACCGACTACCTGCCGAAGGACGCGCTGATGTTCCTCGACGAGAGCCACCAGATGGTCGGGCAGCTCGGCGGCATGTACAACGGCGACCGGGCGCGCAAGACCACGCTGGTCGAGTACGGCTTCCGGCTGCCGAGCGCGCTCGACAACCGGCCCTTGAAGCTCGAGGAATTCGAGGCCCGCGTTCGCCAGTGCGTCTTCGTCTCGGCAACGCCGGCCGACTACGAGAAGCAGCACGCCGGCAACGTGGTCGAGCAGCTGGTGCGACCCACCGGCCTGATCGACCCCGAGGTGGAGGTGCGCCCGGCCACGCACCAGGTGGACGACGTGCTGGGCGAGATCCGCATCCGGGTCGAGAAGCACGAGCGTGTGCTGATCACCACCCTCACCAAGCGCATGGCCGAGCAACTGACCGACTACCTGGGCGACAACGGCGTGAAAGTGCGCTACCTGCACAGCGACATCGACACCGTGGAGCGCGTCGAGATCCTGCGCGACCTGCGCCTGGGCACCTTCGACGTGCTGGTGGGCATCAACCTGCTGCGCGAAGGCCTGGACATTCCCGAGGTGTCGCTGGTGGCGATCCTCGACGCCGACAAGGAAGGCTTCCTGCGCGCCGAGCGCTCGCTGATCCAGACCATCGGGCGCGCCGCCCGCAATCTGAACGGCAAGGCCATCCTCTACGCCGACCGGATGACCGAGTCGATGAAGAAGGCCATCGGCGAGACCGAGCGCCGCCGCGCCCGCCAGATCATCCACAACGAGGCCAACGGCATCACGCCGCGCAGCATCAACAAGCAGGTGCGCGACCTCATCGACGGCGTCTACAGCGAGAAGAGCGGCAAGGAAGCGGCCAAGCTCGACCTCGAGCGCGCCAAGGTCGAGGACATGAGCGAGAAGGACATCGCCCGCGAGATCAAGCGGCTCGAGAAGCTCATGATGGAACACGCCCGCAACCTCGAGTTCGAGAAGGCGGCCCGGGTGCGCGACCAGCTCGCGCTGCTGCGGGAGCAGGCATTCGGCGCCGCCGGCGGCGACAACATCGCCGTTCTGCCGGTCTGAGCGCGCGCCCGTCTACTCCGCATCGCGGCCCGATGGGGTTTACCCGAGCAGAACTCGGGGACATCTGCTATACTTGAGTGAAATACTCAACAACAAATAAGAAACTTCGCGATGAAGGTTCGATCCCACTGGCTGGTTCACCAGCGCCAGGGGTCGGGCAGGGCGGAGACGAAGTCACCGCGGTCCAGGGCCAAGGTGTCATTTCAACGGTAAGCACTTGAAGGAGCTTGCGATGCGTCTCACTACCAAAGGCCGTTTTGCGGTCACAGCAATGATCGATCTGGCATTGCGCCAGAACACGGGTCCGGTCACGCTGGCTGCGATCAGCCAGCGGCAGCAGATTTCGTTGTCGTATCTCGAACAGCTGTTCGGCAAACTGCGCCGTCACGAGCTGGTCGAATCGACCCGCGGCCCCGGCGGCGGCTACAGCCTCGGCCGCAAGGCTGCGGATATCACCGTCGCAGACATCATTGTTTCCGTCGATGAACCCATCGATGCCACCCAGTGCGGCGGCAAGGAAAACTGCCTCGGCGAACAGGGCCGCTGCATGACGCACGAACTCTGGGCTTCGCTGAACCAGCGCATGGTCGAGTTCCTCGATTCCGTCACGTTGCAGAAGTTGGTCGACGACCAGATCGCCAAGGGCGTGCAGATCGAGAACAAGCCGGTCGTCAAGCGCGCTATCTCGGCGCAGCCGGTGGTCAAGCCGATTCGCGTGAACGCGCCGAATTCGGTCTTCGCCCTCGGCAACGCCTTCGCGAAGTCCTGAAGGCCCGCGGCGCCTCCGGGCGCTGCGGCTAGAAGTTTTCTTCGACACATCGACACATAACAACCCCACGCCAGCACGAGCCAGCCATGGACGTAACTCCTCATTTCCCGATCTATCTCGACTACGGCGCGACCACGCCGGTCGACCCGCGTGTGGTCGACGCCATGATTCCCTGGTTGCGCGAACACTTCGGCAACCCGGCGTCGCGCAGTCACGCCTGGGGCTGGGAAGCTGAAGAGGCGGTCGAGAAGGCGCGCGGCGAGGTGGCCGCACTGATCGGCGCCGATCCACGCGAGATCGTCTGGACCTCTGGCGCGACCGAGTCGAACAACCTCGCGCTCAAGGGCGCGGCCCAGTTCTACAAGGGCAAGGGCAAGCACCTGATCACGGTGAAGACCGAGCACAAGGCCGTGCTCGACACCATGCGCGAACTCGAACGCCAAGGCTTCGAGGTGACCTACATGGACGTCGAGGAAGACGGCCTGCTCGATCTCGAGAAGTTCAAGGCCGCGATCCGTCCCGACACGATCCTCGCCAGCGTGATGTTCGTGAACAACGAGATCGGCGTGGTCCAGGACATGGTGGCGCTCGGCAACGTGTGCCGCGAGAAGGGCGTGATCTTCCATGTCGACGCGGCCCAGGCCACCGGCAAGGTCGAGATCGACATGACCAAGCTGCCGATCGACCTCATGAGCCTGGCCTCGCACAAGACCTACGGCCCCAAGGGCATCGGCGCGCTGTACGTGCGCCGCAAGCCCCGCGTGCGGCTCGAGGCGCAGATGCACGGTGGCGGCCACGAGCGCGGCATGCGCTCGGGCACCCTGCCGACGCACCAGATCGTGGGCATGGGCGAAGCCTTCCGCATCGCCCGGCTCGAAATGAAGGACGACATCGCCAAGGCGGCGCGCCTGCAGAAGCGCCTGCTCGACGGCTTCAAGGATGTCGAGCAGGTGTTCATCAACGGCGACCTCGAGCGCCGCGTGCCGCACAACCTCAACATGAGCTTCAACTATGTCGAGGGCGAGTCGCTGATCATGGGCATCAAGGGCCTGGCGGTGTCGTCGGGTTCGGCCTGCACCTCGGCCAGCCTCGAGCCGAGCTACGTGCTGCGCGCACTCGGCCGCAGCGACGAGCTGGCCCACAGCAGCCTGCGCATGACCATCGGCCGCTTCACGACCGAAGAAGAAATCGACTACGCCATATCGACCATCAAGCACAACGTGGCCAAGCTGCGCGAACTTAGCCCCTTGTGGGAGATGTTCCAGGATGGCGTCGACATCAGCACGATCCAGTGGTCGGCCCACTGAGATTTCCGGATCCAGGCCGCACCAGGCTCCACGATTGAACAAAGTTTGAGAGGTACACCATGGCATATTCTTCCAAGGTCATCGACCACTACGAAAACCCCCGCAACGTCGGCTCGTTCGAAAAGGGCGACGATTCGGTCGGCACCGGGATGGTGGGCGCACCGGCCTGCGGCGACGTGATGAAGCTGCAGATCAAGGTCAACCCCGAAACCGGCGTGATCGAAGACGCCCGCTTCAAGACCTACGGCTGCGGCTCGGCCATCGCCTCGTCTTCGCTCGTGACCGAATGGGTCAAGGGCAAGACGCTCGACGAAGCGGCGGCACTCAAGAACGCGCAGATCGCCGAAGAGCTGGCGCTGCCGCCGGTCAAGATCCACTGCTCGATCCTCGCCGAGGACGCGATCAAGGCCGCCGTGAGCGATTACAAGGCCAAGCACGGCGCAAAGAGCGGCGCTGCCGCCGACGCGGAAGCCGTCCACTGACATGGCCGTCACGCTGACCGACGCTGCTGCGCGACACGTCACCCGCTACCTCGGCAAGCGGGGCAAGGGCGTGGGCGTGCGGCTGGGCGTGAAGACCACCGGCTGCTCGGGCCTGGCCTACAAACTCGAGTACGTGGACGAGCTTTCGCCCGAAGACGTGGTGTTCGAGGACCAGGGCGTGAAGGTGCTGGTCGATCCGAAGAGCCTGGCCTACATCGACGGCACGCAGCTCGACTTCGTGCGCGAAGGCCTCAACGAGGGGTTCAAGTTCAACAACCCGAACGAACGCGACCGCTGCGGCTGCGGAGAGAGCTTTCGCATCTGATGCATCGTCGCTGACCGCGACCAAGGCCGCCACCATGTCATGTGCTGGCGGTTTTTTCTTGCCATGAATCTCAACGACACCGACTTTGAACTGTTCGCCGTACCGGCGACCTTTGCGCAGGACCGCGCCGTGCTCGATGCGCGCTGGAAGGAACTGCAGCGCGAAGCGCACCCCGACCGCTTCGCCGCGCAGGGTGCCGCCGCGCAGCGCGTGGCGATGCAGTGGTCGGTCCGCATCAACGAGGCCTACCAGCGCCTCAAGAACCCGGTGCGGCGCGCGAGCTACCTCTGCGAACTGAACGGTGCTCCGCTCGATGCGGAGAACAACACGGCGATGCCGTCCGACTTCCTGATGCAGCAGATGGAATGGCGCGAGGCGCTCGAAGACGCCCGCGACGTCGCCGCGGTCGAGCGGCTGCAGGCCGAGGTCGAGACCGGCCGTGCCCGCGTGCTCTCGTCGCTCGACTGGCTGCTCGACGAGAAGGGCGACCACCCCGCCGCCGCGCAGCAGGTGAGAGCCCTCATGTTCATTGAGCGCTTCTCGCACGACGTCGAGGCCAGGATCGATCAATTGGGACAATAGGCGCTGAACGTTATGGCTCTTCTCCAGATTTCCGAACCGGGCCAGGCGCCCGATCCTCATCAGCGCCGCATCGCCGTGGGCATCGACCTCGGCACCACGCACTCGCTGGTGGCCGCAGTGCGCAACGGCGTGGCCGAGTGCCTGCCCGACGACCAGGGCCGCGTGCTGCTGCCGTCGGTGGTGCGCTACCTCGAAGGCGACCGTCGCCAGATCGGCTTCGATGCCGCGGCGGCGCGCGGCGAAGACCCGGGCAACACCATCACCTCCGTCAAGCGGCTCATGGGCCGGGGCCTGGCCGACATCACGAACCGCGAATCGATGTCGTACCGGATCGCCGGCGAGGATGGCGGCATGGTGAAGGTGCAGACACTCGCTGGCGAGAAGTCGCCGGTGGAGATCAGCGCCGAGATCCTCGCCACGCTGCGCTACCGTGCCGAGGACACCTTCAACGACGATCTCTACGGCGCGGTCATCACCGTGCCCGCCTACTTCGACGAGGGCCAGCGCCAGGCCACGAAGGATGCCGCGCAACTCGCCGGCCTCAACGTGCTGCGCTTGATCAGTGAACCCACGGCCGCGGCCATTGCCTATGGCCTCGACAATGCGAGCGAAGGCGTCTATGCGGTCTACGACCTCGGTGGCGGCACCTTCGACATCTCGATCCTGCGGCTCACGCAGGGCGTGTTCGAGGTGATCGCCACGGGCGGCGATTCGGCCCTCGGCGGCGACGACTACGACCATGCGCTCGCGGACTTGGTGCTTGCGCAGACCGGCGCGCGCACCGCGAGCGACACCGACAGGGCCGCGATGCTCGTGGCGGCGCGCGCCGCGAAAGAGGCGCTGACCGAGGCGGCAACTACGGCCTTCCGCGCCGAACTGGCTGGCGGCGCGGTGGCATTCGACCTGTCGCGCGAGCAATTCGATGCGGCGACCCGTCCGCTCACCGACCGAACCATTGACGCGGTGCGCAAGGCGCTGCGCGACGCGAAGCTCAAGCCGCAGGAACTGCAGGGCATCGTGCTCGTCGGCGGCTCCACGCGCATGCCGCAGGTGCGCCGCGCCGTCGCCGACTTCTTCGGCCGCGCACCGCTCGTCAACCTGAACCCCGATGAGGTCGTGGCGCTCGGCGCCGCGATCCAGGCCAACCAGTTGGCGGGCAACGGCGGCGCCGACGACCTGCTGCTGCTCGACGTCATCCCGTTGTCGCTCGGCATCGAGACCATGGGCGGCCTTGTCGAACGCATCGTGCCGCGCAACCAGACCATCCCGACCGCGATGGCGCAGGACTTCACGACCTACCAGGACGGCCAGACGGCGCTCGCGCTGCACGTGGTGCAGGGCGAACGCGATCTGGTGGCCGATTGCCGCAGCCTGGCTCGCTTCACGTTGCGCGGCATCCCGCCGATGGCGGCGGGCGCGGCGCGCATCCGCGTGACCTTCACGGTCGACGCCGACGGCCTGCTCAGTGTGAGCGCGAAGGAGCAGGCCAGCGGCGTCGAGGCCAGCGTCACCGTCAAGCCGTCGTACGGCCTCTCGGACGATCAGATCGCCAACATGCTGCAGGAGAGCTTCAGCACCGCGCAGCAGGACATGCAGGCGCGCGCGCTGGTCGAGGCACGCGTGGATGCCGAACGCATGCTGCTCGCGACCCGGAGCGCGCTCGACGCCGACGGCGACCTGCTGGCCGCGGATGAGCGCGCCGTGATCGAGGCTTCAATGGACCGGTTGCGCGAAGCGGCAGCCAGCAGCAGCGACGCCGCGGCCATCGAAAGCGCGACCAAGGCGCTGGCGCACGACACCGAGGCCTTCGCCGCACAACGCATGAACGCGGGCATTGCGCGTGCGCTGTCGGGCCGCAAGGTCGAATCTCTCTAAGAACAACATGCCCATCATCAAGATATTTCCGCATCCAGAGTACTGCCCCGAGGGTGCAGAAATCACGGCACCGGCAGGCACCTCGATCTGCGAGGCGCTGCTCGACAACCACATCGACATCGAGCATGCGTGCGAGATGAGCTGCGCCTGCACCACCTGCCATGTCATCGTGCGGCAGGGCTTCAATTCGCTCAACGAGGCCGAGGAGGGCGAGGAAGACCTGCTCGACCGCGCGTGGGGCCTGGAGCCACAATCGCGGCTCAGCTGCCAGGCCATCCTGGCGCGTGAAGACGTCACGATCGAGATCCCCAAGTATTCGATCAACCACGCCAAGGAAAACCATTGATGAGCCACGCATGACGCGCCAGATCGTCCTCGACACCGAAACCACCGGCCTTTCCGCCGAGAACGGCGACCGCATCATCGAGCTCGGCTGCGTCGAGCTGTTTGCGCGCAAGCTCACCGGCAACGACCTGCACATCTACTTCAATCCCGGGCGCGAAAGCCACGAGGATGCGCTCAAGGTGCACGGCCTGACGACCGACTTCCTGCGCGACAAGCCGAAGTTCGCCATGCTCGCGAACGACGTCGTAGAGTACCTGCGTGGCGCCGAGCTGATCATCCACAACGCGGCCTTCGACGTCGGCTTCCTCAACAAGGAGTTCGAGCTCGCGGGCCTGCCGCCGCTGCAGAGCTTCGTGGGCGAGGTGACCGATACGCTCGCGATGGCGAAGCAGGTCTATCCGGGCAAGCGCAATTCGCTCGACGCGCTGTGCGACCGCTTCGGCGTCGACCGCTCGAACCGCACCTTCCACGGCGCCAAGCTCGATGCCCAGCTGCTCGCCGACGTGTACATCAACCTGACGCGCGGGCAGGACGCACTGCTGATCGACGTCGGCTCGAATGAGCCGGCCCAGGGTACGACCGTGGTGGCCATCGACCTGAGCCAGTTCGAGCTGCCGGTCATCATGGCCGGGGAGCAGGAGCTCGCTGCGCACGAGGCGCTGTTGTCCCAGCTCGACAAATCCAGCAACGGACGCACGCTGTTTCGCCAGATTGACGAAAATCCTGTGGCATAATCGAAGGCTTCGCACAGCGCGATTCATGCCGGGGCAGCGGAAGGCAGCCAAGGCTGAAAGGGCGGTTAGCTCAGGGGTAGAGCACAGCATTCACACTGCTGGGGTCGGAGGTTCGAAGCCTCCACCGCCCACCAAGATTTTGCAGAAAGCGACCAGGAACACCGGGTCGCTTTTTTTGCGTCCGCCTCAGTCTCGTACGACATGACCCGACGCAGATCGCCGGTGCGGGCCGGCCGACACGCCTCGTGTTGAAGCCTAAAAAGGCAAGACACACGAAAGCAAACACCATGGCAACCCACCCCGATCTTCCGCCAGACCTGCCCGTGGAGCCCGACGAGGGCCCCAGCATTCCGCCCGGCGACAACCCCACCGAACCCGAGCCGGCGCCGTCCTGACGGCGCGCGGCGCGCGTCGTCCATGCCGCGATAAGCTCGCGGCATGGACGAACTCGATTGCGCTGTTATCGGCGCCGGTGTGGTGGGCCTGGCCGTGGCGCGTGCGTTGGCGCTCGCAGGCAGGGAGGTGGTGGTGCTCGAATCGGAAGGTGCGATCGGCACCGGTACCAGTTCGCGCAACAGCGAGGTGATTCACGCGGGCATCTACTACCCGCAAGGCTCGCTCAAGGCGCGCCTTTGCGTGGAAGGGCGCGAGGCGCTCTATGCCTACGCCGCCGAGCGGGGCGTGCCGCACCGGCGCTGCGGCAAGCTCATCGTGGCGACCTCGCTCGAGCAGGTCGGACAGCTCGAAACGATCCGCGCCAAGGCCGCCGCCAATGGTGTCGACGACCTGCAGATGATCTCCGCGCAGCAGGCTGCTGAGATGGAGCCGCAACTGCATTGCCTTGCGGCGCTGCATTCCCCGAGCACCGGTATCGTCGACAGCCATGCGCTGATGCTGAGCCTGCTCGGCGACCTCGAGAATGCCGGCGGCATGCTGGCGCTCAAATCGCCCGTGGCGCGCGCGGAATGCGGCCCGGAAGGCATCGTGCTGGTGGCGCAGGACGGCACGGCCTTGCGCTGCAACACCGTTGTCAACGCCGCCGGCCTCGGCGCCCCCGCACTTGCACGGCGTTTCGAAGGCCTGCCGGCGGCGGCGGTGCCCCGGGCCTATTTTGCGAAGGGCAGCTATTTCACGCTGTCCGGCCGGACGCCGTTCGGGCGCCTGATCTACCCGGTGCCGGAGCCCGGCGGCCTGGGCGTGCACCTGACGATCGACCTGGGTGGCCAGGCCAAGTTCGGTCCCGACGTGCAGTGGGTCGATGCGGCGGACGATCTCGTGGTGGACGCGGCGCGCGGCGAGGGCTTCTATGCGGAGGTGCGCAAGTACTGGCCTGCGTTGCCCGACGGGGCCCTGATCCCCGGCTACGCGGGCATGCGCCCGAAGATTTCGGGCCCGCACGAGCCCGCCAGCGATTTCGTGATCGACGGGCCTGCGAGGCACGGCGTGCCCGGACTGGTCAACCTGTTCGGCATCGAATCGCCGGGGCTCACGAGCAGCCTGGCCATCGGACGCCACGTGGCGCAAATGCTCGCTCATGCGTAACCAAAATGTGACTAGACGCCCACCACGTGCAGGAGTCGACAACTTCGTGATTTATTAGGGGCTTTTGTGCCTGTAACATGACGGCACGCCATTTCGCTGGCGTGAGCCGCCGGCGCGTTGCCGGTGTCATCACGGAGGACAGATTCCAATGAGTGCATCCAACAACATCGAAGCCGCAGCCGAAGACATCGCGAGCGACATCCGCGGGGTCCTGGCCAGCAAGGACCTGGATTCGGTTCCCCACATCAAGGCGCTGCGCCAGCGCATCGACTCGAAGCTCGCGATCGCACGCGAACTCGCGGCCGAAAAAAGCAAGCTCGCCGCGAAGAAAGCGCGCGATGCCGCCACGTCGGCCAATGCCTATGCGCACGATGAACCGTGGCAGATTGCCGGCGCCGCGCTTGCCGTCGGCCTGCTGGTGGGTCTGCTGCTTGGCCGCCGCTGACGCATGAAGCTGTTGTCCCTCTTCGGACTCGATGCCCGTCTGCGGCGCTTGCGGATTGCCGCTGCCGAAGGTGCGCTGGCCGCCGAGGACCGCATGCAGCTCTTGCGCATGGGGTGGGAGGACGAGAAGCGGCGCCTCAAGGTCGCGCTCGTGCTCGTGGTCGCAGTGGGCGGCCTGACCACGGTGGCCGTGGCGCTGCTGTCGATGGCCGTGGTGGTGCATTTCTGGGACACGCCGCATCGCATTGCGGCAGCCTGGTGGGTGGCCGCGGTCTGGGGCTTGCTCTGGCTGGCGGCTGCGTTGGGCCTGCTCTCGTCGCTGCGCGGCGCCTCGAACAGCTTCGAGCCGGCACGCCGTGAACTCGAACGCGACTGGGCCTGGGCCCAGGAGAGTTTCGGCTTCGGCAAGGACTCCGACCCGGAAGGTGAGGAACCGACGCCAAGGCGGCCTGCCACGCGCGAGGAACTGCTTGCGCGCATTGCGCATCAGCGCGAGCGCATTGCCACGGTTCAGGCTCCGCGTACCGATGCCTCCGCCACTGCGGCGGCTTCGGCCAAAGCCCCGCCGGCCAACGAATCGGCGGCAGATGCGGCGCTGCGGATCGCGCGGGAGCATCCCGTCGCCGTGGGTGCGGCTGCAGCCGTGGCGATGGTGGTGATCCGTCCCAAGCGCCTGCTGCGCCTGACGGCGTTTCTGGCGCCCATCCTCTGGCGCATGCGCTGAGAAAGACGGCTCAGGCGGCGCTGCGACCTTGCAGCAACGCCTGGGCTGCTTCTCGCACGAGCCCGGGGCCACGGTAGATGAGGCCGGTGTAGATCTGCACCACGTCGGCACCCGCGGCCACCTTGGCCTTGGCATCGGCCGCGCTCAGGACGCCGCCCACGCCGATGATCGGAAAACCCGAACCCAGTGCCGCGCGCAGTTGCGCGACCACGCGGTTGCTGCCTTCGCGCACCGGCGCCCCCGAGAGCCCACCTGCCTCCTCTGCATGCCGCAGCCCGGCGACCGCATCACGCGCCAGCGTGGTGTTGGTGGCAATCACGCCGTCCATGGCGTGGCGCCGCAGCGTGGCGGCAATCACGGCGACCTGCGGCGCGTCGAGATCGGGCGCGATCTTGACGAACAGCGGGACGCGCCGGCCTGTCTGCACAGCGAGCGCCTCGCGACGCTCGGCGATCGCGCCGAGCAGGGCATCGAGCGCCTCGTCGCTCTGCAGCGAGCGCAGGTTCGCCGTGTTGGGGCTCGAGATGTTGATCGTCACATAGTCGGCATGCGCGTACACGCCGTCGAGACAGGCGAGGTAGTCGTCGACCGCGCGTTCGATCGGGGTGCTGGCGTTCTTGCCGATGTTCAGGCCGAGCAGCATCGGTGCGGCCCCGTTGCGCACTGCCTGCCGGAAGCGCGACTTCTGCACGTTGGCCAGAAAGGCCGCCAGCCCTCCGTTGTTGAAGCCGAGCCGGTTGATCAGCGCGTCGCGCTCCGGCAGGCGAAACATGCGCGGCTTCGGATTGCCTGGCTGCGCCTTGGGCGTGACCGTGCCGACCTCGACGAAGCCGAAGCCCATGGCGGCGAAGGCGTCGATGCAGCGGGCGTTCTTGTCGAGCCCTGCCGCCAGACCCACGCGGTTGGGAAACCGGAGTCCGGCCAGCGTGACGGGGTCTTCGACGCGAGGTGCAGCGTAGGCGCAGGCGAGCGGCGTGTTCTGGGTGCGGGCCAGCGCGTCGAGCGTGAGTTCGTGGGCATGCTCCGGGTCGAGACCGAACAGGAAGGGCCGGGCCAGGCCGTAGAGAGAGGAAGGTAGCAGGGGCATCGGATAATTCTCGACTTCAATGAGCCAAGGATTCTCCGCGATGACCGCACCCACTTCTTCCGCTGCTCCCGGCGGCGCTATCTCCCAGGACGAACTCAAGGCCCAGGTTGGCCGCGCCGCGCTCGCCTACGTGGCCAAGGGCGAGATCGTCGGCGTGGGCACCGGCTCGACGGTGAACAAGTTCATCGACGCGCTGGCCACGATCAAGGACCAGATCAAGGGCGCGGTGTCGAGCTCGGTCGCGTCCACGGAGCGGCTGCGCGCGCTGGGCATTCCGGTGTTCGACAGCAACGAGGTCGACGAACTCGGCGTCTACATCGACGGTGCCGACGAGATCGACCACCGCGGCTTCATGGTGAAGGGCGGCGGTGCGGCGCTCACGCGCGAGAAGATCGTTGCTGCGCAGTCGCGGCGCTTCGTCTGCATTGCCGATGAGTCCAAGCTCGTGACCACGCTCGGCGCCTTTCCGCTGCCCGTGGAGGTGATCCCGATGGCGGCGCGGCGCGTGATGCGCCAGTTCGAGGCCATGGGCGGCGTTGCGCAGGTGCGCGAGAAGGACGGCCTGCCGCTGGTGACGGACAACGGCCAGCACATCGTCGATGTGACGGGCCTTCAGATCAGCGATCCGCTCGCCTTCGAATCGGAAGTGAGCCAGTGGCCCGGCGTGGTCACGGTGGGCGTGTTCGCGCACCAGAGGGCCCATGTCTGCCTGCTCGGCACGCCTGCGGGCGTTCGGACGCTGCAGTTCGACTGAGGAGCCGCGCTGCGCGAGCGCGGCGCTCGCTCAGAACTTGATGCCCGCGGGATTGCTGGGCGTCGGCCCGCTCGGTGGCGGTGCGGGCGGCTGCGGGGCCGGGGCAGGCTGCTCCTGCGCCACAGGGGCAGGCGCCGTGCCGGGCGCGGGCTGCTGCGCGACCAGCGGCCGCGCAGCGGGCTGGCGGTAGCCGGCGGGCAGGCTGTTGCTCTTCGGGTAGCCCGCGGCATCGAGGTATTGCGACCATTCGGCGTCGGAGAAGCCCTTGAGCTGCTGCGAACCGATGGTCAGCAGCGGCAGCGAGGCCTGGTTGCTGAGGCGCTGCAGTGCCTCGACGTCCTGGCGCGATTTCACGGTCCGTTCCTCGAACGGAACGCCGCGCGTGATGAGCAGCGAACGGGCGGCGCCGCAGGGCTCGCATTCCTCGCCGCTGTACAGCGTGACCGGATAGCGCTGCGCCACCTGCCTCAGTTCATAGGGCAGGCCCGCGCTGGCCGCGGACGCGCTGGCGGCCTGCGGCGCGGCGGCGGGCGCCGTGCTCGCAGTTGGCGCGCGGTCCGAAAAGCTGACCTTGCCGTCCTTGTCCACGTTGCGGTAGATCGGCTGGGCCATGGCGCCGGCAGCGGCCAGCAGCACCACCAGGGTGAGGCCGGACAGGCGCGGCAAGGCGGTTTTCGAGTGAGTCGAATGCATCGCCCGAGTATCTCAAGCTTCAGCCGCGCATCAAGCGGGTTCGGCCTGCGCCATGCCCTGGTGTCGCAGCAGCGCGTCGAGCTGGGGCTCGCGGCCGCGGAAGGCCTTGAACGAATCCATAGCGCTTCGGCTGCCGCCTGCCTCGAGGATCGCCTGGCGGTAGCGGCGTCCGGTCTCGATGTCGGGCTGGCCATCGGCGCCCATGGTCTCTTCGAAGGCGGCATACGCGTCGGCGCTCAGCACCTCGGCCCACTTGTAGCTGTAGTAGCCGGCCGCATAGCCGCCCGAGAAGATGTGGCTGAAGGTGTTGGGCGTGCGGCTGAACGCAGGCGAGGGCATGACCGCCACTTCGCGGCGCACTTCGGCAAGCAGCGCGAGCACGCCGTCGGCCGCTGCGGCGCCAGCCTGGTATTCGGTGTGCAGCAGCATGTCGAACAGCGAGAACTCGATCTGGCGCAGCGTCTGCAGCCCGCTCTGGAAGTTCTTGGCCGCGGTCATCTTGTCGAACAGTGCGCGCGGCAGCGGCTCGCCGGTGTCGACGTGGGCCGTCATGTGTTTGAGCACGTCCCACTCCCAGCAGAAGTTCTCCATGAACTGGCTCGGCAGTTCGACGGCATCCCACTCGACGCCGCTGATGCCCGAGACGTCGCGCTCGTTCACCTGGGTCAGCATGTGGTGTAGGCCATGGCCGAATTCATGGAAGAGGGTGGTCACGTCGTCGTGCGTGAGCAGCGGCGGCTTGCCGTCGACGCCGCTCGCGAAGTTGCACACGAGTTGCGCCACCGGCGTCTGCAATTCGCCGCCGTCGGGGCGCAGCCAGCGCGCGCGCACGTCGTCCATCCAGGCGCCGCCGCGCTTGGCAGCGCGTGCCGAGGGGTCGAGATAGAACTGCCCGACCTTCTGCGCGCCTTGGGGTGTCTGCCGCTCGATGCGGTAGAACTCGACGCTCGGGTGCCAGGTGGGCGCACTGTCGCGGCGGATCGTCACTTCGAACAGCGTCTCGACGATCTTGAAAAGGCCGGCCATCACCTTCGGCGCCGGGAAGTACTGCTTGACCTCCTGCTCGCTGAAGGCATAGCGCGCTTCCTTGAGCTTCTCGCCGACAAAGGTCCAGTCCCAGGGCTGCGGATCGGCGATGCCGAGCTGTTCCGACGCGAAGACACGCAGGTCGGCCAGGTCGCGCTCGCCATAGGGCTTGGCCTTGGCCGCCAGGTCGCGCAGGAACTTGATGACCTGCTCCGGCGAATCGGCCATTTTCGGCACGACCGAGAGCTCGCCGAAATTCTCGTAGCCCAGGAGCTTCGCCTCTTCTTCGCGAAGCGCGAGGATTTCGTTGATCAGCGTGGTGTTGTCGAAGGCCGGGTCGCCGAGTTCGCTGGCGCGCGTGACATAGGCGCGGTAGAGCGTCTCTCGCAGCGCGCTGCTCTTGGCGAATTGCATCACCGGCAGGTAGCAGGGCATCTTGAGCGTAAGCTTGTAGCCGTCCTTGCCTTCGGACTCGGCGGCCGCACGGGCGGCGCTCACCACGTCTTCGGGTACGCCTTCGAGCTCGCCGAACGACGCGTAGTAAGAAAACGCATCCGTCGCGTCGAGCGCGTTCTCGCTGAACTTCTGACTCAGCTCGGCCTGGCGCTCCTGGATCTCGGCGAAGCGCTTCTTGGCCTCACCCTGCAGCTCGGCGCCGCCGAGCACGAAGTTGCGCACCGCGTTGCGATGGGCCTGGCGCTGCTCGGGGTTCAGCGTCGCAGGGTCGATCGCTTTGTACTTTGCGTAGAGGCGCTCGTCGGAACCCAGGCGGGTCCAGAACGCGGTCACGCGTGGCATCGCCTCGTTGTAGGCGGCGCGCAGTTCGGGCGTGTCGGCCACGGCATTGAGGTGGCCCACGGCGCCCCAGGCGCGGCTGAAGCGTTCCGACGCGACATCGAGCACCTTCGAGATGGCGTTCCAGTCGGCCGGGAAATCGGCGGCGGTCACTGTCTGCAGTGCGTTTTCGGCATCGGCCAGCAAGGTGTCGATGGCGGGCGCGACATGCTCGGGGCGGATGCGGTCGAACAGTGGCAGGTCGGTGAAGTCGAGAAGCGGATTCGTCATGTCGTCCTTACTTGGCGGCGCGTTCGGCGGCTTCAAGGGTGTTCGCAAGCAGCATGGCGCGCGTCATCGGGCCTACGCCGCCGGGCACGGGCGTGATCCAGCCGGCCACATCCTTCACGCCGTCGAAATCGACGTCGCCGGCGAGCTTGCCGTCTTCCTTTCGGTTCATGCCCACGTCGATCACGACGGCTCCGGGCTTCACCATGTCGGCGGTCAGCAGGTTGCGCTTGCCCACGGCCGCGACGATCACATCGGCCTGCCGCGTGATGGCGCCGAGGTCTTGCGTGGCGCTGTGGCAGATGGTCACGGTGGCGCTCTTCGCGAGCAGCATCATGGCCATCGGCTTGCCGACGATGTTGCTGCGGCCGATCACCACCGCATGCTTGCCGCGCAGGTCGCAGCCGATCGATTCGAGCATCTTCATGCAGCCGTACGGCGTGCAGGGCCAGAAGCCCGGCGCACCGGTCATCAGCGCACCGGCGCTCGCGACGTGGAAGCCGTCGACGTCCTTGGCAGGCGAGATCGTCTCGATGACTTTCTGGCTGTCCATGTGCTTCGGAAGCGGCAGCTGCACAAGGATGCCATGCACCTTCGGGTCGTCGTTGAGGGCGCGGATGCGCGCCAGCAGGTCGGCTTCGCTGAGGTCAGCGGGGTAGGTCTCGAGCGTGGCCGCGAGGCCGGTCTGCATGCTGTCGTTGACCTTGTGCTTGGTGTAGACCTGGCTCGCAGGGTCTTCGCCCACGAGAATGATGGACAGGGCCGGGTTCACGCCCCGGGCCTTGAGCGCGGCAGTACGGCCGGCGACTTCGGCGCGAATGGTTTGGGCGAGGGCGTTGCCGTCGATCAGTTGGGCGGTCATCGGTTTCGATTTTCCAATTAAAAACGCCCGCTTGCGCAGGCGTGGGGGGCGTTCGTCGCTATCGCGCGAATAGTTCTACGCTTTGGCCGCAGGGGCCGCCTGACCGAGCGCGATCTTGAGCAGATCGGCCACGGTGTTGGCGTTGAGCTTTTCCATGATGTTGGCGCGGTGCGCCTCGACGGTCTTGATGCTGATGCCCAGGTCGTCGGCGATCTGCTTGTTGAGCCGGCCCGCGACGATGCGCTCGAGCACCTGCGCCTCGCGGCCGGTGAGCTTGGACAGCAGCGCGTCGCGGCTGGCCGACTGCTGGTGCTGCGTGAAGGCGCCGCGCGCATGCTCGAGCATGCGCTCGACGAGCCCGACGAGCTCTTCGTCGTTGAAGGGCTTCTGGATGAAATCCATCGCGCCCTTCTTCATGCTGTCGACCGCCATCGGCACGTCGCCGTGGCCGGTGATGACCACGATCGGCAGCGGCGAGCGGCGCTCGATCAGCCGGTCTTGCAGCTCGAGGCCCGTCATGCCCGCCATGCGGATGTCGACGATCAGGCAGGCGACTTCACGCGGGTCGTAGCGCGAAAGGAAGGATTCGGCGGAATCGAAACACCGCACTCTGTAGTCCTTGCCTTCGAGAAGCCATTGCAGCGAATCTCGCACGGCCTCGTCGTCGTCGACGACATAGACGGTGCCCTTCTTCGGAATCAAACTCATGCAGGTACCTTTGTCTCGTCGCTTGCTACCGAACTGGTAGCGTCCAACACCGGAATCCAGAAGGAAAAACGGCATCCGATCACATCCGGGCCATTGTAGATGTTCTCCGCCTGCATCCGGCCGCGGTGCGACTCGACGATGGTTCGGCAGAGATTCAGCCCGATGCCCATGCCCTCGGGCTTGGTGGAGAAGAAGGCCTCGTAGAGCCGTTCCATCACCTCGGGCGCGAGGCCCTTGCCCGTGTCCTGCACCGAGAACTCGATCGCATTCTGGCCTTCGATCATCTTGGGCAGCACGCGCAGTTCGACGCTGCGCCGCGCGAGCGGACGCTCGGCGATGTCGATCGACTCGGCCGCGTTCTTCAGCAGATTGACCAGCACCTGCTCGATCAGGATCGGGTCCACCTGCACCACCGGCAGCCGCGCGGCCACATAGTGGTTGAGCCGCACGTTGCGCCGCCGGAGCTCGATGCCCGCCAGCTCGACCGCTTCGCCGACCATGGTGGACACGTCGGAGGGTGTGCGGTTGGGTTCGCTGCGCTTCACGAAGGAGCGGATGCGCTGGATGATCTGGCCGGCACGCTGCGCCTGCTTGGAGGTCTTCTCCAGTGCCGCGAGCAGCGCCTCGGTGTCGATCGCCTGCCCCTTGATCCGCGACATCATGCCGTTGCAGTAGTTGGTGATGGCCGTGAGCGGCTGGTTGAGCTCGTGCGCCACGCTCGACGCCATTTCGCCCATCGTGATCAGCCGGCTCGCGGCCTGCGCGCGGTCGGCCTGGGCCGCGGCCTGCTCCTCGGCATCGCGCCGCGGCGTGATGTCGGTGGCGATCACCAGCTGGGCCAGCCGGCCGTCGACCCAGGTCAGATAGCGCGAGCGCACTTCGAGCCATTTGCCCAGGTGCGGCACGAAGATCTCGTTGTTGGCGGTCTGTGCCGCGGTCAGCGTGTCGATCGGCAGGCCGGCGTAGGGGTCGACGTCGTCGAGGCCCTCGTCGTGCGCATTCGATGCCGGCACGCCGGCCTGCGCGACCATGCCGAGATGGCCCACGGTGTCGGAGCCGAACCAGAGGCGGTACAGCTTGTTGGCGAACAGCAGCTCCTCGCTGCCGATCGGCGCGACCGAGACCGCGGCATCGAGCGCCTCCAGCACCGTGGTGAAGCGCTCGTACGAGGCCGAGAGCTGCTCGCGGATGCGGGTCGGCTCGGTGATGTCGGTCATCGAGGTCATCCAGCCCGTCTGGTGGCCGCGCGCGTCGATCAGCGGCGACACGTAGAGCCGCGCATTGAACACGCTGCCGTTCTTGCGCTTCACGCGCACCTGGAAGCCGCCGGGCAGCGCGCGGCCGTGCAGCTCTTCCTCGAGCCGTTCGTTCATCACCTCGCGGTCCGATTCGAGCCAGTAAGGGAAGGGGGGCGACTGGCCGACCAGTTCGGCTTCGCTCCAGCCCGTCATCGCGCAGAAGGCGGCATTCACGTAGGTGATGCGCCCCTGCAGGTCGAGCACCCGCATGCCGGTGAGCATCGAGTTCTCCATGGCACGGCGGAAATTGGTTTCGGCGACCAGCCGCTGCTGCGCCTGCTGGCGCCTGCGGGTGTGGCGCCAGGTGCCGATCAGCATCCAGCTCGTCAGCACGCTGAGTGCGCAGACCAGCCAGAACAGGCCATTGCCGACCACCCCCTGTGACGTACGGTAGGCCTGGGCCCGCAGCACCAGCGCATTGCCCACGGGCGACACCGGCACTTCATATTCGTTGGTTCGCTCGGGCCATGGCAGCAGCCGCGTGCCGCCTTCGCGCAGGTTCGCGGTGTTGCCGGCCAGCACGCTGCCCTTGGAGTCGAGCAGCGACACCGCATAGCGCGCCTGCACCTCCGACGGCATGCCGTAGCGCAGAAGGCCGTCGACCGAGAATTCGCCGAGCACCACGCCCGCGAAGAGGCCCTGGTCGAACAGCGGGATGTGCAACTGCAGCATCGCTGTCGGATCGCCGCCGGCCACGGGCTGCGAGAACACCGGCTGCCGCAGTTCGCGGGCAAGCGCGTAGTTGCTCTCGATCTCGCCCGGGCGCAGCACGTCGCCGATCAGGTGCTGCTGCGCGGGGTGGACGCTGGGTGCCGAATAGCCGGCCTTGAAGCGGCGCCGGTCGTCGATCCAGGCCACGGATTGCAACTCGGGAAACTGGCTCACCAGCGACTCGGCGCGGCTCGCGAATTCGACCGGATCGATCTCGCGGTTGGAGGCGTCGCGCGCCAGGCGCATCAGTTGTTCCTGCCGCTCGAGCAGCCGCAGGCGCATGCGCTGCTGGGCGTATTCGACGTCGCGCCGCACCGACTCCTGCTCGCGCTCGATTTCTTCGGTGCGCAGGTACCAGAACGCCGACACGATCGCCGCCAGGAACAACAGCACCGCCGCGATCGGCGCGAACATGGCGACCGAGTCCTGCAGCACTGGTGTCTGGCGCCGCCACCAGCGCCGCCACCAGGACAGGATCGGCACGTTCGCGGCGCTGCGGGCGGCCGCGAGCGGAGAGGAAAAGGGCATCTTCCGAGTTTAGGTGTACAGGGCGCGGAAAAGATTCGGTGACATTGATTTCGACGCCGACGATCAGGCCAAGTTCGTTGATGAAATATCACATTAAGAAATCATCATGCGCCATTTGAAATCTAAGTATTTCTATGCGAAACTCCGCCGCGTTCGGCGCCCCAGCGCACTAAATTACAGCCACAGCCCTTATAGGAGAGACAAGCATGTCGGCAAATCCCGAGAACCTGTTCGGTTCGGCCGCGAACGACGCGGACGCCCAGGAAACCCGTGAATGGATGGATGCCCTGTCCTCCGTGATCCAGAGCGAGGGGCCCGAGCGGGCGCACTTCCTGTTGGAACAGCTGCTGGAGCATGCGCGTCAGCACAGCATCGACAAGCCGTTCTCGGCCAACACCGCCTACGTCAACACGCTCGAACCCGACCAGGAAGAGCGCTGCCCCGGCAACCTCGAGATCGAGGAGCGCCTGCGCGCCTACATGCGCTGGAACGCCATGGCGATGGTGGTCAAGGCCAACCGCCACCATCCGCCCGAAGGCGGCGACCTCGGCGGCCACATTGGCTCCTTTGCCTCGCTGGCCAACATGTTCGGCGCCGGCTTCAACCATTTCTGGCACGCCGAGAGCGAGAACCACGGCGGCGACTGTCTCTATATCCAGGGCCACGTGTCGCCCGGCATCTATGCGCGCGCCTACCTCGAAGGCCGCCTGACCGAGGAGCAACTGCTCAACTTCCGCCAGGAAGTCGACGGCAACGGCCTGTCGAGCTATCCGCATCCGAAGCTGATGCCCGAGTTCTGGCAGTTCCCCACCGTGTCGATGGGCCTCGGCCCGCTGATGGCGATCTACCAGGCGCGCTTCCTCAAGTACCTGCACGCGCGCGGCATCGCCAATACCGAGAACCGCAAGGTCTGGGTGTTCTGCGGCGACGGCGAGATGGACGAGGTCGAGTCGATGGGTGCCATCGGCCTGGCGGCGCGCGAGAAGCTCGACAACCTTATCTTCGTGATCAACTGCAACCTGCAGCGCCTGGACGGCCCGGTGCGCGGCAACGGCAAGATCATCCAGGAGCTGGAAGGCGAATTCCGCGGTTCGGGCTGGAACGTCCTCAAGCTGATCTGGGGCAGCGGCTGGGATCCGCTGATCGCGCGCGACAAGGAGGGTGCCTTGCGCAAGATCATGATGGAGACCAACGACGGTGACTACCAGGCCTTCAAGGCCAACGACGGCGCCTACGTTCGCAAGCACTTCTTCGGCCGCGATCCGCGCACGCTCGAGATGGTCTCGAAGATGAGCGACGACGACATCTGGCAGTTGCGCCGCGGCGGCCACGATTCGCAGAAGGTCTATGCCGCGTTCGACGCCGCCGTGAAGCACAAGGGTCAGCCGACGGTGCTGCTGATCAAGACGGTCAAGGGCTTCGGCATGGGCAAGATCGGCGAGGGCAAGAACAACGTCCACCAGACCAAGAAGCTCAGCGACGAGGACATCATGGCCTTCCGCGACCGCTTCAACATCCCGATCCCGGACAGTCAGATTGCCGAACTGCCGTTCTACAAGCCGGCCGACGACACGCCCGAGATGAAGTACCTGCACGAGCGCCGCAAGGCCCTCGGCGGCTACCTGCCCCACCGCCGCACCAAGGCGGAAGAGAGCTTCACGGTGCCTTCGCTAGAGACCTTCAAGTCGGTGATCGAGCCGACGGCCGAAGGCCGGGAGATCTCGACCACGCAGGCCTATGTGCGCTTTCTCACGCAGTTGCTGCGCGACAAGGCGCTCGGCCCGCGCGTGGTGCCGATCCTGGTCGACGAGGCGCGCACCTTCGGCATGGAGGGGTTGTTCCGCCAGATCGGCATCTACAACCCCGCAGGCCAGCAGTACACCCCGGTCGACAAGGACCAGGTCATGTACTACAAGGAAGACAAGGCCGGCCAGATCCTGCAGGAGGGCATCAACGAAGCCGGCGGCATGTCGAGCTGGATCGCGGCGGCCACCTCGTACAGCACCAACAACCGCATCATGGTGCCGTTCTACGTGTATTACTCGATGTTCGGCTTCCAGCGCGTCGGCGACCTGGCCTGGGCGGCGGGCGACATGCAGGCGCGCGGCTTCCTGCTCGGCGGCACCTCGGGGCGCACCACGCTGAACGGCGAAGGCCTGCAGCACGAGGACGGCCACAGCCACATCCTCGCGAACACGATCCCGAACTGCGTGAGCTACGACCCCACCTTCTCGCACGAAGTGGGCGTGATCCTGCACCACGGCCTGAAGCGCATGGTCGAGCGCCAGGACAACGTGTTCTATTACCTCACGCTGCTCAACGAGAACTACCCGATGCCCGGACTCCAGCCCGGCACCGAGGAACAGATCATCAAGGGCATGTACCTGTCGAAGCAGGGTCCGGCACTCAAGGCGAAGGCGCCCACCGTGCAGCTGCTCGGCAGCGGCAGCATCCTGCGCGAGAGCTTCTTCGCGCAGGAACTGCTCGAAAAGGACTGGGGCGTTTCGGCCTCGGTGTGGAGCTGCCCGAGCTTCAACGAGTTGACGCGCGACGGCCAGGACGCCGACCGCTGGAACCTGCTGCACCCGACCGAGACCCCGCGCGTGCCGTTCGTGGCCGAGCAGCTCTCGGCCACCACCGGCCCCGTCGTGGCATCGACCGACTACATGAAGGCCTACGCCGAGCAGATCCGCCCCTTCATCCCGAAGGGCCGCACCTACAAGGTGCTGGGCACCGACGGCTTCGGCCGCAGCGACTTCCGCAACAAGCTGCGCGAGCACTTCGAGATCAATCGCCACTACATCGTGGTGGCGGCGCTCAAGGCACTTTCCGAGGACGGCACCGTGCCGGTCGCCAAGGTGGCCGAGGCGATCAAGAAGTACGGCATCAACGCCGACAAGATCAACCCGCTCTACGCGTAACAACAACCACGAACGCCTTTGCGGCGGGAGACACACAACATGGCAGCAGTGGAAGTCAAGGTGCCGGACATCGGCGATTTCGATGAAGTCGCGGTGATCGAGGTGCTCGTGAAGGTGGGCGACACGGTCAAGGCCGAGCAGTCGCTCATCACGGTGGAATCGGACAAGGCCTCGATGGAGATCCCGTCATCGAGCGCCGGCGTCGTGAAGGAGATCAAGGTCGATGTCGGCGCCAAGGTGAAGGAGGGCTCGGTGGTCCTCGTGCTCGAGGCCGAGGCGGCGGGCGCTGCCGCGGAAGCTGCACCTGCGCCGGCCCCCGCGGCCGCAGCCGAAGCACCGGCCCCGGTCGCCGCAGCACCGGCCCCGGCCGCCGCGCCCGCGGCTTCGGGCCCGGTCGAGGTCAAGGTCCCCGACATCGGCGATTTCAAGGACGTCTCGGTCGTCGAGCTTCTGGTCAAGCCCGGCGACACGATCGCCGCGGACCAGTCGCTGATCACGGTGGAGTCGGACAAGGCCTCGATGGAGATTCCGTCGTCGGCGGCCGGCGTGCTCAAGGAACTCAAGGTCAAGGTGGGCGATACCGTCAACATCGGCGACCTGATCGCGGTGCTCGAGGGCGCCTCGGGTGCCGCTGCACCGGCGCCCGCCCAGGCCCAGGCCGCCGCAGCACCGGCCGCGGCGAGCGCAAGCGCGCCGGCGGCGCCTGCGCCTGCCGCAGCGCCCCCCGCGGCCGCCGCCGCGCCGCACGATCCCACCACGGCGCCCAAGGGCAACCTGCCGCATGCCTCGCCTTCGGTGCGCAAGTTCGCGCGCGAACTCGGCGTACCGCTCGAAGAGGTCAAGGGTTCGGGCCCGAAGGGCCGCATCACGCAGGAAGACGTCCAGAACTTCACCAAGGCCGTGATGAGCGGACAGGCCAGCACCAAGGCCGGGTCGGCCAAGGCGCCGGCCGGCGGCGCAGCGGACGGTGCGGCACTCGGGCTCATCCCGTGGCCGAAGGTCGACTTCGCGAAGTTCGGCGCGGTCGAGCGCAAGGACCTGTCGCGCATCAAGAAGCTCAGCGGCGCCAACCTGCACCGCAACTGGGTGATGATCCCGCACGTCACCAACAACGACGAGGCCGACATCACCGAGCTCGAGGCCTTCCGCGTCTCCACCAACAAGGAGAACGAGAAGTCGGGCGTCAAGGTCACGATGCTCGCCTTCGTGATCAAGGCCGTGGTCGCGGCGCTGAAGAAATTCCCCGACTTCAATGCCAGCCTCGACGGCGAGCAACTCGTCTACAAGCAGTACTACAACATCGGCTTCGCGGCCGACACGCCCAACGGGCTCGTGGTGCCGGTGCTCAAGGATGCCGACAAGAAGGGCATCCTTCAGATCAGCGCGGAGATGGGCGAACTCGCCAAGAAGGCGCGCGACGGCAAGCTCGGCTCGGCCGACATGCAGGGCGGCTGCTTCTCGATCAGCTCGCTCGGCGGCATCGGCGGCACGCATTTCACGCCGATCATCAACGCGCCCGAGGTGGCCATCCTCGGCCTCTCGAAGAGCGCGATGAAGCCGGTGTGGGACGGCAAGCAGTTCGTGCCGCGGCTCACGCTGCCGCTGTCGCTGTCGTACGACCACCGCGTGATCGACGGCGCCCTGGCCGCGCGCTTCAATGCCTACCTCGGCCAAGTGCTCGCGGACTACCGTCGAATCCTGCTATGACCACCGTGGTGGCCGTGCGCAAGGGCGGCCAGGTCGCCATGGCGGCCGATTCGCTGGTGACCTTCGGCGACACGCGGCTGTCGCACCGGTCCGAGGCGAACCAGAAGATCTTCTCCGTGGAAGATGCAGCGGGGCAGAGCCTCTTCGCCGTGGCCGGTGCTGCCGCGCACTTTCTGGTGCTGCAGCATGCGCTGGCCGCGCAGCCGCGCGAGGCGCTTCTGTTCGGCAGCAAGCACGAGATCTTCCGCACCTTCACGCTGCTGCACCCGGTGCTCAAGGACTCGTTCTTCATGCAGACCAAGGAAGACGACCATGAGCCCTACGAGTCGAGCCAGTTCACGATGCTGATGGCCAACCAGAGCGGCATCTACGGCATCTACAGCTACCGCGAGGTGTTCGAGTTCAAGCAGTTCTGGGCCATCGGCTCGGGGCGCAGCTTTGCGCTCGGCGCCATGCACGCGGCCTATGACGGCAAGTCGCGCAGCAGCGCGCGCGACGTGGCGGAGGCGGGGATCGCCGCCGCCTGCGAATTCGATCGCAATTCGGCCCCACCGGTCGACGTTCTCACACTCAAACTGAAAGTGTCCAAATGAGCGAACAACAAATCAAGGTGCCCGACATCGGCGACTTCGACGAAGTCGCGGTGATCGAGGTGCTCGTCAACGTCGGCGACACGGTCAAGGCCGAGCAGTCGCTCATCACGGTCGAATCGGACAAGGCCTCGATGGAGATTCCCTCGTCGGCGGCCGGCGTCGTGAAGTCGATCGCCATCAAGGTGGGCGACAAGGTCAAGGAAGGCTCGGTCGTGCTGGTGCTCGAGGCCGAAGGCGCCGCGGCGTCCGCGCCGGCCGCTGCGGCACCTGCAGCGGCGCCCGCCAGCGCCGCCGTGCCCCCACCCCAACCCTCCCCCAGCGGGGGAGGGAGCAAGCCCGCGCCGGCTTCGGCCTACGGCGGCAAGGTCGACGTCGAGTGCGACGTCGTCGTGCTCGGTGCCGGTCCCGGCGGCTATTCGGCCGCCTTCCGCGCGGCCGACCTGGGCCTCAAGGTGGTGCTGGTCGAACGCTATGCGACGCTCGGCGGCGTGTGCCTGAACGTCGGCTGCATCCCGTCGAAGGCGCTGCTGCACGTCGCGGCCGTGATGGACGAGGTGAAGCACTTCGCCGACCTCGGCGTGAGCTTCGGCGCGCCCACGATCGATCGCGCCAAGCTGCTCGGCCACAAGAACAAGGTGGTGGGCAAGCTCACCGGCGGTCTCGCGGCGATGGCCAAGATGCGCAAGGTGACGGTGCTGCGCGGCGTCGGCAACTTCGTCGATCCGCACCACATCGAGGTCGAGGAAAGCGCGGGCACCAGCTGGGAGACGACGGGCAAGAAGCAGACCGTCAAGTTCCGCAACGCCATCATCGCGGCCGGCTCGCAGGCCGTGAGCCTGCCCTTCATGCCGAAGGACCCGCGCGTGGTCGATTCCACGGGCGCGCTCGAGCTCGGCACCGAGCCCAAGCGCATGCTGATCCTGGGCGGCGGGATCATCGGGCTGGAGATGGGAACGGTCTATTCCTCGCTCGGCGCGCGGCTCGACGTGGTCGAGATGCTCGACGGCCTGATGCAGGGCGCCGACCGCGACCTCGTCAAGGTCTGGCAGAAGATGAATGCGCCGCGCTTCGACAACATCATGCTCAAGACCAAGACGGTCGGTGCCGAGGCCACGAAAGACGGCATCAAGGTGAGCTTCGAGGGCGAGAACGCACCCAAGGAGCCGCAGGTCTACGACCTGGTGCTGCAGGCCGTGGGCCGCAGCCCCAATGGCAAGAAGATCGGCGCCGAGAAGGCGGGCGTCGCGGTGAGTGACCGCGGCTTCATCCCGGTCGACATCCAGATGCGCACCAACGTGCCGCACATCTTCGCGATCGGCGACATCGTGGGCCAGCCGATGCTCGCGCACAAGGCGGTGCACGAGGCGCATGTGGCGGCCGAAGTCATCGCGGGCGAGCAGCAGGGCGACAAGGAGCTCGCGAGCGCCGCCTTCAATGCCCGCGTGATCCCGAGCGTGGCCTACACCGACCCCGAGGTGGCGTGGGTGGGCCTCACCGAAGACCAGGCCAAGGCCGAGGGCGTGAAGGTCAAGAAGGGCCTGTTCCCGTGGAACGCCTCGGGCCGCGCGATCGCCAACGGCCGCGACGAGGGCTTCACCAAGCTGCTGTTCGATGCCGAGACGCACCGCATCGTGGGCGGCGGCATCGTGGGCACGCATGCGGGCGACATGATCGGGGAGATCGCGCTCGCGATCGAGATGGGCGCCGACGAGGTCGACATCGGCAAGACCATTCATCCGCACCCCACTCTGGGCGAGAGCATCGGCATGGCGGCGGAGGTGGCGCACGGTACCTGCACCGACATACCGCCGCAGAAGAAGGCCTGAGCGCCTCCTGCACCGCTTCGAACGATCGAAGCGGGCACAAAAAAATCCCGCCGAGGCGGGATTTTTTGTTTGTTGGCGGCCAGGAGGCTCAGTTGCCCATGCTCTTGATCTCGTCGGTCGGCGCGGCGCCGGCCAGCACGCGGCGCGCGCCGTCGAAGCGGCGGCTCCAGTAGCTGCCGTTCATGTCTTCCACGCGCACCTGGGCGCCGGTACGCGGCGAATGGATGAACTTGCCCTCGCCGACATAGATGCCGACGTGGCTGAAGGCGCGGCGCATGGTGTTGAAGAAGACCAGGTCGCCGGGCTTGAGCTGGCTGCGGTCGATCTTCTCGGTGGCGGCGGCCTGTTCTTCAGCGCGGCGCGGCAGCACATGGCCGAGCGTCTGGTTGTACATCGCGCGGACGAAGCCGCTGCAATCGAAGCCGGATTCCGCGGTGTTGCCGCCGCGGCGGTAAGGCACGCCCAGGAAACCGATGGCGGTCACGACGAGGTCGGAGGTGCGTTCGGCGACGGTCTGGCGAACTTGCTGGAGCTGGCCGAGCAGGCCCTTGTCGGCCAGAAGCCGGGCCAGTTCGTCATCGGATCGATCCTGTTGAGGAGCGGCCTGGACGGCAACGGCAAACAGGAGGGAAGCGGGTAGGACGAAAAAACGCATGGCGCGTAGGATATGGATGACGCGCGGTTATGTCAACTTAACCCCGATTCGGGAATGTGTCCACAAACCGTTGATTTGTTTGAAGATTTTCGAATGACTCAAAGAAAAGATGTAACAGTGAACGCTTATGCTCCATAAGTGATTGCATTTCAAAAGGCCCTCGCGGACACCGTGAATTGGCCAACATGCTGGATCAAAGCCGTATTCGGTCCGAAGATGCCCTGAACTGTGGGGAAATGACATGAACTTCCAACTTCGCGCCCTGCGCCGTGCGGCCTTGCGCTGCGCGGCCACGGCAATCCTGGGTATTTGTTTTGCCGCCACAGCCCAGATACGTCCCGAAACCATATCGACGGGGCTGCAGAACCCTTGGGGCGTGGCCTTCCTGCCCGATGGCCGCTATCTGGTCACCGAGCGTCCGGGCCGGCTCCGGCTGATCGCCGCCGACGGCAAGATCGGCCCGCCGGTCAACGGGCTGCCGGCCATCGCGGCAGGCGGCCAGGGCGGCTTGCTCGACGTGCTGGCAGATTCGGCCTTCGAGCGGAACCGCACGCTGTACTTCTGCTTCTCCGAGCCCGAGCCCGGCGGCTCGGCCAACAGCACCGCGCTTGCCAGTGCCCGCCTGGCCGAAGACGGCACGCGGATCGAAAACCTGCGCATCCTCTTCAGCCAAAAGCCCAAGGTGGCGAGCCGCAGCCATTTCGGCTGCCGCATCGTGGAGGCGCGCGACGGCACACTGTTCCTCACGCTCGGCGACCGCTACAGCCGCATGGACGATGCCCAGAAGCTCGACAACCACATTGGCAAGATCGTGCGCATCGCCAAGGACGGCGCCGCGCCGAAGGACAACCCCTTCGTGGGCCGGGCGGGCGCGCTGCCCGAAATCTGGAGCTATGGGCACCGCAACGCCCAGGGCGCGGCTCTCGCGCCGGACGGCCGCTTGTGGATGACCGAGCACGGCCCCCAGGGCGGCGACGAGATCAATGTGCCGCAGGCCGGCCGCAACCACGGCTGGCCGGTGATCACCGACGGCGAGAACTATGGCGGCGGGAAGATCGGCGAGGGCGTCACCTCCCGCCAGGGCATGGAGCAGCCGCTGCACTACTGGGTGCCCTCGATCGCGCCCTCGGGCATGGCGTTCCTGACCAGCGACCGCTACGGCGCCGCGTGGAAAGGCAACCTGTTCGTCGGCTCGCTCAAGTTCGGCTACCTCGACCGTATCGAACTGAAGGACGGCAAGGTGGTGGCCGAGCACAAGCTGCTCGCCGATCGCACCGCGCGCATCCGCGATGTGAAGCAGGGGCCCGACGGCTGGCTCTATGTGCTGACCGACGAAGCGGACGGCAAGCTGCTGCGGCTGCGGCCCAACTGACCTCGCGCGGCCTTCAGCCGGGGCAGCCCGGCAGCGGCAAGGTCGGCAGCATCCGGCGCCAGAGCCGAATCCATTCGGGCCAGTCGTGGCCGCCCTCGGTGGTGAACACGCGCTCTTGCGGCAACGCCGCGGCGAGCAGCCGGTGGCTGAAGGCGAAGCGATCGTCGGCACCGTAGCCCAGGTAGAGCGGCGGACGAGCGCCGAAGGTGGCGGTATGGCCCGCGTACCCGCGCAGCCACTGCCACAACTGGCTTTCGTTCGGCCGCCGCGGATCGCTGCCGGGCCCAGCGCCCAAGGGGCCGGTCCATCGCACCAGGCCGCCGGCATTGGCGATGTCCGCGGCCAGCGTGCGCTCGCCGAGGTAGGGCGCGATCGTCACGAGGCCTGCGAGTTCTCCTTGATGGGTCTGCGCGTAGAGCAGGCCGCCGAAGCCGCCGACCGAGATGCCGACGATCCAGATGGCCTTGTAGCCGCCCGCGCGCGCCGGCGCCATGATGTCTTTCTCGAGCCGCTCGAGAATGCTCCGATCGTTGTAGTAGCCCAGGTGCGCGTCGACCCGCATCGCATCGACCGCCAGCCGGTTGTCGTTCAATGCCTCGATGAAGCCCTCGCGCACGAATTCGTCGGGGCTCGAGTACGCGCCGGGCAGGAGCACCATCAGCGTATCGGCCCGGGCCGTGCAACGGCTCTTCTCGAGTGTGGCGGCTAGCGGCACCCTGGACGGGCGCAGGCCGCCGCAGCCGGCCAGCACGAGTGCCGCGCAAAGGCTCAAAATCGAAACAAGGCGACCGGGCGCGAGAATCTGCATCCGCCGGAGTCTAGAGGGCCGCTCGCCGGCGCGCTGTTTTCGGTGGTACGGTCACGCCGATCCAACGCCATTCTTTTTCTGAAAGTTCCCGTTCCATGCTGCTCGACGCCTCGCAATCCCAACTCGTGCTGGTCGACTATCAGGCCCAGCTGATGCCGGCGATCTTCGAGGCCGATGCCGTGGCGCAGAACGCGGTTCGCCTCGGCAAGATGGCACGGCTGCTCGGCGTGCCCGCATGGGGCACCGAACACAATCCCTCGAAGCTGGGCGAAAACCTGCCAGCGCTGCGCGCGCTGTGCCAGCGCACGCTGTCGAAGATGCACTTCAGCGGCGTCGAAGAGGGGCTCGGCGAATGGCTGCGCGCGCCGGCCAAGGCGCCGCAGGGCAATGCCCGCAGCCTGCCCAAGCATCTGCAGAAACCGGCCGCCGGCGCCGAAGAGCGCAACAGCATCGTGATTGCGGGCTGTGAGGCGCACGTCTGCTTGCTGCAGACCGCGCTCGACCTGCTCGAGGATGAGTTCGAGGTCTGGGTCGTGACCGATGCCTGCAGCTCGCGCACCGAGCGCAACCGCGATGCCGCATTCGACCGGCTGGCAGGCGCGGGCGCCGAGCTCGTGACCACCGAGATGGTCGGGTTCGAGTGGCTGCGCACCGCGGAACACCCGGCCTTTCCCGAACTGCTTGCGCTGATCCGCTGACCCGGTCGCGGGGCCGGCAAAGGCGCTGGCAACCAGAATCGAAGCCGCGAGATTCACAGGAGACATGCAGATGAGCCGCTACGAAGAGTTCCATCGCCAGTCCATCGAGGCGCCCGAGGCGTTCTGGGCCGAGCAGGCGAAGCTGATCGACTGGCACGCGCCCCCAGAGCAGGTGCTCGACGCGAGCGAGCCGCCGTTCGCACGCTGGTTCGTCGGCGGCACCACCAACCTCTGCCACAACGCGGTCGACCGCCACCTGGCCGCGCGCGGCGACCAGCCCGCGTTGATCTTCGTCTCGACCGAGACCGGCACCGAAAGAAGCTACAGCTTCAGCGAACTGCACGCCGAGGTGCAGCGCACGGCCGCCAGCCTGGTCGAGCTCGGGGTCGAAAAGGGCGACCGCGTGCTGATCTACATGCCGATGATCCCGGAGGCAGCATTCGCGATGCTGGCCTGCTCGCGCATCGGCGCCATCCACTGCGTGGTGTTCGGCGGTTTCGCGAGCGGATCGCTGGCCTCGCGCATCGAGGATGCCGAACCCAAGGTGATCGTCAGCGCCGACGCGGGATCGCGCGGCGGCAAGGTCATTGCGTACAAGCCGCTGCTCGACGAGGCGATCCGCCTGTCGACGCACAAGCCCGCCGCCGTGCTGCTGACCGACCGCGGCCTGGCGCCCATGGCACTGACCGCCGGCCGCGACCATCTCGCGAGCGAACTGCGGCAGAAGCACCTCGACGCCGAGGTGCCCTGCGCATGGCTCCCCGCCACCGACATCAGCTACACCATCTACACCAGCGGAACGACCGGCCGGCCCAAGGGCGTGCAGCGCGACGTGGGCGGCTATGCCGTGGCGCTCGCGGCGAGCATGAAGCACATCTTCGACGGCCGCGCCGGCGAAACCTACTTCTGCACCAGCGACATCGGCTGGGTGGTGGGCCACAGCTACATCGTCTACGGCCCGCTCATCGCCGGCATGGCGACCCTCATGTACGAAGGCCTGCCGACGCAGGGCATCGACCGGCAGCCCGACGGCGGCATCTGGTGGCGACTGGTCGAAAAATACCGCGTGACGGTGATGTTCAGCGCGCCCACCGCGGTGCGCGTGCTGAAGAGGCAGGACCCGGCGCTGCTGAAGGCCCATGACCTGTCGAGCCTGCGCGCGTTGTTCCTCGCGGGCGAACCGCTCGACGAGCCCACGGGCCGCTGGATCGGCGAGGGCCTCGGCGTGCCGATCATCGACAACTACTGGCAGACCGAATCGGGCTGGCCGATCATCACGATCGCCAACGGCGTGGAGCGCAAGCCGAGCAAGTTGGGCAGCCCCGGCGTGCCGATGTACGGCTACAACGTGAAGATCCTGCACGAAGCGACCGGCGAGGAACTCACCGGCGCCAACCAGAAGGGCGTGGTGGTCATCGAGGGCCCGACGCCGCCTGGCTTCATGCAGACGGTGTGGCGGGACGACGCGCGCTTTGTCGACACCTACTGGAAGAGCGTGCCCGGCCGGATGGTCTATTCGACCTTCGACTGGGGCATTCGCGACGAGGACGGCTACTTCTACATCCTCGGGCGTACCGACGACGTGATCAACGTGGCGGGCCATCGCCTGGGCACGCGCGAGATCGAGGAAAGCATTTCCGGTCACCCGGGCGTGGCCGAGGTGGCGGTGGTGGGCGTGGCCGACACGCTCAAGGGCCAGGTCGCGATGGCCTTTGTCGTGCCGCGGGAGGGCGCCGCGCTGGCCGATGCCGATGCGGCGCTGAAGCTCGAGGGCGAGATCATGAAGCGGGTCGCCGACCAGCTCGGCGCCCTGGCGCGACCAGCCCGGGTGCGCTTCGTGGGCGGGCTGCCCAAGACCCGCAGCGGCAAATTGCTGCGGCGCGCCATCCAGGCCGTCTGCGAGCAGCGCGATCCCGGCGACCTGACCACCATGGACGACCCCGCGACGCTGCGGCAGATCCGGCAGTCACTTTCCCTTTCCTGAGCGTCGAACACCGGCCCTTGTGCCGCCGCGCCACACCGTCACAGGGTGAACGTGGCACAATGCCCAAGTACTCAGGCCCTTCCCCAGCCACAGTCGCATCCGCCAACCGGTTCAGCCGTGTCGCGGAAGGTTTCTCAACCAGCTAATGCTTCCTGCAGGGAAGCGAAGGTCAGCGGATCATGAGCGATTCCTCCAAGCCCTCGGCGTACGCCGCGTATCAGGGCAACACGTACCTCTTCGGCGGCAACGCGCCGTATGTCGAAGAGATGTACGAGAACTATCTTTCCAATCCCGGAAGCGTTCCCGACAACTGGCGCACCTACTTCGACGCGCTGCAGAACGTGCCCGCCGTCGATGGCTCCAACACGCGCGACGTGCCGCACCTGCCGGTCGTCAACGCCTTTGCCGAACGCGCCAAGCAGGGCACGACCAAGGTCGTGCAGGCGAGCGGTGCCGACTCCGAGCTCGGCCGCAAGCGCACCGCCGTCCAGCAGCTCATCGCCGCCTACCGCAACGTCGGCGCCCGCTGGGCCGACCTCGATCCGCTCAAGCGCGCCGAGCGCCCGGCGATTCCGGAGCTCGAGCCCTCGTTCTACGGCTTCACCGATGCCGACCTCGAGACGGTGTTCAACACCAGCAATACCTTCTTCGGCAAGGAGACCATGTCGCTGCGCGACCTGCTAAATGCCTTGCGCGAAACGTACTGCGGCACGATGGGCGCCGAGTACATGTACACCACCGACCAGAACCACAAGCGTTGGTGGCAGCAGAAGCTCGAGAGCGCGCGCACCAACCCGCAGCTCACGACCGAGCAGAAGAAGCACGTGCTCAACCGCCTGACGGCCGCCGAAGGCCTCGAGCGCTTCCTGCACACCAAGTACGTCGGCCAGAAGCGCTTCTCGCTCGAAGGCGGCGAGAGCTTCATCGTCTCGATGGACGAGCTGATCAACCAGGCCGGTATCCGCGGCGTGCAGGAAATCGTCATCGGCATGGCCCACCGCGGCCGCCTCAACGTGCTGGTCAACTCGCTCGGCAAGATGCCGGCCGACCTGTTCGCCGAGTTCGACCACACCGCGCCCGAAGACCTGCCGAGCGGCGACGTGAAGTACCACCAGGGCTTCAGCTCCGACGTGACCACCCCCGGCGGCCCGGTCCACCTGAGCCTCGCGTTCAACCCTTCGCACCTCGAGATCGTGAACCCGGTGGTCGAGGGTTCGGTTCGCGCCCGCATGGACCGCCGCGCCGACCCGCAGGGCAAGCAGGTGCTGCCCGTGCTGGTGCACGGTGACGCAGCCTTCGCGGGCCAGGGCGTCGTGATGGAGACGCTGGCGCTGGCCGAGACGCGCGGCTACTTCACCGGTGGCACGGTGCACATCGTCATCAACAACCAGATCGGCTTCACCACCAGCGACCCGCGCGACAGCCGCTCGACGCTGTACTGCTCGGACATCGTCAAGATGATCGAGGCGCCGGTGCTGCACGTGAACGGCGACGATCCCGAAGCCGTGGTGCTCGCGACCCAGCTCGCCCTCGAATTCCGCATGGAGTTCCAGAAGGACGTGGTGGTCGACATCATCTGCTTCCGCAAGCTCGGCCACAACGAGCAGGACACGCCGTCGCTCACGCAGCCGCTCATGTACAAGAAGATCGCGCAGCACCCCGGCACGCGCAGGCTGTACGCCGACAAGCTGGCCACGCAGGGCCTCGGCGACACGCTCGGCGACGACATGGTCAAGGCCCAGCGCGCCGCCTTCGACGAAGGCCGCAACACGGTCGACCCGGTGCTCACGAACTTCAAGAGCAAGTACGCCGTCGACTGGAGCCCGTACCTCAACAAGAAGTGGACCGACGCCTCCGACACCGCGATTCCGACCACCGAGTGGAAGCGGCTGGCAGAAAAAATCACGACCGTGCCCGAAGGCTTTACGGTGCATCCGCTCGTGAAGAAGGTGCTCGACGACCGCGCCGCGATGGGCCGCGGCGAGGTGAACGTCGATTGGGGCATGGGCGAACACATGGCCTATGCCTCGCTGGTGGCCAGCGGATATCCGGTGCGACTGTCGGGTGAAGACTCGGGCCGCGGAACGTTCACGCACCGCCATGCCGTGCTGCACGACCAGAACCGCGAGAAGTTCGACGAAGGCACCTACACGCCCCTGCAGAACGTGGCTGAAAACCAGGCTCCGTTCGTCGTCATCGACTCCATCCTCTCGGAAGAGGCTGTGCTCGCATTCGAGTATGGCTATGCCTCGAACGACCCGAACACGCTCGTCATCTGGGAAGCCCAGTTCGGCGACTTCGTGAATGGCGCCCAGGTGGTGATCGACCAGTTCATCGCCTCGGGCGAAGTGAAGTGGGGCCGTGTCAACGGCCTCACGATGATGCTGCCGCACGGCTACGAGGGCCAGGGCCCCGAGCACAGCTCGGCGCGCCTCGAGCGCTTCATGCAGCTGTCGGCCGACATCAACATGCAGGTGGTGCAACCGACCACGGCCAGCCAGATCTTCCACGTGCTGCGCCGCCAGATGGTGCGCAGCCTGCGCAAGCCGCTGATCATCATGACGCCGAAGTCGCTGCTGCGGAACAAGGACGCGACGTCGCCGCTGTCCGAGTTCACCAAGGGCAGCTTCCAGACCGTGATCCCGGACAACAAGGCCTTGAAGGCCGAGAAGGTCAAGCGCCTGATCGCCTGCTCGGGCAAGGTCTACTACGACCTCGCCAAGAAGCGCGAAGAGCGCGGCGACGAGGACGTGGCGATCGTGCGCGTCGAGCAGCTCTATCCGTTCCCGCACAAGGTGTTTGCCGCGGAAATCAAGAAGTACCCGAACCTCGTCGACGTGGTCTGGTGCCAGGACGAGCCGCAGAACCAGGGCGCCTGGTTCTTCGTGCAGCACTACATCCACGAGAACATGCAGGAAGGCCAGAAGCTCGGCTACTCCGGCCGCGCCGCTTCGGCGTCGCCCGCCGTCGGTTACTCGCACCTGCACCAGGAACAGCAGAAGGCGCTCGTCGATGGCGCGTTCGGCAAGCTCAAGGGCTTCGTGCTGACCAAGTAGCAGTCGCCAATACGCCAAGCCTCCTTTCAAACGAACACCCTGAAGAACAAAACGGAGCTCACTCCAAATGTCCATCGTAGAAGTCAAAGTCCCCCAGCTTTCCGAATCCGTGGCCGAAGCCACCATGCTCACCTGGAAGAAGAAGGCCGGCGAAGCCGTCGCTGTCGATGAAATCCTGATCGAGATCGAGACCGACAAGGTCGTGCTCGAAGTGCCCGCACCCTCCGCCGGCGTGCTGGCCGAGATCGTGCAGCCCGACGGCGCCACCGTGGTCGCCGAACAGGTGATCGCGAAGATCGACACCGAGGGCAAGGCCAGCGCTGCGGCACCTGCCGCTGCAGCCGCTCCAGCGGCCGCACCGGCGGCTGCCGCTCCGGCACCCGCCGCGGTCGCAGCCGCCACCGGTGGCGCCAAGTCCGACGTCGCCATGCCGGCCGCAGCCAAGCTGCTGGCCGACAACAACCTGAAGACCAGCGACGTGGCCGGCACCGGCAAGGACGGCCGCGTCACCAAGGGCGACGTGCTCGGCGCCGTGGCTTCGGGCGCCAAGCCCGCGGCCGCTGCCGCCATTCCCACGCCGGCCGCCAAGCCAGCGCTGCCGCAGGTCGCGCCACCGGCCGGCGCGCCCGACCTGGGCGAACGCCCCGAGCAGCGCGTGCCGATGAGCCGCCTGCGCGCGCGCATCGCCGAACGCCTGCTGCAGTCGCAGTCGACCAACGCGATCCTCACGACCTTCAACGAGGTCAACATGGCGCCTGTCATGGAACTGCGCAAGCGCTTCCAGGACAGCTTCACCAAGGAACACGGCGTGAAGCTCGGCTTCATGAGCTTCTTCGTGAAGGCCGCGGTCCATGCGCTCAAGAAGTACCCGGTGATCAATGCGTCGGTGGACGGCAACGACATCCTGTACCACGGCTACTTCGACATCGGCATTGCCGTCGGTTCGCCGCGCGGCCTGGTGGTGCCGATCCTGCGCAACGCCGACCAGATGAGCTTTGCCGACATCGAGAAGAAGATCGCCGAGTACGGCAAGAAGGCCCAGGAGGGCAAGCTCGGCATCGAGGAGATGACCGGCGGCACGTTCTCGATCTCGAACGGCGGCACCTTCGGCTCGATGCTGTCGACCCCGATCATCAACCCGCCGCAGTCGGCCATCCTCGGCGTGCACGCGACCAAGGACCGCGCGGTGGTGGAGAACGGCCAGATCGTCATCCGCCCGATGAACTATCTCGCCATGAGCTACGACCACCGCATCATCGACGGCCGCGAAGCCGTGCTGGGCCTGGTCGCCATGAAGGAAGCGCTCGAAGATCCGTCGCGCCTCCTGTTCGACATCTGATCGAATTCTGTCCCACCCCCGTGGCTTGCTCACTTCGTGTAGCCGCCTTCCCCCTCGAGGGGGCGCGCCCAGCGGCCCGGCAAAGCCGGTTCCACGGGTGCTCCCGAACGGGCTTCGCTTCGCTTGCCTTTGAGCGGAGACGGTACGCGAAACACTGAAAGAAATCATGTCCAAACAATTTGACGTCATCGTCATCGGCGGTGGCCCCGGCGGCTACATCGCCGCGATCCGTGCGGCCCAGCTCGGCTTCAACGTGGCCTGCATCGACGAGTGGAAGAACGGCAAGGGCGGCCCCGCACCGGGCGGAACCTGCACCAACGTCGGCTGCATTCCCTCGAAGGCGCTGCTGCAATCGTCGGAGCATTACGAGCAGGCCGGCCACCACTTCGCCGACCATGGCATCAAGGTCGAGGGCCTGGGCCTGGACATCGACAAGATGCTGGCCCGCAAGGACCAGGTCGTGAAGCAGAACAACGACGGCATCCTGTACCTGTTCAAGAAGAACAAGATCACGTTCTTCCACGGCCGCGGCTCGTTCGTGAAGGCGGACGACGCCGGCTACGAGATCAAGGTCGCGGGCACCGCCGAGGAATCGATCAGTGGCAAGCACATCGTCCTGGCCACGGGCTCCAACGCCCGCGCGCTGCCGGGTGCGCCGTTCGACGAGGAGAACATCCTCTCGAACGACGGCGCACTGCGCATCGGCGCCGTGCCCAAGAAGCTGGGCCTGATCGGCTCGGGCGTCATTGGCCTCGAGATGGGCTCGGTGTGGCGCCGCCTGGGCGCCGAAGTCACGGTGCTCGAAGCGTTGCCGACCTTCCTCGGCGCGGTCGACGAGCAGATCGCCAAGGAAGCCAAGAAGGCCTTCGACAAGCAGAAGCTCAAGATCGAACTCGGCGTCAAGGTCGGCGAGATCAAGACGTCCAAGAAGGGCGTGAGCGTGGCCTGGACCAATGCCAAGGGCGAAGCCCAGACGCTCGAAGTCGACAAGCTGATCGTCTCGATCGGCCGCGTGCCCAACACCATCGGCCTCAACGCCGAAGCAGTGGGCCTGAAGCTCGACGAGCGCGGCGCCATCGCCGTGGACGACGACTGCAAGACCAGCCTGCCCAACGTCTGGGCCATCGGCGACGTGGTGCGTGGCCCGATGCTCGCGCACAAGGCCGAGGAAGAGGGCGTTGCCGTGGCGGAGCGCATCGCGGGGCAGCACGGCCACGTCAACTTCAACACGGTCCCGTGGGTGATCTACACCAGCCCCGAGATCGCATGGGTCGGCCAGACCGAGCAGCAGCTCAAGGCCGCGGGGCGCGCCTACAAGGCCGGCACCTTCCCGTTCCTCGCGAACGGCCGCGCGCGCGCACTCGGCGATACGACCGGCATGGTCAAGTTCCTGGCCGACGCGGCCACGGACGAGATCCTCGGCGTGCACATCGTCGGCCCGCAAGCGAGCGAGCTGATTTCCGAAGCGGTGGTGGCGATGGAATTCAAGGCCAGCGCCGAGGACATCGCGCGCATCTGCCATGCGCACCCGTCGCTGTCGGAAGCCACCAAGGAAGCCGCACTGGCGGTGGACAAGCGCACGCTCAACTTCTGACGCGCTGATCCATTGACCAGCGTCAAAGAGGCCTACGAGAAGGAACTCGCCGCGCGCGGGTTCCAAAGCGATCCCGCGCAGCTGCACGCCGTGGAGGCGTTGGACCGCTGCGCGAACGAATGGGCTGGCTACAAGGCCCAGCGTTCCAACGCGTTGAAGAAGTTGATCAACCGGCCAGAGCTGCCGCGCGGCGTGTACATGTACGGCGGCGTGGGGCGCGGCAAGAGTTTCCTCATGGACCTCTTCTTCAACGCCGTGCCGCTGCGCCGCAAGACGCGGCTGCATTTCCACGAGTTCATGCGCGAGGTGCACCGCGAACTGCGCGACCTGCAGGGCACGGTGAATCCGCTCGACGAGCTGGGGCTGCGGATCTCCAAGCGCTACAAGCTGATCTGCTTCGACGAGTTCCACGTCGCCGACATCACCGACGCGATGATCCTTCATCGGCTCCTGGTGTCGCTGTTCGAGAACGGCGTGGGTTTTGTCACCACCTCCAACTTCAAGCCCGACGACCTCTATCCCGGCGGGCTGCACCGCGACCGCATCCTGCCCGCGATCGCGCTGCTGAACGAGAAGCTCGAAGTGCTCAGCGTGGACAACGGCACCGACTACCGGCGCCGTACGCTCGAGCAGTTGCGCATGTACCTCACGCCGAACGATGCGGCGGCCGAGAAGGAGATGCGCAAGGCGTTCGAGAAGCTGGCCGAGACGGCCGACGAAAACCCGATCCTGCACATCGAGCAGCGCGAGATCCGCGCGCGGCGCAAGGCCGGCGGCGTGGTCTGGTTCGACTTCAAGACGCTGTGCGGCGGCCCGCGCTCGCAGAACGACTATCTCGAGATCGCGAGCCAGTTCCACACCGTGCTGCTGTCCGACGTGCCGCACATGCCGGTGCGCATGGCTTCCGAGGCGCGCCGCTTCACCTGGCTGGTCGACGTCTTGTACGACCGGCGCTGCAAGCTCATCATGTCGGCCGAGGTGGCGCCGGAGGCGTTGTACACCGAGGGACCGCTGGCGCATGAGTTCCCGCGGACGGTTTCCAGGCTCACCGAAATGCAATCGAGCGAGTTCCTGTCCCTGGAACGCCGCATCGTCGACACCCGACTGACATGAAACATACCGTTTTAGCCGTGCTGATGATGCTGGGCAGTCTGCCGCTGTGGGCGCAGTCCAATGCGGCCGCGGGCAGCGCCGACTTCGAGGCCGAGCGCAGCCGGCTGGCTGCCGAGCGCGCGGCCATCGAGGTCCGCTTCGAGCGGGAGCGCGCCGTCTGCTACCAGAAGTTCGCCGTCGAAGACTGTTTGCGCGACAGTCGCCAGCGCCGCCGCACCGAGACGGACCACATCAAGCGCCAGGAATCCGCGATCAACGACATCGAGCGCCAGCGCCGGGGCGCCGCTGAACTCCAGAAGCTCGACGAGAAGGCGGCGACGCGCCGACCCGAGGACGCGCCCGAAAAGCAGGAAGCAGCGCGTCAGTCCCAACAAGACCGCGAGCAGCGCGCCGCCGACCATGCCGCGAGCCGCGCCGCCACTGCGGCCGAAGCCGACGAGCGGCGCCGCGAGTTCGAAGCCAAGCAGCGGGCCCAGGCCGAAGAACGGGCCAAGGCCGAACGCGAACGCGCCGCGGCGCCTGCCGCAGTCGAACGCTTCGAGGCCAAGCAGCGCCGCGCCGCCGAGCACCGCGCCGACCGCGAACGGCAGAACGCCGAGCGCACCAAGCCGCGCGGCGCACCGTTGCCGCCGGCCCCTGCGGCGTCTTCGCCCGCGCGCTGAGTGCGACTGCGCCGAGCGCCTCCGGCGCTCAGGCGTCCGGCAAGTCTTCGAGTTTCAGCACCGCGATCGAGAGGTTGTCGCCCGCGCCGCGCGCGCGGCGTCGCGCCTCGCCGACCAGGATTTCCACCGCATCGCGGGGCGCCTCGGCGTACAGCACGCTCGCCAGCTCTTCGTGGCTGAAGTAGTGCCAGAGCCCGTCGCTGCACGCCATCAGCAGGTCGCCGGGTGCCATGGCCGGAATCTGGTGCGGGTCGACGGGCGGGGGCGTCGTGGTCATGCCGAGACATCCGAGCAGGATGTTGCCCTTGGGATGGACGTTGGCCTGTGATTCGGTGATCTCGCCGCGATCGACCAGCACCTGCACGTACGAGTGGTCGCGCGTGCGCGTGACGAGCCGGCCGTCCCGGAAGTGGTAGATGCGCGAGTCACCCGCGTGGATCCAGGCGCAGTCGCCACGCGGGTTCATCAGGAAGGCCGCGAGCGTGCTGTGCGGTTCCTGCTCGCTCGACAGCGCGGTGAGCTTGATGACCGTGTGCGCATCGTCGAGCAGCTGGCGCAGCACAGAAGCCGCGCTGTCGCGCCCGGGCTGGTAGCGCGTGAACAGCTGGCGCGCGGTCATCAGCACCTGGTCGGAGGCCTTGCGCCCGCCGCTGCGCCCGCCCATGCCGTCGGCCACCACGCCCAGCATGCAGCCGGGCACGCGTGGATGGCTCATCATCAAGACCTGGTCCTGCTGATAGGGACGGTCTCCCTTGTGGAGGCCGGTGGCGGCGGCAAGTCGAAAGCCTTGGGGCATGGGCGGGGCGTCGGGGGCGCGCAGTCCGTCTTCTTGGGGGGTGGTTGCAGGACGTATTATCGAATGAACACGAGCTGCGCGCGGAATACGCATGCAGCGCCAACGTTGGACTCCAATCTCCATTCCCTCTCCCCCCAATTGATCGAACCGCGCGTCGCCTGCGAGAGCGAAACACTCGAGGACAAGGTGCGCGACGCCTTCGCGCTGGGCGGTGTGCTGTCCCGCGCCGCCGAGCAGTTCCGCGAGCGCTCAGGCCAGACCGAGATGGCGCTGGCCGTCGCCCGCACCATCGAGGACGGCGGCATGCTCGTCGTCGAGGCTGGCACCGGTGTCGGCAAGACCTTTTCGTACCTGGTGCCGGCACTGCTGAGCGGCGAGCGCGTGCTGCTTTCCACGGCCACCAAGACGCTGCAGGACCAGCTTTTTGGCCGTGACCTGCCGCGACTGGTGGAGGCGCTCGCGCTGCCGGTGCGTACCGCGCTGCTCAAGGGGCGTGGGAGCTATCTCTGCCTGCACCGGCTCGACATGGCGCGCCACGACGCATCGCTGCCCGAGCGCGGCAGCCTGCGCACGCTGGCCAAGATCGAGCAATGGTCCAAGGCCACGCGCACCGGCGACCTCGCCGAGCTGCCCGGGCTCGACGAGCGCTCGCCGCTCATTCCGCTGATCACCTCCACGCGCGAGAACTGCCTTGGCGCGCAATGCCCGCAGTTCAAGCCCTGCCATGTGAACCTTGCGCGACGCGAGGCGCTCGCGGCCGACGTGGTGGTCATCAACCATCACCTGTTCTTTGCCGACCTGGCAGTGCGCGAGACCGGCATGGCCGAGCTGCTGCCCTCGGTGAGCGTCGTCGTGTTCGACGAGGCGCACCAGCTCAACGAGACCGGCGTGCAGTTCCTCGGCGCGCAGCTCGGCAGCGGCCAGGCGCTCGATTTCGCGCGCGACATGCTTGGTGCCGGCCTGCAGCATGCGCGCGGGCTGGTCGACTGGCAGCAGCTCGTGGCCGCGGTCGACCGGGCGGCCCGCGAGCTGCGCCTCGCCGTCGGCAAGCAGTGGCCCGGCGCCAAGCTGCGCTGGGTCGGGCGTTCGCCAGAAGGCCTCGACGCGCAGACCTGGCAGGAGGCGCTCGATGCGCTGCAACATGCCTTCGAGATGGCCGCCGAAGGGCTCGACATGGTCAGCGAGATCTCGCCCGACTTCGTGCGGCTGCACGAGCGGGCGCAACAGCTGGCGAAGCGCGCCGCGCGATTCGCGCAACCCTGCGCGGTCGATTCGGTGCGTTGGGTCGACGTGGGCACGCAGTTGCGGCTCGTCGAATCGCCGCTCGACATCGCCGAGGCCATGCGCACGCGCGTGCTCAAGATCGCGCAGGGCGAAGCCGGCGACGAGGCGGATGAGGGCGACGAGGGCAATGGCCGTGCGGCGCCGCGCGAGAGCCGCCGCGCCTGGGTCTTCACGTCGGCCACGCTCGGCGACGAACCGACCTTGCGCTGGTTCACAGAGCCCTGCGGGCTCGGCGACGCAGAGGTGCTCCGGGTGCGCAGTCCGTTCGACTACGCCGCGCAGGCGGGCCTCTACGTGCCCCGCACTTTTCCCAAGCCCAACGACGCCTCCCACAGCCTGCGTGTGGCCCAGCTCGCCGCGCGGGGCGCAGCCGAGCTCAATGGGCGCACGCTGGTGCTGACAACCACGCTGCGTGCCCTGCGCACGATCGGCGATGAGATGAAGAAGCAGTTCGAACAGATCGAGCCGCATCTGCGGCCCGAGGTACTGGTGCAAGGCGAACTGCCCAAGCGCGTGCTGATGGACCGCTTTCGCGAAGGCGCGGATGCGGGGCGCGCGGGCTGCGTGCTCGTGGCCTCGGCCTCGTTCTGGGAAGGCTTTGACGCGCCGGGCGACGCGCTGCAGCTGGTGGTGATCGACAAGCTGCCGTTCCCGCCGCCCAACGATCCGCTCGTCGAGGCGCGGTCGCAGCGCCTCGAGGCCCAGGGGCGCAGCGCATTCAACGACTACTCGCTGCCCGAGGCCGCCGTGGCGCTGAAGCAGGGGGCCGGGCGCCTGATCCGTCGTGAGACCGACTGCGGCGTGCTTGCGATCTGCGACACCCGACTCGTGGCCATGGGCTACGGCCGGCGCCTCGTGGCGGCGCTGCCGCCGATGCGGCGGCTCGAGAGCGAAGCCGATTTCGACGCCGCCATCGGCGAGCTGAAGAGCGCGCTCTCGGCCTGAGAGCCGTCGCTGGCAGTAGCCAAAGAGAAAGGCCCCGCGGGGCCTTTCTCTTTGTCTTACCTGCTTACCAGACCTTCCACCAGGGATCGTCGTTGCCCTTGAATCCGTTCGCCAGGTATTGGCTCTGCGGATAGTTGGTGGTCAGCACGCGCTGCGCGTCGTCGCGCAGGTCCTTCATGCCGAGTGCGTCGTACGAGCGCACGATGATGTACAGGGCCTCTTCGAGCGCCGGCACTTCGCGGTAGTCGGCCAATGCGAGCTGCGCGCGGTTGATGGCGGCGAGGTAGGCGCCGCGCGAGTAGTAGTAGCGCGCCACGTGCACTTCGTACTGGGCCAGCGAGTTGACGATGTAGTTCATGCGCTGGCGCGCGTCGGGCGCGTAGCGCGACTCGGGAAAGCGCGTGGTCAGTTCCCTGAACGATTCGAACGACTCCTTGGCGGCCTTCTGGTCGCGTTCGGAAAGGTCCTGGCGCGTCAGGAACGAGAACAGGCCGAGGTCGTCGTTGAAGTTGATCACGCCCTTGAGGTACAGCGCGTAGTCGAGCGCCGGGCTCGCCGGGTGCAGCTTCATGAAGCGGTCGATGGTGGCGATCGCGCTGGCCTTTTCGCCGGCCTTGTACTGCGCGTAAGCCTTCTCGAGCTGGGCCTGCTGCGCGAGTGGCGTGCCGGCGGCGCGGCCCTCGAGCTTCTCGTAGAGCGGCACGGCCTTGTCGTAGGCGCCCGAGTTGGCTTCGTCCTTGGCCTCCGAGTAGATGCGGTTGGGGCTCCAGCTGGCGGTCTTGTCTTCCTTGGTGGAAGAGCAGCCGGTGGCCAGCAGAGCGGCCGCGCTGAGGGCGATCCATGCGGGGACCGATAATTTGGCGCGATACATCACAGACGGCTTTCGTGAAACAGTTGCCCCGAATTATATCGACCGACCCCCTGGACCTTCCCCTCGACGCTGCCGAGGTGGAGGAGGGCGCCGACCCGGTCGAAGCCAGCGAACTGCGGCCGTTCACGGTCGGGCCCGCGGAGCATGGGCTCCGGCTGGACCGCGCGCTGGCTGCGCTGGTGCCTGAATTTTCGCGCAACTATTTGCAACAGCTGATCGAGGCCGGCACGGTCGAACTGCAGGGCCGCGTGCTGCAGAAGGCCTCGGCCACCGTGCGCGCCGGGCAGGTGGGCCGCATCGAGCTGCGCCCGACGCCTCAGAGCCAGGCCTTTCGTCCGGAGGCGATGGAGATCGTCACCCTGCACGAGGACGAGCACCTGCGCATCATCGACAAGCCGGCCGGCCTGGTCGTGCATCCGGCCCCGGGCCACTGGAGCGGCACGCTGCTGAACGGACTGCTGGCGCTCGATGCACGGGCGTCGCTGCTGCCGCGCGCAGGCATCGTGCACCGGCTCGATCGCGACACCAGTGGCCTGATGGTGGTGGCACGCACGCGGGCCGCCATGGACGCGCTGGTGGCGCTGATCGCCGCGCGCGAGGTCAAGCGGCAGTACCTCGCGCTCGCCCACAAGCCATGGGCCGGTACGGCCTCGCGCCAGGTCGACGCGCCGATCGGCCGCGATCCGCGCAACCGCCTGCGCATGGCGGTGGTCGACCTCGAGCGCCATGCAGGCAAGACCGCGCGCACCTTCATCGAACGCCTCGACAGCAATGCGCAGGGCTGCGCCGTGCGCTGCACGCTCGAGACCGGGCGCACCCACCAGATCCGCGTGCACATGGCCTCGATCGGCCATCCGCTGGTGGCCGACGCCCTTTATGGCGGCGCACCCGCCGCGGGGCTGACGCGGCAGGCGCTGCATGCGTTCCGGCTTGCTTTCGTGCACCCCATGACCCAGGCGCCGCTCGAGTTCCGGGCCGCGCCGCCCCCGGACCTGGTGCATGCACTGCAGGCCTGGGGGCTGGATTACAATCGCGCCTGACGGCCCAAGGGCCGCGCCGGCCATCCGTTGCCGGCCTTGCGTTGCACTCGCCGCGTGCCGGCAGCGCCTTCTTCCATCCTTGTGAGCCAGCGTCGCCCGACGCCTTTTCCCGGATAACGCAAAAAACATGAATACGGCGGATGCCAAGCGCATTCTCGAAACCGCCTTGATCTGTTCGAGCCAGCCGTTGCCGGTGCGCGACCTGCGCGTGCTGTTCGACGACGAGCTCGGCGCGGACACCATCAAGGGGTTGCTGATCGAGCTGCAGGAAGATTGGGCGCAGCGCGGCCTGGAACTGGTGAGCGTGGGCAGCGGCTGGCGCTTCCAGAGCCGCCCCGAGATGCGCGACCATCTCGACCGCCTGCACCCCGAGAAGCCGCCGCGCTACACGCGCGCCGCGCTCGAGACGCTCGCCATCATTGCCTACCGCCAGCCGGTCACGCGCGGCGACATGGAAGACATCCGCGGCGTCACCATCAATTCCCTCATCCTCAAGCAGCTCGAGGACCGCGGCTGGGTCGAGGTGATCGGCCATCGCGAAACGGTCGGCCGGCCCGCGCTCTACGCGACCACGCGCCAGTTCCTCGACGACCTCGGCCTCGCATCGCTCGACCAGTTGCCCCTGATCGAGACGCCGGCGCAGCAGGCGGCGCTGGTCGATGCGCTCGACCAGGCCTCGGGGCATCAGCCGGCGCTGCCGATGGACGGTCCGGTCGATGGCGACGGCGATGTCGACGCCTCCGCCATGGCCGAGCCTGGCTTCGACGCCAACGCACCCGGGGCCGCTGAAGCACCCGACGCCGCACCTGACGCCGCACCCGCGATCGGCGACGCGCCGCCGTCCGACCCCCTCCCATCCGAAGTCACGTCGTCCGACGAGACCGAACCCCACGCTGTTCCCCCCGGAAAAACCTCATGAGCCCTTCCGACACCGACGACGCGGCCTTCGTGCCGGTCCCGCCCGAGACGACCGATGCAGCCGCCCCGGCTGCAGCGAGCGAGAGCGAGGCGCCGAAGAAGAAGCGCGCGCCCCGCCGCAAGAAGGTCGCCGCGCCGGCCGCAGAGGGTGATGCGGCACCCGCCGCCGACGAGGCGAAGGCGGCCGAGCCCGTGGCGCAGCCGGCACCCGATGCCGAGGCTGCTGCACCTGCACCTGCACCTGCACCTGCACCTGCACCTGCACCTGCACCTGCACCTGCACCTGCACCTGCACCTGCGATCGCCGAGCCGCCCGCTGCGCCGCCGGCGGTGCAGCAGGAGGTCCGCGCGCGCGACGACGACCGGGATGATGAGGACGAAGACGACGAGGACGAAGAGCCCGACGAGGAAGAGGACGACCTCGACCGCGCGCGCCGCGCGGCCGAGCGCGAGCAGCGCAATGCGCTGCCGCCCGAGCCGATCCGCTTCGCGGACGTCATCTCGGGGCAGTTCGATGCCGACGAGGAAAGCCCCGAAGTGCCGCCGCTCAAGCGCGTGCTGCTGCCCGAGGCTGATTCGCCCAAGCTGCACAAGGTGCTCGCGCAGGCGGGCCTGGGTTCGCGCCTCGAGATGGAGCAGCTGATCCTGCAAGGCCGCATCTCGGTCAACAACGAGCCGGCCCACATCGGCCAGCGCATTCAGTACGGCGACCAGGTCAAGATCAACGGCAAGCCGATCCGCTACCGGATCGCGCCGCCGCCGCCGCGCGTCATCGCCTACCACAAGCCCGTGGGCGAGGTCGTCACGCACGACGACCCGCAGAACCGCCCGACGGTGTTTCGCAAGCTGCCGCGCCTGCAGCAGGGCAAGTGGCAATCTGTCGGGCGACTCGACCTGAACACCGAAGGCCTGCTGCTGTTCAGCAGCTCGGGCGACCTTGCCAACCAGCTGATGCACCCGCGCTTCGGGCTCGAGCGCGAATACGCGGTGCGCGTGCTCGGCGCGCTCAGCGCCGACGAGAAGAAGCGCCTGCTCGAAGGCGTGCGCCTCGACGACGGCATGGCGCAGTTCGGCGCCATCGAGGAAGGCGGCGGCGAGGGTTCCAACTGCTGGTACCGCGTCACCATCTCCGAAGGCCGCAACCGCGAGGTGCGGCGCCTGTTCGAATCGGTCGGCCATGCGGTGAGCCGCCTGATCCGCATCCGCTACGGCGCCATGGTGCTGCCGCGCGGGCTGAAGCGCGGCGCCTGGATGGAGCTCGACGAGCGCGACATCAACGCGCTGTTCCAGGCCTCGGGCGGCGGTGCGCCGCGTCCGCAGCAGCAGCAGCGCGGTGCGGAAGGCCCGGGCGGCGGCGGTCGCAACGGACGCAACAAGAAGCGCCGCGGCAATCGCAATGCCGGCGGCCAGGCGCCGCGCGAAGAAGGCCGCGACCCAATCCCGAATCCGCTCGGCGACGGCCGCGGCCCGCGCGGCGGACGCGGCAACCGGGGTGGCGGCGGAGGCGGCGGCAATGCCGGCCCGGTGCCGCAGGGGCGCCGTGGCAACGACCGCGGCGGCCGCCAGGGTGAAGACCGCGCACCCGGCGGTGCCAGCCAGCCCGATCCGATGAAGACATCGCTCGGCTACATCGGTGCCGACAGCTTCTCGCGCCAGCGCAAGGAGCAGCGCCAGGGTCCCGGACGCCGCGGCGGGGGCTCGTCGGGTGGCGGGTCCGGCGGCGGCTTCGGCGGCCCGGGCGGAAACCGCCGTCGCGGGCGCTGAAAGCCGCCCGTCCAGCGCAGCCTTTCGCGGGGTTTTCACCAACCCCGGGGGCTGCGCCGGTTAAAATCAGAGGCTTTGTCGACCAACGGTGCAACAACCTTGTTGCTGCTGTGACAAATCACTTCAAAATCAAAGCTCAGGAAGCACTTCAATGGCTATCGAACGTACCCTCTCCATCATCAAGCCCGACGCCGTCGCCAAGAACGTCATCGGCAAGATCGTCTCCCGCTTCGAAGCTGCCGGCCTCAAGATCGTTGCCGCCAAGCTGGTGCATCTGTCGCGCAACGAAGCCGAGCAGTTCTACGCGGTCCACAAGGAGCGTCCCTTCTTCAAGGACCTGGTCGAATTCATGATCTCGGGCCCCGTCTTCGTGCAAGCGCTCGAAGGCGAGAACGCAATTGCCAAGAACCGCGACCTGATGGGCGCCACCGACCCGAAGAAGGCGGCTGCCGGCACCATCCGCGCCGACTTCGCCGACAGCATCGACGCCAACGCCGTGCACGGCTCCGACGCGCCTGAAACCGCAGCGAACGAAATCGCTTTCTTCTTCGCCGGCCTCAACGTCTACGCACGCTGAAGCCGCATTCCGGCTGATTTCATGACCACGGCCAACCTGCTCGAATTCGATCTCGAGGGGCTGGCTGCGTTCTGCGAAAAGCTCGGCGAGAAGCGCTTTCGCGCCACGCAGCTGTTCCGCTGGATCCACCAGCGTGGCGCGAGCGACTTCGCCCAGATGACCGATCTGGCGAAATCGCTGCGCGAGAAGCTCGCCACCACCGCGCGCGTCGAGGCCCTGCCGGTCCTCACGCAGCACGAATCCAAGGACGGCACGATCAAGTGGCTGTTCGACGTCGGCGACGGCAATGCCGTCGAAGCCGTGTTCATTCCCGAGGACGACCGCGGCACGCTGTGCGTGTCGTCCCAGGCCGGCTGCGCGGTCGGATGCCGCTTCTGCTCCACGGGGCACCAGGGCTTCAGCCGCAACCTCGGAACGGGCGAGATCGTCGCCCAGCTCTGGTTTGCCGAACACTTCCTGCGCAAGCACCTGAAGCGCGACGAACGCATCATCTCGAACGTGGTGATGATGGGCATGGGCGAGCCGCTGCAGAACTACGCGGCGCTCGTGCCGGCGCTGCGCACCATGCTTGACGACAACGCCTACGGCCTGTCGCGCCGCCGTGTCACGGTCTCGACCTCGGGCGTGGTGCCGATGATCGACCGACTCGGTGCCGATTGCCCGGTGGCGCTCGCGGTGTCTCTGCATGCGCCCAACGATGCGCTGCGCGACGATCTGGTGCCGCTCAACCGCAAGTACCCGATCACCGAACTGATCGAGGCCTGCAAGCGCTATCTGGCGCACGCACCGCGCGACTTCATCACCTTCGAATACTGCATGCTCGATGGCGTCAACGACCTGCCCGAGCATGCGCGCCAACTGGTGGAGCTGGTCCGCACGCACGGCATCTCGTGCAAGTTCAATCTGATTCCGTTCAACCCGTTTCCGGCCTCGGGCCTCCTGCGTTCGCCGCAGGCGCGGGTGCTGGCATTCGCCAGAACGCTGAGCGAGGCGGGGCTCGTGACCACGGTGCGCAAGACGCGCGGCGACGACATCGACGCTGCCTGCGGACAGCTGGCGGGAGACGTCAAGGACCGCACGCGCGCGGCCGAGCGCATGGCGCAGCGCCGCGCCGGCGAACGCACCATCGTTCTGCATCCGGCCCGCAAGACTGCACCCCAGGAGCACTGACCCCATGCGCATGGCCTTTTCGACGACGACCGTGAACCTGCCGCGGCTTGCAGCCGCTGGCTTTGCTGGCGTCGCCATGGCGTTCCTGCTCGGCGGCTGCGTCAGCACCCGCACCACCACCACCAGCCTTGCCGACAACAGCTCAAGCACGGGCAACCAGGTGGTGGCCGAATCCGACGAGGCCAACCGACAACGCCGTGCGCGCCTGCGCCTGGAGCTGGCTGCGGGCTATTTCCAGCAGGGCCAGACCAGCGTTGCGCTCGAGGAGATCCAGCAGGCGCTGGCCATCGAACCCAACAACGCCGACGCCTACAACCTGCGCGGCCTCGTCTACATGCGGCTCGAGAACCCCGGCCTGGCCGAAGACAGCTTTCGCCGCGCCATTGCGATCAATCCGCGCGACGCCGACGCGCGGCACAACTACGGCTGGCTGCTGTGCCAGCAGAAGCGCTATGGCGACGCAGGCCAGCAGTTCACCGGCGCGCTCACCGTGCCGGGCTATACCGACCGCGCCAAGACGCTGATGACGCAAGGCGTCTGCCAGCTGCAGGCCGGCCAGCGCGCGGAGGCGGAGCGCAGCCTGCTGCAGGCCTACGAGCTCGATGCGGGCAATCCGGTGGTGGGTTTCAATCTGGCGTCGCTGCTCGCGCAGCGCGAAGAATGGTCGCGTGCGCAGTTCTATATCCGCCGCGTCAACAACAGCCCCTCGGCGAGTGCCGAGACGCTGTGGCTTGGCATCAAGATCGAACGACGGCTCAACAATCGCGAAGCAGTGGCCCAACTGGGAGGCCAGCTGCAACGCCGCTTCCCGCAATCGAAGGAAGCCATCGCGTACGAGCGCGGGAATTTCAATGACTGAACGGGTTTCGGAGTTCGGCACTTCCGCGGCACTGCCGCTCGAGGAAGGCGACATCACGCACAAGACAGCCGGCGACTTGCTCCGCGAAGCGCGTGAAGCGCACGGGCTGCATATCGAAATGGTGGCTGCGGCGCTCAAGGTGCCGCCGCAGAAGCTCATCGCCCTCGAGGCCGACGACATCGCCGCGCTGCCGGATCCGGTCTTTGCGCGTGCGTTGGCCAGCAGTGTCTGCCGTGCCCTCCGGATCGATTCCGGGCCGGTGCTCGCCAAGCTGCCGGGCGCGCAGCGCGCGGCGCTGGCCGAGGCCGACCGCACGCTCAAGGCGAGTGTCGTCTCGCGAAAGCCGCGGTGGAACGGTGGCCGCAGCAGCGGGCTTCCGTCGCGCGCCTTGCTGACGGTGGTGGGTCTGCTGCTCGTGGGCGCGGCCCTGTTGTTCTGGCTGCCGCAGTCGGTCTTCGATCAGATCGGCGTTTCCATTTCGCGCTGGACCACCGAGGGCGGAGCCGAAACCGCGTCCGACGTCCCCGCCACGTCGGCCGGCACCGCAGGTGCAGCGGGCGGGTCGTCGGTGGTGGTCGAAAGCGCGGCGGTTTCGCCCGCGCTGCCCGCATCTGCAGCAGCAGGCCCGGCTTCGCCAGCGGCCGCGCAGCCGGTGCCCGGCGCAAACACCGCTGCAGTGGCTGCGGCAGCGTCGACGAGTTCCGCTGCGGCCGGCGCAGGCCAGCCGCTGGTCTTCGTCGCGCGCGAGGAATGCTGGGTCACGGTCACCGAAACCGGCGGCAGGGTCTTGCTGCGCCGCAACCTGCAGGCTGGCGAGACCGTCGGCCTTTCGGGTGCGTTGCCGCTGTCGGTGGTGGTGGGGCGCGCCTCGGCCGTCGACGTGCAGGTGCGCGGAAAGCCGTTCGACCTGAAGCCGTTCGCGCGCGGCGGCGGCGTGGCCCGTTTCGAGGTGAAAGCGCAATGACGACCGACTGCAGCCCGCAACCCATCGCCGCGGCCGCGCCCAAGCCGCGCCGCTCCCGCCAGGCCAGCGTGGTCTGGGGCTCGCGCATCGTCACCGTGGGCGGCGATGCGCCGGTGCGCGTGCAGTCGATGACCAACACCGACACGGTCGATGCCATCGGCACGGCCATCCAGGTCAAGGAGCTGGCCCAGGCCGGCTCGGAGATGGTCCGCATCACCGTGAACACGCCCGAGGCGGCGGCGCAGGTGCCCTACATCCGCGAGCAGCTCGACCGCATGGGCATCGACGTGCCGCTGGTCGGCGACTTCCACTACAACGGCCACCGCCTGCTCACCGACTACCCGGCCTGCGCCGAGGCGCTGAGCAAGTACCGCATCAACCCCGGCAACGTGGGCAAGGGCGACAAGAAGGACCGGCAGTTCGGCCAGATGATCGATGCCGCAATGCGCTGGAACAAGCCGGTGCGCATCGGCGTGAACTGGGGCAGCCTCGACCAGGAGCTGCTCGCGAGCCTGATGGACACCAACAGCCGGCGCCCCGAACCGTGGGAAGCCAGGCAGGTGATGTACGAGGCGCTGACCACCTCGGCCATCGAGTCCGCGAAGCTGGCCGAGTCGATGGGCATGGCCGGCAACCAGGTCATTCTGTCGTGCAAGGTGAGCGGCGTGCAGGATCTGATCTCGGTCTACCGCGAGCTGGCAGGGCGCTGCGACTACCCTCTGCACCTGGGCCTCACCGAGGCCGGCATGGCTACCAAAGGCACCGTGGCATCGGCCGCGGCGCTCGCGATCCTGCTGCAGGAGGGCATCGGCGATACGATCCGCGTTTCGCTCACGCCGCAGCCGGGCGAGTCGCGCACGCAGGAGGTGTTGATCGCCTCCGAGATCTTGCAGGCGCTCGGCCTGCGCGTGTTCGTGCCGAGCGTCACGGCCTGCCCGGGCTGCGGCCGCACCACCAGCACCACGTTCCAGGAACTCGCCAAGCAGATCGACGACTACCTGCGCATGCAGATGCCGGTCTGGCGCAAGAAATACCCCGGCGTCGAGGCGATGAAGGTGGCCGTGATGGGCTGCATCGTCAACGGCCCCGGCGAAAGCAAGCATGCCGACATCGGCATCAGCCTGCCGGGCACTGGCGAGGCCCCCGCGGCGCCGGTCTTCATCGACGGCGAGAAGGCCCTGACGCTGCGCGGCGACAATATCGCCAACGAGTTCCATCAGCTCGTCGAAAACTACATCGAAAAGCGCTTCGGCCAGCCCCAGGCTGCCGACGTCGCCTGACCACTTTCTCCCATGGCTGAAAAGATCAATGCCGTCAAAGGCATGAACGACATATTGCCGGCGAGCGTGCCGCGCACCGACCGCCTGCCCGATTCGGCCCTGTGGTCGTGGTTCGAGCAGACCGTGCGGCAGCTGCTGGCGCGCTACGGCTACCAGTACATGCTGACGCCGGTGGTCGAACCGACCGCGTTGTTCGTGCGCGGGCTCGGCGAGGTCACCGACATCGTCGAGAAGGAGATGTACTCGTTCACCGACGCGATGAACGGCGACAAGCTCACGCTGCGCCCCGAAGCCACTGCCGGCATCGTGCGCGCGATGGTCGAGCACAACGCGCTTTACAACGGCCCGCTACGCCTGTGGACGATGGGGCCGATGTTCCGCCACGAGCGCCCGCAGAAGGGCCGCTATCGCCAGTTCCACCAGCTCGACGTCGAAGCGTTGGGCTTTGCCGGCCCCGACGTGGACGCCGAGCTGATCCTGATGGTGCGTGCGCTGTGGCGCGAACTCGGGCTGGTCGAGGGCGAGCATGTGCGCCTGGAGATCAACAGCCTGGGCCAGCCCGCCGAGCGGCAGGCGCACCGTGAAGCGCTGATCCGCCATTTCGAGGCGCATGCGGAGCTGCTCGACGCCGACGCCCAGCGGCGCCTGCACAGCAATCCGCTGCGCATCCTCGACACCAAGAACCCCGCGATGCAGGCCGTGGTCGAGGCCGCGCCGCAGCTGATGGATTTTCTCGGCGAGGCATCGCGCGCGCACTTCGATGCGGTGCGCGGCGTGCTCGATGCTGCCGGGCTGGCCTACCGCGTTAATCCGCGCCTGGTGCGCGGCATGGACTACTACAACCTGACGGTCTTCGAGTGGGTCACCGACCAGCTCGGCTCGCAGGGCACCGTCTGCGGCGGCGGCCGCTACGACGGCCTGATCGGTCAGATGGGCGGCAAGCCCGCGCCGGCCGTGGGCTTCGGCCTGGGCATCGAGCGGCTGCTGCTGCTGATCCAGGAGCTGCGCCTGCCGGTCCCCGCTGCCTCCCCCATGGCCTATGCCGTCGTGCCCTCGGCCGTCGTGCTGCCGCAGGCGATGGTGGCGATCGAGCAGTTGCGCGCCGCCGGCGTCAGCGTGCTGCAACATGCGGGCGGCGGCAGCATGAAGACGCAGTTCAAGAAGGCCGACGCGAGCGGCGCAGGCTATGCGCTGATCTTCGGCGAGGACGAACTCTCGCGCGGCGAGGTCACCGTCAAATCCCTGCGCGGTGGCGACGGCGAACAGGTGGCGCGGCCCCTCGCCGACGTGGCCGCCTGGGCCGCCACCCTACAATCCCCGGCTGCTCCCAACACCTGAAGCGCATGGCAACCCATCTCGACCTCGACGAACAGGAACAGCTCGACCAGCTCAAGCATTTCTGGAATACCTACGGCACCCTGATCACCTGGGTCGTGCTGCTCGTGGCCGGTGCCTTCGTGGCCTGGAACGGCTGGCAGTACTACCAGCGCAGCCAGGCCGCACAGGCCTCGGCGCTCTACGACGAACTCGAACGCAGCGCGCAGGCCGGCGATGTCGAGCGCACCCAGCGCGTCCTGGGCGACATGAAGGAGCGTTTCGCGCGCACCGCGTACGCGCCGCAGGCGGGCCTGCTCGCAGCGAAGACCTTCTACGAGAAGGGCAAGCCCGAGGAATCGCGCGCCGCGCTCGGCTGGGTCGCGCAGAACGCCGCAGACCCCGGCTACAAGGCGGTCGCCAAGCTGCGGCTCGCGGCCGAACTGCTCGGCAGCAAGTCGTACGACGAAGCGCTCAAGCAGCTCGAGGGCGAAGTGCCGAAGGAATTCGAGCCGCTCGTGGCCGACCGCAAGGGCGACATCTACATGGCCCAGGGAAAGCGCGAGCAGGCACAGGCCGAATACCGCAAGGCCTGGACCGGCCTCGGTCCCACGTCGGACTACCGGCGACTCGTCGAATTCAAGCTCAACGCCTCCGGCGTGGACCCTAAGAGCCTTGCGCCCGTGATCACGGTCACGCCCGCCGCCCCCCAAACTTCCTGATCGCACCATGAATTTCAAGCGTTTCTTGCCGGAGTCGCGCGCACTGCGCGTCGGTTCGGCCATTGTTCTGGTCGCCATGCTCGCTGCGTGCTCCGGCACCAGCAAACCCAAGCCCACCGAACTGCCGGCGAACCCGTCGCTGTTCGGTGTGCGTCAGGCCTGGAGCGTACGCATCCCGGCGGTGAAGTTCCCGCTTGCCGTCGACGTGAGCGGCGACACCGTGACCGTCGCGGGCAGCGATGGCACCGTGGTCGCCATCGATGCCCGCGCGGGTCGCGAGACCTGGCGCGCCAATGCCGGCGCACCGCTGGCGGCTGGGGTCGGCAGCGACGGTTCTCTGGCCGCCGTGGTAACGGAGAACAACGAACTGGTGGCGCTCGAGGGCGGCAAGGTCCTGTGGAAACAGCGGCTCACGGCGCAGGCCTTCACCGCGCCGCTGGTCGCCGGCCGCCGCGTCTTCGTGCAGACCGCCGACCGCACCATCAGCGCCTGGGACGGCCAGAGCGGCCGCCGCCTGTGGCTGCAGCAGCGCACGGCCGAGAACCTCGTGCTTCGGAAGTCGGGCGTGCTGATCGCCGTGGGCGACACGCTGGTCTCGGGCATCGGTGGCCGCCTGGTCGGCCTCAATCCGGCCAATGGCTCCTCGCGCTGGGAAGCACCGATCTCGGCACCGCGCGGCACCAACGACGTCGAGCGCCTGGTTGACCTGACCGGCAGCGTGAGCCGTGTCGGCGACACCGTCTGCGCGCGTGCCTACTACGCCAACGTCGGCTGCGTCGACACGCTGCGTGGCCAGCTGCTCTGGAGCAAGCCAGCCATGGGCGCCGAGGGCGTGAGCGGCGACGAAGGCTTCGTCTACGGCACCGAGGCCGACGGCAGCGTCACGGCCTGGCGTCGCGCCGACGGCGAGCGCGCCTGGCAATCGACGCGCTTCAAGCACCGCGTGCTGACCGGGCCGCTGGCCGTCGGTCGTTCGCTCGTCATCGGCGAAAGCACCGGCACGCTGCACTTCGTGTCGCGCGAAGACGGCGCGCTCCTCAATCGTGTGACGCCCGACGGCTCCGCCATTGCCGTGACGCCTGTGCTGTCCGACAACACGGTGGTCGTGGTGACCGCCAACGGCGGCGTGTTCGGCTATCGCCCCGAATGATCTTCAGCAAGGCCCGACCATGAAAACCGCGCCAACGAAAGGCCGGCCATGAAGCCGGTCGTGGCCCTGGTCGGGCGTCCGAACGTCGGCAAATCGACCCTGTTCAACCGCCTGACGCAGACGCGCGACGCCATCGTCGCCGACTTCGCGGGGCTCACGCGCGACCGCCACTATGGCAACGGTCGCCAGGGCAAGCACGAGTTCATCGTCATCGACACCGGCGGCTTCGAGCCCGACGCGGGCAGCGGCATCTTCAAGGAGATGGCCAAGCAGACGCGGCAGGCGGTCGCCGAAGCCGATGTGGTGATCTTCGTCGTCGATGCCCGCGAGGGGCTTTCGTCGCAGGACCACGAGATCGCCAACGAGCTGCGCCGGCTCGGCAAGCCATGCCTGCTGGTGGCGAACAAGGCCGAGGGCATGCAAGACGGCACCAAGCTCGTGGATTTCTACGAACTCGGTTTCGGCGAGGTGTACGGCATCTCGGCCGCGCACGGGCAGGGCATCCGCGACCTGGTCGAACTCGCGCTGGCGCCGCTGAATCTTGCCGACCCGGACGACGAGTCCGACGAGGAAGACGTCAACAAACCGATCAAGCTGGCGGTGGCAGGCCGGCCCAACGTGGGCAAGTCGACGCTGATCAACACATGGCTCGGCGAAGAAAGGCTCGTGGCCTTCGACCTGCCCGGCACCACGCGCGACGCCATCAGCGTGCCCTTCGAGCGCAACGGTCAGCGCTTCGAACTCATCGATACCGCCGGGCTGCGCCGCAAGGGCAGGGTGTTCGAGGCGATCGAGAAGTTCTCGGTCGTGAAGACGCTGCAGGCCATCGAGTCGGCCAATGTCGTGCTGCTGCTGCTCGACGCGACCCAGGGTGTGACCGACCAGGACGCGCACATCGCGGGCTACATCCTCGAGAGCGGGCGGGCGGTCGTGATCGCCATCAACAAGTGGGACGCGGTCGACAGCTACCAGCGCGAGCAGATCCAGCGCCAGATCGAGACCCGGCTGCCGTTCCTCAAGTTCGCCTCGCTGCATTTCATCTCGGCCATCAAGCGCCAGGGCCTCGGGCCAGTGTGGCAGGCCATCGCGCAGGCCCACAAGTCGGCCACGCGCAAGATGTCCACGCCGGTGCTGACGCGGCTGCTGCTCGAGGCGGTGCAGTTCCAGGCGCCCAAGCGCGCCGGCATGTTCCGGCCGAAGCTGCGCTATGCGCACCAGGGCGGGATGAACCCGCCGGTGATCATCATCCACGGCAATTCGCTCGAGCACGTTACGGAGGCCTACAAGCGCTTCCTCGAAGGGCGGTTCCGCAAGGAGTTCGACCTCGTGGGCACCCCCCTGCGCATCCAGTTCAAGAGCTCGCAGAATCCGTTTGCCGACAAGGACAACTGAGGGCGCTTGGCGACCGATGGCTGCTGATGAGCGATGAGAGGGCCGAAAGTTCCGGCTTTTGAGTCCCGTTATTTTTCAAAGGCCTTTGGCGTCGGCTGCTGCAGCGCGGAAACCCTGTGTTAAGGTCATCGCTCCAACAACTACTCTTGAACACGGAGAATATCGTGAGCAATAAAGGGCAACTCCTACAAGACCCGTTTCTGAACACCCTGCGTCGCGAGCATGTGCCGGTCTCCATTTATCTGGTGAACGGTATCAAGCTGCAGGGTCAGATCGAGTCTTTCGACCAGTATGTCGTGCTGCTTCGCAACACGGTGACACAGATGGTCTACAAGCACGCCATTTCCACCATCGTGCCAGGTCGTGCCGTCAACTTCTCGGCCAACGAGAACGACGACGCCGCAGCCTGATCGCGCGGAGCGCGGCGGCAACCCCGCCGCGCTTTTTCCTTATTGAATTCCCGCTTGTCTGATCTGAACTCCCGCCAGGAAGGCGCCGCCGTTCTCGTCGGTGTCGATTTCGGGTTGCCCCATTTCGACAGTGAACTCGAGGAACTCGGCCTGCTCGCGCAGACCGCAGGCCTCGACCCCGTTGCCCGTCTCGTCTGCAAGCGCAAAGCCCCCGACGCGGCACTCTTCGTCGGCAGCGGCAAGGCCGACGAGATCAAGGAGCTGGCCGCCATGCACCGCGCGAGCGAGGTCATCTTCGACCAGTCGCTGAGCCCGGCGCAGCAGCGCAATCTCGAACGCCAGCTCGACGTCGCGGTGTACGACCGCACCTTTCTCATCCTCGAGATCTTCGCCCAGCGTGCACGCTCGCACGAAGGCAAGCTGCAGGTCGAACTGGCCCGGCTGCAGTACCTGAGCACGCGCCTCGTGCGTCGCTGGTCCCACCTCGAGCGCCAGACCGGCGGTGCCGGCGTACGCGGCGGCCCGGGCGAGAAGCAGATCGAGCTCGACCGCCGGATGATCAACGAGTCGATCAAGCGCACGCGCGACCGGCTCGCCAAGGTGCAGAAGCAGCGCGGCACCCAGCGCCGCCAGCGCGAGCGCCGCGAGACCTTCAACATCTCGCTGGTGGGCTACACCAACGCGGGCAAGTCGTCGCTCTTCAATGCGCTGGTCAAAGCCCGTGCGTACGCGGCCGACCAGCTCTTTGCGACGCTCGACACGACCACGCGCAACCTCTACCTGGGTGACGCCGGCCGCAAGGTGTCGATCTCCGACACGGTGGGCTTCATTCGCGACCTGCCGCACGGCCTTGTCGATGCGTTCAAGGCCACGCTGCAGGAGGCCGTCGATGCCGACCTGCTGCTGCACGTGATCGATGCCTCCAACCCCCATTACCCCGAGCAGATGGCCGAGGTGCAATTGGTGCTGCGCGAGATCGGTGCCGAAGCCATTCCGCAACTTCTGGTGTTCAACAAGCTCGACGCCCTTGAAAGCGCGCAGCATCCGCTGCATCTGCAGGACGAAATGGAAATCGACGGCGCACAGGTCCCCCGCATCTTCCTGAGCGCACGAAGCGGCGAGGGCTTGCCCCTGCTGCGCACCGAACTGGCGCGTCGGTCGGGTTCGCTCGACGCTACGATGACCCCAGAAGCGGACACTGAATTGCACGGTGACGCCCATTGATTGGGCACAATCCCGCCACTGACAAGAGAACGAAGCGAATGAATGCAAAGCCAGCGTGGAGTGGGTTTCTGGGCATGTTCAACCTGAACGATGGCCGGTGGGGGCGTGGCGACGAGCCGGCCTCCGGTGGCGATCGCCCGAGCGGCAACCGGCCTCCCGACGCAGACCCACCGGGTGTACCTCCGCCCCCGCCTTCGGGCAACAACAACAACAACGGCAACCGCCCTCGCGGCCAGGGGCCGAACCAGGGCCCGCCGGACCTCGACGAACTGTGGCGCGACCTCAACCGCAAGCTTGGCGGCTTCTTCGGCGGCAAGGGCGGCGGCGGGGGGCGTTCCAGCGGCCCGAGCGGCGGTGGCGGCAATGGCTACCGGCCCGACATGAAGAATGCGGGCTTCGGCATCGGACTCGTCGCCGTCGTGGCGCTTCTCATCTGGCTCGGCACCGGCTTCTTCATCGTGAACGAAGGCCAGCAGGCCGTGATCACGCAGTTCGGTAGCTACAAGACGACCGTGGGCGCCGGCTTTAATTGGCGGCTTCCGTATCCGATCCAGCGCCACGAGGTGGTGGTGGTCACGCAGATCCGCTCGACCGACGTGGGCCGCGATGCGATCGTGCGCTCCACGGGCCTGCGCGAGTCGGCCATGCTGACCCAGGACGAGAACATTGTCGAGATCAAGTTCGCGGTGCAATACCGCTTGAGCGATGCGCGGGCTTATCTGTACGAAAGCAAGTCGCCTGCTGAAACCGTCGTGCAGGTCGCGGAGACCGCCGTGCGCGAGGTGGTGGGCAACATGAAGATGGACGCGGCGCTGGCCGAGGAACGCGACCAGATCGCGCCGCGCGTGCGCACGCTGATGCAGACCATTCTCGACCGCTACAAGGTCGGCGTCGAAGTCGTCAACATCAACCTGCAGCAGGGCGGTGTGCGTCCGCCCGAGCAGGTGCAGGCGGCTTTCGACGACGTGCTCAAGGCCGGCCAGGAACGTGAGCGTGCCAAGAACGAGGCGCAGGCCTATGCCAACGACGTGGTGCCGCGCGCAACGGGTACCGCTTCGCGCCTCCAGGAAGAATCCGAGGCCTACAAGGCGCGCATCGTTGCGCAGGCGCAGGGTGATTCCGGCCGCTTCGCCGCGGTGCTGGCCGAGTACCAGAAGGCCCCGCAGGTCACGCGCGACCGCATGTACACCGACGCGATGCAACAGATCTACGCCAGCACCACCAAGGTGCTGGTCGACACCAAGCAGGGCTCGAACCTGCTGTACCTGCCGCTCGACAAGCTCATGCAGCAAAGCGGCGGCAACCAGGCCGTCACGCCGGTCGATGCCGCCAGCCCCAGCGTGGCCGGCACGGCGCCGCCGCAATCGTCGGTGATCCCGGTGGCGCCCACTTCGGGCGACAACCGAGCCCGCGACGGCCGCTCGCGCGACCGCGACGTGCGTTGAACAGGCCAGGAAGAAGAACATGAACAGAATCGGATTCATCGCCTCGTCGTTCCTCGTGCTGCTGTTGCTGCTGAGCTCCACGCTCTTCGTGGTCGACCAGCGGCAATTCGGCGTGGTGTACGCGCTCGGCGAGATCAAGCAGGTCATCACCGAGCCCGGCCTCAACTTCAAGATGCCGCCGCCGTTCCAGAACGTGTCTTACATCGACAAGCGCCTGCTCACGCTCTCGAGCCTCGAGACCGAGCCGATGCTCACGGCCGAGAAGCAGCGCGTGGTGATCGATTGGTACGTGCGCTGGCGCATCACCGACCCGCAGGCCTACATCCGCAATGTGGGGCTCGACGAAAACGCGGGCGCGATGCAACTCAACCGCGTGGTGCGCAATGCCTTCCAGGAAAACATCAACAAGCGCACCGTGCGCGACCTGATTTCGTCGCGCCGCGAAGAACTCATGACCGACGTGCAGCGCGAGGTGCTGGCCGTGGTGAAGGGCGCCAAGCCCTGGGGCGTGGACGTGGTGGACGTGCGCATCACGCGCGTCGACTATGTCGAGGCCATCACCGAGTCGGTCTACCGCCGCATGGAGGCCGAGCGCAAGCGCGTGGCCAACGAGTTGCGCTCGACCGGCTACGCAGAGGGCGAAAAGATCCGCGCCGACGCCGATCGCCAGCGCGAAGTGACCGTGGCCAATGCCTACCGCGACGCGCAGAAGATCAAGGGTGAGGGCGATGCGCAGGCGGCCGCGATCTACAGCGATGCGTTCGGCCGCGATCCCCAGTTCGCGCAGTTCTACCGCAGCCTCGAGGCCTACAAGCAGAGCTTCAACAAGAAGAGCGACGTGATGGTGGTCGACCCGTCGTCCGACTTCTTCCGCGCCATGCAGAGCGCCGGCACGCCGGCAGGCAACGCGCCGCGCCGCTGATCCGGCGTCCCGGGTCGTGAGCGCCGAGACGTTCTGGAGCGCGCTGGCGCTGGTGCTGGTGATCGAGGGCATCCTGCCCCTCGTTTCACCGGGCGGTTGGCGCCGCGGCTTCGGACAGCTCATGCAGTTGCGCGACGGCCAGCTGCGCTTCTTCGGTCTCTGCAGCATCCTGCTCGGAGTCGTTCTGCTCCTGATTTTCTAGGGCTTGTGGCCGGGCCCCGGCGCCGCCCCGGTAGAATCCCGGTTTAACCACGCCCCCGATCCTCATGTCCGCCTGGGTCCTCCCGGATCACATTGCCGATGTGCTGCCCTCCGAGGCGCGCCACATCGAAGAACTTCGACGCCAGCTGCTCGATACCGCCCGTGGCTATGGCTACGAGCTGGTGATGCCGCCGCTGCTCGAGCATCTCGAGTCGCTGCTGTCGGGCACCGGCGAGGCGCTCGACCTCCAGACCTTCAAGCTCGTCGACCAGCTGTCGGGCCGCAGCATGGGCCTTCGGGCCGACACCACGCCCCAGGTGGCGCGCATCGATGCCCACCTGCTCAATCGCGAAGGCGTGGCGCGACTGTGCTACTGCGGACCGGTCCTGCACACGCGGCCCGATCGTCCGCATGCCACGCGCGAGCCGCTGCAGTTCGGTGCCGAGATCTACGGCCATGCCGCCCTCGAGGCCGACACCGAGATCCTGCTGCTGGCGCTCGACTGCCTGCAGGCTTCGGGCCTGGACGACGGCCTCATCGTCGACCTGGCCGATGCACGCATCGTGCGCGCGCTGTTCGCAGGCGTGCCTGTGGATGGCGCTGCGCTGGCGCGCGTGCATGCGGCGCTGGTCGCCAAGGACGCGAGCGAGCTGCATGCGCTCACGCGCGATTTCCCGGCCGCCTCGCGCGACGGACTGCGCGCGCTGGTCCACCTGTACGGGGACGCCGCCGTGCTCGACGAGGCCGCAAAGGCGCTCAAGGCCATCCCCGAGGTCGATGCGGCGCTGGCCGGGCTGCGGCAGCTGGCCGCCAGCCTGAACGGCCATACCGGCCGGCAGATCAGTTTCGACCTGGCCGACCTGCGCGGCTATGCGTACTACAGCGGCATGCGCTTCGGCATCTACGCGCCCGGCGCAGCCGATGCGCTGGTGCGCGGCGGGCGCTACGACGAGGTCGGCGCCGTGTTCGGCCGCAACCGACCCGCCGTGGGCTTCAGCCTCGACGTGCGCGAACTGGTCGGTGTGCTGCCGGCACGGCCGCTGCGCGCCGCGATCCGTGCGCCCTGGAGCGACGCGGCCGGCCTGCACGAGGCCATCGCCGGCCTGCGCCGCGCCGGCGAGGTCGTGGTCTGCGTGCTGCCGGGCCACAGCAGCGAAATCGATGAATTCCATTGCGACCGCGAGCTCGTCGAGCAAGCGGGGCAGTGGCGGGTAGTAGCCATCTGAATCTTTGAAGTAATGGAACGAGCATGAGCGTAACCACCGGAAGAAACGTGGTCGTCGTCGGCACCCAATGGGGCGACGAGGGCAAGGGTAAGCTGGTCGACTGGCTGACGGAAAGCGCCCAGGGCGTGGTCCGCTTCCAGGGCGGCCACAACGCGGGCCACACGCTGGTCATCAACGGCGTGAAGACGGCGCTGCACCTGATCCCGAGCGGCATCATGCGTCCGGGCGTCAAGTGCTACATCGGCAACGGCGTGGTGCTTTCTGCCGCCAAGCTGTTCGAGGAGATCGAAGGGCTCGAGAAGGTCGGCGTCGAGGTGCGTTCGCGCCTGCGCATCAGCGAGGCCTGCCCGCTGATCCTGCCGTTCCATGCCGCGCTCGACATCGCACGCGAGACCTACCGCGAAAAGGGTGGCGTCGAGAAGATCGGCACCACCGGCCGCGGCATCGGCCCGGCCTACGAGGACAAGATCGCACGCCGCGCGCTGCGCGTACAGGACCTGAAGCATCCCGAGCGCTTCGCCACCAAGCTGCGCGTGCTGCTCGACTTGCACAACCACGTGCTGACGCAGGTGCTGGGCGCACCCGCGGTCGACTTCGACGAGGTGTTCGACGAGGCGATGCGCCACGCGGTGCTGCTCAAGCCGATGATGGCCGACGTCTCCCGCGAGCTGAACGACGCGAACAAGGCCGGCGCCAACCTGCTGTTCGAAGGTGCGCAGGGCACGCTGCTCGACGTGGACCACGGCACCTACCCGTACGTCACGTCGAGCAACTGCGTCGCGGGCAACGCGGCCGCGGGTTCGGGCGTCGGCCCGGGCATGCTGCACTACATCCTCGGCATCACGAAGGCCTATTGCACGCGCGTTGGCGGCGGTCCGTTCCCGACCGAACTCGACTGGGCCACGCCGGGCACGCCGGGCTACCACATGAGCACCGTGGGCGCCGAAAAGGGCGTGACCACGGGCCGCAGCCGTCGTTGCGGCTGGTTCGATGCCGCGCTGCTCAAGCGCTCGGCCCAGGTCAACGGCCTGTCGGGCCTTTGCATCACCAAGCTCGACGTGCTCGACGGACTCGAGAAGCTCGAGCTGTGCACCGGCTACGAACTCGACGGCGAGAAGACCGACATCCTGCCGATGGGCGCGGACGAGATCGAGCGCTGCACGCCGATCTACGAGACGCTCGAAGGCTGGAGCGAAAGCACCGTGGGCGTCACGCAGTTCGACAAGCTGCCGGTCAATGCGCGGCTCTACCTGCAGCGCATCGAGCAGATCACCGGCGTGCCGATCCACATGGTTTCGACCAGCCCGGATCGCGACCACACCATCATGATGCGTCACCCCTACCTGGCCGACTGAAGAGGAACCCAAGAATCATGTTGACCGAAGACGGCAAGCATCTCTACGTCAGCTACGACGAGTACCACAACCTGATCGAGAAGCTCGCGATCAAGGTGCACCAGTCGGGCTGGGAGTTCGACACCATCCTCTGTCTTGCGCGCGGGGGCATGCGCCCGGGCGACGTGCTGTCGCGCATCTTCGACAAGCCGCTGGCCATCATGTCGACGAGCTCCTACCGCGCCGACGCCGGCACGGTGCAGGGCCACCTCGACATCGCCCGCTTCATCACCACGCCCAAGGGCGAGATCGCGGGACGGGTGCTGCTGGTCGACGACCTGGCCGACTCGGGCCACACGCTGCATGCGGTGATGGACATGCTGCGCAACAACTACAAGCCGATCACCGAACTACGCAGCGCGGTGCTCTGGACCAAGGCCTTGTCGACCTTCACGCCCGACTACTCGGTCGAGTACCTCGCGACCAACCCCTGGATTCATCAGCCTTTCGAAGGCTACGACTCGCTCGGCCCCGAGAAGCTGCTCGAGAAGTGGTCGGTCTGAGCGTTCTCTAGAACATGGCGGTGTAGCGCCGCTGCATCTCTTCGGGCGTGAGCTTCTCGATGCTGTGGCCCACGTTCCAGCGATGGCCGAAGGGGTCGCGAAACACGCCCGAGCGCTCGCCATAGAACTGGTCCTGCGGCGCCATGTCGAGCGTGGCGCCGGCCGCGACCGCGCGCGCCACCACGGCATCGGCGTCGTCCACGTGCAGGTGCAGCGTCACGGCGCTGCCGCCCAGCGTCTTCGCGCTGCGGATGTTGTATTCGGCGAACTCGTCCGAGATCATCAGGATCGCGCCATTGTGGAAGTCGAGTTCGGCATGGCCGATGCGGCCGCTGGGTTCTGTGAGCCGGAAGATCTCCTTGACTTCGAAGGCCTCGCAATAGAAGTCGATGGCCGCTGCGGCATTGTCGACACAGAGGTACGGAAAGAGTTCGTGGATCGCCATGGCATGTTCCGTTCGGGTGATGGGATCGACGATTCTGGCCGCTGCCGCATGCGCCGTCTTGAACGAAATTGACCTGCCCTGCAGGCGCTCAGATTCGCACATGCCGCGACGACACCGGCGCCGCGCGCCGGTATGCCTCTGGCCCGATGCCGGCGGTCGCGAGAAATTCTCGGCTGAAATGCGACTGATCGCTGTATCCGGCATCCAGTGCCAGCGCCACCCATGGCTGGGCAGGGTCCTGCGCGAACCGATCGATGACCCGATTGAAGCGCAGCATCCGCGCGTACTGCTTGGGTGCCATGCCTGCCATGCCGCGAAACAGCGCGATGAAGCGTCGATGGCTGTAGCCGCTTTGCTGCACCAGGTCGCGGATGGCGCGCGGTTGCGTGCCGGACAGGCCGGCCAGTGCATAAGCTACCGCCGGGTGCAGGCCTGGCAGGGCAGAAGCGGACAGGCGCGCACGCAGCAGGGCATCGAGGATGGCAAGCTGGCGCGCCAGCGAATCGGCGCCGTGCAGTTGCTCGAGTGCGAAACTGGCGTCCGAGCCCCAGAGCGCGTCGAGCGGCGTGTGGCATTCAGCGAGCGCGTCCTCGGGGACGCCGAGCAGTGCCCGGGCGGCACCCGGTTGAAGCATCACGCCGACCGAGCGGGTCTCGACCGACACGTCGCGCACGAAAAAAGCGGAACGGGCCCCGCCCACCATGGCGTAGCCGACGGTGTAGCCGTGCGCATCCGCCTCGTTGCGGAACAGGCGCAGCGGAGGGCCGTCGAGACGGAACACCAGGTGCATGCACCCGGTCGGCAGCACGTGCTCGCGTGCGCCCGGCTGCTCGGCCACGGCGGCGGGAGCCGAGGCCCACATCAGCCGCACGCAATGTTGCAGGCCTGGCGAGGGGCGTGCCGTCAGCATGCGCGATGCCGCGGGTTCGATCGAAAACACGCTGTTGCCCATCGGCGCATTGTGCGGCGGAATGCCGCGCTAGCATCGGGGCCATGAGCAGGCCCTCCACGACCCTGATCCACCATCCCTACGCGCCGCCCGCCAGCTTTGCCGCGCCGCAGCCCGGCATCTACAAGGCCTCGACCGTGTTCTTCGCCGACGTGGCTGCGATGCGGGCGCGCGACTGGAAGACCAAGGCCGGCTACACCTATGGCCTGCATGGCACGCCGACCACCTTCACGCTCGAGGAGCGGCTCGCGACGCTCGAGGGCGGCACCGAAACCCTGCTGGTCCCGAGCGGCCTCGCGGCCATCACGCTGGTGGCTTTCGCCTTCCTCAAGAGCGGCGACGAGGTGCTGATCCCCGACAACGCCTATGGGCCCAACAAGGCGCTCGCCACCGGCGAACTCGCGAATTTCGGCATCACGCACCGCCTTTACGACGCGATGGACCCGGCCGACCTGGCGGCCAAGCTTTCCGAGCGGACCCGGCTGGTCTGGGTCGAGGCGGCGGGCTCGGTGACGATGGAATTCCCCGACCTGCCGGCGCTCGTGGGTGCCTGCCGCGCGCGTGGCGTGCTCACCGCGCTCGACAACACCTGGGGCGCGGGCCTGGCCTTTGCGCCCTTCGATCTCGGCGCCAGCGGGCAGGGCGTGGACATCTCGGTGCATGCGCTCACCAAATACCCGAGCGGCGGCGGCGACGTGCTCATGGGCAGCGTGACCACGCGCGACGAGCGGCTGCACCGCGCGCTCAAGCTCACGCACATGCGCCTGGGCTTCGGCGTGGGCGTGGGCGACGTCGAGACGCTGCTGCGCTCGCTGCCGAGCGTTGGCCTGCGCTACGCCGCGCACGACCGCGCCGCGCGCGAGCTGGCACGCTGGCTGGCCGACCGCGCCGAGATCGCCCAGGTGCTGCATCCGGCGCTCGAAGGATCGCCGGGCCATGCGAACTGGCGTGCGCTGTGCGGCGCTTCCGACCTCGCCGCCGGACTGTTCTCCGTCGTGTTCGACGCACGCTTCAGCAACGAGCAGGTCGACCGTTTCTGCGACAGCCTGGCGCTGTTCAGGCTCGGCTATTCGTGGGGCGGGCCGATCAGCCTCGTGGTGCCGTACGACATCGGCCTGATGCGCGACGCCAGCGTGGCACGCTGGCCGCACAAGGGCACGCTCGTGCGCTTCTCGGTCGGGCTCGAGGACGTCGAGGACCTGCGCGCCGACCTGGCGCAGGCGCTGGCGAAGATGTAGGCTGGCGCGGGCTCCAGCCGGCTTTGCAAGGTGTGTTCGAGTTCGAAACACCGGCCCGCCGGGTGTCTTGAGTCGGCCGCGATATCGCTTACAGTAGGCTACGCGCAGTCACTTTGACTGCCTTCGCCTCAAGGAGATGCAGTGGCAACACCAAATTACGGCTACGAAAAGCGCCAGAAAGAGCTGGCCAAGAAGAAAAAGAAGGAAGAGAAGCTCCGCGAAAAGGCGAATCGCAAGCTCTCTCCCAGCAGTGAAGGGCTGGCACCCGGCGATCCGGAGACCGACGTGGCCTCGCTCGAACGCGATCCTCCCACGATCCCCGAGCTGCCCACCAAGAACGGCTGACCCGTTGCGTCACCCCCGCCCTAAAAGCCGCCGCTGGCCCGTGCCCGCGGCGGTTTTTTTTGGGCTGCGCCGCGTCCGCCGGGCCGGGCTACTTCGATGCGAGCAGCAGCTTGCGCAGTTCGGGCCAGACGTTGTCGAGCAGTTGCGGCTGCGCCGTGGCGTTGGGGTGGATGCGGTCGGCCTGGAACAGCGCGAGCGCGTCGGGGGCATCGGCCACGTCCTTGAGCAGGAAGGGCACCAGCGGCGACTGGGTCGCGCTGGCCACCTTGCCGAACACCGCCTCGAAGCGGCGCGTGTAGTCGCCGCCGTAGTTCGGCGGCACCTGGATGCCGACGATCAGCACCTTGGCGCCGGCCGCCTGCGCGGCCTTGGTGATGTGCAGCAGGTTGTCTTCGGTGCTTTGCAGCGGCAGGCCGCGCAGCGCATCGTTGGCGCCAAGCTCGAGCACCACATGCGTCGGCTTGTGCTGCGCCAGCAGCGGCGCGAAGCGGGCGCGCCCGCCCGAGGTGGTGTCGCCGCTGATGCTCGCATTGACCAGCGTGGCGGCGATCTTCTGTTCGGCCAGCCGCTTCTCGAGCAGGGGCACCCAGCCCTCGCCGCGCTTGAGGCCGTACTCGGCGGAGAGCGAATCGCCGAGCACCAGGATCACCGGCTTGCGAGCGGCTGCGGTGCGCGCGGGCTGGGCCTGCGCCACGGTCCAAGTCCCTGCGCTGCCGACGGCGCCGGCGGTCAAGATAAAGTCACGTCGATTCAAAACGAAAAGCCTTTCCATGTCCCAACCCCCGTCTGATGCCATTGTCGCCGTCGAGCATGTGTTCAAGTCCGTCACGGATTCGACCGGCACGCTGGATATTCTGCAGGACATCGATTTCACCCTGGGCGTGCGGGAGACCGCCGCCATCGTGGGCGCGTCGGGTTCCGGCAAGAGCACGCTGCTGTCGATCATCGCCGGGCTCGACACACCGACCCGCGGCACGGTCCGGCTCGCGGGCGACGACATCTTCGCCATCGACGAGGACGAGCGCGCCGCGCTGCGCGCCCAGCGCGTGGGCTTCGTGTTTCAGAGCTTCCAGCTGCTCGGCAACCTGAGCGCACTCGAAAACGTCATGCTGCCGCTCGAGCTGGCCGACCGCAAGGATGCACGCAAGGCGGCCACCGAAATGCTCGGTCGCGTCGGCCTCGGCCAGCGGCTGGGCCACTATCCCAAGGTGCTGTCGGGCGGCGAGCAGCAGCGCGTCGCACTGGCCCGGGCCTTCGTCGTGCAGCCGGCGCTGCTGCTGGCCGACGAGCCTACCGGCAGCCTCGACTTCGCGACCGGCGAGCAGGTCATGCGCCTGATGTTCGACCTCAACCGCGAGCTCGGCACAACGCTGGTGCTCGTCACCCACGACCGCGGCATCGCGGCCCAGTGCGAGCGCCGCATCACCATCGAGGCCGGCCGCGTGAGCCACAACGAAAAGACCGCCGACGCCGGCAGGCTCTGATGAGCCCCCGCGGCGCGGTGCAGGGTGGCCGCGCGCACGACGACAACGATAACGACAAGAGGAGATTTCCATGACGGACGAACTTCCCCCCGAAGCGCGGCTTGCGCTGGAGCGCGGCAACATCATCGAGGCGATCAAGGTCGTGCGCGACCGCACAGGCCTGGGCCTCAAGGAGTCCAAGGACCTCGTCGAGCGTCATGCCGGCCACATGCCTGCCGATTCGCAGGCGCCGGCCGGCGGATTCAGCGGGCCCATGGGCGGCGGCCCGCCGGCCGTTCCGGCCGCAGCCGCTGCGGCCCTGGCCCAAGGCCGCAAGGTCGATGCGGTGAAGATCGTGCGCGAGGCCACCGGTCTCGGTCTGGCCGAGACGCTGAAGCTCATCGAAGGCCACCTGAAGGGACAGCGGGGCGGTGCGGGTGCGCCCGGCGGCGCCTTCGATCCGATGGCCGAACCGGGGCGCGTTGCTTCGGGTGGCGGCAAGGTCTGGCTGGTGATCGTCATCGCGCTTGCGGTGCTGGCCGTGGGCTTTCTCTTCGCGGGCGCCTGAAGAAGCCGTGAACGGGTCGCGATGATCGTTCCGCAGTTCTGGGCCGAAGGCCGCATCCAGCAGATCGTCGACGGCAAGCAGCTCACCGTGCGCCGCTTCGGCTGGTCCGACGACAGCCCGCTGGCCGCGCAGGCCCATGCCGACGAACGCACGCGCGAGGCCTTCGAGCGCATCGCCGCTGGCGAGACGCTCGAGCGCCGCGAACGCAAGCGCGCCTACAACGGTGCCAACGGCATGCCGATTCGCGAGCAGATCCTCGAACGCCATGGCGAGGACATCGTCACGCGCAACGGCTATGGCGCGCGCTGCCTCAACACGCCCGACGTGCTGTTCGTCGACGTCGACTTCGAGGCGCCGCAGCCGGGCGGCGCGCGCGGGTTCACAGTGATCGGCGCGGCGCTGATCGGCGTGCTGGTCACAGGCTTCGCGTCGGGCTCGTGGATCGCTGCGGCGGCAGCGGGTATGGCGATCGCCGCGATCGGCTTCTGGCGCCTGCGCGCCGAGGGCCTGCGCGCCAGCGAGCCGAAGGGCGATGAAGGCGATCCGCTCGCTGCGGCGCGGGCGCGCATCGATCGCTTCATCCACCAGCATCCGCAATGGCACCTGCGGCTCTACCGCACGCCGTCGGGGCTGCGGGCGCTCGCCATGCACGACGTCTTTGCGCCGTCGGACCATGCGGTCACCGACGTCTTCCAGACACTGGGTGCCGACAAGGTCTATGCGCGCATGTGCCGCAATCAGAACTGCTTTCGCGCCCGGCTGACCGCGAAGCCGTGGCGCATCGGCATCGGCGAGCACATGCGCCCGCAGCCGGGCGTCTGGCCCGTGGCGCCGGACAAGCGCGCACTGCGCGACGCCTGGGTCGCACGCTACGAGCAGGTGGCCGAACGCTATGCGGCCTGCGCGTACATCGAGAGCGTGGGCAGCGTTGCGCAGGCGCATCCGCGCGCACTCGCGGTGCAGCAGCTGCACGATGCGCTCACGCGCGCCGACAGCGGCATGCCGATTGCCTGAGGCACGCGCGCGGGGTCGCCGGGCGGCAGGGATAATCGGGGCATGTCTTCTCCCAAAGTGATCTTCGGCTTCCATGCCGTGGGCGTGCGCATCAAGACCGCGCCGAAATCGGTGCTCGAAGTGATGTTCGACGCCAGCCGGCGCGATGCGCGCATGAAGCAGTTCATCGCGCGCGCCCAGGAGGCCGGCGTGCGGCTCGTCGAGGCCGACGGCCTGCGGCTCGCCAAGCTCAGCGGCAGCCATGGCCACCAGGGCGTGGTGGCGCGGGTCGACCCCGTGGCGCAGGTCCGCTCTCTCGACGAGCTGCTCGAAGGGCTCGAAGAGGCCGGTACCGTGCCGCTGCTGCTGGTGCTCGACGGCGTGACAGATCCGCACAACCTCGGCGCCTGCCTGCGCGTGGCCGACGGCGCGGGCGCGCATGCGGTCATTGCACCCAAGGACCATGCGGCAGGCATCAATGCCACCGTGGCCAAGGTCGCGAGCGGCGCGGCGGAGACCGTGCCATATTTCATGGTGACCAATCTCGCGCGCACGCTCAACGAGCTCAAGGAACGCAGCATCTGGTGCGTCGGCACGAGCGACGATGCGCCCGGGACGCTCTACCAGAGTGATTTCAAAAGGCCGCTCGCGCTGGTGCTGGGTGCCGAGGGCGAGGGCATGCGCCAGCTCACGCGCAAGACCTGCGACGAGCTGGTCAGCATCCCGATGGCCGGTGCCGTCGAGAGCCTGAACGTCTCGGTGGCGAGTGGGGTTTGCCTCTACGAGGCGCTGCGGCAACGCAGCGCCTGAGCCCCGTCAGGACGGGTCTTTGCTGCGCGTGCGCGCCACGGCGCTGAAGATGCCGATTCCGAGCAGGATCAGCGCGCCGATGCCGATGTAGAGCGTTGGCACGCCGGCGACCGATGCGCCCCAGGCGATACCGCCGAGGAAGATCAAAAAGCCGACCATGTAGAGCGCGAAAGACATGCTTGTTTCCCCGAAAGCTTTGATTCCTCGCAGTATCCCGATGCGCGCCGCGGCCTGACCCGGCCGTCGTCGCCAGTCGGTGTGGGAACTTGCCTACTGATGAGCTTCGGTGGTCTCGGCGCTGGCCCGGTCCAGCATCTCGATGGTGCCGGCATCGAGCTTGAGCTGCGTCGCGACCACCAGTTCTTCCAGTTGCGCGATCGAGGTCGCGCTCGCGATCGGCGCCGTGATCGAAGGCCGCGCGATCTGCCAGGCGATAGCTACCTGTCCCGGCTTGGCGTTGTACTGCTGCGCCACCTTGTCGAGCGCCTCCAGGATGCGAAGGCCGCGCGGATTCAGGTACTTCTGCGTGGTGCTGGCACCGCGCGCGCTCTTGGCGGCATCGGCCTCGGTGCGGTACTTGCCCGTCAGGAAGCCGGCCGCGAGGGCGTAGAAATTGACCACGCCGATCTCGCGCTGCACGCACAGCGGCTCGAGCGCATCCTCGAACGCCGCGCGGCCATAGAGGTTGTAGAGCGGCTGCAGGCTTTCGTAGCGCGCGATGCCGAGCCGCTCCGACACGTCGAGTGCCTCGGCCAGCCGCGGTGCCGTGTAGTTCGAGGCGCCGATGGCGCGTACCTTGCCCTCCTTGATGAGCGCGTCGAAGGCGCCGAGCGTGTCTTCGAGCGGCGTCGCGGCATCGTCGTCGTGCGACTGGTACAGGTCGATGTAGTCGGTCTGCAGGCGCTGGAGCGAGGCTTCCACGGCCTCGCGGATATAGGCTGGCGAGAGGCCCGACTTGCCGTCGCCCATCGGCTTGCCGACCTTGGTGGCCAGCACCACGCGGCTGCGCTTGCCGCTCTGGCGGAGCCACTTGCCGATGATGGTTTCCGATTCGCCGCCGGTGTGGCCCGGCACCCAGCGCGAATAGACGTCGGCGGTGTCGACCAGGTTGAAGCCGGCCTCGACCCAGGCATCAAGCAACTTGAACGAAGCCGCCTCGTCGACCGTCCAGCCGAACACGTTGCCGCCGAAGGCGAGCGGCGAAACCAGGAGGCCGGAGCGGCCGAGCGAGCGGAGTTGCGTCATGGGTGTGTTCCTGAAGAAGAAGGCAGAAAGCGATGAAGATCAGACGAAGCCTACGGCACCGAGCAGCGCACCTGCACCGAGCAGCCACAGCAGGTGGACGCGCGTGCGCCAGACGATGAGCGCGGCCACCGCGGTCAGCAGCCACAGGTGCCACGCGGGCGCGCCGCCGGCCGGGTTGCCGGCCGCCAGCACCCAGCCGGTGGCAATCAGCAGGCCCACCACCACCGGCGCCATGCCCTGCTTGAAGGCCCGCACGCCGCGCCGCTCGCGGTTGCGGTGGCCCCAGCGCGTGGCCAGGTAGGTCAGCGTGGTGCTCGGCAGCATGATGCCCACCATGGTGACCGTCAGCCCGAACAGCCCTAGCAGCCAGGCGAACGGGCCGGCGCCGATGCCGCCGCCAGCATTGAGCCCGACGTTCCAACCCATCAGCGCGACGAAGAGCACGTTGGGCCCCGGCGCCGCCTGTGCGATCGCCACCGAGGAGCTGAACTGCGCGTCGGTGAGCCAGCCGTGCTGCGTGACGAGGTAGCGGTGCATGTCGGGCACCGTGGTGATCGCGCCGCTGATCGACAGCAGCGACAGCAGCAGGTATTGGCCGAAGAGCGCGAGCCAGTCGTGCCATTGCATCGCGATCGTCATGCGGCGATCTTTCGCCAGGTCCAGGCGCATGCCACGCCGCCCACCGCCAGAAGCACCCAGCCGAGCGGAATCTTGAGCAGGGCGATGGCGCCGAACACCACCGCCACGAAGCCCAGGCAGGCGCCGAAGCCGAGCGGATGCCTGCGCAGCTGCGGAATCAGCTTGATGCCGGTGGCGGCGATCAGCCCGCCCGAGACCGCGCCCATGCCGCGCAACGCGCCGGCGACCTGCGGGTTGGCCGCATAGTGCGCGTAGAGCACGGCCAGCACCAGAATCACCACGAGCGGCACCGCGAGCATGCCGGCCACTGCGGCCACCGCGCCGCGCAGGCCGAAGTAGCGGTCGCCGATCATCAGCGCGAGGTTGATCACGTTCGGCCCCGGCATGACCTGGGCCACGGCCCAGTCCTCGAGGAACTGCTCGGGCGTGAGCCAGCGCTTCTTCTCGACCATCTCGCGCTGCACGATGGCGAGCACGCCACCGAATCCCTGCAGCGCCAGCCAGGTGAAGGAAACGAAAAGGTCGCGTGGCGACTGCGGTTGCGCAGGGGATGCGGGTGGTGGCGGCGCCGCGCCGGAGGGGGACGGATGCATGTGAATGGGATTATCGTAGCCCTGCCTGCAGGCTGCTGGGGAGCGGACTGACAGGCGTCGACAACTCACCCAGGGAGAATCACCAAGATGATGCCAATCCGCGCACTTTTCGATCTTTGCAAGCAGGCCTTCGCGTCGTGGTCGAACGACTATGCGCCGAGCATGGGCGCCGCGCTCGCCTACTACACCGTGTTCTCAATAGCACCGCTGCTCCTGATCGTCATTTCGGTGGCAGGACTGGTGTTCGGCGAGGAGGCCGCGCGCGGCGAGATCTTCGCGCAGCTCGCGGGGCTCATGGGCGAGCAGGGCGCCGCCGCAGTGCAGGGCATGCTGCAAGCCGTGAACAAGCCGACCGAAGGCGTGGTGGCCACCGTGCTGGGCATCGGCCTGCTGGTGGTCGGCGCGACCACCGTGTTCGGCGAACTGCAGGACGCGCTCGACCGCATCTGGCGTGCGCCCGCGCGGGCCAAGAGCTCGGGCCTGTTCAACCTGGTGCGCGTGCGGCTGCTGTCGTTCAGCATGATCATGGGCATCGGCTTCCTGCTCATCGTGTCGCTGGTCGCGAGCGCGGCGCTGGCCGCGCTGAGCAAGTGGTGGTCGCCGGTGTTCGGCGCCTGGGCCACGCTGGCGCAGGCGGTGAACTTCGCGTTCAGCTTCGCGATGGTGACAGTGATCTTCGCGATGATCTACAAGATCATGCCGAGGGCGAAGGTGCAGTGGCGCGACGTCTGGGTCGGGGCCGCGGCCACCGCCATGCTGTTCACGATCGGCAAGCACCTCATCGGCCTCTACATCGGCAAGAGCAGCGTCGCCTCGGGCTACGGCGCGGCGGGTTCGCTGGTGGTGGTGCTGGTGTGGGTGTATTACTCGGCGCAGATCTTCCTTCTCGGGGCCGAGTTCACCTGGGTCTATGCCAAGACCTACGGATCGCGCCGCCACGACAAGGCCGACGCGCCTGCCAGCGCGTCGCCGAGCCGCTCGGGCACCTAACCTGCGAAGCCGCCTTCGTCGAGGAAGCGCTGCTCTTCGGACGTGCTTTCGCGCCCGAGCATGCGGTTGCGGTGCGGAAAGCGGCCGAAGCGCTCGATGATGTCGCGGTGCAGCACCGCGAAACGCTGCGTGTTCGCATCGAGCGCGGCATTGAGCTCGACCGAGCGCGCCTGGTCCGCGGGCGACTCCGAATGCATGAACGGCAGGTAGATGAAGCGCCTGAGCGCGTCGTCGACCGCGCGATCGAAGCCGTCGTCGATGGCCCGGCGCGCGACGTCGAGCGCCTTGTCGTCGGTGGCCACCATGCGCGCCTCGCCGCGCCAGGTGTTGCGCGGAAACTGGTCGAGCAGCACCAGCAGCGCGAGCGCGCCTTCGGCATCGTGCAGCCAGCCATCGAGCTGTCCGGCGGCGGCCGCTTCATGGGCGGCGAGGAAGCGTTCGCGGAATGCGGCATCGAAGGCCGCATCCTTGGCGAACCAGCGTTCGGGCCCCGCATCGCGCCAGAAGTCGACGATGTCGCGGGCCGAGGGGAGGGAGGCAGAAGGGTTCATGGCCGCATTCTCCTTCGGTTGAAAAAGTCGCGGTGGTGGCCGACATGCGCTCGTGGCGGCGCTGCCTATGCTGTAGCGGTTTTCATCATTCCAGGAGATCGACACATGAACCGATATGGCACCCTTTTGCGCGCGACCCTCGTTGCCGGCGTGGCCAGTGCCGCCTTGGCGGGCTGCGGAATGATGTCGCGGTCGAACGTCGCGAGCTTCAGCGGCACGATGAATGCCGCCAGCGAAGTGCCGCCCAACATGACGCGCGGCAGCGGCCTGGCCGAGGCCTGGCTCAACCGGGACACCAACGTCCTGAAATACAAGATCACCTACACCGGCCTCAGCGGGCCGGCCACTGCAGCGCACTTCCACGGACCGGCCACCGCCGGCGCCAACGCCGGCGTGGTGCTGCCCTTTGCCAATGCGGCCAGCCCGATCGAGGGCCAGGCCACGCTCACGCCGGCGCAGGCCGCCGACCTGATCGCGGGCAAGTGGTACGCCAACATCCACACCGCCGCCAACCCGGCCGGCGAGATCCGCGGGCAGATGCTGCCCAAGATGTAGCAGCGCCCGCAAGGCTCGGCTGCGGCGCCGGCGCTGGTGTCCAATGCACCGCATGACCTCCCGCAAGCCGAAGCCCCGCACCACCGCTCGCCAGCCCGTCATCGATCCGTTCCGCGGCCGCCGCGAGGACATGCGCGCCGCGCGCAAGGCGCTGGTGCTGCAGGGCGGCGGCGCGCTCGGCGCCTACCAGGCCGGCGTGTACGCCGCGCTGAGCGAGACCGACCTGCAGCCGCACTGGATCGCCGGCGTCTCGATCGGCGCCATCAACGCGGCGCTGATTGCCGGCAATGCGCCGGACCGCCGCGTCGAGCGGCTGCGCGAGTTCTGGCACCTGGTGTCGTCCGGTCCCGCGCAGCGCCTGCCGCCGTGGCTCGGCGACCGCGCCACGCAGAACCAGTGGAGCGCGGCGATGGCCGTGCTGGTGGGCATTCCCGGCTTCTTCGAACCGCGCTATTCGCCTTCGCTGCTGCTGGGCGCCGCGGCGCCGCTGCTGAGCTACTACGACACCGCGCCGCTGCGGCAAACGCTCGAGCGCCTGGTGGACTTCGACCGCATCAACGCGCGCGAAGCGCGCTTCAGCGTGGGCGCGGTCGACGTGCGCACCGGCAACTCGGTCTACTTCGACAACACGCGCCATCGCATCGGCCCCGAGCACATCATGGCGAGCGGCGCGCTGCCGCCGGGCTTCGCGCCGGTGTGCATCGACGGCGAGCACTACTGGGACGGCGGCATCGTCTCGAACACGCCGCTGCAGTACGTGCTCGACGTGCATCCGCGCGCCGAGCCGCTGGTGGTGCTGCAGGTCGACCTGTTCAGCGCGCGCGGCGAAATACCGCGAACGCTCTCGGGCGTGCTGGAGCGGCAGAAGGACATCACCTACTCCAGCCGCACCCGCATGAACACCGATGCACTGGCGGCCAACGTGAACCTGCAGCAGGCGATCGCGGACCTGATCGCCAGGCTGCCTGCGCACCTGCGCGACGATCCCTCGGTGCGCGCGGTGCAGGCCGGGCTCACGCACGAGCCGATCGACATCTTCCACCTGATCTACCGCGACAAGCCCTACGAGCGCGAGTCGAAGGACTACGAGTTCTCGCGCGCCGCGGTCGAGGAGCACTGGGAGGCCGGCGTGCGTGACATGCGCCGCACGCTCGCGCACCCCGAGACGCTGCGCAGCGATGCCACGGTCAACGGCGTGACCACTTTCGACTTCTGCGAGCCAGGCGTCGAACGCGTCAAGCGGCCCGGCCTGGTGCGCACAAGGGATGGTTGACCCTAATGTCTCCGGCGGGCGAAACGTGAGAAAACCGGTTTCCGTTCAATCGTCATACCAATGACCTCGATAGGAGACAACCGCCATGCGTGCCCGTCCAGCCCGTTTCTTCTCCCGACGCTCCTTCGTGACCCATGCCGCCGGCGTCGCCGCGGGGCTCGCCCTGTTTGCCGCGGCGGCCCCCGCGGCCGCCCAGGCCTACCCGAGCCGCCCGGTCACGCTGATCGTGCCCTGGGGCGCGGGCGGCGGCACCGATGCCACGGCGCGCATCATCGCGAGCCTGCTTGAAAAGGAGCTCGGCCAGCCCTTCGCGGTGGTGAACCGCACCGGCGGCAACGGCGTGGTGGGCCATGCGGCCATCGCCGCGGCAGCACCCGACGGCTACACCATCGGCATGGCCACGGTCGAGATCGGCATGATGCATTGGCAGGGCCTCACGCAGCTGACGAGCGCCTCGTACACGCCCATCGGCCTGGCCAACCTCGACCCCGCCGGCATCCAGGTCGGTGCCGATGCGCCATACAAGACGGTGGCCGACCTGCTCACCGCCATCAAGGCCAACCCGGGCAAGCTGAAAGCCTCGGGCACGGGGCAGGGCGGCATCTGGCACCTCGCGATCGCGGGGCTGCTGCGCGACCAGAAGATCGACCCCGCGGCGGTGCCCTGGGTGCCGAGCAACGGCGCCGCGCCGGGCCTGCAGGACGTGGTGGCGGGCGGCGTCGCGATCGCACCGGTGTCGCTGCCCGAGGCGCGTTCGCTGATCGATGCCGGCAAGGTCAAGAGCCTCGCGATCATGAGCGACAAGCCCTCGGCGCTGTACCCCAACGTGCCCACACTCAAGTCGGCCATCGGCAGCGACTGGTCGATGGCGGCGTGGCGCGGCATCGTCGCGCCCAAGGGCCTGCCCAACGACGTGCGCGACAAGCTCGCGGCCGCGCTCAAGAAGGTGGTGGCCAGCAAGGACTACACCGACTTCATGGCCTCGCGCGGCTTCGGCGTGATCTATGCCGGGCCCGACGAGTTTGCCGCCTACATGGCGAAATCCGATGCCGAACTCGGCGCGACGATGAAGGCAGTGGGCATCGTCAAGTGAGCGCCCTGCGCAGCGTGGCCGCGCCGGGCACGGGGGCCCTGGCGCGATGAAGTTCAACGATGCCGTCTTCGGACTGGTCCTGCTCGTGCTCGGCGGGCTGGTGCTCGCTGTGGTGCGGGGCTTTCCCGGCATGGCGGGCCAGCAGTTCGGGCCCGCGCTCTTTCCGGGGCTGATCGCCGCGGGGCTGTGCGTCTGCGGTGCGCTTCTGCTGGCGAAGGGCTGGCGCGAGCGCCGGACCGTCGCCTGGGTGCGGCTCGGCGCTTGGACGGCCTCGCCGCGCCATGTGCTCGCGGTGGCGCTGGTCATCGGCGCCGTGCTGTTCTACATGCTGCTGTCCGAGCGCGTCGGCTTCCTGCCGATCGCCGCGATCCTGCTGCTCGCGTTGATGCTGGTCATGCGAGTGCCGCCAGCGCGTGCGCTGCTGATCGCCGTCGTCGCGGCGCTCGTGATCCACACCGTGTTCTACAAGCTGCTGCGCGTTCCTCTGCCCTGGGGCGTGCTGATGCCGATCGCCTGGTAACCACCGAAAGCAACCTCCATGTCGGCAGCCCTCTTGCAGGCTTTCTCGATGGTGTTCGAGCCCTACACGCTCCTCGTGATGGTGCTGGCGGCGCTCTATGGCCTCTTCGTCGGCGCGGTGCCGGGACTGTCGGCCACCATGGCCGTCGCGCTGCTGGTGCCCGTGACCTTCTTCATGCAGCCGATCCCCGCGATCGCGGCCATGGTGACGGCCACCGCGATGGCGATCTTCTCGGGCGACATACCGGGCTGTCTGTTGCGCATTCCGGGCACGCCGGCTTCGGCGGCTTACACCGACGAGGCCTTCGCGATGACGCGCAAGGGCATGGCCGAGACCGCGCTCGGTGCGGGGCTGGTTTTTTCGGCCGTGGGCGGGCTCTTCGGCACCGTGGTGCTGATCGTCGCTGCACCGGCGCTCGCCGATTTCGCGCTCAACTTCAGTTCGTTCGAGTACTTCTGGCTCGTGCTGCTGGGCCTGACCTGCGCGGTGTTCATCACCTCCGACCGGCCGCTCAAGGGCATGGTCACGCTGCTGCTGGGCTTGCTCGTGGCCTGCGTGGGGCTCGGCAACCCCGCAGGCTTTCCGCGCTTCACCTTCGGCAATGCCGAGATGACCGGCGGTATCGGCATGATCCCGATGATGATCGGCATGTTCGCCGTGTCGGAAGTGATCCGCTTCGCTGTCGACACGCGGCCACCGGGCGAGATCATGGTCGACAAGGTGGGCCGCGTGCTCGCGGGCCAGTGGGCGCTCGCGAAGAAGTACCCGGTGCAGATCCTGCGCGGCAGCGTGCTCGGTACCGCGGTGGGTTCGCTGCCGGGCGCGGGGGCCGACATCGCGGCATGGATGTCGTACGCCACGAGCAAGAAGTTCTCGAAGGAACCCGAGAAGTTCGGCACCGGCCACGTCGAGGGCATCGTCGAATCGGGTGCGGCCAACAACAGCGCGCTCGCGGGCGCGTGGATCCCGGCGCTGGTGTTCGGCATCCCGGGCGACTCGATCACCGCCATCGTGATCGGCGTGCTCTACATGAAGAACCTCAACCCGGGACCGACGCTGTTCACGACCAATCCGCAGAACATCTACGCGGTGTTCCTGCTGTTCATCATCGCCAACCTCATCATGATTCCGCTCGGCGTTCTGTGCATCAAGGTGGCCAAGCGGATCCTGCGGGTGCCGCGCAACGTGCTGATGCCGCTGATCCTGCTTTTCTGCATCGTCGGCGCGTTCGCGATCAACAACTCGCTGTTCGACGTCGGCGTGATGCTGGTGGCGGGCATCGTGGCCTACTTGCTCGAGGAAAACGGCTTTCCCGTCGCGCCGGCGATCCTCGGCGTGGTGCTCGGCGGCATGCTCGAGGAGAACTTCATCACCTCGATGATCAAGTCCGACGGGCAGCTCGTCGGCTTCGTGTCGCGCCCGATCGCGGCCTCGCTGGCCGTCGTGGTGGTGCTGGTGTGGCTCGTGCCGGTGTCGAGGTTGCTGTGGCTGCGCAGGCGCCGCGCTACGACGACAGCCTGAGCGACCAGGTCTCGCCCACGAGCTGCTGCCCGAAGCCTTCGTAAGGCTCGGCCTTGTCGAGCTTGAAGCCGCGCTTGGCGTAGATTGCACGTGCGGCAGCTAGGCAGCTGTTGGTCCAGAGCACCATCCTGCGATAGCCCTTCGAACGAGCGAAGGCGATGCATTCGTCGGTCAGGCGCCCACCAAGCCCGAGGCCACGCGCCGACGGTGCCAGCAGCAGCAGGCGCAATTGCGCGGTGAGGGCCGACTTGCGCACCACGAACACCGCGCCCACGCGCTCGCCGTCGAGCTCGGCGATCCAGCATTTCTCCCCCTCGGGCTGGAACTTGCGCACGAACTGCGCCACGACCTCGGCGACCAGCGCCTCGAATGTGGTGTTCCAGCCGTACTCGCGCGCGTACAGCTCGCCGTGCTGCTGCACCACCCAGCCCATGTCGCCGGGCTGCGGATCGCGCAGCACGACGGTACGGGTGCGGACCGGCGCACTGTGGCCCGGATCGAGCAGGCGCTCGATGCGCACCATGGCCTCTACCACCTGCTGCCGTTCGGGCGGCGGCAGCGGCGCGAGCAGGGCGGCGGCCTCGTCGCGCGACTTCTGCTGCAGTGGCGCGAAGGCCGCATGGCCAGCCTCGGTGAGGCGCAGCACGCTCTGGCGCGCATCGCGCGCGTGGCGTTCGCGCACCAGCCAGCCCGATGCCTCGAAGCGGCGCAGGATGCGGCTCAGGTAGCCCGCGTCGAGGCGAAGGTCGCGCCCGATCTCGCTCGCCACGGGCGTCTCGCGGTGCGCGAGTTCGTAGAGCACGCGCACATCGGTCAGCGACATGTCGCTGCCAAGGTACGGATCGAGCACGCCGATGCGGCCCGTGTAGAAGCGGTTGAAGCGCCGGATCGCCTTGACGGCGGCGGGGTCGGGGGTGGACGCAGATGCCATCATGTTTGCCATTGTCATGTTCATATTTGACTTTGGCAATCGATTGAATGGCCTTGCTGACATTGCGCCAAGCGCGCGCAGCGCGACAGATGTGATGGAAAACCCTAAAATCACCGGTTGCCCATTGCGGCGCCGGCCGACCCGAGCCGCGCGCCGCCCACTTCCCCACGATGAACGCCCCCGTCGACGTCTCCTTTTTCGCGCGTGCCGCCAAGCCGCTGACCAGCTACCGAAAGTACTGGGCCGCGCGTTTCGGTACGGCCAAGTTCCTGCCGACCACGCGCAAGGAGATGGACGCGCTCGGCTGGGACAGCTGCGACATCATCGTGGTGACCGGCGACGCCTATGTCGACCATCCGAGCTTCGGCATGGCCGTGATCGGCCGCATGCTCGAGGCGCAGGGCTTCCGCGTAGGCATCATCGCGCAGCCCGACTGGCAGAGCGCCGAGCCGTTCAAGGCGCTCGGCAAGCCGAACCTGTTCTTCGGCGTGACCGCCGGCAACATGGATTCGATGATCAACCGCTACACGGCCGACCGGAAGATCCGCAGCGACGATGCCTACACGCCCGGCGACGTCGGCGGTGCCCGGCCCGACCGCGCGGCGATCGTGTATTCGCAGCGCTGCAAGGAAGCCTGGAACGACGTGCCGATCGTCCTGGGCGGCATCGAAGGCTCGCTGCGACGCATCGCCCACTACGACTACTGGTCGGACAAGGTGCGCCGCTCCATCGTCGTCGACGCCAAGTGCGACCTGCTGCTGTACGGCAACGCGGAGCGGGCCATCGTCGAGATCGCGCACCGCCTGGCCGCCAAGGAGCCGGTGCAACAGATCACCGACGTCCGCGGCACCGCCTATGTGCGGCGCGAGACACCCGAGGGATGGTTCGAGATCGACTCCACCAGCGTGGACGAACCCGGCCGCGTCGAGGCGCACGTCAACCCGTACCTGATGGTGTCGGAGCAGGCCAAGGCCAATGGCGCCACCTGCGCGAAGGAAGACGAGGCCGAGGCCGTGGCACGCGCGGCCGAGGCGGGCGCCGCCGTGGTCAACCCCGCGATCAAGCCGCTGACCTTCGTGCCGAACCCTGCCCTGGCGCAGCGCGCCAAGCTCAAGGTGCCGCCGCGCGACCGCAGCGTGATCCGCCTGCCGTCGTACGAGCAGGTGCGCGCCGACCCGGTGCTCTATGCCCACGCCAACCGCGTGCTGCACCTCGAGACCAACCCCGGCAATGCGCGCGCGCTGGTGCAGGCCCACGGCGAGGGCGCCACGGCGCGCGACGTGTGGATCAACCCGCCGCCGATCCCGCTCACCACGGCCGAGATGGACCACGTGTTCGACCTGCCGTACGCGCGCAGCCCGCATCCGCGCTATGCCGACGAGAACGGCAGCCACGACGGCGCGACCAAGATCCCCGCCTGGGAAATGATCCGCTTCAGCGTGAACATCATGCGCGGCTGCTTCGGCGGCTGCACCTTCTGCTCGATCACCGAGCACGAGGGCCGCATCATCCAGAGCCGCTCGGAAGACTCGATCATCAAGGAGGTCGAGGCCATCCGCGATTCGGTCAAGGGCTTCACCGGCACCATCTCCGACCTCGGCGGCCCGACGGCCAACATGTACCGCATCGGCTGCAAGTCGCCCGAGATCGAGTCGGCCTGCCGCAAGCCCAGCTGCGTGTACCCGGGCATCTGCCCGAACCTCAACACCAACCACGATCCGCTGATCAAGATCTACCGCCGTGCGCGTGCGCTCAAGGGCATCAAGAAGATCCTGATCGGCTCGGGCCTGCGCTACGACCTGGCCGTGCAGTCGCCCGAGTACGTGAAGGAACTGGTGCAGCACCACGTCGGCGGCTACCTGAAGATCGCGCCCGAGCACACCGAGCAGGGCCCGCTCACCAAGATGATGAAGCCGGGCATCGGCAGCTACGACAAGTTCAAGCAGATGTTCGAGAAGTACTCGGCCGAGGCGGGCAAGAAGCAGTACCTCATTCCGTACTTCATTGCTGCGCACCCGGGCACGAGCGACGAGGACATGATGAACCTCGCGATCTGGCTCAAGAAGAACGGGTTTCGCGCCGACCAGGTGCAGACCTTCTACCCGAGCCCGATGGCCACGGCCACGACGATGTACCACACCAACAAGAACCCGCTGCGCAAGGTCACGCGCGTGAGCGAGACGGTGGACATCGTGCGCGGCGACAAGCGGCGCCGCCTGCACAAGGCCTTCCTGCGCTACCACGATGCCAACAACTGGCCGCTGCTGCGCGAGGCGCTCAAGTCCATGGGCCGCGCTGACCTGATCGGCAACGGCAAGCATCACCTCATTCCGACCTGGCAGCCGCTGACTGACGGTGGCTACACGAGCGCGCGGCGCAAGAACTCGACCGCCGTGCCCACCGGCAAGGCCGCGCCGGTGAAGCTGCCGATGGCGAAGCCATCGAAGGGCCGCATGCTGACGCAGCACACCGGCCTGCCGCCGCGCGATACCGGCAGTGGCGGCAAGCCGGTCAACAAGCCCTCACGCAAGGTGCGTTGATGCGTTGGAGAAGGCGCGGTCAGCCGAAGGCCGCGTGCTTCGACAGCCAGAACACCCATGCCCCCAGCGCCGCGCCATGCAGCGCGACCGTGGCGTAGAACCGCCACAGGAAACTCGCCTTGCTCGACTTGTGCCGCAGCAGCCGCTGTGCGCACCACGCGCCCGGCCAGCCGCCTGCGAATGCGAGCAGGTGCAGCGTGCTTTCCTGCGTGCGCCAGCGCCCGGCCCGCGCCGCGCTCTTGTCGAGGGCGTAGGCCACGAAGGTGAGCACGCTCAGCCCTGCAACGACTGCCAGCGCGAGCAGCGGCAGGCGACCGAGCCACACGGCGGCGCCCAGCGCAGCGGCATAGATCACGATCAGCCACGCGCCCCACGGCGTGCCCGCCGCACTGCGACTCGAGGGACGGCGCGGCTGTGCGCGTGACGCTGCACGAGGCACTCCACTCGCCGAGGCCTCAGCAGCCTCCACGGCCACTGCCCGCGGCCCCTTGCCACCGACATGAATTTCCTCGAATCGCACCGCCATGCCGACCTGCGGCTTTAGCTGGCGATCGAGAAAGTCGCGCAGGTGCACGAACACATCGGCCGACACCTCCGGGCTGCGGATGAAACCGAAGCCGCGTTCGGCCTCCCAGCGAACGAGACGACCTTGGCGCTTCATGAAATCCGGAGAAAGAGGGCTGGGCACATGCCGGCGCATTCTCTCTTGTGGGCCCGCGGTCGCGCTCCTATCATCGGCCGCTCATGAATCTGCATCACTCTCCCCCTCCGTCGACCCGCTGCTGACGTTCGCGCGCGCCTCGCGCCGCGCCCGTCAGACCCGCAAGTGGTCGCTGCCGTCCGCCTTCTTCCGCTGATCGAAGAACGCCGGGCGGTGGCCGGATGGTCATGCCCGCTCCCGGCACTGCGTCGACACGACGCCGCGGCGGCGGGCCCCACGGAGAGTTTCATCAATGAGTGCAAGAACAACGGTCGTCCTGGCCTGGGGCGGCGTGCTGCTGGCCGGCGTGCTCTGGGGCGGCGGCGCGCTGGTGGCGCAATTCCTGATCGATGGCGGCATCGCACCGCAGAGCCTGTCGCTCGCGCGCTTTGCGCTCGGCCTGCCGCTGCTCTGGTGCCTGCACTGGCACATGCATCGCGCGGAGGCAGCAACGCCCACCTGGCGCAGCATGGCGCCGCGCGAGCGGTGGCAGGTGGCCGGCACCGGCGCTGCGATGGCCCTGAACGTGAGCTGCTGGTTCGCCGGCATCGCACACCTGGGCGCGGCGCTTCCCACGGTGATTTCGATCTGCTGCGCGCCCGTGATCGTGGCGCTGGTATCGGTGCTGCGCGGCCATGAGCGCTTCGGTATGCGCCTCGCCTCGGGATTGCTGCTGGCAATCGGCGGGGTGGCGCTGCTCGTGGCGCCGGCGGCGGGGTGGCAGCGCGATGGCCTGCCGGCGGACTATTCGGCAGGCCTCGCATGGTCATTCGGCTCGGCCTTCTGCTACGCGGCGGTGGTGCTCGGCAATGCGCGCATGCCGCAACGCCTCGGGGCGGTCACCGCGTCGGCCTGGGGAATGAGCGTGGCCGCGCTCTGCATGCTGGCGATCGCGTGGCCGGCGGGCATCACCTGGCCGGCGGGCGCGGCGCAGTGGCTCGGCGTGGGCTACACGGGCGTGGTCACCACGTCGGTCGCCTACCTGGCGTTCGCATGGGGTGCACGGCGGCTGCCGCCCACGTCCGCGGTGGTGGGCACGCTGGTCGAGCCGCTCGTGGCCGCGCTGCTGGCCGGGCTGCTCCTTGCGCAGCCGATGGCGCCGCGGCAATGGCTGGGGGCGGCGGTGCTTGCGCTGGCCATGTTGTTGCTCGCATGGCCGCGACGCACGGGATGAACGGCCCAGGTTGAACGGACGAGGCGCCGCGCGCTGTATGGTGTCGCCCCATGAGCACATCGTTGACGTGGCGGGCTTCAGGATGGCACCGGCTTGCGGGCGTCGTCCTGTTCGGCCTGGCGCTCGGCGCGGCCCCGGGTGCGGGCGCCGCATCTCCGGAGGATTTGCGTGCGGCCTACCAGCGCATGGGCGCCAGCCTCGCGCACAGCGGCCTGGGCCGGCCGATCCAGCTCGACTCGACGGAAACGCCGAACGGATTGCAGGGCGACATCTACGCAGTGCTGGCGCATCCGTTGCCCACGATCGCGGCGGCGCTCCAATCGCCCTCGGACTGGTGCGAACTGCTGACGCTGCACGTCAACAACCGCCGCTGCCGCACGAGCAGTGGTGAAGGGCGAGAAAAGCTGACCCTCGACGTCGTGCGGCGCTACGACAAGCCGGTCGAGCAGGCATTCCAGCTGCCGTTCACCTATCGCCTCGCCGAAGCCACGCCGGGGCACCTGTCGGTCGAGATGTCCGCGGCCGAGGGCCCGCTGGGGACGAGCAACTACCGGGTCACGCTCGAGGCGATCGCCATCGACGCACAGCGCAGCTTCCTGCATTTCAGCTACAGCTACGACCAGAACATGATGGTGCGCCTGGCGACCCAGGCCTATCTGTCGACCTTTGGGCGCAACAAGGTGGGCTTCACGGTGGTGGGTACGGGCGCCGACGGTCAGCCCGAGTACATCCGGGGTCCGCGTGGGCTCGTGGAGCGCAATGCGATGCGCTACTTCCTTGCGCTCGATGCGCATGTGTCGGTTCCGCCGGGTGGGGAGCCGCTTGCGCGGGAGCGCCACTGGTTCGTCGCCTCCCAGCGCTACCCGCGGCAACTGCGCGAGATCGATCTCGACACCTACCTCGCGCTCAAGCGCGAAGACCGGCAGCGCGAGCGCGCGGGCCGCTGAGCTAATCGACCAGCGTGAGCAGCGGCACGTCGCGCTCGCGCGCCATCGCGTCGAGTTCGGCGCGCGTGCGCGTGCAAACCCAGGCCGCGATGGCTTTGTGCGTCGCGGGCGCCGACATGTCGTGCGAAGACGGCGCGCCGGCCACCTCGCAGAGGCGGGCCGCGAAGTGCGGCTCGAGCGCGGCAATGGCCACGCGGCCGTCGGCGCACGGGTACACGCGGTAGCCCGCGTGCGCGCCGCCCACCGCGCCGTCGGGCCGGGTCAGGCCCCAGGTGCGCGGCAGCGCAAGCCAGTCGGCCGAGGCATTCAGCGCCACTTCGAGGTACAGACCGCCCGCGCCCGGTGACGAGCGCGCATGCAGCGTGGCCTGCAGCACGGCCTCGCTCGCGAGCAGCGCACCGCCCATGTCGGCGTAGAGCGTGGGCGGCAGCTCGGTGCCGGTGACGAGGCCGCTTTCGGCGAGGTAGGTCAGGTCGTGTCCCGGCTCCTCGGCGCGCGCGCCGGGCGCTCCGATGATCGCCACCTGCGACAGCGACGGATGGCGTTGCTGCAGCGAGGCCCGGTCGAGCTTGAGCTTGCCGAGCGCCGAGGGGCGAAACGAGGTGAGCAGCACGTCGGTCTGCGCGAGCGCAGCATGCAGGCGCTCCTGGCCCGCCTCGGACTTGAGGTCGGCCACCTCGACGGAAACGCCTTCGTGCAGCGCCGCATAGGCCGTCTTGTTGTAGAGCGCCATCGGGTCACCGGCCGGCGGCTCGAGCTTGGTGCAGGTGGCGCCCATGTTCCGGCAGCGCAGCAGCGCAGCGGGGCCGGGCAGATTGAGCGCGAGGCTCAGCACGCGCACGCCCGCGAGCGGCTGGAAGGTGGTGGAAGAAGAAATCGGGGTGGCGGCTGGCATGGCGTATGGAGCCCGTGACGGGCGTTGTCTCCGTGGCCTATTCTGGCCCATGCCGCCGGCCATGCGTCAGTCTGCGATGTCGGCGCCCCGGTCGGCCAGCAGGCCGCGCAACAGCGAACGGTGGCAACGCGACGCGTTCTCGCAGTAGCAGCTCACCGAGAACGCCGTGGTGTGCGACAGCGCCGCGAGGAGGTCGAGGCTGCGGCTCGCGTCGGCTTCGGCCATCTCGGCCTTGTACTCGCGCGTGAAGGCGTTCCATTGCGTTGCGGTCTCCGCCTGCTGGCCGAGCTTCATGGTCTCGGCGGACGGCGCGAGGTTGGGGTACCAGACGTCGTACCAGTCCTGCGATGCGAACGCGGCCTTGGGCACGCCGCGCGGTGGGCGCCGGACGGTACCGATGCGAAGGCCTTCGCCGTCGGCGCGCGGCGTGCCGAGGCGGACGATGCGGATGCTCATGCGGGGTCTCCTTTTCGAGTGTGGCTTCAAGTGCCGACAATGCCGCCGTCGCGCCGGCGGATAGCGAGCGTGGCCGAGCGCGGGCGCGCGCTGCCGGGCGTGGTGCCGTCGGGCCAGGCACTGTTCGGCATGGCGCTGCCGTCCTCGCGCGCTTCGCCGGGATGCTGGATGTTGACGAACAGGGTGCGCCGATCGGGCGTTACCACGCAGCCCGTGACCTCTGCGCCGTTCGGTGCGGTGAGAAAGCGCTTGATCCGTCCGCTCGCGGGGTCGGCGCAGAGCATCTGGTTGTTGCCGAACGCGGCATACGGCGGCTTGCCCACCATTTGCCCGCCCATGTCGGTCTGGATCCAGAGCAGCCCGCCGCTGTCGAAGTGCAGGCCGTCGGGGTTGCCGAAGAGATCGGCGTCGGCTGTGGGATAGCGCGCGCCGCTGCCGGCCTGGGCCGGGTCTCCGGCCAGCGCGAAATGTTCCCAGGCAAAGGCTTCGCTGCCGGCGTCGGCGCCATCTTCGCGCCATCGCAGGATGCCGCCGAAAAGGTTGCCCGCGCGCGGGTTGGCGGCGTCCGTCGCGGGCTGCCCCGGTGCGCCGCGATGGCTGTTGTGGGTCAGGGTGACGTACACCTCGCCGGTTTGCGGATGCACGGCAATCCACTCGGGGCGGTCCATCGGCGTGGCGCCCACGGCATCGGCGGCGAGTCGGGCATGGACCAGCACCTGCGCCTGGTCGGCAAAGCCGCGGGCCGCATCGAGGCCGTTGCGGCCGTGCACGAGTTCGATCCACTGGCCGCGGCCGTCGGCATCGAAGCGGGCCACGTACAGCGTGCCCTCGTCGAGCAGGCGGCTGTTGACGGCGGCTGCGCCGCTGCCGGCGACCTGCATCCTGGCGTGGCTGACGAACTTGTAGATGTATTCGAAGCGCGCGTCGTCGGCCATGTAGACCACTGCGCGGCCGTCCGCTGCGAGCGTGCAGGTGGCGCTTTCCTGGCGCTTGCGCCCCAGCGCCGTGCGCTTGACGGGCGTGGACGACGCATCGAACGGATCGATCTCCACCACCCAGCCGAAGCGGTGCGGCTCGTTCGGATGCTGGCTCAAGTCGAAGCGCTCGTCGAAGCGCCAGTATTCCACCCACTGTGCGCCAGGCACGGTGCCGTAGCGCCGCTGTGCGGTGGTGACGGCTTTCGCGGCGTCTTTCGGTCCGCCAAAATAGCCGTGGAAGTTTTCCTCGCAGCTCAGGTAGGTGCCCCAGGGTGTGGCGCCCATGGCGCAGTTGGCAAAGGTGCCGAGCACCCGTTTGCCTGCAGGATCGGCCGCGGTGCGCATCAGCGCCGACCCGGCCGCCGGACCGGCGATGCGCATCGGCGTGTTGCCGTGAATGCGCCGCGCGAAAGGCGAGGGCCGCACCTGGCGCCAGCCGCTGCGCGTGCGTTCGATCTCGATGACCGAGACGCCCATGGCGTGCAGCGATTTGCGCACCTTCTCGGCGGTCCATGCCGCGTTGCCGTCGGCATGGAGCAGCCGCTCGTCGGTGTACTCGTGGTTCATCACGAGCAGTGCACGGTCCGGTGCTGCGAGCGGAAAGAAGTGCATGCCGTCGTGGTGCATGCCGGCCTGCAGCGCTTGTTCGGCCGCGCTGTTGCTGCCGTCGGGCGCGAACACGGGCATCGGCCGGCCCGCCACGCCGGTGGGGTCGCCCCACGCACAGAGCAACTGCCATTCGTACTCGTGCGGCAGCACCACGGCGTCACGCAGCGACGCGGGCACCGCGGTGAAGCCGAGCACCGCGGGGTCGGCCGCCCCATGCGCGCGGCCCGATTGGAACAGTGCCACCACGGCGGCGGCACCCGATTGCAGAAAGATCCGGCGGTCGAGAGGCATGGGGGAAGGGTTGTTGGGTCGGCGACAGGCGCCATCATCGCCGAGCGGCAAGCCGGGGCGATACTGGCCCCCAACCCGAAGGAGACCCCGCGCATGACCGACCGAATCGAATGGACCCGCCATCCCGATGGCGTGGTGGAACTGCAGCTCGCCCGCCCCGAGAAGATGAACGCGCTCGATCCCGCGATGTTCGATGCATTGATCTCGGCCGGTGAAGCGCTGCGCGGCGACCGGGCGGTGCGCGCGGTGGTGATCTCGGGCCAGGGCAAGGCTTTCTGCGCCGGGCTGGACATGGCCTCGTTCGAGCGCATGGGGGAGGGCGCGGCCAGCGCCGTGCTGGGCGAAGCCGCTGGCGGCACCGACCTGATGACGCGTACCCACGGCATCTCGAACGCGGCCCAGCATGTGGCGATGGTCTGGCGCGAGGTGCCGGTGCCGGTGATCGCCGCCGTGCACGGGGTGGCTTTCGGCGGCGGCCTTCAGGTGGCGCTGGGCGCCGACATCCGCGTCGTCGCGCCCGAGGCGAAGCTGTCGGTGATGGAAATCAAGTGGGGCCTGGTGCCCGACATGGGGGGCATGGTGCTGATGCGCGGCCTCGCGCGCAGCGACGTGGTGCGCGAGCTCACCTTCACGGGGCGCATCTTCTCGGGCGAAGAGGCGCTGCAGCTCGGCTTTGCCACGCGGGTGGCCGCGGACCCGCTGGCGCAGGCGCGCGAGATGGCGCGGGAGATCGCCGCCAGGAGCCCCGATGCGATCCGGGCCGGCAAGCGCCTGCTCAATGCCTCGCTGTCGCTCGGCCCGGCCGAGCTGCTGCTGGCCGAATCACTCGAGCAGAAGCAGCTGATTGCCAGCCCGAACCAGGTCGAGGCGGTTCGGGCCAATGTGGCGCGGCGTCCGCCCCGGTTTGGCGCGCCAAGCGCCTAAGGTTCATGCCGTATCGGCACGAAAAGTGTGCCAATGTGTGAGTTAGGTCACGCTGCGGTGCAGCAACACCGCTAAAAAAGAATGGCAGTCGCGGTCACATTAATTAACAATTAATCCTTTTGACTACGGCGGCGGTCCTGCATGTCGACCACGTTCTTTTGCAATCTCACTGTCCCCATCCTGGTGGGCGAGGACCGCTACAAATATATCCCCTTCGTTGCGGTGTTCCGCAGCCTTGCCCACGAGCAGGTCGACGAGTGGGTGATGCATCCAGACGGAAGGCCGCGCAGCGACCGCGAACTCGCGGCCGAAGCGGTGGTGGAGCTGCGCCCGTCGCCGCAGACGAGCGACGCCGATCCGCCGCAGCCTTTTGATGTGGCCGACATCCTCCAGCTCGACCGCGCGGCCGCGATCATCGTGGCAACCTACCTCGCGGCGCTGCCGCGGCTCTGAAGAAGAGGCCCGCCGAGCGCGGCGTCAATGCCGCCCGCGCGCGTCCACGGGCCAGATGGCCACCAGCGTGTCGCCATCGAACACATGGTAGGCGTCGTGCAGGTTGACCGTGGGATCACAGTGCGGCGTGACGAACTCCACCCGGGCGCCAAGCGCGGGCCGCTCGCCGGCGAACAGCAGCTTGCCGTGCTCGTCGCCGAAGAAGGCATAGCGGCTGGCCGGGTCGGCGCCGCGCGCCACCAGGGGAACGCCGCTGTCGGTGGCAAAGCACTTGGTGCCGCCGTCCACCGTGACCCAGTCGGCCGCATGCGTGCTGACCACCGCCGTCTGCACGAACAGCGACACCTCGAATGGAGCGGGCTGCCCGGCACCGCCGAGCACCTGTGCGTACTCGGCGTCCATGAACACATAGGAGCCCGCCTGCAGTTCCGTGAACGCGTCGCGCCCGGCGTCGAGGTCGTGCGTGCCGGTGCCGGCGCCGGTCACGATCTCGAAATGGATGCCGATGCGCCGCGCCTCCGCCACGATGTGCGCGATGTCCTCGCGCAGCCCGGCGGCTGCGGCACTGCGCTGCTCGCGTGCGACGATGTGCTGCAGGTTGCCGGCATAGGCCTGCAGTCCGCGCAGCTTGAGCCGCGGCTCCGCCATGACGTGGCGCGCGAGTTCGAGCACCTGCGCTTCGTCGGCGGCACCGGTGCGGTTGTAGCCGGCGCCGTAGTCGACCAGCACTTCGAGCGGATGCGGCAGGCCCAGCGTGGCCGCCGCGAGGTCGGCGGCGTTTCGCGGGTCATCGACCACGACCATCATGCCGCCGGGGCCCGCGAGCCTGGCGAGCCGGACCAGGCGCGCGATCTTGCTGGGCGTGACGGCCGGCGAGGTGATCAGGACGTCGGGGATGCCCGCCCTGACCATGACCTCCGCCTCGCCGAGCGTGACGCAGCTCACGCCGACCGCGCCCGCTGCCACCTGGCGGCGCGCGATCTCCACCGACTTGTGCGTCTTGACATGCGGACGCAGCGCGACGCCACGTGCCTTCGCGAATGCGGCCATGCGCTCGATGTTGCGCGACAGGGCGCCCAGGTCGACCAGCAGAGCCGGCGTGTCGAGCGACAGGCGGCCGCCGGCCAGGCCGATCAGGGGCGTGTTGACTTGCTGCGTCTCAGGGGGCATGGCGCACCTCGTTGGTGAAATCGGGAGTGCCGGCGCAATGTTGTCGCGGCGCGGCCGGCGAAATGATCGCACTGAAAGCGTGGCGTGTTTCAGCTTTCGCGCGCCGAAGTGTGCCGGCGGCCGCGGCGCAGCGCGAGCCACCACAGCAGCGCCGCATTGATGCCCCAGCTGCCCGCCAGCAGCAGCAGCGCGGCCTGTGCCACGCCCGGCGCAAGGTCGAGCGTCAGCAGGCCGAGCGACCAGGGCAGGCCGCCCGCGATGGTGGCGAGCATGGCGATTTCGCTCTCGGGAAACATCGCGCACGCCACGATGCCGGCCACGCCCGCGGCCGTGTAGGTGAGCGCGGCCATGCGCCAGCAGGAAGGGAGGGGCGATCGCGCGTCGGGGGCGTCGGCGGTGTGCATGGCGCGACCTTGGCAGGGCGCGATCCCGCCGTGCGACAGCCGCCTGCGCGAGGCGCTGTAAGCCTTCAGGCGGGCAGGCGCGAAGAACGGCCGACACGCCCGACCCAGCGCCTGAGCCAGTTCGTCATCGGCAGTTCCACCAGCTTGTAGAGCAGGAACGAGAACGCGACGGCGGCCACGCACCCCGCCAGGGCGATCAGCAGCACCGCGACGGCCGAATGCTGCAGCCCCGTGAGGCGCACGGCGATCGGAATCAGCACCAAGACGAACGGATGGAACAGGTACAGCGAATACGAGCTGTCGCCGATCCGCAGCATCCAGGGAGCGCCGCGCCAGAGCGGTCCGGCCAGCACGATGCCCAGGAATATCATCGCCACCGGCACCAGCAGCACGAAGCCGCGCAACGGCGAGTTCGACATCCCGCCCTCGACGGCCGCGAAAGCCAGCACCGTGCCGACCAGCAGGAGCAGGGCGGACAGGCCCCGCTTCGGCCGCAGCCATCGCTTGTGGAAGGCGACGCCGGTCAGCACGCCGGCCGCGAACTCCACGAACAGCGAGAGGTTGAGCACCTTCGGATCGATCGCCATCACCGGCCCCGCGATGGCGATCGCCAGCAGCAGCGCGCAGGCGACCACCGCGCGTCGATCGGTCGCCATCGGCAGCGCGACCAGGCCCCACAGGATGTAGAACAGCACCTCGTAGGTGAGGGTCCAGCCGTTGTTGACGAGGTACGGCGCCACCGTGGGCCACAGCAGGAAGGACGCGGCCACGTCGGTCGGCACGCTCGCGTTGCTGTTGATGAGCCCCGGCTTCACCAGGAAGATGGCCAGCGCCATCAGCGTGAGCCCCCAGTACAGCGGGAAGATCCGCACCAGCCGCTTCTCGAAGAACTCGGCATGCGTCGCCGGCTTGTGTGCCGTGACGAAGTAGATGATGAAGCCGCTGATCATGAAGAACAGATCGACACCGACGATGCCGAAGTCGAAGGACGGGATCGCCCCGTTCGACAGCGCGGCGGCCTTCTGCGCGGCATGGTGCACCACCACGAGCAGCGCGGCGATGCCCCGTCCGGCCTGGATCGACTCGAGGTAGCGAGAGGGGTCTTCGACGATGGCTTGGGATTTCACCGGAGCTGGGCCCCTTGCGGGACCGGGGTTGTTGTGGTTGTTGCTGCCGCTGCGGCGGCGGTGGCCAGGGCTTGCTGGATGCGCGCGCGGCGCAGCCGGCGGTTCTGCACCCGCTCGGCCTGCTGCACCAGAGCCATGGCCGAGAAGATCAGCGGGCTGACCATCGCGAAATGGCGTGCGAAGGAACCGAAATCGGGCTCGAAGATGCCTTCGACGATCAGGAAGGACAGCGGTGCGAGCGCGACCTTGCCGGCCTGGATCATCCGCGGGTCGGTCGATTTCACGCCCTTGACGATTGTCCGGATCATCCAGATGTAGGTGAAAGGCATGATCGCGATGAATGCCAATTGCCCCACCGAGCCAAATCGCAGCAGTTCCAGCGGAAATGCCAGGCGGAAATAGGTGATCAGCGCATTGAGGGCTTGCGCAATCGGGTTTTCGGAGGCGATCACGGCCTGGATGATCGTGCGGGACCCCTCGGCGCCTATTTCGCGGTTTTCGTTCACCTGCGAGCGCGCGAAATCAAGGGAAACGCCGAGCGCAAACTGAAAGATCAGCGCCATGGCGATATAGACCAAAAGAATCAATAAGACCAGGCGAAATACGGTGAGTCGGCTGCGCAGCAGCCAGAGCCCGACCCACACGGCGCTCACGAGCAGCCAGTATTTGCGCACCATCCAGCCGTAGAGCGTTGCGGTGGCGAGCCAGACCCAGCCGAAGCTCGAACTTCGCGCCGCGAGCACGCAAATCAGCACCACGGTCGCCGACAGCATGTCCTTCGAGAGCACCGATAGAAAAATGGCCCGGATGAAGCCCCAGCCGAGTGAAACCAGGAACACCCCGAGCGTGACGCGCCGGAACTGCAGCAGCGGGATGATCGTGAGCGCCACGCTCAGGATCGCGCCCGCAAGCGGTGCGGTGGCGGCGCTGAGGCCGGCCGATTCGAGCAGAAAAGCGCTGCACGCGTATGAATTGCGTTCCTCCACCGTGGTGGAAGTCAACTGGCAGGCGTCCTCCCCGAAAAAGCTCAGCAGCGTTTCTTCGTCGGGGAAAGTCGCGGCCGCCGTGTCATGGTAGGCAAAAGGTATGACGCCGACGACGATGGAGAAGAAAATGAAAATAAGCGCCGATATGCCGGGGTTCACCGGCTTTCCGCGGACGGTCAGGATCGCTAATTTCATTGGTTCGGGAAGGACGGCGCGCACCTGATTGGCGGCCAGAAAGGATACACGGGCTTTGCAACATGCATGCCGCGTTGCACACGTTTACACCGAGGCCAATTCGCCACACTCGATGTGACCGCATGCAATAGCTGCACGCGTTTGCGTCGTTGCAATTGGAATTGAACACGCGCGCGGACGCGCGAGCAGCTTGCCGAATTGAGGAATCCGTGCCGATGAACGAAAGAGGGAGGGGGGGAGAGGTGGCCTGCCCGGAGGGGATCGAACCCCCGACAACCTGCTTAGAAGGCAGGTGCTCTATCCAACTGAGCTACGGGCAGATTCCGGGCCGGACAGAAGCGAAAACGAGATACGAGAAGAAAACTTGGTCGGGGCGAAAGGATTCGAACCTTCGACCCTCTGGTCCCAAACCAGATGCGCTACCAGGCTGCGCTACACCCCGACAAGCCTTCCATTCTAGCCCGGATATATAGCGATCAGCGACGCTCGTACTGCGTCTTGCCAAAAAGAATTTCGCGTTCCTTGTCACCGGTGATCGGCTGGCGCAGGTCGGCCAGCACCTTCACGCCACGCTGCACGGCGGGGCGGGCCTCGATCCCGTCGAACCAGGCCTTCAGATGCGGATAGTCGGTGAGCGTGATGCCCTGCTTCTCCCAGCTGCGCAGCCACGGGAAGATCGCGATGTCGGCGATCGAGTAGCTCTGGCCCGCGATGAAGCGGTTCTTCGACAGCTGCCGCTCGATCACGCTGTAGAGGCGCTTGGCCTCGTTGCTGTAGCGCTCGATGGCGTAGGGGATCTTGTCGGGCGCATACATGCGGAAATGGTGCGCCTGCCCGAGCATGGGGCCGACGCCGCCCATCTGGAACATGAGCCACTGCAGCACGTCGTAGCGTTCGCGGTCGCCCGTGGGCAGGAACTTGCCGGTCTTGCCCGCCAGGTAGACCAGGATGGCGCCCGATTCGAAGAGCGAGATCGGCTGGCCGTCCGGACCTTCGGGATCGGTGATCGCCGGGATCTTGTTGTTGGGACTGATCGCGAGGAAGTCGGGCGCGAACTGGTCGCCCTTGCCGATGTTGATCGGGTGGGCGCGGTAGGGCAGGCCGCACTCCTCCAGCATGATGTGAACCTTGTGGCCGTTGGGCGTGGGCCAGGAATAGACGTCGATGGTGGGCGAAGCGGACATGTCGCGGCTCTCCGTTATGCGGGTTGTGATTCGGAAAAGGCAGCATAGCCGCGCCGGACAGTTCGATGTCGCAGAGGGGCTTGCCCGCCGGCCGGCGCAGCGCCGTCGTCAGGCCACGGCGGAGGCGGACGAGAGGTGCTGGTGGATCAGCGCCACCACGGCCGCACCTTCGCCGATCGCGCCGCCCACGCGCTTGACCGAGCCCGAGCGCGCATCGCCGACCGCGAAGACGCCCTGGACGCTCGATTCGAGCGCCGCGGCCGGCCGTGCCGGAAAGCCGCCGCTCGCCGCATCGCCGGTCCGCACGAAGCCGTGCTTGTCGACCGAAACGCCGCAGCCTTCGAGCCAGCCGGTCTCGGGCTCGGCGCCGACGAACAGGAAGATGTTGCGCGCGTCGCAGTCGTGCTCCTGGCCGGTGGCCCGGCAGCGCCAGGTCGCGCCGGTGAGGCCTTCGTCCGGTCCGCCGTTGAGCTTTACGAGTTCGGTGTGTGGATGCAGCTCGATGTTCGGCGTGGCCTCGATCCGGTCGATCAGGTAGCGCGACATGCTCGCGGCCAGCGAGGGGCCGCGCACCAGCACGTTGACCTTGGCCGCATGGCGCGACAGGAACACCGCGGCCTGGCCGGCGGAATTGCCGCCACCGACGAGCGCGACCTCCTGCTGCGCGCAGAGCTTGGCTTCGATGGCCGAGGCCCAGTACCAGATGCCGCGCCCTTCGAATTCGGCGAGCCGGGGTACTTCGGGCCGCCGGTAGCGTGCGCCGCTCGCGATGACGACCGTGCGGGCCTCGATGGCGCGGCCGTCGGTGAGCGCGATGCGCAGGCTGCCGTTCGCGTTGTCGCGCGTGCAGTCGAGCGACACGGCCTTGGCCGGAATCAGCATGTCGACGCCGAACTTCTGCGCCTGCACGTAGGCGCGGCCCGCGAGCGCCTGGCCCGAAATGCCGGTGGGAAAGCCGAGGTAGTTCTCGATGCGCGCACTGGCGCCGGCCTGTCCGCCGAACGCGCGGCAGTCGAGCACGATCACGCGCAGCCCTTCCGACGCCGCATACACCGCGGTGGCCAGCCCGGCTGGACCTGCGCCGACCACGGCCACGTCGAACACCTCGTCGCGCGGCGCGGTGTCGAGCATGCCGAGGCAGCGGGCGAGCTCGTCCTCGGAAGGATTCACCAGCACCGAGCCGTCGGGGCACACGGCGAGCAGCTTGCAGGCGCCGTACTGTTCGAGCAGCGCCGCGGCGTCGGGGTCGTCGGCCGCATCCACCAGGTGGTAGGGGTGCCCGTTGCGGCGCAGGAAGTTCTCGAGCCGTGCCATGTCGGGCGAGGCCGGCTGGCCGATCAGCACCGGCCCGCTCGCGCCCGATTCGATGAGGGCGACGCGCCGCAGGATCAGCGCGCGCGTGATGCGCTCGCCCAGGTCGGCTTCGGCCACCAGGAGCGCGCGCAATTGCGCGGGCGGCACGAGCAGCGCCTCCACGTCCTCGTCGGCATGGCCGTCGACGAGCGCGGGCTGGCCGCTCAGCTGGCCCACTTCGGCGAGGAACTCGCCCGGTCCCTGGCGCACGATCGGCACCACGTGGCCCAGGCCGTCGCGTTGCGTGACAGCGACCACGCCGCGCAACAGCACGAACATGCCGGGGCTGGTTTCGCCGGCGGTGAAGAGACGCTCGCCGCGCGCGAAGCGCTGCACCGTGCCGAAGCGCGCCACGCGCGCGACTTCGGCGTCGCTGAGCACCGGAAAGGCCTGGTGAAGGCGGTTGTCGAAACTGCTGCTGCTTGTGTTGTTGCTGGTTGCGGCTGTCGCCATGTCGGACGCTCCATGTCGGGGAACCCGCATTAAACCTTCAAGCAAGGCCATTCATGCGCTGTAACACGGTCATGCAAATGCCATGCCGTTGACATGCCGGTTTCACCGCGGGTGCCGAGACTCCGTCGCAGAAAGGGTTCCCCATGAAAGAACTGCCCAATCCGACGTTCCCGCTTTCGCAGATCGGCCTGCGCGCCGCGCTCTGGCCCACGCCCGGCCTTCCGCGCGTGCCGGTCGCCGAGGTGCCCGCCGCCATCCTGGTGCCGCCGGTGGTCGATGCGAAGCAGGGCATCACGGTGGGCTGGGCACGCCACCTCGACGACGTGCGCGCCGCGCAGCGCCTGCGCCACGAGGTGTTCGTCGGCGAGATGGGCGCCCGCGTGAGCACGCCGCTGGCGGGCCACGACATCGACCTGTTCGACGATTTCTGCGAGCACCTGCTGGTGCGCGATGCACTGACACAGCAGGTGATCGGCACCTACCGCGTGCTCACGCCGGCGCAGGCCCGGCGCGTCGGCAGCACCTACAGCGACACCGAATTCGACCTGACCCGCCTGCGCGACCTGCGCGAGCGCATGGTCGAGCTCGGCCGCAGCTGCGTGCACCCGGCGCATCGGCAGGGCGGGGTGATCCTCGCCCTGTGGGGCGCGCTGGCGGGGTTCATGCACCGCAACAAGCTAGACACGATGATCGGCTGCGCGAGCATCCCGATGTCGCACAACGGCGTGACCAGCGGCGACGCCGCGGCCAGCATCTGGCGCCAGCTCTCGGCCACCCACATGGCACCGATCCAGTACCAGGTGCAGCCGCGCCTGCCGCTGCCGGTCGAGCGGCTCGACAGCGCGCTCGATGTCGAGCCGCCTGCACTCATCAAGGGCTACCTGCGCCTCGGTGCCAAGGTGCTGGGCGCGCCGGCCTGGGACCCGGACTTCAACACCGCCGACCTGCCGATGCTGATGCGCATCGACGACCTGCCGCCGCGCTACCGCAAGCATTTTCTCGGCGCATGAAGCCAGCGGCGATCCGGCCCGAGGGAGGGCCGCCGGGTTCCTCGCCCAGCCTGGCGCCGGAGGCGGGCGGACCGCTGGCGTCACGGGTGCGTCACGAAACCGTCACGAACGACGGTGACACTGTCATATTCCCGTCTTTGTGTACTGCCGTGCCGCTTGCCCCAGAATCATTGCCCATGGAATCTGTTTCCGCTGGCCCGCCAGTCGCGGCTTCGGCATTCAAACTCCTCGACCGCGACCACAGCATCCTGTCGTTCAACGAGCGCGTGCTCGACTGGGCGCACCGGCCCGAAGTGCCGCTGATCGAGCGCCTGCGCTACCTGTGCATCGTGTCGTCGAACCTCGATGAATTCTTCGAGGTCCGTGCCGCGCCGCACCTGATCGCCAGCGGTGCCGGCGACCGCAAAGGCGTCTACACCGTCGGCTCGTTCGAGCGCCTGGCCGAAACCGCTCATGCGCTGGTGGCGCGCCAGTACGCGCTGTACAACGACGAGCTGATGCCGACCTTCGCGACGCACGGCATTCACATCATTTCGCACGGCGAGCGCAATGCCGCGCAGCGCAAGTGGGTCAGCGAGTATTTCGAGCGCGAGGTGCGCCCGCTGCTGATCCCGGTGGGCCTCGATCCGGCGCATCCGTTCCCGCAAGTGGCCAACAAGTCGCTCAACTTCATCGTGCGGCTCGGCGGCAAGGATGCCTTCGGGCGCGAGAACCCGATTCAGATCGTCAAGGTGCCGCGGGTGCTGCCGCGCGTGATCCGCATGCCGGCCAAGGTGTCGGAGGGCAAGACGCTGTTCGTGGCGTTGTCCAGCGTGGTGCGCGCGCACCTGTCCGGCATGTTCCCCGGCCGCGAGGTGGGCGACTTCTCGCAGTTCCGCGTCACGCGGCATTCCGATCTCGCGGTGGACGAGGAAGACGTCAAGAACCTGCGCACCGCGCTGCGTCAGGGTCTGCAGCACCGCCACTTCGGGCAGGCGGTGCGGCTCGAGGTGTCGGCCAGCTGCGCGGAGTCCCTGGCGAGCTTCCTGCTGGCGCAGTTCAACCTGCCGCCGCAGGCGCTCTACCGCGTGCATGGGCCGGTCAACCTCGCGCGGCTGACGCAGCTGATCGACCTGCTCGAAGAGCCGCAACTGCGCTTTCCGCCTTACGCCGCCTCCTATCCCGTGACGCTGTCGCCGGCGCAGTCGTTCTTCGAGCGCCTGCAGCGCGGCGACGTGCTGATCCATCAGCCCTTCGAGAGCTTCGACGGCGTGCTCGCCTTCCTGCGTGAGGCAGTCGACGACCCGCAGGTGCTGGCCATCAAGCAGACCATCTATCGCACCGGCCCCGACTCCGAACTGATGGACCTGCTGCGCGAGGCCGTGCGCAAGGGCAAGGAAGTGACGGTGGTGGTGGAGCTCAAGGCCCGCTTCGACGAAGAGGCCAACATCAATTGGGCCGAGATGCTCGAATCGATCGGCGCGCAGGTGGTGTATGGCGTGGTCGGCCTGAAGACGCACGCCAAGATGCTGCTGGTGACGCGCCGCGAGGGCAAGCAGATGCGTCGCTACGGGCATCTCTCGACCGGCAACTACAACCCGCGCACCGCGGGGCTCTACACCGACATCAGCCATCTCACGGCCGATCCGCTCTTGACGGCTGACATGGAGGCGGTGTTCGTGCACCTGGCCAGCCAGAGCCGGCTGCCGAAGCTCAACCGCATGTGGCTTGCGCCCTTCGACCTGCACCGCAACCTCGTGGCGCAGATCGACGCGCTCGGCGTGGCGGCGGCTGCCGGTGAGCCCACGCGCATCGTCGCCAAGATGAATGCGCTGACCGACGAGGAACTGGTCGCAGCGCTGGTGCGCGCCGGGCAGAACGGCGTGAAGATCGACCTCATCGTGCGCGGCGCCTGCACGCTGCCGGCGCAGGTGCCGGGGCTGACCGACAACATCCGCGTGCGCTCGGTGATCGGGCGTTTCCTCGAACACTCGCGGGTCTTCTATTTCCGCAACGGCGAGGACGAATCGCTCTACCTGTCGAGCGCCGACTGGATGAACCGCAACATGATGCGGCGCATCGAGCTGGCCTGGCCCGTGACCGACCCGAGCCTGCGCCAGCGTCTGATCGACGAATGCCTAGTGGCCTACCTGCACGACGGACGCGATGCCTGGGACCTTGGCGGCGACGGCATCTACACGCGCGTCGACCGCGATACCCACCCCGGGGAGGCCGGCGCCTCGCGCGCCATCGAGGCGCACGGCGCGCAGACCGCGCTCATGAACCGGTACGGCGCGCGTGGTGGGCACGCCGAGGCCTCCGGCAGCTGACGACGACCGAAAGGCGATGACCATGGACCTGATCTTCTGGCGCCATGCCGAAGCCGACGACTGGACCGAGGGCTGTGACGACCTGCAGCGTTCGCTGACCGGCCGCGGCGAAAAGCAGGCCAAGCGCATGGCCAGCTGGCTGGACCGCCAGCTGCCCGACGGCACGCGCATCATCTGCAGCCCGGCGCGGCGCTGCGAGCAGACTGCGCTGGCGCTCGGCCGCAAGTACAAGTTGCGTTCGGAGCTCGCGCCCGACACCACGCCCGACGCTTTGCTGAGCGCGGCGGGCTGGCCCAACGGCAAGTCGGTCGTGCTGATGATCGGCCACCAGCCCTCGCTCGGCCAGGCCATCTCGCTGCTGCTGGGGCTGAAGCAGGACAGCTGCCCGGTGCGCAAGGGCTCGGTGTGGTGGATCCGCACGCGCGAGCGCGATGGCGATGTGCAGACGGTGGTGGTCACGGTGCAGTCGCCCGAGCTGCTCTGAGTTGGTGGGGCGCGCGATCTGCCCCAATATGTAAACTAATTCACCAATTTCGCGGGGACGCGGCACGGTTATGTAGGCACAATGGCCGTGCCGGATGCATTTAGAAACATATGCATCTATAACTTACAACTACAAGGCGATTGCGCAGCAAGCGCCTTGTGTGCCGCGGAATTCCGGGCAGGCGGGTGAGCAGGCTGTACAGCCGCCTTTCACCCGCGAATGCCCATGAAAGCGCTTGTGCCGCTGCTGGCCGCAGCAGTTCTTCTCCTGTCGGGATGTGCCGCCACGCGCTCCCCCGAGCCCGCCCCGCAGGTTCGACACGACGCGACCCGCACCGTCACCCGGATCGAACTCGTCTACAACGACGAAGACCTGCTGAATGTCATGGACGGCGGCGGTTCCGCCATCGTCGGATGGGCGGGTGTCTTTGGCCCGGTCGGCACGCTCGTTGCGCTCGGCGTGGAGGTCGGCACCCGCGTCACGCGGGCCGATCGCATCGAACGCCGCACTGGGGAGTTCACCACCCGTGTGAAGCAGGGCGGGGCGGTGCCGCTGAATCGGCATTTCGCCGACCTGGTGGCGGCACGCCTGCGGGCCAGTGGCCGAGAGGTCAAGTTGACGCCGGTCGCTCGCGTCGACAGGCCGGACGACGTGTTGCAGGCGCCGGGGTTCGAGCCCACCCCTGGCTACAGCACGCTCATCATGCGGGTTACCACGACCTACGGCGCGGCCGACATGACCTCGAGCTACAAGCCCTTCGTCGCGATCGAGCAGGCGCTCAAGAACGAGCAGCAGGCGGTGCTCCACCAGACCACTCACACCGCCGACCTCGAAGAGCCGGCCTTCCTGGCCTACGACGGCCTGCTGCAGGACACGGCCAAGGCCCAGGAGGGCCTGCGGCGCGGGCTGTCGCAGATCCTCTGGCCGGCCTACGCCGGCATGTTCGGCGACGATGCGCTGCCCCGTCTTGCCCAAGCCGATCCGAAATAAGACTGCGCGGGGCCGGCAGGGCGCTCGTTCTAGCTGAGTTCGATGCGCCAGTTGCTGGTTTTTTGCCACGCCAGCACTTCTTCGCGCAGCAGATGCGCGGACTGCGGATAGGCCTCGGCCCAGTCTGGCGCGCACGCGATCGTGAACGCCCGTGCGCCCAGCGCCGCCAGATGCAGCGCTTCGGCGTCGGGGTCGCGGCGCGCGTGGCACAGGATGACGGCGAGCCGCAGCGACAGCAGCTGCATCACGAAGGTTTCGTCATCGAGTGCCGCCTCGAGCTTGCGCAGCTTGCCGCGCTGGCCCAGCACCAGTTGCGCCAGTGCATGCAGTTCGTTGACCGCGAAGCCGGGCGCGTCGGTGTTGTCGAGGATGTAGGCACCGTGCTTGTGGTAGTCGCTGTGCGACACCAGCGTGCCGATCTCGTGCAGCTGCGCTGCCCAGCCGAGCTTGCGCAGCGCGCGCCCGGCGCGGCTGCCGGTGCTGCCGCCCCGGGCTGCGGGCATGAGCTGCACGAACAGCGCCGCCGCGGTGTCGCCCACGCGCCGTGCCTGTGCCGCATCCACCGCGAACCGGCTGGCCAGCCGCGCCACCGTGGCCGTGCGCATGTCGGCCACGCTCTCGTCGCGCTCCAGCAGTTCGTACAGCACGCCGTGGCGCAGCGCGCCCTGGGCGACCTTCATCTGCTCGATGCCGAGCAGGTCGAACACGGCGCGCAGCACGCTCACGCCGCCGCCGATCACGGCCTTGCGGTCTTCGCGCATGCCGTCGATGCGCAGCCGGTCGGTGCTGCCGGCCTTGAGCAGGCGGTCGACGAGCCAGTCGAGCCCTTCGCGCGTGACGAGCCCCGGCTCGCCGCCGGCCGCGGCCAGCATGTCGCCCACCGCGCCGATGGTGCCGGAGGCGCCATAGGCCACGTCCCAGCGGTCGCGGCCGTAGCCGGAGAGCGCATCGTCGAGCACCGCCTTGGCGGCCACCTCGGCGGCGCGGAAGGCGGCGGGCGTGAAGAGCCCTTCGGCGAAGTGCTTCATCGACCAGGCGACGCTGCCCACGCGGTAGGACTCCACCAGCTCGGCCTCGAGAGCGCGGCCGATGATCATTTCGGTGGAGCGCCCGCCGATGTCGATCACCAGCCGCCGTTCGCGGTCGGAGGCATCGGTGTGCGGCAGCATGTGCGCCACGCCCTGGTAGATCAGGCGCGCTTCCTCGCGGCCCGGGATCACGTCGATGCCGAACCCCAGGATGGTGCGCGCACGCAACAGGAATTCTTCTCGGTTGCGCGCCTCGCGAAGCGTCTGCGTGGCCACGGCGCGCACCTGCGAGCGCTTGAAGCCGGACAGCCGCTCGCCGAAGCGGGCCAGGGCGTCCCAGCCGCGCTGCATGGCTTCGGGTGTGAGGTTGCGGGCGCTGTCGAGGCCGTTGCCTTGGCGCACGGTTTCCTTGAGGTATTCGGTGCGGTGGATCTGGCCGTGGTCGACCTGGCCGATTTCGAGCCTGAAGCTGTTCGAACCGAGGTCGACAGCGGCGAGGCGGGTGCCGTTTTGCATGTAGTTCTGTGAGAGGAGCAGTGACATGGATCGTAGCGCCGTATGGCGCGCCGAAGGTCCACGGCGGGCATCGGCAGAGGCTAGGCGTGACAAATGACGGTTCCGTGACAGCGTCACATGCGCCAGGGGAGAGCAACCGCTTTTTCCCTCGACAGCGAGGTGTCACACCGATGTCACACAAGCTTTTTAGAGTCCGTTCCAAGCCCGAAAGGGACTACTTCTTACTTCTAAAGGACGCCTTTGATGAATACGACCTTCAAATTCGCCGCCGCCGGCCTCGTGACCGCGCTCTTCGCCCATGTGCCCGCCTTCGCGCAAGACGTGACCGGCGCCGGTGCCAGCTTCCCGGCACCGCTCTATGCCAAGTGGGCCTCCGATTTCAACAAGGCCACCGGCGTCAAGATCAACTACCAGTCGGTGGGCTCGGGCGCCGGCCTGAAGCAGATCGAGGCCAAGACGGTCGACTTCGGCGCTTCCGACGCGCCCCTGAAGGACGAGGACCTCCAGGCCAAGGGCCTGATGCAGTTCCCCACCGTCATCGGCGGCGTGATCCCCGTGGTCAACATCCAGGGCATCAAGCCCGGCGAGCTGAAGCTCAACGGCCAGGTGCTCGGCGACATCTACCTGGGCAAGATCACCAAGTGGAACGACCCCGCCATCAAGGCGCTGAACGGCTCGCTGGCCCTGCCTGACGCCACCATCGCACCGGTTCGCCGTGCCGACGGTTCGGGCACCAGCTTCCTGTTCACCAACTACCTGAGCAAGGTCAACGCCGAGTGGAAGACCAAGGTCGGCGAGGGCACGGCCGTCAACTGGCCGACCGGCGCGGGCGGCAAGGGCAACGAAGGCGTCGCAGCGTTCGTGAACCGCCTGCCGAATTCGATCGGCTACGTCGAGTACGCCTACGTCAAGCAGAACAAGATGACCTACGCCCAGCTGCAGAACGCGGCCGGCAACTTCGTCTCGCCGGAAGCCGACGCCTTCAAGGCCGCCGCTGCCAACGCCGAGTGGAACAAGAGCTTCTTCCAGGTGCTGACCAACCAGGCCGGCAAGGACGCATGGCCCATCACCGGCGCCACCTTCATCCTGATGCACAAGGTGCAGGACAAGCCCGCCAATGCCACCACGGTGCTGAAGTTCTTCGACTGGGCCTACAAGAGCGGCGACAAGACGGCCGACGACCTCGACTACGTGCCGATGCCCGACAACGTGAAGGCCACGATCGCCAAGGCATGGGGTGAAGTGAAGGACGCATCGGGCAAGCCGGTCGCATCCAAGTAATTCCAACCATCACAGTCCAGGACGGCGCACCGTGAGCAACAGAACGCTCGACGGTGCGCCGCTTTCGTCATTGCCGGAGCGACCCGTGTCATCCACTTTCCCTGCTTCCGCAGCCGCGCTCGACCGTTCAGGCGATCGTGCGCGAACCAACCCGCCACCGGCCAAGGCGCCGCGTTCCGGTCCCATGGCCGACCGCCTGTTCGGCTGGGCGGCCAAGGGCGCCGCGTTGCTGACGCTCGCGATGCTGATCGGCATTTTGCTGTCGCTGATCGCCGGCGCATGGCCAGCGATCGCGAAGTACGGCCTCGGCTTCCTGACGAGCAGCGTTTGGGACCCGGTGAAGGACGAGTACGGCGGCCTGGTCATGATCTACGGCACGCTGGCCACCTCGCTCATCGCACTGGTGATCGCCGTGCCGGTGAGCTTCGGCATCGCGCTTTTCCTGACAGAACTTTCGCCCAACTGGCTCAAGCGCCCGCTGGGCACAGCCATCGAATTGCTCGCCGCCGTGCCGTCGATCGTCTACGGCATGTGGGGCCTGCTGGTGTTCGGCCCCATTCTTTCCACTTATGTGCAGCAGCCGCTGCAGAAGCTGTTCGAGGGCGTGCCATACCTGGGCGCCCTGGTGTCCGGCCCGCCCGTGGGCATCGGCATCCTGTCGGCCGGCATCATCCTCGCGATCATGATCATTCCGTTCATCGCCTCGGTGATGCGCGACGTGTTCGAGGTGACGCCGCCGCTGCTCAAGGAGTCGGCCTACGGCCTCGGTTCCACCACCTGGGAAGTGGTTTCCAAGGTGGTGCTGCCCTATACCAAGGCCGGCGTCATCGGCGGCATCATGCTCGGCCTCGGCCGGGCGCTCGGTGAAACGATGGCCGTCACCTTCGTGATCGGCAACATGAACCAGCTCAACTCGCTGTCGGTGTTCGAGGCGGCCAACAGCATCACATCGGCACTCGCCAACGAGTTCGCCGAAGCCGGCGCCGGCCTGCACCAGGCTGCGCTGATGTACCTCGGCCTGGTGCTGTTCTTCATCACCTTCGTCGTGCTGACGCTGTCGAAAGTGCTGCTGGCCCAGATGAAGAAGAGCGAAGGAACCAAGTCGTGAGCAGCACCGCACAGAACCTCCTCAACGCCAAGGCGTTGGCGGAAACGCGCCAGGCCAGATTCGCCTCGCGCAACCGCGTGAACAAGGTCGCGCTGACGCTGTCGCTCGCGGCGATGGCGTTCGGCGTCTTCTGGCTGGTCTGGATTCTCTGGGAAACGCTGCGCCTGGGCATCGGCGGCCTGGCGCTCGCCACCTTCACCGAGATGACGCCGCCGCCGAACGAGGCGGGCGGCATTGCCAACGCGATCTTCGGTTCGTTCGTGATGGTGATGATGGCGACCTTCGTGGGCACGCCCATCGGCATCATGGCCGGCATCTACCTGGCCGAGTACAACCCGAAGGGCTGGCTCTCGTCGGTGACGCGCTTCGTCAACGACATCCTGCTGTCGGCACCGTCGATCGTGATCGGCCTGTTCGTGTATGCCGTCGTGGTCGCGTACTTCAAGACCTTCTCGGGCCTGGCCGGTGCGCTGTCGCTGGCGCTGATCGTGATTCCGGTGGTGATCCGCACCACCGAGAACATGCTGCAGCTGGTGCCCCCGGGTCTGCGCGAAGCGGCCTATGCGCTCGGCACGCCGAAGTGGAAGGTCATCCTGAGCATCACGCTGCGCGCCGCGCGCGCCGGTGTGGTGACGGGTGTGCTGCTGGCCGTGGCACGCATCGCCGGCGAGACGGCACCGCTGCTCTTCACCGCGTTGAACAACCAGTTCTGGACCGCCGACGTGAGCCAGCCGATGGCCAGCCTGCCGGTGACGATCTTCAAGTTCGCGATGAGCCCGTACGAGAACTGGCAACAGCTGGCCTGGGCCGGCGTGTTCCTGATTACCGTGGCCGTGCTCGCCCTCAACATCCTGGCGCGAGTACTGACGCGCAACAAATTCTGATCCAACAAGTAGCCACCATGCCAAACACCGCCGCACAACCGTCGCGCTCGAAGCTCTCGGTCAAGGACCTGAACTTCTACTACGGCAAGTTCCACGCGCTCAAGGGCATCAACCTCGAGATTCCCGAGAACAAGGTCACGGCCTTCATCGGCCCGTCGGGCTGCGGCAAGTCGACCCTGCTGCGCACCTTCAACCGCATGTTCGAGCTCTATCCCGAGCAGCGCGCGGAAGGCACCATCGCGCTCGACGGCGAGAACCTGCTCACCTCCAAGCAGGACGTCGCGCTGATCCGCGCCAAGATCGGCATGGTGTTCCAGAAGCCCACGCCGTTCCCGATGTCGATCTACGACAACATCGCCTTCGGCGTGAAGCTGTTCGAGAATCTCTCGGCCAGCGACATGGACGACCGCGTGGAGTGGGCCCTGAAGAAGGCCGCGCTCTGGACCGAAGTGCGCGACAAGCTGCAGCAGAGCGGCTCGGGCCTCTCGGGCGGCCAGCAGCAGCGCCTGTGCATTGCGCGGGGCATCGCCATCAAGCCCGAGGTGCTGCTGCTCGACGAACCGTGCTCGGCGCTCGACCCGATCTCGACTGCGAAGATTGAAGAACTGATCGCCGAACTCAAGAGCGAGTACACCGTGGTCATCGTCACGCACAACATGCAGCAGGCCGCACGCTGCAGCGACTACACCGCCTACATGTACCTGGGCGACCTCATCGAGTTCGGTGCCACGGAGCAGATGTTCTTCAAGCCGCAGCGCAAGGAGACCGAGGACTACATCACCGGCCGCTTCGGTTAAGTCAAAGGAGACAACATGACCGAGAAACACCTTTCCAGCCAGTTCGACAGCGAACTCAACGGCGTCTCGTCGCGCGTGATGGAGCTCGGCGGCATGGTCGAATCGCAGATTCACCAGGCCGTGTACGCGCTGCTTCAGTTCGACCCCGAGGCGGCCGATCGCGTGATGGAGACCGAAGTGCGCGTGAACGCGATGGAGATCGAGATCGACCGCGAGCTGTCGTCGATCATCGCGCGGCGCCAGCCCACGGCGCGCGACCTGCGCCTCTTGATCGCCATCTCCAAGACCACTGCCAACCTCGAGCGCGTGGGCGACGAGGCCCACAAGATCGCGCGCATGGTCAAGTCGATCATCGAGAGCGGCTCGGCCCGTGCGCTGCCCTCGAACGAGCTGCGCATCGCCGCCGACCTGGCCTCGGGCCTGCTGCGCACCGCGCTCGACGCGTTTGCGCGGCTGGACACGGCCGCGGCGCTGTCGATCCTCAAGGACGACGACCTGATCGACAAGGAGTTCGACGGCTTCGTGCGCAAGCTGGTCACCTACATGATGGAAGATCCGCGCACCATCTCGGCCAGCCTCGACCTGCTGTTCCTGGCCAAGGCCATCGAGCGCATCGGCGACCACGCGAAGAACATTGCCGAATTCATCATCTACATCGTCAAGGGCGCCGATGTGCGGCACACTTCGATGCAGGAAATCGAGTCGGCGCTTCAATGACCCACCCCCGTTCCTTGCTCACTTCGTGTAGCCGACTCCCCCCTCAAGGGGGCAAAACCAGCGGCCCGGCAAAGCCGGTTCCGCGGTGTTCCCCGCCTAGGCCATTGGGCGCGGGGGCTTGCGCAGCATTTCAATCTCTCTCATGAAGAAGCCACGAGTCCTGATCGTTGAAGACGAATCCTCGATCGCCGAGCTGATCGCGGTCAACCTGCGCCACAACGGCTTCGAGCCGATCTGGTCGGAAGACGGCGCCGCAGCCCAGCGCGAGATCGACGCCTTTCTGCCCGACCTGATCCTGCTCGACTGGATGCTGCCGGGCCAGAGCGGCCTGCAGCTCGCACGCCAGTGGCGCAAGGATGCGCGCACCAAGGGCATCCCGATCCTGATGCTGACCGCGCGCGGCGACGAGCCCGACAAGGTCGCGGGCCTCGACGCGGGTGCCGACGACTACATCACCAAGCCGTTCTCCACGCAGGAAATGCTCGCCCGAATCCGGGCCGTGCTGCGCCGCCGCGCGCCCGAGGTCGTGACCGAGCGCGTCGAGATCGGCGAACTGGTGCTCGACACCGCGACGCACCGGGTCACCTGGCAGGGCAATGCACTCAAGGTGGGCCCGACCGAATTCAAGCTGCTCGCCTACCTGATGCAGCATGCCGAGCGCGTGCACAGCCGCGCGCAGCTGCTCGACAAGGTATGGGGCGACCACGTCTACATCGAGGAGCGCACGGTCGACGTGCACGTCAAGCGCCTGCGCGAATCGCTCGGTGCGGCTTCGCCGATGGTCGAGACGGTGCGCGGCGCCGGCTATCGTCTGACCGCCCAGGTCACGGTTTGAGCCGGCGCGCCGTTCGCTCCGGCCACGGGCGCGGATAATCGCGCGCCATGCCGTTTCGCATTGCCACGTTTCTGCTCGCGTCCCTCCTGGTCGGGGCGGGTGTCGGCGCGATTCTCGGCTGGAAGTACTGGTGGCTCGGCGCCTGGCTGGGCGCGGTGCTGTGGCTCGGGCTCGACGCCTGGCGCGCAGAACGACTGCTGCGGGTGCTGCGCAACGATGCCGCCGGCCTGCCCACGCGCGGCCCGGGGGTCTGGGGCGAACTGGCGGAGCGCATCCGCAAGCTGCTGCGCGAGCGCGAGCAGCAGACCCGGCAGGCTGAAGAACGGCTACAGGAGTTCCTTGCGGCGATCCAGGCTTCGCCCAATGGCGTGATCCTGCTCGACGAGCAGGGCCGCATCGAGTGGTGCAACCAGACGGCCGCCGGCCAGTTCGGCATCAACGCCGAGCGCGACCTGCTGCAACACCTGGCGAACCTGGTGCGCGACCCGGCTTTCGTCGCCTACCTGGCCTCGTGGAACTACAGCCGCGACGTGGTGATCGATGCCTCGGGGGCCGGGCCCGCGCAGCAGCGCAGCCACTCGATCCGGCTGTCGGTGCAGGTGCATCCCTATGCGGGCAACCGCCGCATGCTGCTCACGCGCGACATCACCGCGCTCGAACAGGCCGAGGCGATGCGGCGCGATTTCGTGGCCAACGTCTCGCACGAGATCCGCACGCCACTCACGGTGCTCGCGGGCTTCGTCGAGACGCTGCAGAACCTGCCGCTCGACGCCGAGGAGCGCGCGAGGTACCTCGCACTCATGAGCCAGCAATCTCACCGCATGGAAACGCTGGTGAATGACCTGCTGACGCTGTCGCGCCTCGAAGGCAGCGCGCCGCCTTCGGGCAGCCAATGGGTCCGCATGCGCGCCTTGTTCGCGCAGTGCGAGGACGAAGGGCGCGGTTTGTCGGGCCGGCTCGCGCCGCTCGGGCACCGGCTCTCGTTCGAGCTCGGTGCGGAATCCGAGATCTCGGGTGCGCCGACGGAGCTGCAGAGCGCGATGTCGAACCTGCTGACCAATGCCATCCGCTACACCCCCGGCGGCGGCGAAGTGGCGGTGAGCTGGCGGCTGCTGCCCGACGGGCGCGGCGAATACGCGGTGCGCGATACCGGGCCCGGCATCGCGGCCGAGCACCTCCCGCGCCTGACCGAGCGCTTCTACCGCATCGACCGCAGCCGCTCGCGCGAGACCGGCGGCACCGGCCTGGGCCTTGCGATCGTCAAGCACATCGCACAGCGGCACGGGGCCGAACTGCGCATCGAAAGCACCGTGGGCAAGGGCTCGCGTTTTGCGCTGGTGTTTCCCGCCAGCCGGGTGCGCGAGGCGCGGCTGCTGGCGAAATCGCCTACGAGCCCATCGGGCCCATCGAGCGCCGCATCGTCCAGCGCAGCAGCGCGCCGAACAACAACGCCGTGACCGCGAGCGCACCCGCGCTCATGAGCCAGAACGCCAGCGGCGACTGCATGGCGGGCCACGGACCGAGGCCCCGGTAGGCCAGCAGGTAGCTGCCGCCGAGCCCGACACCCCAGAGCAGCGTGCAGTAGATGGCGAGCGGCATGAAGGTGACGCGGTAGCTTCGCAGCACGAACACGCACAGTGTCTGCAGCGCATCGGCGAAATGGTAGGCCGCCACCACCAGCAGCAGCGACGCGGCCAGCGCGGCCACGGCGGGGTTGTCGGAATACACCTGCGCCAGCTTGAAGCGCAGCGCCACCATCGCGCCCGCGAAGAACAGCGCGCACAGGGCGGTGAGTTCGAAGCCGAGGCGGCAGGCGCGGCGCGCCCGGTGCGCCTGCCCGGCGCCGAGCCAGAAGCTCACCCGCGCGCTGGTCGCGATGGCCAGCGAGAGCGGCACCATGTAGGCTACGGCCAGCAGGTTCGACGCGATCTGGTGTGCCGCTGCCGCCGCGGTGCCCAGCCGTGCAATGAACAGCGCCATCAGCGTGAACGAGGTCACTTCCACCAGCACCGCGAGGCCGCCGGGAATGCCCAGGCGCGCGAACTGGCGGATCTGCTGCCAGTCGGGCCGCTCGATGCGCTCCCAGAGCTGGTAGCCGCGGTAGAAGCTGCTGCTGCGCAACAACCACGCTGCGCATCCGAGCATCGCCCAGTTCACGAACAGCGTGGCCCAGGCGCAGCCCACCAGGCCCATCGCGGGCAGACCGGCGCCGCCGAAAGTGAACCAGACCGAGAGCGGCAGCTTCACGGCCAGCGAGCCGATCTGCAGCCAGGTCACGACCTGCGGCTTGCCGAGGCTCTGGCTGAGCGTGCTGAACAGGCGGAACAGCAGCGCCGGCGGCAGCGCGAACGCGAGCACCGCCAGGTACGCTTCCACCACGGCGCGCATCGCGGGCGGCACCTGGGTCCATTGCAGCACCGCACCGGGAAAGAGCAGCACCGCCATGCCCACGGCGATGGCGATGGCCGCCAGGTAGAGCGACTGCCGCACCGAGCGGCCGACCTCGCTGGGACGGCCAGCGCCGTGGAGTTCGGCCCACACCGGCAGCAGGGCCTGCAGCACGCCCATGAGCGACACGAACACGCTGATGAAGATCGCCGAGCCCACCGACAGCGCGGCGAGCGCGCCTTCGGCATAGCGGCCGGCGACGATGGTGTCGGTCACGCCGAACGCCATCACCGCCAACTGGCCGACCAGCACCGTGCCGGCGTGCCGTGCGATCAGACCGCGTTCGCCGATCACTGGGCGGGCGCGATCTTCTGGTAGAGCAGCAGGTCGTCGCTCGCGCTGCTGGGGCGCCGCAGGGTGCCGCTGAACCGCCACTGCTCCAGCGGCACGATGGTGTGCAGCCGGGTGATGACGTCGGGGCTCACGAGCAGCCAGGGGCAGTCGGTGCCGAGCAGCAGCGGGCGCAGGTTGAAATGACCGTGGTGCCTGAGCGCCGCGATGTGCGCGCGGCTGAGCGCCAGCTCGGCCACGCAGACCGGCTGACCGACGCGCTCGGTCACCGCGCGCACCTGCGGCACATAGCTGCGCGCGTAGTCGATCGAAGGCAGCCACAGCGTCATCAGCAGCATCCAGCACAGGGCGGTGCCGCCGGCCGGCAGCACCAGCGTCTTCCAGAGTGCCGCGCGGTGGCGCCCGGTGCGCCAGCGCACCAGCCAGCACCACGCGATGGTGGCAGCCAGCGCCAGCACGAACGGAACGAGCGCGAACTCGGGCACGAAGCCGGGCACCAGCCGCGACACGCTCGCCGCGGGCTTGGGCGGCACGCCGGTCTGCATGGCGATCCAGTAGATCCAGCCGAGCACGGCGAGGCCGCTGAAGAACAGCACGTTGAACCAGTCGATCAGCGCGGCAGCGCTGCGCCTGAAGGTCGGTAGCGCAAAGGCCGCGAGCGTGGCGAAAGCCGGCAGCGCCAGCAGCAGCGAGCGGTCGGAGTAGCTCGTGGTCAGGGTGGCGGCCAATGGCACCAGCGCGAACCAGAAGGGCAGCGCCACGTGGCGCGCGGTGAGTTGGCGGCGCCAGCGCCAGAGCGTCCAGAGGGCCAGCGGCCAGACCGGCCAGGTGAACCAGACCAGCAGCTTGGCATGGCTGCGCAGGTCGCCGAGCACCGATGCGCTGTTGGAATGATCGCCCGGCAACTCGATCTTCCATTGCAGCAGCCCCAGCCCCACGGCCAGCGCCGCCGCCGCAAGCGAGACGCCGGCTGTCGCCGCGAGCGCGCCACGCGTGTAGCCGGGGCTTTCGTCATCGTCGGCGTAGGTCGGCGCGGTCTTGCGCGCGGTGCGCCGTTCGTAGGCCATGAACAGCGCGCTGCCCGCCGCCAGCGCCAGGCCGATCGTGGGGCCGCCGCTCAATGTCATGCCGACGGTGCCGACGACGAGCGCGATCGTCGGCCCAACCCGGCGGTACGGCAGCGCGGCGACGCCGTAGAACAGGTGCGATGCGAAATACAGCTGCGCCAGGGCCGGCGTGGTTTCGTGGCCGAGCTGCGCCAGGCCCAGGCAGGCGATCAGCGCGAGCAGGCCGCCGTCGGCAATGGCGCGTGCGTAGTCGGTCGGCCGTGCTTCGCCGCCGAAGGCGAAGGCCACAGGCTGGGCGCGCGACGTGCGGGCCAGGTAGTAGACGGCGTACCAGGTGGCGGTGAAGGTGCCCCAGAGCATCAGCGCGAAGACGAAGCGCACCGCGAAGTCGGGGTGCACCCACGCGGGCGCGATCTTGATGGCCCAGGCGCCGATCCAGTAGGGGATCAGCGCCGGCGTCTCGGGCCGCAGGCCGAGCAGCATGGGATCGAACCAGCGCGCGATGCCTTCGGTGCTGGCGGCGAGTTCGGCCATGTAGCCGAAGGCCGAGATGTCCGCGCTCTTCCAGGGGCCGCGCCCGACGAGGCCCGGCAGCAGGTAGGCGGCGCACAGCAGCAGCAGCGCCACGCGCGGCAACCGGCGCACGGCGCTCTGGGCAACGATCGCAGGAGTGGGCTGGTTCACGTACGAAGTAGGGCGGCAGTCGTCGACAAGAAAAAGGGCAGCGCGGTAAACCGGGCTGCCCTCGATGCGAAAGCGCGTGCCTTACTTGGAAGCAGCGCCAGTGGTCTTGCCGAAGCGGTTGCGGAACTTCTCGACGCGACCGCCCATGTTGTCGACCGACTTCTGCGTGCCGGTGTAGAAGGGGTGCGATTCGCTCGTGGTGTCGAGCTTGAACAGCGGCAGTTCGCGGCCGTCGTCGGCCTTGGCCATTTCCTTGGTGTTCGCGCACGAACGGGTCACGAACTTGAAGCCGTTCGACATGTCGACGAACAGGATTTCGCGGTAGTTCGGGTGAATGCCTTCTTTTGCCATGGTATTTCCTTTGGGGTCGATGCGAGAGCCACAAGACGCCTGGGCCGGCACACGCCGGGTCGACGACCGTTCCGTCGAGCTTGACGGAATCGCAGGGCAAGACGCCCGGCTGCACTTTTCGCGGAGCCAGCGATTATCGCATACTGGGCGCTTTCAGCGGAAGACGCCCCAGATGACCTCCAGAATGCTGCGCGCCGGCCTCGTCGGCTACGGTTTCGCCGGCCAGACCTTTCATGCGCCCGTGCTCTCGGCCGTGCCGGGGCTCGAACTGGTGGCGGTGGCGAGTTCGCAGCCGCACAAGGTCCAGGCCGACTGGCCCGGCGTGGCCGTGGTGCCCGACGTGGCGGCGCTTGCCGCGCGCGCGGACATCGACCTGGTGGTGGTGGCCACGCCGAATGCCCAGCACCATCCCGTCGCCCGGACGGCGCTCGAGGCCGGCAAGCACGTCGTGGTGGACAAACCCTTCACGCTCGATGTGGCCGAAGCGCGCGACCTCGCATCGTTGGCGGAGCGCAACAACCTGGTCCTGTCGGTCTACCAGAACCGGCGCTTCGACGCCGACTTCCTCACGCTCAAGGACCTGCTCGCCGCCGGCGAACTCGGCCGACCGGTCTACTTCGAATCGCACTTCGATCGTTTCCGTCCCGAGGTCAGGGCGCGCTGGCGTGAACAGGCGGTGCCCGGCGCCGGCCTCTGGGTCGACCTGGGTGCGCACCTAATCGACCAGGCGGTGCAGCTGTTCGGCCGCCCGGACACGCTCCAGCTCGACACGGCCGCGCTGCGGGACGGCGCCGTGGTCGAGGATTACTTCCATGCGGTGCTGCGCTACGAGGCGGGGCCGCATGCGCCGTTGCGCGTGGTGCTGCACGCCACCACGCTCGCGGCCCATGCCGCGCCGCGCTACATCGTGCACGGCACGCGTGGGACCTTCGTCAAGCATGGCGTGGACACGCAGGAAGACGCGCTGCGCGCCGGCCAGCGTCCGCCGGGTGAGGATTGGGGCGCCGACCCGCTCGACGGCGAACTCACGGTGCCCGGTGCCGATGGCATCGCGCGCATGCGCAGGGTGCCGACACGGCCCGGCAACTATGCCGACTACTATGCTGCGGTGCGCGACGCGATCCTCGGCCACGGCCCCAACCCCGTTCCGCCCGAAGAAGCCGTCGCGCTCATGGAGCTGCTGGCGCTCGGCACGCGCAGTGCCGCCGAGGGCCGGGCGCTGCGCACCTGAAAGAAAAATGCCCGCGAGCAGCGGGCATTCTTCCGGGGCAGCGAGCAGCTAGCCGCCGCGACGCATCATGTCGAAGAACTCGACATTGGTCTTCGTCGCCTTCATGTTCTTGAGCATCAGCTCCATCGACTCGATCTCGTCCATGTTGTACATGAGCTGGCGCAGGATGCGGGTCTTCTGCAGGATCTCGGGAGCCAGCAGCAGCTCTTCGCGGCGCGTGCCGCTGCGGTTGAGCTGGATCGAGGGGAACACGCGCTTTTCGTAGAGGCGGCGGTCGAGGTGGATTTCGGAGTTGCCGGTGCCCTTGAACTCCTCGAAGATCACTTCGTCCATGCGGCTGCCGGTGTCGATCAGCGCGGTGCCGATGATGGTCAGCGAGCCGCCTTCTTCCACGTTGCGCGCCGCGCCCAGGAAGCGCTTGGGGCGCTGCAGCGCGTTGGAGTCGACACCGCCGGTGAGCACCTTGCCCGACGAGGGCACGACGTTGTTGTAGGCACGGGCAAGGCGGGTGATCGAGTCGAGCAGGATCACGACGTCCTTCTTGAGCTCGACCAGGCGCTTGGCGCGCTCGATGACCATTTCGGCCACGTGCACGTGGCGCGCCGCGGGTTCGTCGAAGGTCGACGCGATGACTTCGCCCTTGACGGTGCGCTGCATCTCAGTCACTTCTTCGGGCCGCTCGTCCACCAGCAGCACCATCATGTGCACTTCGGGATAGTTGGCGCTGATCGCGTGGGCGATGTGCTGCATCATCACCGTCTTGCCGCTCTTGGGCGGCGCCACGAGCAGGGCGCGCTGGCCCTTGCCGATGGGGGCGATGATGTCGATGACGCGGCCGGTGATGTTCTCTTCGCTCTTGATGCCGTCGCGCTCGAGCTTCATCTGCACCTTGGGGAACAGCGGCGTCAGGTTCTCGAACATCACCTTGTGCTTGTTCTGCTCGGGCGGACCGTCGTTGACCTTGTCGAGCTTGGTCAGCGCGAAGTAGCGCTCGCCGTCCTTGGGCGTGCGCACCTCGCCTTCGATCATGTCGCCGGTGTGCAGGTTGAAGCGGCGCACCTGGCTCGGCGAGATGTAGATGTCGTCGGTGCTGGCGGTGAAGCTGGTGTCGGGGCTGCGCAGAAAGCCGAAGCCGTCGGGCAGGATTTCGAGCACACCGTCGGCGAAGACCTGCTCGCCGGCCTTGGCGCGTTTCTTGATGATCGCGAACATCAGCTCCTGCTTGCGCATGCGGCCGACGTTTTCGATTTCAAGAGCCTCGGCTTGCTTGAGGACTTCAGACACGTGGAGTGCCTTGAGTTCGTTTAAGTGCATGGAATGACCCCTCGCGGGGTAATCGATCGAACAAACGGGGGGAGGTTTGATGTGCGGCGAGAGTTGCCGCACAAACCGGGGAATTCGACCGGACCTGAATGATCCGGTGATCTGCGGGAGATTATGACAGGAAAAAAAGCGCAAGGGCCAGCGCGTTGCGCGCTGGCCGCCTGAAATGCATCAGGCGAGTTGCTGGTCGATGAACGCGGTGAGCTGTGCCTTGCTCATGGCGCCGACCTTGGTGGCGGCCAGCTGGCCGTCCTTGAACAGCATCAGCGTGGGGATGCCGCGGATGCCGAATTTGGCCGGGATGTCGCGGTTCTCGTCGACGTTCATCTTCGCGATCTGCAGCTTGCCTTCGTAGGCGGTCGAGACTTCGTCGAGGATCGGGGCGATCATCTTGCACGGGCCGCACCATTCGGCCCAGTAGTCGACCAGCACGGGCTGGCTGGACTTGAGCACGTCGGCTTCGAACGAGGAATCGGAGATGTGTTTGATCAGGTCGCTGGCCATGGATGTGTCCTTGTGCGCGGAGAGGTTTCGGTGCAGCTAAAGTGCTGGTCATTGTGACAGAAACCAAGGGGCGGCGTGGCTGGCGGAACGCTATCGCGCCGATAGCAAAAGCCCTTGGTGCGACGCTCTTCCCACGCTTTCCCCACGCTTCAAACCCCCCGAGAGAACATGAACGAAGGACACCCCGTCCAGGCCCTGTGGTGCGACCCCGCCGACGGCGTGATCGCGCGCATTGCGCGCGTCGTCGCCGAGCGCGAGCTGCATGCGGCGCGCACGGTGGTGCTGGTGCCTTATGCGCAGCTCATGGGCGTGGCGCACGCGATGTGGTCGCGCTGCGGCCATGCCGGCTTTGCGCCCCGCTTCGAGACCACACGCAACTGGGCGCGCAGCCTCGAGGGCTTCCTGCCCACCGGCTACGACATCGCTTTCGACATGGCGCGCGATCTCGTCACCGCCCAGGCGCTGCTGTCACAGGCCGGCTTTGCCGCCGAGCGTTTCGCGCTGGCGGGGCGCGTGGTCGAGCTGGCCTACCAGCTCGCACCGCTCGCGGCCGCGGCATCGCCCGAGGCGCGCGGCGGCGAATGGGCGCAGCGCGCGGCGCGCGTGGCCGAAGCGGGCAGCGAGTCGGAGTGGTTCCGCCTCGAGAGCGCGCTGGTCCGCGTGGCCGTGGCCTGGGCGGCCAATTCGGGCTACGCCACCGACGTGCTGCTGCGCGACGGCGTGCGCACGCAGGTCGATGCGCTGATCGCGCTCGAGGGCTTCCAAACCGATCCGCTGACGCAGACGCTGTGCGCGCTCTGGGGCGACCGCGCGGTCCATCTGTCGCTGGTGCCCGCGGCGTCTGCGGCCAGGGCGGTGGGCGCGCATGTGGCCACCGATGCCGAGGACGAGGCCCAACTCGCGGCCGCCTGCGTGCTGCGGCACCTGGCCGAGGGCCGCGAGCCCGTCGCGCTGATCGCGACCGACCGCGCGCTCACGCGCCGCATCGGCGCGCAGTTGCAGGCCCGCGGCGTGGTGGCGCACGACGAGACCGGATGGAAGCTGTCCACCACGCGCGCCGCCGCTGCCCTGATGAGCGCGCTGCGCGCCTGCGCGCACGATGCCGGCAGCGACGCTGTGCTCGAATGGCTCAAGAGCGGCGCCGATGGCGATGCGATGGCCGTGCAGGCGCTCGAGGCGCGGCTGCGGCGCGAAGGCGTGCGCGAATGGTCGGCCTGGTGCGCGCAGGTGGCGCGCAGCGAGAAGCCGCAGGACGTGGCCTTGCTCGCGTTCACCGAAGGCATCGAAGGCCGCCGCATGGCCATGGCCCGGGCGCGGCCGCTGGCCGACTGGCTGCGCGCGCTGCGCGAGCTGCTCGACGCCGGTGGCCAGTGGGCGCCGCTCGCGGCCGACATGGCCGGCGCCAAGGTGATCGCCGCGCTCTGGCTCGATGCCGACGCGCACGGCGAAGAGGGCGATTTTCCGGGCGGACGCCACACGCTCGCCGAGTTCACCGCCTGGGTCCGCGACGTGCTGGAAGACGCGAGCTTCGTGCCGCCCGCGGGCAGCGAGCTGCCGCAGGTCGTGGTGCTGCCGCTGCACCAGCTGCTGGGCCGCACCTTCGCCGCCGTGGTGATCCCCGGCTGCGACGACCGGCGCCTGCCCGCATCGCCCGAACCACCCGGCAACTGGAGCGCCGCGCAGCGCGCCGAGCTGGGGCTCGCCGCGCGCGAGACGCTCGAGGCTGCGCAGCGCTCGGCCTGGGCCGCGGCGCTGTGCAATCCCTGCTGCGAAGTGCTCTGGCGCCAGTCGGACGCCAGCGGCGAACCGGTCCGCCCGAGTCCGCTGGTGCAGGCGCTGCAGCTCGACCATGCGCTGCAGCCTGGCGACGATCCGCGCCTGCCGCGCGACGTCGCGCTCGACCCGACCCCGTGTCCGACACCCTCGGGCGCGCTGTTGCCGCTCAAGAACATCTCGACCAGCGTCTACGAAGACCTGCGCCGCTGTCCGTACCGCTTCTTCGCCTTGCGCCAGCTGGGACTGCGCAGTGCCGACGAGCTCGACGCCGAAATCGACAAGCGCGACTTCGGCAACTGGCTGCATGCGGTGCTGGGCCATTTCCATGACGCGCTCAAGACCGCGCCCACCAGCGAGCTGCCGGAACGCGTGGCGCTGATCACCGCAGCGTCGGAACGCGCCACGCGCGAGTTCGCGCTCTCGGACGCCGAGTTCCTGCCGTTCGCCGCGGCCTGGCCGGCGGTGCGCGACGGCTATCTTCAATGGCTGGCAGGCCACGAGGCGAGCGGCGCGGTGTTCGACGAATCCGAGCCCTGGAAGGAACTGCCGCTCGGCAACCTGCAACTCGTCGGCCGGCTCGACCGCATCGACCGGATGCCCGGCGGCCAGGCCTTCGTGATCGACTACAAGACCGAGTCGGCCGCGGTCACCAAGGAACGCGTGAAGGACCCGGCCGAGGACACGCAGCTCGCGTTCTATGCGGCACTGCTGGCCGACGACACGCTGCGCGCGGCCTACGTCAATGTCGGCGAGAAATCGTCGGGCACGCAGACGGTCGAGCAGCCGCTCGTCGGGCCGGCGCGCGACGTGCTCGTGGCCGGCATCCTCGACGACTTCACGCGCATCGCCGGGGGCGCGCCGCTGCCGCCGCTGGGGGAGGGCGCCGTGTGCGAGTACTGCGCGGCGCGCGGCCTGTGCCGCAAGGACTTCTGGGCCGATGCGGCGCCCATCGTTGCGGGAGGCAAGGCATGAACGGCGCCGCCTACGAACACAACGGCCGCCACGTCACGCGCGAGGCGTTCTACACCGTCGCCTGCGATCCGCGGCGCTCCGTCGCGGTCGAGGCCTGCGCCGGTGCGGGCAAGACCTGGATGCTGGTCTCGCGCATCCTGCGCGCGCTGCTCGAAGAGGGCGAGTCGGCCTGCGAGCCGCACGAGATCCTCGCGATCACCTTCACCAAGAAGGCGGCCGGGGAAATGCGCGAGCGGCTCGACCAGTGGCTCGAACAGTTCGCCGAGCGCAACCCCGAGGAGCTGATGCGCGAACTCGTGGTCCGCGGTGTAGCGCCCGATGCCGCGCTGGCCGCCGTGCCGCGCCTGCAAGGCCTCTACCGGCGCCTGCTCGAAGGCGGCCGGCCGGTGCAGTTCCGAACCTTCCATGCCTGGTTTGCGGGCCTGCTGCGCAATGCGCCGCTCGCGGTGCTGCGCGAACTCGGGCTGCCCGCGAACTACGAACTGCTCGAGGACGATGCCGAGGCGCGTGCACGCACCTGGCGTCCGTTCTTCGAAGCCGTGACGGCCGACCGGCAGGCATTGGCCGACTATTACGCCGTGGTCGCGACCTATGGCCGCTCGCAGACCGCCAAGGCGCTCGGCGAGGCCCTCACGCGACGCGTCGAGTTCTCGCTGGCCGACCCCGCCGCGGCGGTGGAGCCTTTCGGCGTGCGATTTTCATCGCTCGCGGGACTCGACGAGCCGACCGACGCGCTGCGCGGCGAGTCGGCCCGGCGGCGCTGGCTCGACCGCGCCGCCGCGCTCGGCCGCGAGGCCAACAAGACGCCGCAGAAGGCGGCCGAGGCGATCATCGACGTGTTCGGCACCGGCGAGCCGGCGCGCGATTCGCTCGCGGCCGCGCTGTCGCACCTGCGCAAGAACTTCTTCGTCGCGACCGAAGACCGCCTCAACAAGAACCTGCAGAAATTCCCCGCCGCGCAGGAGGCCGAAGCCGAACTGCAGACGCTCTGCGCCGCGCAGGCGCAGCATGCGGCCTGGCTCTACCAGCAGCGCATGACGCGGCTCACGCGGCTGCTGGTGGCGGCCTTCGCCGACGTCAAGCGCGCCCACGGCTGGGTCGACATGAACGACGTCGAGCAGGCCGCGCAACTGCTGCTGGGCCAGTCGGCGCTCTCGGGCTGGGTGCAGGAGCGGCTCGATGCGCACGTGGCGCACCTGCTCATCGACGAATTCCAGGACACCAACCCGCTGCAGTGGCAGGCGCTCTACGGCTGGCTCAGCGCCTACACCGGCGCCGGCGGCAGCGCGCCGCGCGTCTTCATCGTCGGCGACCCGAAGCAGAGCATCTACCGCTTCCGCCGTGCCGAGCCACAGGTGTTCATCGCCGCGAAGAAGTTCGTGCGCGAGGGCCTGGGCGGCGAGCTGCTCAACTGCGACCACACGCACCGCAACGCGCGCAAGATCGTCGGGTTGGTCAATCAGGCCATGCTCGTCGCGCAGGATGCAGGCGAGTTCGATGGCTACCGCGCGCACACCACCGAACGCCAGGACGAAGGCGAGCTGCTCAAGCTACCGCCCATCGAACGCGATGCGCTCGAATCAGCCATGGCCCAAGCCGGGCTACCGCCCGACGAAGGCATGCTGCATTGGCGCGACAGCCTCGTCACGCCGCGCGTGCTGCCCGAGGAGCAATTGCTGCAGAAGGAATGCGAGCAGGCCGCGCGCTGGATCGCGCAGTGCATTGCCGACGGCACCGCGCCGCGGCAGATCATGGTGCTCGCGCGCCGGCGCAGCCGGCTCGCGGCCATGCAGGACGCGCTGCGCAGCCTTCACATCCCCGTGCAGCAGCCCGAGAAGAACGAACTGCACGACGCGCCCGAGGTGCAGGACGTGGTGGCGCTGATCGATGCGCTGGTCTCGCCCGCGCACGACCTCTCGCTGGCGCGCGCGCTCAAGTCGCCGCTTTTCGGCATCGGTGACGACGCGCTCGTGCAGCTGGCGCTGCGGCAGCGCGAGTTGCCGTCGGTGAGCTGGTTCGGACTGTTGCAGAAGGGCGAGAACCTGCCGCCGGCGCTGGTCGAGGCCGGCATCCGGCTCAAGCGCTGGCAGCGCTGGCTCGTGAACCTGCCGCCGCACGATGCGCTCGATGCGATCTTCCACGACGGCGACGTGCTGGCGCGCTTCGGCGCCGCCATGCCGCCGGCCATGCGGCAGGGCGCGCTCGCCAACCTGCGCGGCCTGCTCGCGGCCTCGCTCGAGATCGATGGCGCACGCTTCACCACGCCGTATGCACTGGTGCGTGCGCTGCGCGCGGGCGGCGTCAGGGCGCCCTCGGTGGCCGCGCCCGACGCGGTGCAACTGCTCACGGTGCATGGCGCCAAGGGCCTCGAAGCCGACACCGTGCTCATGCTCGACTGCGACGCGCCGCCGTCGCGTGCGCAGACCATGGGCGTGCTCGTCGAATGGAAGGGCAGCGACAGTGCGCCCACACGCTTCGTGTTCCTCGCGAGCGAAAAGACGCCGCCCGGCTGTGCCGCCACGCTGCTCGACGAGGAACAGCGGGCGCGCCACCGCGAGGAGCTCAACGGCCTCTACGTGGCCACCACGCGCGCGCGGGAGCGGCTGGTGCTGTCGTCGGTGCGCCCGGCGCGCGCCAACGAGGGCAGCTGGTGGACGCGGCTCGCGCCGGCCTGCACGCACGTCGAGGCCGACGAGCCGGTCGCCGCGCTGCCGCTCGAGACGCCGACGGGCAGCTTCGTGCTGAAGCAACTGCCGCTGCTGCCAGCCGGGCTTTCCGCGCCGGCAGCCGCCAGGAAGGCAGCGGCCGCCACGGCCGATGCGCGCGCTGCCGCGTTCGGGCAAGCCATGCACCGCCTGCTCGAATGGGCCGTGCCGGGCGAGGCGCTGCCGGCTGCGCATGTGCGTGCCGTGGCGCGCGAATTCATGCTCGAGCCGCAACAGGCACGCGGCGCGGCCGTGCTGGCCGAACGCATCCGCGCGGGAGCCGGCGCCTGGGTGTGGGACGATCGGAGGATCGACTGGCACGGCAACGAGGTCACGCTCGTGCACGAAGGCGAAACCCTGCGCATCGACCGACTCGTGCGCGAGCGCGACAGCGGCGCCTGGTGGATCCTCGACTACAAGTCGGCCGCGCGTCCCGAGCGGGATGCGCTGCTGATCGCACAGATGCAGCGCTACCGCGCGGCAGTGCAACATGCCTATCCTGGTGCCACGGTGCGCGTCGCGTTCCTCACCGGGCAGGGCGAACTGGTGAATCTCGAATGACTGTTTCTCCCACCGTCGCCGTCATTGGCGGCGGACCCGCCGGCCTCATGGCGGCCGAAGTCCTGAGCGCTTCCGGCGCACAGGTGCACCTGTACGACGCCATGCCCTCGGTGGGCCGCAAGTTCCTGCTGGCCGGCCGGGGCGGGCTGAACCTCACGCACTCGGAGCCCTTCGAGGTGTTCGTGACGCGCTTCGGCGAACGGCGCGCGCAGCTCGAACCGATGCTCGCGGCTTTCGGTCCGCAGCAGGTGCGCGAATGGGCGGCCGGGCTTGGCATCGACACTTTCGTCGGTACCTCGGGCCGGGTGTTCCCGAGCGACATGAAGGCGGCGCCGCTGCTGCGCGCGTGGCTGCACCGCTTGCGCGCGGCGGGGGTGCAGTTCCACATGCGGCATCGCTGGGGGGGTGAGGGGGCATTCGATGCGAACGCGTTGCGCTTTGCCACGCCCGCTGGCGAGGTCATGGCCAAGGCGGATGCCGTGGTGTTGGCGCTGGGCGGCGCGAGCTGGGCCCGCCTGGGTTCCGACGGCGCGTGGGCACCGTGGCTGCAGGCACAGGGCGTGGCGGTGGCGCCGCTGCTGCCCGCCAACTGCGGCTTCGACGGCGCAGGCTGGAGCGAACATTTTTCGAGCCGCTTCGCGGGGCAGCCCTTCAAGTCGGTCGCGATCGCTTTCTCCGACAGTCAGGGGCGCCACTTCGCCCGCAGGGGCGAGTTCGTCGCCACGGCCACGGGCATCGAAGGCAGCCTGGTCTATGCGGCGTCGGCGCTCCTGCGCGACGAGATCGCCGCGAACGGCAGTGCGACGTTGCTGCTCGACTTGCTCCCCGACCGCAGCGCCGAGCAGGTGCTCGCCGCGGTGAAGCATCCGCGCGGCGCGCGTTCGTTGAGCAGCCACCTCAAGAGTCGTCTCGGCATCGAAGGCACCAAGTCGGGCGTGTTGCACGAAGTGCTGAGCAAGGAAGCGATGCAGAACCCGGTGCAGCTCGCAGCCACCATCAAGGCGGTGCCGCTGAAGCTGGTCGCGACCCGGCCGGTCGACGAGGCGATCAGCACTGCCGGCGGTGTGCGCTTCGATGCGCTCGATCCGGCGCTGATGGCGACGGCATTGCCCGGTGTGTTCGCGGCAGGGGAAATGCTCGACTGGGAGGCGCCGACCGGCGGCTATCTGCTGACCGCGTCGATGGCGAGCGGGGCGGCCGCGGCGCGTGGCGCGCTGCGTTTCGTTTCACTCGCGTGAGTGATGAAACGAGCGGCTGAAGAAGTTGACGAGCCTTACCCCTGGCACTGACTACGCAGTTAGGGCTGCTTGGTTCCCCACCTGACCCGGTTGGCCACTTCACCATGCAGGGAGGCCCGTCAGGGTCGATTCTAACCGCGTGAACTTGCCCCCGCCGCGAGGGCGTGAATGCGATTTCGGTGGCACCGTGCGGTAACAAGCGTGAAGTCGCCGGTCCGCGGCTTTTAGAATGCCCCCAATGTCCTATCTCGTGCTCGCTCGCAAGTTCCGTCCCAAAACCTTCGGTGAGATGGTCGGCCAGGGGCACGTGGTGCAGGCGCTCGAGAACGCGCTGACCACGCAGCGCCTGCACCACGCCTATCTCTTCACCGGCACGCGCGGCGTGGGCAAGACCACGGTGTCGCGCATCCTGGCCAAGTCGCTCAACTGCCAGGGGCCGGACGGGCAGGGCGGGATCACGGCCACGCCCTGCGGCGTGTGCCAGGCCTGCAAGGACATCGACTCGGGTCGCTTCGTCGATTACACCGAACTCGACGCGGCCTCGAACCGCGGCGTGGACGAGGTGCAGTCGCTGCTCGAGCAGGCGGTCTACAAGCCGGTGCAGGGGCGCTTCAAGGTCTTCATGATCGACGAAGTGCACATGCTCACCAACACCGCGTTCAACGCGATGCTGAAGACGCTCGAGGAGCCGCCCGAATACCTCAAGTTCGTGCTCGCGACCACCGATCCGCAGAAGGTGCCGGTCACGGTGCTGTCGCGCTGCCTGCAGTTCAACCTGCGACCGATGGCGCCCGAGACGGTGCTCGAACACCTCACGAGCGTGCTGCAGACCGAGCAGGTGCCGGCCGAACCGCAGGCGCTGCGCCTGCTGGCGCGCGCCGCGCGCGGATCGATGCGCGATGCGCTCTCGCTGACCGACCAGGCGATCGCCTTCGGCAATGGCGAGCTGGTCGAAGCCGGCGTGCGCCAGATGCTCGGCAGCGTGGACCGAGGCCATGTGTTCAAGCTGATCGAGGCGCTGGCGCTGGGCGACGGCCGGACGGTGGTCGACACCTCGGAGGCGTTGCGCGTCGACGGCATGTCGGCGGCTTCGACGCTCGAGGAAATGACGGCGGTGCTGCAGGCCATGGCGGTGCTGCAGGCGGTGCCCTCGCGCGCCGAAGCGGCCACCGATGCCACCGATCCCGACGCGGTCGACACCGCGCGCCTTGCGGCCCTGATGCCGGCCGACGAAACGCAGCTGCTCTACAGCCTCTGCCTGCACGGCCGCGGCGAGCTTGGCCTGGCGCCCGACGAGTACGCCGCCCTCACGATGGTGTTGCTGCGCTTGCTGGCGTTCAAGCCGTCAGCGGGCGCTGCCGCCACCCCGGGCCCTTCGGCCTCCGCGGAAAAAAAAACTCTGAATGACGCCCCGCGCGCGGCTGCGGCCCCCGTGGCTGCACCGCCGCTGCGCCAGATCGCCGATGCCCCGGCGCCCGTGCCGCCGCCCGCTGGCACCCCGGCGGTGCAGCGCCTGACGGTGGTCAGCGAGCCGGTCCGGCGCCACGAACCCCGGCCGCCGGTGCCCGCAGGGGCGGTGCCGGTGGAGGGCGAGGCCAAGGTGGTCGCAGTGCCGATGCGCGTGCAGCCGCCGCCGGGCCAGCGCGACGTGCCGCGGCCCGAGGCGCAGCGCGGCCCCGCGGCGCCGATCCCGCCGAGCGAGGACGGCGACTTCTGGCATGCCACGGTCACGCAGATGGTGGCGGCCGAAAGCATCAGCGCGCTCGCACGCGAACTCGCGCTGCAGTCGCAGCTCGTGGCGCGCGACGTGGACCAGTGGATACTGCGCGTCGAACGCGAACTGCTCAACCAGCCGTCGGCGCGCGAGAAGCTCACCGATGCGCTGGCCGCGCTCGGGCACGGCGTGAAGCTCGCGATCGAGATCGGCGCCGTGGTCGACAGCCCCGCACGCCGCAACAAGCAGGCCGCCGACGAGCGGCAGCGGGTCGCCGAAGAGGCCATCCGCAACGACCCCGAGGTGCAGATGCTGATGCGCGAATTCGATGCGAAGATCGTGCCCGGAACGCTCAAGCCGGCCTGACCCGGCCGCATCGGCGCACGACGCACCGGGCGCTCACTCACTTATCCTTTCTTCATTCATTCATCCCAACCATTCAGGACCAACGATGTTCAACAAAGGACAACTGGCCGGCCTCATGAAGCAGGCGCAGGCAATGCAGGACAACCTCAAGAAGGCCCAGGAAGAACTGGCCACCATCGAGGTCGAAGGCGAGTCGGGCGCGGGCCTGGTCAAGGTCGTGATGACCTGCAAGCACGACGTCAAGCGCATCACCATCGACCCGAGCCTGCTGGCCGACGACAAGGACATGCTCGAAGACCTGGTGGCCGCCGCCTTCAATGCCGCGGTGCGCAAGGCCGAGGAGACGAGCGAGCAGAAGATGGGCAAGCTGACGGCCGGCATGCCGGGCCTGCCGCCCGGCATGAAGCTGCCGTTCTGAGCCACGGATGGCCGACGCCAGTTCGCTCGACGCGCTGGTCGATGCATTGCGCCGCCTGCCGGGTGTGGGGGTCAAGTCGGCCTCGCGCATGGCCTTCCACCTGCTGCAGCACGACCGCGAGGGCGCACAGCTGCTGTCGCGCGCCTTGCAGCAGGCGGCCGGCAGCGTGCGCCACTGCGAGCGCTGCAACACTTTTACCGAAGCGCCGGTGTGCCATGTGTGCCTCGACCCGCGACGCGACGCGACCAAGCTCTGCGTGGTCGAGACACCGGCGGACCAGGCCGCGCTCGAACGCACCAATGCGTTCCGTGGCTACTACTTCGTGCTGATGGGAAAGCTCAGCCCGCTCGACGGTATCGGGCCGAAGGACATCGGCTTGCAGAAGCTGTTCGAGCGGGCGCTCGACGGCACGGTCAGCGAGGTCATCCTGGCGACCAACTTCACGGCCGAAGGCGAGGCCACCGCGCACGTGATCGGCGAAACGCTGAAGCAGCGCGGCCTCAACGTCACGCGGCTCGCGCGCGGCGTGCCCGCCGGCAGCGAACTCGAATACGTGGACCTCGGCACCATCGCGCACGCGCTGGTCGATCGTCGATAGCAAGCAGCCGCCGCTGCGCAATGAAGACAACCCCATGACCTTCTCGTCCCTCACCATCGCCTACTGGTGTGTCTTCATCGCCTGCGGTTTGCCGTACCTCGCCGCATGGACCGCGAAGGCCGGCAGCTTCGGCCCGCACGACAACATGCATCCGCGCGACTGGGCGAGCAAGCAGAGCGGCTGGCGCGCGCGTGCCAACAGCGCCCAGGCCAACAGCTTCGAGGGCCTGCCGTTCTTCATCGGCGCGGTGATCATCGCGCATCAGCTCGGTGCCGCGCAGGCTCGGCTCGACATGTTCGCGGCGGCCTACGTGGTGCTGCGGCTCGCCTACATCGCGCTCTACATCAAGGGCCTCGGCGGTGCACGCAGCGCGGTGTGGGCGCTGGGTTTCCTGGTCAACATCGCGATCCTTTTTATCGCGCCGTAAGAGGGCCTCGGCCCGCTCTGCAGAGGCCTCGTTAGAGGCCTTCATGCTTACGTGGAAACCCGCACGGGATGACCCCGATGCCGAGCGCAGGCACGCGCCCCTAAGCTCGATTCAATTCAAGAATCCAAGAGCCCCGCAGGACCGCGCCATGCTTCATCGCAGAACCCTTATCACCGCATCCGCAGTCGCTGCCGCCTCGGTCGCACTGCCGCGGGTCTTTGCGCAAGCCAAGCTCGAGAAGACGAAGATCTCCATTGCAGTCGGTGGCAAGGCGGCGTTCTACTACCTGCCGCTCACCATTTCCGAACAGCTCGGCTACTTCAAGGCCGAAGGGCTCGAGATCGAGATCTCTGACTTTGCCGGCGGCGCGCGTGCGCTGCAGGCGGTGGTCGGCGGCTCGGCCGACGTGTGTTCCGGTGCCTACGAGCACACCATCAACCTGCAGGCGAAGAACCAGTTCTTTCAGGCCTTCGTGCTGCAGGGCCGCGCACCGCAGATCGCCGTGGGCGTGTCGACCAAGAACATGGCGGGCTACACGGGCATCGCGGATCTCAAGGGCAAGAAGATCGGCGTCTCGGCACCGGGCTCGTCGACCAACATGGTGGCCAACCTCGTGCTGTCGCGCGGCGGCCTCAAGGCCAGCGACGTGAGCTACATCGGCGTGGGCGTCGCGGCAGGGGCGCTCACGGCGCTGCGCTCGGGGCAGATCGACGCGATCAGCAACACCGACCCCGTCATGACCATGCTCGAGCAGAAGGGCGACGTGAAGATCATCAGCGACACGCGCACGCTGAAAGGCACGCAGCAGGTATTCGGCGGCCCGATGCCCGCGGCGTGCCTCTATGCGCCGATGGACTTCGTGCGGAAGAATCCCAACACCTGCCAGGCGCTGGCCAACGCGATCGTCCACGGCCTCAAGTGGCTGCAGACGGCGGGGCCCGGCGACATCATCAAGACGGTGCCCGAGACCTACCTGCTCGGCGACCGTGCGCTGTATCTCGCCTCGTTCGACAAGGTGCGCGAGTCGATCGCCACCGACGGCCTAGTGCCCGAGGAGGGCCCCAAGACCGCACTGGCTGCGATCGCGAGCTTCGACACCGCTGTGAAGGCCGACCGGATCGACCTGGCGAAGACCTACACCAACGATTTTGCAAAGCGCGCGAAGGACAGGTTCAAAGCCTGATTTCGAACGCCTTCGCGACCCGGCTCCGGCCGGGTTTTTTCTTGCGGTGCCCGGCACCAGAAATTTGCCCGACATGTCCGACCACGCACTCGAGCTTCTTTCGATTCACTGCATCTTCCATTCGCGCGACGATCCCGGCCAGCGCTACACCGCGGTGGCCGACACCACGCTGCGCGTGCGCGCTGGCGAGTTCGTCTCGGTGGTGGGACCGACGGGATGCGGCAAGTCGACGCTGCTCAACGTGGCCGCGGGGCTGCTCGTGCCGTCTTCGGGCACCGTGAAGGTGTTCGGCCAGACGCTTGCCGGCATCAATGCGCGCGCGGGCTATATGTTCCAGACCGAGGCGCTGATGCCGTGGCGCAATGCCATCGACAACGTGATGGTGGGGCTGCAGTATCGCGGCGTGCCCGATGCCGATGCACGTGAACAGGCCGAGGCATGGCTTTCACGCGTGGGGCTCTCGGGCTTCGGCGATCGCTATCCGCACCAGCTCTCGGGCGGCATGCGCAAGCGCGTGGCGCTCGCGCAGACGCTGGTGCTCGACCCGGACATCCTGCTCATGGACGAACCCTTCAGCGCGCTCGACATCCAGACGCGTCAGCTGATGGAGAACGAAGTGCTCGATCTCTGGAATCTCCGCAAGAGGGCGGTGCTGTTCATCACGCACGATCTCGACGAGGCGATCGCGATGAGCGACCGCGTCGTGGTGCTCTCGGCCGGCCCGGCCACGCACCCGATCGGCGAGTTCGAGATCGACCTTGCGCGGCCACGCAACGTGGCCGAGGTGCGCACGCACCCGCGCTTCGTCGAGCTGCACACGCGGATCTGGGAGGTGCTGCGCGACGAGGTGCTGAAGGGCTATGCGCAGCAACTGAAAAAGGCCGCATGATGTCTCGCTTCGGCCTGAACGAACGCAATGCGCGCTTCTGGCAGTTGATGCTGCTGGTGGTGCTTCTCGCGACATGGCATCTCGCGTCGCGCAACCAGCAGATCGCCTTCTTCCTCGGCGAGCCGGTGCAGGTGGCGGGGCGCATCTGGAGCTGGTTCCTGCCGTTCGCTGTGCCGCCGAACCCGCTGTTCCCCGACGGCCTGAAGGGCAACGCCGACATCTACCGCCACCTGGGCACCACGCTGCTCGAAACCGTGCTGGCCTTCGGCATCGGCACGCTGCTCGGGCTGGCCTGCGGACTCTGGCTCGCGCTGGCGCCCACTGCGAGCCTCATCCTCGATCCGTACATCAAGGCGGCCAACTCGATGCCGCGCGTGATCCTGGCGCCGATCTTCGCGCTGTGGTTCGGCCTTGGCATCTGGAGCAAGGTGGCGTTGGCGGTGACGCTGGTGTTCTTCATCGTCTTCTTCAACGTCTACCAGGGCGTGCGCGAGGTGAGCCCGGTGGTGCTGGCCAACGCGAAGATGCTCGGCGCCAACCAGCGGCAACTGCTGCGCACCGTGTACCTGCCGAGCGCTACCAGCTGGGTGTTCTCGAGCCTGCACACCTCGGTGGGGCTGGCGTTCGTAGGGGCGGTGGTCGGCGAGTACCTGGGCTCGGCGCGCGGGGTGGGGTACCTGATCCTGCAGGCCGAAGGCACCTTCGACGTGAACACGGTGTTCGCGGGCATCGTGGTGCTCACGGCCTTTGCGCTGCTGCTCGATGGGCTGGTCGGCTGGATCGAGAGGCGCCTCATGAAATGGCAGCCGCGCAGCGGCGAGACAGAGAAGCTGTAAGCGGGGAACAGAGGCCGGATTGACCGCTGCCAATGCAAGTCAACTACCGGATCTGTCTACTTCTTCACGCTGCTGAATTCATGTAGCCCTTTAGACTTCATGGGTTCGGCAACGGACGTCGAGGCTGCGCCACCGCGTGCAGCCATTGCCGTCCACGAGTCCGACGCCCTTGCTGACGGCCCCGTCGCCGCGTCCCCGGACGCGCACACGACAGGCGTGCTGCCACATCGGGCCTCCTCGCTGCCGTTCCATTCGACCGCCATATCGCGCCGGAAGCCCGTGCTTCCCGCCGCCGCTCCAGGATGTCCCTGGACGGCGAGGCCGGTCACCAAGGGAAAAAAACATGCAACTCATCGTCTCGGCCGGATTGATCCTGGCCATCGTCCTGTGGGGCATCGTCGCGCCCGCCCACCTGGGCGCCGTGTTCGACGGCGCACTGGCCCTCATCACGCACAACTTCGGCTGGTTCTACCTGTGGGTGGTGCTGGGCCTGGTCGTGCTCGCACTGGTATTGGCATTCAGCCGCTTCGGCGATTTGAAGCTCGGTGCCGAAGACGAAGAGCCCGAGTTCTCCGTCGGCGCCTGGTTCGCGATGCTGTTCGCCGCGGGCATGGGCATCGGCCTGGTGTTCTGGGGCGTGGCCGAGCCTGTCTCGCACTACGGCGCACCGCCGCCGGGCATCGCGGCGCACACGCCCGAGGCCGCGCATGCGGCCATGCGCTACAGCTTCTTCCATTGGGGCGTGCACCCTTGGGCGGTGTACAGCGTGGTCGCGCTGGCGATCGCGTTCTTCCAGTTCCGCCGCGGCGGCTCGGCGCTGGTCAGCACGGCCGTCGAGGCGCTGCCCTGGGCGCCGATGAAGCACCTGGGGCCGGTCGTCAACGTGCTGGCCGTGATCGCGACGGCATTCGGCGTGGCGGCCTCTCTCGGCATGGGCGCGCTGCAGATCAACAGCGGCCTCAACGCGGTGTTGGGGTTGCCGGTGGGGCAGGGCTCGCAGCTCGGAATCATCGCCGTCACCACGGTGCTGTTCCTGGTTTCGGCCGTCAGTGGCGTGGGCCGCGGCATCAAGTGGCTGTCGACCTTCAATCTCGTCCTGGCTGCGTTGCTGGCCATGGCCGTGTTCATACTCGGGCCGACGGTGGCCATCATCGACACGCTCACGACCACGCTGGGCACCTATGCGAGCGAATTCGTTCGCATGAGCCTGCGCATGACACCGTTCCGCGACAGCGGCTGGGTCGGTGGCTGGACCATCTTCTACTGGGCGTGGTGGGTCTCATGGGCGCCGTTCGTGGGCCTGTTCATCGCCCGCGTGTCGCGTGGGCGCACGGTGCGCCAGTTCATCCTCGGTACCGTGGCCGCGCCTGCCGCAGCGGCCTTCCTGTGGTTCTCGGTGTTCGGCGGCGCAGCACTCAACATGGAAATCATCCAGCACCTGCCGATCGCCGACGCCGTCAAGGCCGACGTCTCGACCGCGCTGTTCGCGATGTTCGATCAGCTGCCGCTGGGCACGCTGATGTCGGGCCTGGCGACGGTGCTGGTGGTGGTGTTCTTCGTCACCTCGGGCGATTCGGCGGTGCTGGTGCTGGGCATGATGACCAGCGGCGGCGACCCGAACCCGAGCGCCCGCGTGAAGATCACCTGGGGCCTGCTGGTCGCCGGCATTGCCGCCAGCCTGCTGCTGGCCGGCGGGTTGAAGTCGGTGCAGACGGCGACCATCGTGTTTGCGCTGCCGTTCACCGGCGTGATCGTGCTGATGGCGATTTCGTTGTGGCGCGGCCTGAGCGAAGATTACGAGGCCGAGCGCCTGCGAGAACGCGCGCTGCGCCAGCGCATGCGCGATATCGTCGAGCATCAGCCCGGTCTGCGCTGACCAAAGGAGCCGTACCGTGACACTCGAATTGTTTGGCGCATTTGGCAAGGGATTCCTGTTCGCTTTTGCAACGCTGCTGCCGATCCTGAATCCCGCGGCGACGGCGCCCATCTTCCTCGGCCTCACCGAAGGGGCTTCGGCACCGACGCGCGCGCTGCTGGCCCGGCGCATCGCACGCAACGCGTTCTGGCTGGTGCTGGGCGCAATGCTGGTCGGGGTCTACGTGCTGGAGTTCTTCGGCATCTCGCTGCCCATCGTGCGCGTGGGCGGCGGCCTGATCGTGGCGGCCAATGCCTGGCGCATGCTCTCCGCCTCACAGCCCGCCAGTACCAGCCAGAGCGCGCTGGCCGAGGCCTACACGCCCGAGATGGCGAGCCGGCAGGCCTTCTATCCGCTGACGTTCCCGATCAGCTGCGGCCCAGGCTCGATCGCGGCCGCGATCACGATCGGCGTGTCGCTGGCCGGGCCGCGGCTGTCGTTCACGCTCGCGCGCACAGGTGGTGCGGTGCTGGCGCTGGTGGCGGTCGCGGTGCTGATGTACCTGGCCTTCCGCTATGCGCAGCGCCTGCTGCGGCCTTTGGGCGAGGCGGGCGCTGTGATCTTCCTGCGCCTGTCGGCCTTCATCCTGCTGTGCCTGGGCGTGGAGATCGTGTGGGACGGCGTGCACGAACTGGGCGTCGAGCTCCTGCGTGACGCGCGGGCTGCGAGCTCCTAGCGCTTCTTCTTCGCCGACGCGCCACTGCGCGGTGCGACCGGTCGCTTGCTCGCCGGCCGTGACTTGATCATGTTGCCGCGTGCTGCCACGGGCTTTACCGCGCTGTTGCCGCGTTTAGCGACCCGGCCGCCCACCGCGCGCTTGGCGCCCGAGCCGACATGGGCGCCGCGTGCGGCACGCACGGGCAGGTACACCACCACGCTTTCGCCGCGCTTGAACGCATGGTTGACCTTGACGTCGTTCCAGTCGGCCACGCTGGCGGACTGCAGCCTGTAGCGGCGCGCGATGCTCGCGACACTGTCCCTGCGGCCGGCCTTGACGGTGGTGCGGCGGGTGATGATCTCGGGCTGGAAGCTCAGTTGGCCGGTCTGGGCCACCACGGCGGTCACGTCTTCCTTGACGCGGGCGCCGCGCGGCACGATGAGCGTCGAGCCGGCCCGAATCAGCATGCGCGGCGGAATGTTGTTGAGCGCGCGCAGGTCGGCCTCGCTCATGCCCGCACGCTGCGCCGCGTCGGCCACCGTCATCGTGCCGGGCACGACCCAGGCGGTCCAGCTCGCATACTGGCCCTGCGTGTAGGCGTCGAAGTTGCGCTGGAACACCGCTGCGTTGTCCCAGGGCAGCAGGATCTGCGGCGTGAGCGCGGCGATCAGCACCGGCTTGTGGGCGGCAGGATTGAGCGCACGGAAGTCTTCGATGCGCACGTCGGCCAGCTTGGCCGCGAGTTCCACGTCGAGGTCGCGCGTCAGCGTGACGGTCTGGAAATACGGGTGGTTGGGAATCAGCGGCAGTTCGGTGGCGAAGGCCTGCGGATTCGCGACGATGTTCTTCACCGCCTGCAACTTGGGCACGTAGTAGCGCGTCTCGTTCGGCATCGAGAGATCGCTGTAGGTGGTCGGCAGGCCGAGGCGCTGGTTCTTCGCGATGGCGCGGCTCACGCTGCCTTCGCCCCAGTTGTAGGCAGCGAGCGCCAGCTGCCAGTCGCCGAACATGCCGTAGAGCTTCTGCAGATAGTCGAGTGCCGCGCGGGTCGAGGCAACCACGTCGCGCCGGTCGTCGCGGAAGAGGTTCTGCTTCAGGTCGTAGTCGTTGCCGGTGGCCGGCATGAACTGCCACATGCCCGCCGCACGTGCGCTCGAGACGGCTTGCGGGTTGAAGGCGCTTTCGATGTAGGGCAGCAGTGCGAGCTCGGTCGGCATGTTGCGCCGCTCGAGCTCTTCGACGATGTGGAAGATGTACTTGTTCGAGCGCTCGGCCATGCGCTGGATGTAGTCGGGCCGGGTGGCATACCACTGTTCGCGGTCGCGCACGATGTCGCTCTCGAGGTTCGGCATCTTGAAGCCGCGGCGAATGCGATCCCACATGTCCGCAGGCGGCGCCAGCGTGACGACGCTCTGCGAATGGGCTTCGCTGCTGGTGATCGGCGTGAGCGGGCCGCCGGGGAAGACCGGTGCCGCGCTGCGCGACGCTGCGGCGCCGGCACCTCCGGCAGTGGCATTCTGGTTGGCGGCCGTGGAGGAAGAAGAGCCGGTGGTGCCCGCGCACCCCGCGAGCAACAGGGAGCCTGCTAGGCAGACGGCAGCGATAAATTTCATCGGAAATCGTTTTTCCATTGGCGCAGCGCTGCGAACACCTCGGCTTCGGCCGCATTGGCGGAAAGCTCGGCATGTTCGCGCACCGCTTGGAGCACAGTGGCTTCGCGGCTGCGAAGAAATGGGTTGATCCGGCGTTCGGTGTCGAGTTGCGCGGGCAGCGTGGGCTGCCCTTGCGCGCGCAGGCTTTCGCAATGCGCGATGTACTGAGTCAGATCGGTGTTGGCGGGTTCCACCGCCTGCGCGAAACGCAGGTTAGAAAGTGTGTATTCGTGGGCGCAGCAGACGCGGGTGTCGCCCGGCAGCGCCGCGAGGCTGTCGAGCGATGCGAGCATCTGTGCAGGCGTGCCCTCGAACAGGCGTCCGCAACCGCCGGAGAACAGCGTGTCGCCGCAAAAGAGCAGCGGCGTGCGGCCTTCGCCGGCCGGAAGAAAGTAGGCAATGTGCCCGGCCGTGTGGCCCGGCACGTCGATGACCGCGAAACGCAGCCCGAGCACTTCGGCGCTGTCGCCATCGTGCAGCGGCTGGAAGGGTTCGGGAATGCGCTCGCGCGCGGGACCGAACACCGGTGCGCCGGTCGCAGCGTGCAGCGCGGCCACGCCGCCGGTGTGATCGGCGTGATGGTGCGTGACTAGAATCGCGGCGAGCTGCAGCTTGTCGCGCGCCAACGCGTCGAACACCGGTTGAGCGTCGCCCGGGTCCACCACGATTGCGTGGGGCCCGTCCTGCAGCATCCAGATGTAGTTGTCGGCGAAGGCGGGCAGCGGAACAAGGGTCATGAGCGGTCAAATTATAGGTTTGCAGGATTGGTTCGCGACCCCCCCTGGCCGCTATCTTCTGGCGTGGGAACAGGCTCAGTTCGACGAAGCCGTGGCGGACATCTTCGGCTATCACGCGCTGCAGCTCGGCGCTGCCGAGGTCGATGCCCTGAGCACCAATCGCATGCCGCACCGCTGGCTCGCGCTGGCCGAGCCGCACGCAGAGCACAAGGCAGCGCTCATCACCGACTTCGCCGCGCTGCCGTTCGCGGCCAACAGCCTCGACCTCGTGGTGCTGCCGCATGCACTCGAGCTGAGCCAGGACCCGCATGCGACGCTGCGCGAAGTCGAGCGCGTGCTGGTGCCCGAAGGCCGTGTGGTGATCTGCGGCCTGAACCCGACCAGCCTCTGGGGCATGCGCCAACGCCGCGCGCACCTCTACCGCAAGCTCGGTTTCGGCGAATTGTTTCTGCCCGAGGGCGGCGAGTCCATCGGCTACTGGCGCATGCGCGACTGGTTGCGGCTGCTGAGCTTCGAAGTGGAGTCGGGCCGTTTCGGCATCTACCGGCCCGCGGTGCGCAGCGAAGCATGGCTCGAGCGCTGCCACTGGATGGACACCGCGGGCGAGCGCTGGTGGCCCATCTTCGGCGCGGCGTACTTTCTGGTGGCCGTCAAGAGGGTGCGCGGCATGCGCCTGCTGAGCGCCGACTGGCGCCGCGCCGCGGCGCGCGCCACCGCACCGGTTCCCATCGCAGGCAAGATGCACAGCACCACCGGTCAGCCGGTCGAATACCGAAGAACAGAGAGAAGGAAAGAAGAGTCTTGAACGAAGTTGTGATCTACACCGATGGTGCATGCAAAGGCAACCCCGGCCCCGGCGGCTGGGGCGCGTGGCTCAAGTCGGGCCCCACCGAGAAGGAGCTGTTCGGCGGCGAACTCAACACCACCAACAACCGCATGGAACTCACCGCGGTGATCGAGGGCCTGGCCGCGCTCAAGCGGCCCTGCAAGGTCATCCTCTACCTCGACAGCCAGTACGTGCGCATGGGCATCACCGAATGGATCCGCGGCTGGAAGGCCAAGGGCTGGCTCACCTCGACCAAGCAGCCGGTGAAGAACGTCGAACTCTGGCAGAAGCTCGACAAGCTCGTGGCCGAGGGCGGCCACGTGATCGAGTGGCGCTGGGTCAAGGGGCATTCGGGCGACCCCGGCAACGAGCGCGCGGACATGCTCGCGAACAGGGGCGTCGACAAGGCGCTGGGCCGAAGAGCCTGAGGCTGTCTCGGCTTCGGGGTGGACTAAATCACCCCTTCGAACATCATCACGTCGACTTCGTCCCCCGCGGCCACGTCGCCCTGGGCGTGGTGCAGCACCACGAGTCCGTTGGCCTCGACCATCGAACTCAGCACGCCCGAGCCCTGGTTGCCGGCAATGCGGACCTCGGGCAGCGCGCCGGCGACGGCCTGAACGAAGCCGCGCTGGTATTCGGTGCGGCCGGGCTTCTTGCGGATGGCGCTCGCGGCGCGCGCGCGCAACATGGGTGGCGGCGCGGCGGCGGTGTCGTGGCAGCCCATCATGCGCAGCAGGGCCGGCCGCACGAAAGCAAGGAAGGTGACCATCACCGCCACCGGGTTGCCCGGCAGGCCGAAGAGCGCGGCGGCGCCGCGTCCTGCCACAGACTGCTGGCGTGGGATGAGGCCGACCGCCATCGGCCTGCCGGGCCGCATGGCGATGCGCCAGAACGCCATGTCGCCGAGCTGCTGCATCACGGCGCGCGTGTGGTCGGCCGCGCCGACGCTGACGCCGCCGCTGGTGATGATGGCGTCGGCCTGGTCGGCGGCCCGCTGCAGCGTGTCGGCCAGTGCGGCCGGGTCGTCGCCGACGAGGCCGAGATCGATCACTTCGCAACCGAGCCGCGTGAGCAGGCCGAACACCGTGTAGCGGTTGCTGTCGTAGACCGCGCCTTCGCGCGGCGGCTCGCCAAGGCTCAGGATCTCGTCGCCGGTGGAGAAGTACGCCACCCGCAGCCGCCGCAGCGCGGGCACCGATGCGATGCCGAGGCTTGCGACCATGCCGAGCGCGGCGGGTGACAGCCGTTCGCCGCGGCGCAGCGCGGGCTGGCCCTGCATCAGGTCCTCGCCCGCGAAGCGGCGGTTGTCACCGCGGCGCAGCACCCGGGCCGGAAAGCTCACGCGCTCGCCGTCGATCTTGCAGAACTCCTGCGGCACCACGGTGTCGAGCCCTGCGGGCATGACCGCGCCGGTCATGATGCGGACGGCCTCGCCGGCTGCGACCGTGCCACGCCAGGCTGCACCCGCGAGTGCAGTGCCCACCACGCGAAATTCGACCGAGGCGTCGATCGGCGCGTCGGTCGGCAGCGCGGCGCCGTCGAATGCAAAGCCGTCCATTGCGGAGTTGTCGTGCGGCGGCACGCTGACCGGCGAGACGATGTCTTCGGCCAGCACCCGGCCGAGCGCCTCGCGCAGCGGCACCGGTTCGGTTTCCTTGACGACGGCGGGCGCGACCAGTTGCGTGAGGAAGGACTGGACGCCTTCGACGCTCAGGGCCTGGGGGTCGTAGCCCGCGAGGGCGGAGGCAATGTCGGCGATGCGGCTCATCGGTTCTCGAGGGCGTGCAATTCGGCCAGCGTGTTGGCGTTGAAGAAAGCGTCGGGCGCATCGCCCGGCCGGTCGAAGGGCACGAGCACGGTGCGATGCTGCGCGGTCCAGGCGTCGATCTTGCGCCCGCCCGCGTGCGTGAACTTCACGAGGCTCTCGAGCAGCGTGGTGCGCAGCAGGCAGAACACCGGCTGTGGCCGCAGCACTGGCGCTGCGCCGGGCTCGGGCGCAGCTTCGGGCGCGCTGACCATCGCGATCTCGGCGTCGTCGGCCGCCATGGCCTCGGACAAGCGGCTGGCCAGGTCGAGCGGAAAGAGCGGCGTGTCGCACGGCACGGTGAGCAGGTAGGGCGTCTCGCAGCGCTCGAGCCCGGTCAGGAAGCCCGCGAGCGGACCCGCGTAGTCGGCCAGGCTGTCGGGCCAGACCGGCACGCCGAAGGATTCGTAGGCCGCGAGGTTGCGGTTGGCGTTGATCATGACCTCGCCGACCTGCATGCCCAGCCGCAGCACCGCATGCATCGCGAGCGGCGAGCCGTTGAAGTTCTGCAGGCCCTTGTCGATGCCGCCCATGCGCGAGCCGCGGCCGCCGGCGAGCAGCAGTCCGGTGATTTCGCCGGGGGGAATGTTGGTGTTGTCAGGTGTGGGGTTCATCCGCCGATGTAGCTCATTTCGACGCGCCGCGGCGCCCGGTCGCCGGCGTCGTGTTCGCCGCTGTCGGGGCCGCGTAGCGCGCGCAGTTCGGAATAACGGTCGGCGCGGCCCTGCCAGATGTGGCCGATGGCCGAGCCGATCTCCTCGTCGCTGGCCGTGCCGCGCAGCAAGGGGCGCAGGTCGTGGCCCGCGCTCGCGAAGAGGCACAGGTAGAGCTTGCCTTCGGTGGACAGGCGCGCGCGGCTGCAGTCGCGGCAGAAGGCCTGCGTCACGCTGCTGATCACGCCGACCTCGCCGCCGCCGTCGGCATATGCCCAGCGCTGCGCCGTTTCGCCGGCGACGCTGGGGTCGAGCGGCACGAGCGGGAACTCGGCCGCGATCCGGGCGATGACGTCGGCCGAGGGCAGCACCTCGTCCATGCGCCAGCCGTTGGTGGCGCCCACGTCCATGTATTCGATGAAGCGCAGCACCACCTTGCCGCCGTGATGGTCGCGGAAGTAGCGCGCCATCGGCAAGATCTCTTGCTCGTTGGTGCCGCGCTTGACGACCATGTTCACCTTCAGCGGCCCGAGCCCGGCCTCCTGGGCAGCCTCGATGCCGGCCAGCACGTCGGCAACCGGGAAGTCGACGTCGTTCATGCGGCGGAACACCGCGTCGTCGAGGCTGTCGAGGCTCACGGTCACGCGCTTCAGGCCGGCATCCGCCAGCGCCCGGGCCTTGCGCCGCAGCAGCGAGCCATTGGTGGTGAGCGTGAGTTCGAGCGGTTCGCCGTCGGGCGTGCGGAGTTCGGCGAGTTGCCCGATCAGCACCTCGATGTTCTTGCGCAGCAGCGGCTCGCCGCCGGTGAGGCGGATCTTGCGCACGCCATGCGCTGCGAACAGGCGCGCGAGCCGGGTCATTTCCTCGAAGCTCAGCAGTGCGCTGTGCGGCAGGTACTGGTAGTCCTTGTCGAACACGTCCTTCGGCATGCAGTAGCTGCAGCGGAAGTTGCACCGGTCGGTCACGCTGATGCGCAGGTCGGTCAGCGGCCGGCCCAGCTGGTCGAGCAGGCTGCCCGTGGCGGGCACGGCGATCTCCGGCACCGAGACGGCGGGTCGCGCGCGGCCGACTTCGGAAAGCGGAATGACGGTGGTGCTTCGGGTGTTCATGGGGCTGGAGCCAATTTACCCGATCGGGGCAGGGGCAGGGCCGGCAAGGGCTACTTGAGTACCGCGGCGTAAACCATGTTGCGCAGCAGGCTGCGGTAGTGCTGGCGGTGTTTTGGTGACTGCAGCATCAGCACCACGAAGAGTTCGTTCTTCGGGTCGACCCACATGTAGGTGCCGCCCGCGCCGCCCCAGTTGTATTCGCCGGCCGCCGACGGGTAGGGCGCCTCGCCGTCGCTGCGGCGCACCGCGAAGCCCAGGCCGAAACCGTAGCCCGGGCCCGGCAGGTAGAGCGGGCCGGGGACGATGCCGGCGCCCGCGTTCGAGTGGTCGGCGGTCATCAGCGCCAGCGTGCGGGGGCCGAGGTAGCGCTTGCCATCCAGCGTGCCGCCGTTCAGCAGCATCTGCAGGAAGCGCGCGTAGTCGCTCGCGGTCGACACCAGCCCGCCACCGCCCGATTCGAACCTGCGCACCATGCGCGGGTCGTTGAGTTCGGCTCCTACGCCGAAGCTGCGGTCGGTCGGCAGCGGCTCGGCGATGCGGGGCTGGCGTGCCGCTTCGGGCACGTAGTAGCTCGTGTCCTTCATGCCGAGCGGGTCGAACAGGCGCGCCTTCTCGAACTGGTAGAGCGACTGGCCCGAGACCACCTCGACGAGCCGGCCGAGGATGTCGGTCGAATAGCTGTAGTCCCAGGTTGTGCCGGGCTGGTAGGCCAGCGGCAGCTTCGCGAGCCGCTGGGAGAACTCGGCATTGTCGGGATCGCCCGCGCCGAGGCCGGCCTCGTTGTAGGCGCGCTTGACGAGGCCCGGACCGAAGAAGCCGTAGGTCAGGCCCGAGGTGTGGCGCATCAGGTCCTGCACCGTGATCGGCCGGCGGGCGGGCACGGTCTCGAGCACGGGTTTGCCGTCGGCACCGGGCTTTTCCACGCCGACGGTCATGCGGGCGAACTCGGGCAGGTACATCGAGATCGGATCGTCGAGCTTCAGGCGCCCGTCTTCGACCAGCATCATTGCCGCCACCGTGGTGATGGGCTTGCTCATCGAATAGATGCGGAAGATGCCGTCGCGCGGCATCGGCGTGCCAGCCGCCGGATCGAGCGCGCCGACCGGCTCGAACCACGCCACCTTGCCCTGGCGCGCCACCAGCAGCACGGCGCCCGGGATCTTTCCGGCGGCCACATCGGCCTTGAGCCGGTCGGTGGCCATCTGCAGGCGCTCAGTGGAAAGGCCGACCTGCTCGGGCCGCGCGGTGGGCAGCGACTGCGCCGAGGTCAGCTGGCCGGCCGCGAGGCTCAGGCCCACGAGGGCCGTGCGCAGGCCGCATGCGAAGAGGAACTTCATCGTCGTTGTCTCCTGGATGTTCTTTGCCGCGGGGCAGTGTATCGGCGCAGCGGCTGGACGAGCTTGATGAGAATTACTATCATTCTCCTGCCTGACTACGCAGCAATCCGCATCGACGCAAAGGGCTCTTTTCAAGGCAGAAGGGCTTGCGAACCGTGTTTTTCCCCATGTTGCCGCTTGGCGATCTCTCGTTGCGCCAACGGATCGGCCTGGCGATCGTTGCCGCGGGTGTGCTCGCGCTGACCGTGCGCTTCTGGCAGTTCGTCGCGGGCGATCCCATCGCATCGAGCGCGCTCGCGGGCGGCCTGGTCGCCGCACTGGCCACCGCGCTCGGCACGCTGCCGGTGCTGTTCTCGCAGAAGCTCCCCGACCGCCTGCAGGACACGCTGTTCGGCTTCGGCGCGGGCGTGATGCTCGCGGCCTGCGCGTTCTCGCTGATCATCCCGGGGCTGGAGGCGGCGAAGGCGGCGCAGGTCTTCGGCGGCGGCGCGTGGGCCGCGGGCGGCGTGATCGGCGCGGCGATCCTGCTCGGCGGCGCGGCGCTGATGCTGCTCGACCGCGTGCTGCCGCACGAGCACTTCATCAAGGGCCTCGAAGGGCAGGGCGCGCACCGGCTGCGGCGCACCTGGCTGTTCGTGTTCGCGATCGCGCTGCACAACCTGCCCGAGGGCCTGGCTATCGGCGTGGGTTACGCGGCCGGCAACGGCGTGCAGGCGGACGCGCTGGCCACCGGCATCGCGATCCAGGACGTGCCCGAGGGGCTGGTTGTCGCCGTGGCGCTGCTCACGGCCGGCTACCGGCGCGGCTTTGCGGTGGCCATCGGCATGGCTTCGGGGCTGGTCGAACCCGTGGGTGCGGTGCTCGGCGCCGCCGCCGTCGGCCATTCGGCCGCGCTGCTGCCCTGGGGCCTGGGCTTCGCGGCCGGTGCGATGCTGTTCGTCATCAGCCACGAGATCATTCCCGAATCGCACCGCAAGGGGCACGAAAGCTTCGCGACCAGCGGGCTGATGCTCGGCTTCGTGCTGATGATGCTGCTGGACACGGCGCTGGGCTGAGTGTCCGGCAGCGGCTGGCTTCAGCCGTGCTTGATGGCCACCGTCTTGAGCGTAGTGAAGCCGTAGAGCGCCTCGAAGCCTTTTTCGCGGCCGTAGCCCGACGACTTCACGCCGCCGAAGGGCAGCTCGACGCCGCCGCCTGCGCCGTAGTTGTTGATGAACACCTGGCCGCTGCGCACGCGCTTGGCCATGCGGAACTGGCGCGCGCCGTCGGCGGTCCACACGCCCGCCACCAGCCCGAACTGGGTGGCATTGGCCAGTGCGACCGCTTCGTCCTCGTCGGCGAACTGCATCGCGGCGAGCACCGGGCCGAACACCTCTTCCTGCGCCAGCCGGTGGTTCACCGGCACGTCGCGCAGCAGGGTGGGGGCCTGGTAGAAGCCGGTTTCAGGCGCCTCGTCGACCACGACGCCCTGCGCCACCATCGGAATGCCGGCCACCTGGGCGTCGCTCAGGAAGTCCCACACGCGCTGCTGCTGGGTCTGGCGGATCAGCGGGCCGACGTCGAGGTCCATGGCGGCGGGGCCGACGCGCAGCGCCTCGAAGGCATGGCCGAGGCGCTCGAGCAGCGGCTCGTAGATGCCGCGCTCGATCAGCACGCGCGAACCGGCCGAGCAGGTCTGGCCTGCGTTCTGCACGATGGCATTGATGAGCACCGGAATGGCCGCGTCGAGGTCGGCATCGGCAAAGACGATCTGCGGGCTCTTGCCGCCGAGTTCGAGCGTGACGGGGCAGTGCCGCTCGGCCGCCACCTGCTGGATCAGCGTGCCGATCTTCGGGCTGCCGGTGAAGCTGATGTGGTCGATGCCGGCGTGTCGCGCGAGCGCATCGCCCACTTCGTGGCCGTAGCCGGTGACGATGTTGATCGCGCCCGCCGGAAACCCGACCTCGGCCGCGAGTTGGGCCACGCGGATCAGCGACAAGCAAGCGTCTTCGGCGGGCTTGACCACGCAGACGTTGCCCGCCGCCAGCGCGCCGCCCACGCTGCGCCCGAAGATCTGCATCGGGTAGTTCCAGGGAATTACGTGACCGGTCACGCCGTGCGGCTCGCGCCAGGTGAACACGCTGTAGCCCTCTTGGTAGGGAATGGTTTCGCCGTGCAGTTTGTCGCAGGCGCCCGCATAGAACTCGAAATAGCGCACCAGCGCCACCGCGTCGGCGCGCGCCTGCTTCACGGGCTTGCCGCAGTCGCGCTGCTCGATATAGGCAAGCTCGTCGACATGCTCGGCGATCTTCTGCGAGAGCTTGTGGAGCAGCCGGCCGCGGTCGGCGGCGCTTACCTTGTGCCAGACCCCCTCGAAACAGGCGCGGGCAGCGCGGACCGCGGTGTCGATGTCGTCTGCGTTGCTGCGCTGGATTTCGTCAAAAGGCTGGCCGTCGGAAGGATCGAGCACCGGCAGGGTGCGGCCCGAAGCGGACGGAACGTTGGCGTTGGCGATGAAGTTGAGTTGCATGGGGCGGGATTTTGCGCGAAGCGGCGCGGCGCCGCCGGGCGCGGGCGTCATCTCGCGCGACAGCATGAAACCGGCGCGGCCTCGCGTGCGTACCTGTACAACGACGCACATACAAAACAGAACGAGCGGGATCTTCATGACGACAGGCTGGAATCGACTTTGGCGCGCGGCGCTCGCGGGGCTGCTGCCCGCGCTGCTGGCCGCCTGCGGCTCGCTTCCGCCGGTTCGCGAGCGGCCGGCGGAACATGCGACTGCGCCCGACCCGGGCACCGTGCTGGCAAGGATCGCCGCGGCCTCGACGCCGCCGGGCGGGCACTCGGGCTTCCGGCTGATGCCGCTCGGCGTGTATTCGCTCGATGCGCGTGTGCAGCTGGCGCAGCGCGCCCAGCGCTCGCTGGTGGTGCAGTACTACCAGCTGGAGAACGACGCCACGGGACGCCTGCTGATGCGCGCCCTGCGCGAGGCCGGCGCGCGCGGGGTCAAGGTGCGCCTGCTGGTCGACGATCTCTACACCGCCAAGAGCCAGCAATTACTGCTGGCGCTGTCGGACGCGCCCAACGTGGAGGTGCGGCTTTTCAATCCGTTCTGCTGCGGCCGCGGCGGGCTGCTGTCGCGCTTCGCGGCGTCGCCGCACGAGATCGTGCGGCTCAACCATCGCATGCACAACAAGCTGTTCATCGCCGACGGTGCAATGGCGGTGGTGGGCGGGCGCAACATCGCCGACGCCTATTTCATGCTCAGCGAGGCACAGAACTTCATCGACATGGACGCGCTCGCGGTCGGCAAGGTGGTTGCGCAACTCGAATCGATCTTCGACGCCTACTGGAACAGCCAGCAGGTCTGGCCCGTGGCGGAGATCGTGCGCGGGGAGGGCGGCCGCACGCCGACCGGCGCCGACTTCGACGCCGCGATCGGCATGGCGGCGCCGCCGCCTCGGATCGTGTTGCCGTCGGCCGACGTGCTGGGCTATGGACCGATCTCCACAGAGCTGGACGTCGGGCGCATGGGGCTGTTGTGGGGCGAGGCACGCGCGATCGCCGATCCGCCGACCAAGCCGACGACCATGACGGCCAAGGAAGCCATTGCCACCAGCGTGACGATGCAGGTGTGGACGCTGCTGATGAATGCCAAGGTCCAGGTCGACCTTACCTCGCCTTACCTGGTGCCCGGCGAAGGCGGCATGGCGGCCTTCGAGGACCTTGCGCGGCGCAAGGTCAAGCTCACGCTCCTCACCAATTCGCTGGCCGCCAACGACGAGCCCCTGGTTCACACGGGTTACGTGCGCTACCGTGAGCGGCTGCTCCGAAGCGGCGCCGACCTGTACGAGCTGAGCCCGCAGCGCAGGCTGGCGGGCGATCGCTCCGGCATGTTCGGCAAGTCGCTCGGGCGGCTGCATTCGAAGACCGCCGCGATCGACGGGACGCGCATCTTCGTCGGCTCGATGAACCTCGATCCGCGCTCGGCGAGCCAGAACACCGAGATGGGGGTGGTGGTCGACAGCCCGCAGCTTGCAGGCGAGATGCTCCGGGTCATCAACATCAGCAAGCTGCAGAGCGCCTACCGTCTGCGTCTTGCCAAGGACACCGGTACGCTGCAATGGCTCACGACCGACGGCGAGAAGGAAATCGTCCTGACCGCTGAGCCGGAATCGGGCTTTTTGCAGCGGTTCTACAACATGCTCATCGCGCCCCTGGTGCCCGAAATGCTGCTGTAGCCAGCAGCCCCACCGGCGGGGCAGGCACTTGCATAGGCGTATGCTGCCCCCAGATGCAAACCATGAACACGACCCAAAATCCGTCTCCCAAGACCGATCTGGCAGTGACCCACGTGCTGGCTCAACTGCTGGAGCGACTCGAGCACAGCGCCGTTCCCGTTGGCGCCGAGCAGTACCGCTCGGTCGTCGAGCACCTGGTGCAGGAATTCAGCGACATCGAGCCCGGCGCCGAACTCGGCCGCCTGCTCGACGCTTATCCGGCCGCCGCCGAGGTGTACGAGAACCTCAACTACCAGCATGCCGGCCTCTGCCGCTCGGGCCTCGACGCGGCGCTCGCCGCCGAAGTCATCGCCAGCAAGGCCATCGAGCGCGCCAAGCGTCTCGCCATCGAACCCAGGAAAGACGAAGCCAATGGCCAAAGCTGAGGTCAAGACCGCCGTCGTCGAAGACGGCCTGCGTTACAAGTCCAAGACACCTGGATCGCCGTTTCGCGCGTCGGCGTCGTTCAGCGGCGCCACGATGTCCTGCTTCATGTGCGGCAAGCATCGCGTGCGCTCGCAGTTGCGCACGCGCCAGGTGCTCGGCAAGTCGCAGACCGTCTGCGCGCCGTCATGCAAGGCGCTCGACGAATCCTTGGGTTGACTGCCTCCTAGCAGCCGCGGCGGCACTGCCGCGACATGCCCCGCGCGAGCATTGCGGTTCTTCTTCCAAATCGAACGTGTTGGATATACAGTTAGACACAATTGATGCATTTCATTGCATCCATCAAAAGTTCTAACTCAACGACGGTCATGATTCTGGAATCGAGTCGAGGGCGCATTGCGCCATCCGACGCGCAAAGGACCTGCAATGAATAAATCGCGCCATGTGGTCATGCAGGTCGTCCGACGTTCGTCGGGCAGCGCAACGCACCATGTCGAATTCGCCATGGACGACATCTTCGCCGAGCGCCTGCGGCAATTGCGTTCGCTCGTTCCGCCGCTGGGCAGCCTCAACAGGCAGCGTGACCTGGTGATCGACAAGGTGCGGGTGCGGCTGCCCAACGCGGTGTGGCGCAGCGGGCGCGAGATCGACCAGGGGGTCGAGGGCTCCTGCATCGTCATTTCGTCCGAAGGCGCGTTCAATTGCGGTGGCAAGGACCGCCAGACGCGCGAAAAGCTCGTGACCTACAACTTCTCGATTTCGCGTTTGATCGAATTGCATGCCGAGCGTCCTGAGGGCGAAACGCTCTACATCCGCGACGGAACCTTCGCGAACGACGAGCCGGCCGAATCGGCCGCGGGGGGCTGGGTGGCGTCGCTGCACGAACTCGAAGCTGTGATGCGGGTGCCGGATGCCCCTTCGGACTTCGACACGTTGCACGACCTGGGCCTGCGCCCCGAGCAGAGCGCGGACACCCCCACGCGCGGCGCCATCTTCTACTGAACTACAGCCGCCGCGCCGGCGGCAGCGCCGACTGGCGTGTACTGCGCGCGGTTGTCCTCGAGCCAGCGCGCCGCGAGGCTGCTGTCCTGCTGCGCCGGGTGGAAATCAGGGCGGAAGTAGCTGCGCCAGGCGCGCCAGTTGCTGCGCAGCAGCCCGCCCCGGCCGAGCAGCACGCGCGCCGCGCTCTTCCAGGTCGCCCATTTCCAGAGTTGCCCCTCATGGCGCAGGTTGTCGACCGTCTGGCGCAGCAGGTCGCCGAGAAACATCACCGTCACGCGGCGGAACCAGCGCGTGCGCCAGGCATCGGAGCCGGCCGCGGCCTGGTAGATGTCGAAGGCGACCGTCTTGTGCTCGAGCTCTTCGGCGCTGTGCCACAGCCACATGGTGCGCAGGCGGGGCTCGGCGCCGTCCAGCACCTCGGGATGGACCAGCAGCCATTCGGCGAACATGGCCGTGAAATGCTCGGTCGCGGCGGTCACGGCCAGTGCGTGGCGGGGATCGGCACCTTCCATCAGCGCCAGCCGCCGGTTGGCACGCTCGGTCCAGCGGTCCACCAGGCCCTGGTTCTGCAGGTGCCCGTTGAAAAGCGCGTGGATGCGCCGGTGCGTGGCCTCCTGCCCGATGAAGCCGCGCACTTCTTCGCGGTGCTTGTCCTGCAGATCGGGTGGCAGTGCTGCGACAGCGTCCCGTACCGCATCGATGAAGAACTGCTCGCCGAAGGGGAAGCTCATCGACAGCGCGTTGAAGAAGGCGGTGGAGAATGCATCGCCGCCGCACCAGTTGCGGCCGAACGGCGTCTGCAGGTCGATCAGGAGGCGGCGAACGACGAGTGCGGTCATGAAACCATCCTTGGAAAATAAGTTGGTACATGTGCGTACCAATAGTCTATGGTGCCGGCGATAGCTGGTACCGTCAAGTACCAATGCGTAGGAAAATGTGCAATCCATGAGCAGCATCGCATTTGAAGAAGCGTCTCCGGCGGTCCCAGACAGTGAGTCGGGGCACTATGGCCGCTTGCTCGAAGGCATGGCGCGCGCAGTGGCGGCCAAGGGCTATGCGGACACGACCATCGCCGACATCGTCCGGGAGGCTGCGGTTTCCCGGCGCACCTTCTACGAGCACTTCACGACCAAGGCCGAATGCCTGGTGGCGCTCTACGAGGCGGCGAGCAAGCTCGCTCTGCGGGCGGTCAGCGAAGCCTTCGATCCGGCGCAGCCCTGGCACGCGCAGGTGGAGCGCGCGATCACGGCGTATTTCCAATACCTCGCGCAGGACCCACTGCTGCTGCGCACGCTGTTCGTCGAGATCCTGGGCCTCGGCATGCCCGGCCTGGCAGCCAGGCGTCGCGTCAATGCCGAGATCGCGCGCTTCATCCAGGACGCGATCAACGGCAGCGGTGGCGCCAAAGGCGGGCCGGCCGCGCACCTGACGGGCGAGATGGCCATGACGGTCGTCGGCGGCATCAATGAACTGGTGCTCCAGGCGATCGAAGAGGACCGCGTGGGCGACCTCGAGCGACTGGTGCAGCCGGCCACGCGCCTGGTGCGGGCGGTGGCGGCGGAGAGCGCGCGCTGAACGGCGCGGCGCGGCGGCAGGCTCAGGTCGGCTGGCGCTGCGCCGGGTCGTAGAAGAACTGCTCCTCGGCGATGCGCTCGCCGTCCCAGCGCTGCCAGGCGAGCTCTTCCATGCGCATGGTCTTGCCGTTCTTGAAGTGGAACTCGAACACCCAGCGGATCACCACGTGGTCGCCATTCACGAACACGGGCCGCACGCAGGTCGAGGCCACCGACGCGGTGCGGTCGAGCACCGCCTGCTCGTGGGCGACGAGCGTGCCGCGGCCGCGCCGGGGCTCGGCCTGGTTCTCGCGCATGGTCGCGTCTTCGGTGTAGTAGTCCTCTATCGCCTGTGCATGGGCGCCGCCCTGCACAGCGGCGATGAAGGACTCGAGCCGTTCTGGCGTAGGCATCAGCTGTGGAACTTGACCACCAGCGGCACGATCAGCAGCGCGACGATGTTGATGATCTTGATCAGCGGGTTCACCGCGGGGCCGGCGGTGTCCTTGTAGGGGTCGCCCACGGTGTCGCCGGTGACCGCCGCCTTGTGTGCCTCGGAGCCCTTGCCGCCGTGGTGGCCGTCCTCGATGTACTTCTTGGCGTTGTCCCATGCGCCGCCGCCCGTGCACATCGAGATCGCGACGAAGAGGCCGGTGACGATGGTGCCCATCAGCAGGCCGCCCAGCGCCTTCGGTCCGAGCAGCAGGCCGACCAGGATCGGCACCACCACCGGCAGCAGCGAGGGGATCATCATCTCCTTGATCGCCGCGCCGGTCAGCATGCTCACGGCCTTGCCGTATTCGGGCTTGCCGGTGCCTTCCATGATGCCGGGGATGTCGCGGAACTGGCGCCGCACCTCTTCGACCACTGCGCCGGCTGCACGGCCGACCGCTTCCATCGCCATGGCGCCGAACAGGTACGGGATCAGGCCGCCGATGAAGAGGCCGACGATCACCATCGGGTCGCTCAGGTTGAAGCTGATGTTGAGCCCGAAGCTCTCGAGCTTGTGCGTGTAGTCGGCAAAGAGCACCAGCGAGGCGAGGCCCGCCGAGCCGATCGCATAGCCCTTGGTCACCGCCTTGGTGGTGTTGCCGACGGCATCAAGGGGATCGGTCACGGCGCGCACGCTGTCGGGCAGGTCGCTCATCTCGGCGATCCCGCCGGCGTTGTCGGTGATCGGGCCGTAGGCGTCGAGCGCGACCACGATGCCGGCCATGCTCAGCATGGCGGTCGCGGCCACTGCGATGCCGTACAGGCCGGCGAGCCAGTACGAGGCCATGATGGCCACGCAGACGCAGATCACCGGCCACGCGGTCGAGCGCATCGAGACACCGAGGCCCGCGATGATGTTGGTGCCGTGCCCGGTGGTGGAGGCCTGCGCGATGTGCCGCACCGGCTTGTACTGGGTGCCGGTGTAGTACTCGGTGATCCATACCAGCGCGGCCGTGAGCGCCAGGCCCACGAAGCAGGCGCCGAACAGCTTGAGTTGGCTGCCGGTCGGAGCCACGGCATTGTCGGGAATCAGCCAGGCCGTGACGAACCAGAACGCGATCAGCGACAGGATGCCCGCGACCGCCAGGCCCTTGTAGAGCGCCGGCATCACGTTCGTCATGCCCGGCGAGGCCTTGACGAAGAAGCAGCCGATGATCGAGGCGATGATCGACACGCCGCCCAGCGCCAGCGGATAGAGCACTGCGTTGACCGGCGCGGCGACGATCATCAGCGAACCCAGCACCATGGTGGCGATGAGCGTGACCGCATAGGTCTCGAACAGGTCGGCCGCCATGCCGGCGCAGTCGCCCACGTTGTCGCCCACGTTGTCGGCGATCACGGCCGGGTTGCGCGGATCGTCCTCGGGGATGCCCGCCTCGACCTTGCCCACCAGATCGGCGCCGACGTCGGCGCCCTTGGTGAAGATGCCGCCGCCGAGCCGCGCGAAGATCGAGATCAGCGAGGAGCCGAAGGCGAAGCCGATCAGCGGGTTCAACAGGACCGAGAGGTTGCGGTCGGGCGTGAGGTTGCCGTTGCCGGCCAGGAACCAGTAGAAGACCGAGACGCCCAAGAGCCCCAGCCCGACCACCAGCATGCCGGTGATCGCGCCGCCGCGGAACGCGACGTCGAGCGCCGGGCCGATGCCCTGGGTGGCCGCCTGCGCGGTGCGCACGTTGGCGCGCACCGAGACGTTCATGCCGATGAAGCCGCAGGCGCCCGAGAGCACGGCGCCGACCACGAAGCCAACGGCCGTGGTCACGTCGAGGAACAGGCCGATGAGGATGGCCAGCACCACGCCGACCACCGAGATGGCGGTGTACTGCTTGGCGAGGTAGGCCGAGGCGCCGGCCTGGATGGCGGCCGCGATCTCCTGCATTCGGGCATTGCCCGGGTCCTTGGCGAGGATCCAACTTCGGGCCCAGAAACCGTAGCCCACGGCCACGAGGCCGCAGACGATGGCGAGGATGAGGGGGGCGTTGCCGATCATGCTTAGCTTCTCCATTCGTTCGTTGTGACTTGTGGAGACGGAAAGCGCAGGCCCGGGCGTGCGTGCAACGCGTACGGGACTGAGTTTTCCGCCGCGTTGCTTCCTCGAAGCTCGCTGCACCTGAGTGCGGAGCCGATTGGCCAACGACGGCAATTTACAGGCAAAAGCGCAAACGTGTGCGACCGGTCCGTGACGCGGAAAGTAAACTTCGGGTTTGTCCCCATCCCTCAGATACTTTCCAACTACTCGACAACGACATGGCCTTCGACAAAGTTTCCCCCGGCAAGAATGTTCCCGATGACTTCAACGTCGTGATCGAGATCCCCATGAACGCCGACCCGATCAAGTACGAGGTCGACAAGGAGTCGGGCGCGATCTTCGTCGACCGTTTCATGACGACCGCCATGTACTACCCGGCCAACTACGGCTACGTGCCGCAGACGCTGTCGGGCGACGGCGACCCGGTCGACGTGCTGGTGATCGCGCCATACCCGCTACTGCCCGGCGTGGTCGTGCCGTGCCGCCCGCTCGGCATCCTCCTCATGGAGGACGAGGCCGGCGTCGACGGCAAGGTGCTTGCCGTGCCGACCGACAAGGTGCTGCCGATCTACAGCCACTGGAAGTCGGTCGACGACGTGAACCCGATGCGCCTGAAGGCCATCAGCCACTTCTTCGAGCACTACAAGGACCTCGAAGTGGGCAAGTGGGTCAAGGTGATCGGATGGGAAGGCATCGACGCCGCCCGCAAGGAAATCGTCGACGGCATCGCCAGCTACAAGAAGTAGCCGCAGGCGCTCCCGCGAGGCCGCGCCGTTTCAGGCGGCCTTGAACGGACTGCGCTCGCCCAGGTGGTCCATGTAGTTGTCGATGCCTTCGCCTTCGCGCTCGAGAAAGCGCTCGACCGCATCGGCAAACGACGGATGGGCGAGCCAGTGCGCGCTGGTGGTCTTCACGGGCATGAGGGCGCGGGCCATCTTGTGCTCGCCCTGGGCACCGCCCTCGAAACGGCGCACGCCGTGTTCGATGCACCACTGCAGCGGCTGGTAGTAGCACGCCTCGAAGTGCAGACAGTCGACGCGTTCGAGCGCACCCCAGTAACGGCCGTAGGCCACCGTGGCCGCGCCATCCGACTGTGTGGCCAGCGCGATCAGGCTCGACGCGATCGGCCGTCCCTCGCGTTCGGCCACGAACAGCAGCCAGGCGCCGGGCATGGTGTCGGCCATGCGCTGGAAGAAGTCGCGCGTCAGGTAGGGCGGATTGCCGTGCTCGCGGTAGGTGCGCGCGTAGCAGCGGTAGAAGAAATCCCAATCGGCCGGCGCGATGTCGGCGCCGCGTGACCAGCGGAAGGTCACGCCCGCGTCTGCGACCTTGCGCCGCTCCTGGCGGATCTTCTTGCGCTTGTCATGCGACAGGCTCGCGAGAAAAGCATCGAAGCCCGCATAGGCCGCGTTGGTCCAGTGGAACTGCACCGTGTTGCGCAGCATCAGGCCCGCCTCGGTGCACGCGGCAATGTCGGCGGCGGCACCGAACAGCAGGTGCAGCGACGAGAGCCCCTCCTGCTTGCACCATGCGACGAGCGCCTGCACCAGCAAGGCACGGCTCGGCGCATCGCGCGCGAGGAGGCGGGCGCCGGGCACCGGCGTGAACGGTACCGCCACCACCGCCTTGGGATAGTAGGCCAGCCCATGCTGCTCGTAGGCGTTGGCCCAGGCCCAGTCGAACACGTATTCGCCGTAGGAATGCGCCTTGACGTAGACCGGGCAGGCCGCCATCAGCGCCTTGCCGCGCCAGAGGGTCACGAAGCGCGGCGACCAGCCGCTTTGGGGCGAGGCGCTGTCGCTCTCGTGGAGGGCTGCGAGGTATTCGTGGCGCATGAAGGGCGACGGATCGTCCTGGCTGGCGAGCAGTGCGTTCCACTCGGTCGGGCTCAGGTCCGACGGCGTCCCCAGCACCCGAATGACATAATCGTTCAAGCGTTTTTTCTTCCTTGCGTATGACGCGTTACCCTATCACCAGCCAGTTCAACGAAACCGCCGGAGCGCAGAAACCATGAAGCAGATCACCGCCATCGTCAAACCCTTCAAGCTGGAGGACGTGCGCGAGGCTTTGGCCGAAGTCGGTGTCACCGGCCTCACGGTGACCGAGGTGAAGGGTTTCGGCCGCCAGAAAGGCCACACCGAGCTCTACCGCGGTGCGGAGTATGTGGTCGATTTCCTGCCCAAGATGAAGGTCGAGGTCGTCGTGAACGAAGGCGACGTGGAGCGCTGCATCGAAGCCATCGTCAGCTCGGCGCGCACCGGCAAGATCGGCGACGGCAAGATCTTCGTCACGGACGTGGAGCGCATCGTGCGCATCCGCACCGGCGAAGAAAACGAAAACGCCGTCTGACCGCCTGCCCGCCGGCCGGCGCCTCGCTCAGAGGTTTTCCGCCAGGCGGTCGTCGCGCGGGTGCAGCGGCACTTCGGCGCGCAGCGCCGTCAGCAGTTGGGCGGCGTCGGTGCCGGTGCGGATGAGTTCCATCTGCCATTCGCCCATGAAGCCTTCGCGCACGCTGTGCGCCAGAAAGCCCAGCAGGCCGTCGTAGTAGCCCGCGGTGTTGAGAATGCCCGTGGGCTTGTCGTGGTAGCCGAGCTGGCGCCAGGTCCAGATCTCGAACAGTTCCTCGAAGGTGCCGATGCCGCCGGGCAGCGCGATGAAAGCGTCGGCGCGTTCGCCCATCATCGCCTTGCGCTCATGCATGGTGTCGACCACATGCAGCTCGTCGCAGAGCGTGTTGGCCAGTTCCCTGTCGACCAGCGCCTTGGGGATGATGCCGACGACGCGGCCGCCGGCATCGCGGGTGGCTTCGGCCACGGTGCCCATGAGGCCGGTTCGTCCGCCGCCGTAGACCAGTTGGCCGCCGTGGCGGCCGATCCATTGGCCGACGGCTTGCGCCGCTTTCGAGAACTCGGGCCGCTCGCCGGGGCGCGAGCCGCAATACACACAGATCGAAAATTCAGGGGTCGTCATCGCACCATCATGCCTCGGACAGCGGGCGCTTTCATGACGCGAAGCGCTGCCACAGCGCGGCCAGCCAGATCGCCCCGCAGAGCGTGAGCGACAGCAGCACCGCGGCGCTGCCCATGTCCTTGGCGCGCTTGGAGAGGTCGTGCCATTCGGGTCCGATGCGGTCGATCGCGGCCTCGACCGCGGTGTTGAGCAGCTCGACGATCATCACCAGGATGGCGCTGCCCGCGAGCAGCGCCACCTCGACCCAGCTGCGGCCGAGCCAGAACGAGGCGGGAATCATGACGATCGCCATGATGGCCTCTTGCCGGAAGGCCGGCTCGCTCCAGCCCGCCCGCAGCCCGTGCAGCGAGATCAGCGTCGCATGCCACACGCGTTCGAAGCCTTTGCGGGCTTTCTGCGGGTTGACGGCGGGGTCGGGAAGCTTGGATTCGGGCAAGGCACTCATCGGCGGGGGAGGGGCTTGGAAGTGACGAGCCGCGTGCCGGCCCAGGCGTCGTGCCAGAACTGGCGTTCGGGATGGAAGCGCGCCAGCAGGGCCCAGACGGCGACCCATCCGAAGAGCAGGACCATCGTCTCGGCCGCAGGAACGCCCAGGAGCGGATGCAAGGTCAGTGGCGGTAGCAGCCAAATCCAGCTCAGCAGGTAGCGCACGAAGGCGCGCAACTGCGTCACCGAACGGCCTTGCTTGTCGACGATCCGAATGTTCCAAGTCTTCATGCCAAGCGTCTGCCCCTTGGACCAGAACCAGACGAAATAGACGCCAAAGACCACGAAAAGATAGGCCAGCAGCAGCGGGCGGCGCGTCTCATCCATGGCGTTGCGCATCTGGCTCAGCGCGCTGAAAAGCCAACCAGCCATCATCGCCACAGCGAACAGCAGCATGCCCTCATAGAGCCAGCATGCCATTCGCCGCCACAGGCCGGGCACTTTCGAAAGAGGAGCGCTGGACGAAGGATCTGCGGAGGATGAGGAGGGATTCGATTCCGAAGTTTCGGAAGAATTTGGAGCCATCGAAGCCTTGGGATTCAGGGAGGCGAAGGCTGCTCGACGGCGGAGCCTGCGGGAGTGGACGATGAAGGCACGAGCACTTGCGCCTCGGCCGGGATGGGTTGGGAGGCTGCGCTGCGGCCTTCGGAAGAGGGTGGGGCCAGGACGGCCGCCGCCGGCATTGCGACCGGCGCGGGCGAAGACGGCGGCGCCAGCAGGATGCGCGGCGTGTGCTGTCCCGTGGGCGTGACGGCCGGCACCACGACGAGCTTCTGGGCCGGAACCGGCCGCACCGGGATCGCGGCACCACGCGGCCTGGCCGGCGCGCGTTCGGCGAGCCGGCGTTTCTCGTCTTCGCTCAGCGCCTGGTACTGCTCCCACTTGGCCTTGCGCTCGTCGGCCGGCACGCGCTTCACTTCGGCGAAGTTGAGTCGCGCCTGGGCGCGCTGCCGGTTGCTCAACGCGGTCCATTCGATCATGCGGCTGTGCAGCGTGGTCTGGTCATCGGCCGACATCTTCGCGTAATTGCGTGACAAAGCGAGCCACTTGCGCTTGTGCCCGGCATTCAGTGCGTGCCAATGCGAGGCAAGCGGCTGAAGGGCCTCCTGCTGTTCGGCCGTGAGCTCGCTCCAGGCGGGGCGGGTGGTCTGCGCCGTTTTTGCGGTGGCTACCGACGCGCCCTGCGTGGTGTCCCGTCCCCGGCTGGACGATCCGTCCAACGGCTGGCCGCCAGCCGACGTCAGCCCGAAGACAGCGATGGCGAGCACGCCCGCCCAAACGCCCGCGCCCGTCTTGTGCGGGCGCAGGGTGCTGGGCGCAGGGGCGCGGAAGGCAAGGGGACGTCGCATGCGGGTTTCGGGGAGGTCGGTCAGTCGGAGCCGCCACCTGACTTGAGGAACTGGGCAAAGCCGGGGTCCGTGTAGGCCGCCGGGGGAAGGTCGTCGGTCAGCAGGGCGGAATCGACCTCCGCGAGTTCGCTCGCACGGTCCTCGTCCTGCATCGCACTGATGGCGATCAGGCCCGCGACGAGCGCGACCAGAGGCACCACCGAGCCGATGCGGGTCCACCAGCCGCCGCCCATCGTGGCCACATGGCCCGACTGCATGACTGCGGGAGAGGTGCGCAACTGCGGCGCCTGCTTGCGCGCCGCCACGGCTTGCGCCCGCGCCACGCGCAGTCGCTCGCCGATGTCGTGCGGCAGTTCGTGGTTGCCCTCGGACAGGCGTGCAGCCACAAGCCGGCCGAAGCTGTCTTCGGCGGCGACGGAAGAGTTTGGAACTTTGGTGTTCATAGCGAAATTCCCTTGGCTTTGAGCGCTTTGCTCAAGGCGTGCACGGCGCGCGAACAGTGGGTCTTGACGCTGCCCTCGGAGCAGCCCATTGCAGCCGCCGTTTCCGCCACGTCCATTTCTTCCCAGTAACGCATCAGGAAAGCCTCTCGTTGACGGCCCGGCAAAGCCGCGATCTCCTGCTCGATCTCGCGGAAGATCTGCGCGCGCCGGGTCGTGTCCTCGGCACTTTCCGTCTCTCTGGAGTCGGTCGGGGAGACGAAGTTCTCCAGCAGGTCGAAATCGCCGTCCTCGCCGGCGGCCTCGAAGTCGCCGAGGTTGGAAAACAGCGCGCGGCGGGTCTTCTGCCGGCGGAACCAGTCGAGCGTGCAATTGGAAAGAATCCGCTGGAACAGCATCGGCAGCTCCTGCGGCGGCTTGTCGCCGTAGTGATGCGCCAGTTTCATCATGCTGTCCTGCACGATGTCGAGTGCCGCCTCCTCGTCCCGCACGTGATAGACCGAGCGCTTGAAAGCACGTCGTTCGACGCTCTTCAGGAAGTCGGAAAGTTCTTGTTCAGTGGCCAAGCGAGAGGGGACGCCGCAGGCGCCGCATGGGGAATGGGGTGTCTGGAAGCGCTTGTGTTTTTTCTGCGCGAATTATGCCTTCGCATGTTTTTCGTCCGCCGGCTCCGGCGAGGGCGGCAGCATCGATGTCATAATCCGCATTGCAATTCAAACGGCAAACGGGTCACGGTCCGGCGGAAAATCAGTCCGCCCATGGCTTTGGCCTCAAGTCCTGGCGCGGCCTCACAAGGGCTGGCAAGGGGCACCCAAGGTATTTCGTTCCCGAAATAGACAAAGGTTCATCATGGAAATCTCCAAGGCGGAAATTCTCTCCGCAGCCGCCGCGTCCTCCGGCGCCGGCAACGCACCGCAAGAACTCATGGGCGCTGAAGTGCTGGTTAACGCACTGCAGGCCGAAGGCGTTCAGTACGTCTGGGGTTACCCCGGCGGCGCCGTTCTCTACATCTACGACGCGTTCTACAAGCAGGACACGATCCAGCACGTGCTGGTGCGCCACGAGCAGGCCGCCGTCCATGCCGCCGACGGCTATGCGCGCGCCACGGGCGACGTGGGCGTGGCGCTGGTCACCTCGGGCCCGGGCCTGACCAATGCGGTCACCGGCATCGCCACCGCCTACATGGACTCGATCCCGATGGTGATCATCTCGGGGCAGGTGCCGACCGCGGCCATCGGCCTCGACGCCTTCCAGGAATGCGACACCGTGGGCATCACGCGGCCGATCGTGAAGCACAACTTCCTCGTCAAGGACCCGAAGGACCTCGCGCTGACGATGAAGAAGGCCTTCCATATCGCACGCAGCGGCCGGCCCGGCCCGGTGGTGGTGGACGTGCCGAAGGACGTTTCCTTCAAGAAAGTGGTCTACACCGGCTATCCCGACAAGGTCGAGATGCGTTCGTACAACCCCGTGCGCAAGGGCCACGGCGGCCAGATCCGCAAGGCGCTACAGCTGCTCTTGAACGCCAAACGCCCGTATATCTACACGGGTGGCGGCGTGCTGCTGGGCAACGCCTGCAACGAGCTTCGTACGCTGGTCGACATGCTCGGCTACCCGGTTACCAACACGCTGATGGGCCTGGGCGCCTATCCCGCGAGCGACCGCAAGTTCCTGGGCATGCTGGGCATGCACGGCACCATCGAAGCCAACAACGCGATGCAGAACTGCGACGTGCTGCTCGCCGTGGGCGCGCGCTTCGACGACCGCGTGATCGGCAACCCGAAGCACTTCGCGCAGAACGAGCGCAAGATCATCCACGTCGACATCGATCCGTCGAGCATCTCCAAGCGCGTGAAGGTCGACATCCCGATCGTCGGCGACGTGAAGGACGTGCTCACCGAGCTGATCTCGATGATCCGCGAAAGCACCACCAAACCCGATGCCGGCGCGCTGGCCGACTGGTGGAAGACCATCGAGGCCTGGCGCGACCGCGACTGCCTCAAGTACGACCGCAACAACAAGGACGTGATCAAGCCGCAGTTCGTCGTCGAGACGCTGTGGAACATGACCAAGGACGCGGACACCTACATCACGTCCGACGTGGGCCAGCACCAGATGTGGGCCGCACAGTACTACCGCTTCGACGAGCCGCGCCGCTGGATCAATTCGGGCGGCCTGGGCACGATGGGTGTGGGCATTCCGTACGCCATGGGCATCAAGCTCGCGAAGCCCGATTCGGAAGTGTTCACCATCACCGGGGAGGGCTCGGTGCAGATGTGCATCCAGGAGCTTTCCACCTGCCTGCAGTACAACACGCCGATCAAGATCTGCTCGCTCAACAACCGCTACCTGGGCATGGTGCGCCAGTGGCAGGAGATCGAATACTCCAGCCGCTACAGCCACAGCTACATGGATGCGCTGCCCAATTTCGTGAAGCTCGCCGAGGCCTATGGCCACGTCGGCATGCTGATCGAGCGTCCACAAGACGTGGAGCCGGCGCTGCGCGAGGCGCGCAAGCTCAAGGACCGCACGGTGTTCATGGATTTCCGCACCGACCCCACCGAGAACGTGTTCCCGATGGTCAAGGCCGGCATGGGCATCACCGAGATGCTGTTGGGCTCCGAAGATCTCTGATCCTCGGCGCATTCGCTTAACTTTTTACTGACGAATCTATTGTCCGTCGAGCCCGCGCATTACCGTGCGCGGGGGAGGGCGGCGAGAAGAGGAGTCACGCAAACATGAAACACATCATTGCAGTGCTGCTGGAAAACGAGCCCGGTGCTCTTTCCCGCGTGGTGGGCCTGTTCTCGGCCCGTGGCTACAACATCGAATCGCTGACCGTCGCACCCACCGAGGATGCGAGCCTGTCGCGCATGACCATCGTCACCGCCGGCTCCGACGACGTGATCGAGCAGATCACCAAGCACCTCAACCGCCTGATCGAAGTGGTCAAGGTTGTCGACCTGACCGAAGGCGCCTACACCGAGCGCGAGCTCATGATGGTGAAGGTGCGTGCGGTGGGCAAGGAGCGCGAGGAGATGATGCGCATGGCCGAGATCTTCCGCGGCCGCATCATCGACGTGACCGACAAGAGCTACACGATCGAGCTCACCGGCGACCACGGCAAGAACGACGCCTTCCTGGAGGCGATCGACCGCAGCGCTATCCTCGAGACCGTTCGCACCGGCGCGAGCGGCATCGGGCGCGGCGAGCGCATCCTGCGGGTCTGACCCATGGCAAAACGGAGCTCGGTCGCTGCCCGTTCGGGCTGAGCTTGTCGAAGCCCCCGCGCGAGCGGGGACTGCATTGAGCCCTTCGACAGGCTCAGGACGAACGGCACAACAACACACTGCAACCCGCACATCTATCTGGAGAACATCATGAAGGTTTACTACGACAAGGACGCCGACCTCAGCCTCATCAAGGGCAAGACGGTCGCCATCATCGGCTACGGCTCGCAGGGCCACGCGCACGCGCAGAACCTGAACGACAGCGGCGTGAAGGTCGTGGTCGGCCTGCGCAAGGGCGGCGCGTCGTGGGACAAGGTCGGCAAGGCCGGCCTGCAGGTTGCCGAAGTCGCCGACGCGGTGAAGTCGGCAGACGTGGTCATGATCCTGCTGCCCGACGAGCAGATCGCCAACGTCTACAAGAACGACGTGGCCCCGCACATCAAGGAAGGCGCTTCGCTGGTCTTCGCGCACGGCTTCAACGTGCACTACGGCTTCGTGCAGCCGCGCGCCGACCTCGACGTGTGGATGGTCGCTCCCAAGGCGCCTGGCCACACCGTGCGCAGCACCTACACCCAGGGTGGCGGCGTGCCCCACCTCGTGGCCGTGCACCAGGACAAGAGCGGCAAGGCCCGCGACCTCGCACTGAGCTACGCCACGGCCAACGGCGGCGGCAAGGCCGGCATCATCGAGACCAACTTCCGCGAAGAGACCGAAACCGACCTGTTCGGCGAGCAGGCCGTGCTGTGCGGCGGCACGGTCGAACTGATCAAGGCGGGTTTCGAGACGCTGGTGGAAGCCGGCTACGCGCCCGAGATGGCGTACTTCGAATGCCTGCACGAGCTCAAGCTCATCGTGGACCTGATCTACGAAGGCGGCATCGCCAACATGAACTACTCGATCTCGAACAATGCCGAGTACGGCGAGTACGTCACGGGCCCGCGCATCGTGACCGACGAGACCAAGAAGGTCATGAAGCAGGTGCTGAAGGACATCCAGACCGGCGAGTACGCCAAGAGCTTCGTGCTCGAAGCCGCCGCCGGCCAGCCTGCGCTGATCAGCCGCCGCCGCCTGAATGCCGAGCACCAGATCGAGGTGGTCGGGGAGAAGCTGCGCGCCATGATGCCCTGGATCAAGAAGAACAAGCTCGTGGACCAGACCCGGAATTAAGCCCACCCCCCAGGCGACCCTGCTTCGCAGGTCCGCCACCCCCTCGAGGGGGCACAAAGGCTGTCGAGTTTTCTCGATGGCCTTTTTCTTTTTGGGGGACGGAGTGCCCGGTAACGCTGAACTACACTTTGCCCCCATGCATGACGACACGCCCCTGATGCCCATCGAGCCGAAGAAGCGGCGCAAAGGCATCTACATCCTGCCGAACCTGTTCACGCTCGCAGCGTTGTTCGGGGGTTTCTATTCGGTTGTGATGGCGATGAACGCGCGATTCGACCTCGCGGCGCTCGGCGTGTTTGCCGCAATGATCCTCGACAGCCTCGATGGCCGCGTGGCGCGCATGACCAACACGCAGAGCGCGTTCGGCGAGCAGATGGATTCGCTCTCCGACATGGTGTCGTTCGGCGCGGCGCCTGCGCTGATCGCGTACGAGTGGTCGCTCAAGGGGCTGGGCCGCTGGGGCTGGATCGCGGCCTTCGTGTATTGCGCCTGCGCGGCGCTGCGGCTCGCGCGATTCAACGTCAACACCGGCGTGGTCGACAAGCGGTGGTTCCAGGGGCTTCCGTCGCCTGCGGCGGCCGCGCTGGTGGCCGGCTTCATCTGGCTCATGACCGAATGGGGCAAGCGCGGCGGCGAGGTGCTGTACCTCTCGTGGACCCAGATCACTTGGATCACCTTTGCCTTCACGCTCTATGCCGGCCTGTCGATGGTGACCAACGCGCCGTTCTACAGCTTCAAGGACATCCAGATGAAGAAGAGCGTGCCCTTCGCGGTGATCGTCCTCATCGCGCTCGGCATTGCCGTCATCAACATCCACCCGCCGACGGTGCTGTTCGGGCTGTTCGTGGCCTACGGCCTGAGCGGCTACGCGGTCTATGCGTGGCGCAAGGCCAAGGGGCAGCCGGCAAGCGTCATCAGCACGTCGACCGAAGAGCCCGACGAGCGCGGCTTGCATAACTGATGCAGGCTTGTGCTACATTCACAATCCTCATGACCAAGATTTCGCTGCTGGCCCTACTAGCCCTCCCTCACGGGCGGAGACGGTAGCGCACGCGCAAATCCCTCACCACGGCCCGTTCGCACCAGCAACGGGCCGTTTGTCATTTGGGGTTGCTGGTTGATCGCCAACCATCACAGAGAAATCGACATGCTCAAGCAACCTCAAGCCAAATACCGCGCATTCGCCCCGATCGGCCTCAAGGACCGCACCTGGCCCGATGCCGTGCTGACCAAGGCCCCGATCTGGCTGTCGACCGACCTGCGTGATGGCAACCAGGCGTTGGTCGAGCCGATGGACATCGCGCGCAAGATGCGCATGTTCGAGACGCTCGTGGCGATCGGCTTCAAGGAAATCGAAGTCGGCTTTCCCTCCGCCTCGCAGGTCGAGTTCGACTTCGTCCGCAAGCTGATCGAGGAAGACCGGATCCCCGACGACGTCACGGTCCAGGTGCTCACGCAGGCGCGCGACCACCTCATTGAGCGCACCTTCGAATCGCTCAAGGGCGCGCCGCGCGCGATCGTCCACCTCTACAACGCCGTGGCGCCCGTGATGCGCCGCGTGGTGCTCGGCATGGACGAAGACCAGATCGTCGAGCTCGCGAGCAGCCATGCGCGCATGTTCAACGACTTTGCCGCGAAGCAGCCGGGCACGCAATGGACCTTCCAGTACTCGCCCGAGATGTTCTCGGGCACCGACGTGGTGTTCTCCAAGCGCGTGGTCGATGCGGTGACCGAGGTCTGGGCGCCGACGCCCGAGCGCAAATGCATCGTCAACCTGCCCACCACGGTCGAGCATTCCACGCCGAACATCTTTGCCGACATGATCGAGTGGATGCACCGCCACCTCGCGCGCCGCGACTCCATCGTGCTGTGCGTGCATCCGCACAACGACCGCGGCACCGGCACGGCCGCCGGCGAACTGGCGCTGATGGCGGGTGCCGAGCGCATCGAAGGCTGCCTGTTCGGCAACGGCGAGCGCACCGGCAACCTCGACCTCGTGAACGTGGCGCTCAACCTCTACACGCAGGGCGTGTCGCCGAACCTCGACTTCTCGAACATCGACGAGATCCGCGCGACGGTCGAGCACTGCAACCAGATCCCGGTGCATCCGCGCCATCCGTATGTGGGCGACCTGGTCTACACCTCGTTCTCGGGCTCGCACCAGGACGCGATCAAGAAGGCCTTCGCCGCGCGCAAGGAGGGCGACATCTGGGACATGCCCTACCTGCCCATCGATCCCAAGGACGTAGGCCGCAGCTACGAGGCGGTGATCCGCGTGAACAGCCAGTCGGGCAAGGGCGGCATGGCCTATTTGCTCGAGAGCGAGTACGGGCTCGAGATGCCCCGCCGCCTGCAGATGGAGTTCATGCAGGTGGTGCAGCGCGCGATGGACGTCGGGGGCAAGGAACTCACGGCGGCCGACCTCTGGCAGCTGTTCGTGCGCGAATACGGCATCGAGACGGCACGCTCGCTGCAGCACCGCGTGATCGAGGAGGAAGGCGAGGGCGCCTCGGTCGTCTTGCGCGGCGACTTGCCGTGGGACGGCGAGACCCTTGCGATCGAAGGGCGGGGCAACGGTCCGATCGACGCCTTCACGCAGGCGCTGAGCCAGGCCACCGGCCACACGGTGCGCGTGATGGATTACCACCAGCATGCGATCGGTGCGGGTGCCGATGCCAAGTCGGTGGCCTACCTCGAACTGCGCGTGGACGAGTCGCAGACGCTGTTCGGCGTGGGCATCGACGCCAACGTGATTTCGGCCTCGCTCAAGGCCATCGTCTCGGGCGTGCGGCGGGCACGCGGGCGCGGCGCGCACAGCGCACAATCGGCGGTTGAGCTCGCCTGACGCGACCACCGCCGTCCGCGCAAGGTGCCAATGAACGAAGAAGGAGATCCACGATGACCGACCAGCTCATTATTTTCGACACCACCTTGCGCGACGGCGAGCAGTCTCCCGGCGCCTCGATGACGCGCGACGAGAAGATGCGCATCGCCAAGCAGCTCGAGCGGCTCAAGGTCGACGTGATCGAGGCCGGATTCCCGGCCAGCTCGAACGGCGATTTCGAAGCCGTGAAGGCGATTGCCAATGCGATCAAGGACGCCACCGTGTGCGGCCTGTCGCGCGCCAATGACCGTGACATCGCGCGTGCGGCCGAGGCGCTGAAGGGCGCGGCACGCGGCCGCATCCACACCTTCATTGCGACCTCGGCGCTGCACATGGAAAAGAAGCTGCGCATGTCGCCCGACGAGGTGCACGAGCAGGCCCGCCTCGCGGTGCGTTTCGCGCGCAACCAGGTGGCCGACGTCGAGTTCAGCCCCGAGGACGGCTACCGCAGCGATCCCGATTTTCTCTGCCGCGTGCTCGAGACCGTGATCAATGAAGGTGCCACCACCATCAATGTGCCCGACACCGTCGGCTACGCGATTCCCGAGCTCTACGGCAACTTCATCAAGATGCTGCGCGAGCGCGTTCCCAACAGCGACAAGGCGATCTGGTCGGTGCATTGCCACAACGATCTCGGCATGGCGGTGGCCAACTCGCTGGCCGGCGTGAAGATCGGCGGTGCGCGGCAGGTCGAATGCACGATCAACGGCCTCGGCGAACGCGCAGGCAACTGCTCGCTCGAGGAGATCGTGATGGCCGTGAAGACGCGCAAGGACTACTTTGGTCTTTCGCTCAACATCGACACCCAGCACATCGTGGCCGCGAGCCGCATGGTGAGCCAGACCACCGGCTTCGTGGTGCAGCCCAACAAGGCCGTGGTGGGCGCCAACGCCTTCGCGCACGCCTCGGGCATCCACCAGGACGGCGTGCTCAAGGCACGCGACACCTACGAGATCATGCGGGCGGAAGACGTGGGCTGGACCGCCAACAAGATCGTGCTGGGCAAGCTCAGCGGGCGCAACGCCTTCAAGCAGCGCCTGCAGGACCTCGGCGTGACGATGCAGAGCGAGGCCGACATCAACGCCGCCTTCCTGCGCTTCAAGGAGCTGGCCGACCGCAAGTCCGAGATCTTCGATGAAGACATCCTCGCGCTCGTCAGCGCGGAGGAACTGTCGAACGTTGGCGAGCAGTTTGCTTTCGTCTCGCTCGCGCAGCACTCCGAGACCGGCGAACGTCCGCACGCAAGGGTCGTCTTCACGGTCCAGGGCAAGGAAGTCACCGGCGAATCCGATGGCAACGGCCCGGTCGATGCATCGCTCAAGGCGATCGAATCGCATGTCCGCAGTGGCGCGGAGATGGTGCTTTACTCGGTCAATGCGATCAGTGGCTCGACAGAAAGCCAAGGAGAAGTTACAGTTCGGTTACAAAATGCGGGCCGAGTGGTGAATGGCGTTGGGGCAGACCCCGACATCGTCGTCGCATCTGCCAAAGCTTATTTGAGCGCGCTCAACAAGTTACAGAGCCAAGCTGAGAAAGTGTCTGCGCAGGGCTAGGTTTACGGGTCGTCCTTGATGTCGAATGAAGAAAAGGATGCAAGTAACTGATATTGCGTGTCTTTTTTGATTTCGATACACTGCGGTTCTCATTTCGCCGCTGGAGATATTCCCAATGCCTGAAGCCCGTCTCCGCCGAGTTTCCAGCCAGCGGTTCCTGCCCGCCGTCAAAGCCCTCGCCGTCGCGTTCTGCGCCACGGCGTTTTTGCTGTCCGGTGCGCAGGCCGCCAAGAAGGAAAAAACGGTTGCCGCCAAGACCGCCGTGGCCAAGAAGGCCCGCGGCGCGGCACCGGCACAAGTCAAGTCTGCCAAGGCGTCGCGTGGCGCCAAGAGCCGCAGCGAGAAAGTCGTTCGTGGCGGCCGCAACGTGGTCGCCAGCATCCGCAAGAAGAACGGCAAGACCGTGGTGGCCGTGCAGCGCCGCTCGCTGGTCCGTGTCGAAACGCCCGCACGCCAGTCCTTCGGCCAGCTGGCCGGCCTGCACAGCGTCGAGGACGCGCTCGACCTGAAGTCGAGCGTGGCGCTCGTGATCGACCAGGACACCCATGAAGTGCTGTTCAGCAAGAACGACCATGCCGTGCTCCCGATCGCGTCGCTCACGAAGCTCATGACCGGCCTGCTGATCAGCGAAGCCCATCTGCCGAACGACGAACTGATCACCATCACCCAGGACGACGTCGATACCGAAAAGTGGAGCCGCTCGCGCCTTACCGTCGGCACCACGCTCACGCGCGGCGAACTGCTTCATCTGGCGCTGATGTCGAGCGAGAACCGGGCGGCGCACGCCCTGGGCCGAACCTACCCGGGCGGCCTCGCGACCTTCGTTAGCGTGATGAACGCCAAGGCGAAGATGCTCGGCATGAAGGACACGCGCTACGTCGAGCCCACGGGCCTGTCGAGCCGAAACCAGGCGAGCGCCCAGGACCTGGCGCTGCTCGTCAGCGCCGCCTACGCCGATGCGACGGTGCGCGCGCTCTCGACTTCGCCCGAGTACCAGGTCGAGGTCGGCAACCGCGTGCTGCAGTACAACACCACCAATCGCCTGGTGAAGAGCCCCGACTGGGACATTGGCCTGCAGAAGACGGGCTACATCTCCGAGGCCGGCCAGTGCCTCGTGATGCAGGCCAAGGTGGCGGGGCGCAAGCTGATCATGGTGTTCCTGGATTCGGCCGGCAAGTTCAGCCGCATCTCCGATGCCGAGCGCGTGCGCCGCTGGGTCGAGGCCACGCAAGCCTCGAGCACGCCCGCTGCTTCGCGCAACGCGCACATCCTCCAGGCCGCCGGCTGATCGTTGCCGGCGTCCCGGCGCGGCTGCGGCCGCGCGCGGAGGCTCAGGCGACGGCTGAAGAGCCGGTGCCGCCGCCGATCGAAGGTCCGTTGGCCGCGTCGGTGCTCTTGTAGCCCAGTGCTTCCGAGATCTCGTGCGCGGTGGCCTGCAGCTTGGGCAGCCATCCCTCGTCGAGCCGGTCGGCGGGGGCGGAAATCGACAGCCCCGCGACCAGCTTGCCCTGGTCGTCGTAGATGCCGGCGGCCATGCAGCGCACGCCCAGTTCCAATTCTTCGTTGTCGCGCGCGATGCCGTACTGGCGCGCCTTCGACAGCTCGCGTTCGAGCGCGGGCAGCTGCGTGATGCTGTTGCGCGTGTGGCCCGACAGGCCGGTGCGCGTGGCGTAGCTGCGCACGCGCTGCGGATCGTCGGCTGCAAGAAACAGCTTGCCGGTCGAGGTGAGATGCAAGGCTGCCCGCCCACCGATGGCGCGGACCACCTGCATGCCCGAGCGTTCGCTGTACGAGCGCTCGATGTAGACGATCTCGTCGCCCTGGCGCATGCTGAGGTTCACCGGCTGCTGGGTGATCTTGTGCAGCTCGCGCATCGGGCCGAGTGCCGCGTCGCGCACGTTGAGCCGGCCTTTGACGAGGTTGCCGAGCTCGAGCAGCCGCATGCCGAGGCGGTAGCTGCCTGCCTCGGGGCGGTCGACGAAGCGGCCGACCGCGAGGTCGTTGAGTATCCGGTGCGTGGTGGAAGGGTGCAGGCCCGTTTTTTCGCTGATTTCCTTCAGCGAAATGGCCTCCTCGCGCGAGGCGAGCACGTCGATCAGCGCGAACATGCGCTCGATCACCTGGATGACTGGAACGGCAGGAGCGTCGGTTTGGTTTTTTCTCATGGCGCGATGCGGTGTGGACCGGGCGCCATTTTACCTTGTGAAATCAGAAGGCGCTTGCCACTGTCCGTCGATCAGCAGCTCGTGCGGTGCGAAGCGCGCCTTGTAGTTCATCTTGGCGCTGCCCTCGATCCAGTAGCCGAGATAGACGTGGGGCAGGCCCAACTTACGTGCCTGCTCGATCTGCCACATCACGCTGAAGGTGCCGTAGGCGGTGGACCGGGCGGCGCGGTTCTCGGGTTCGTAGAAGGTGTAGACCGCGGAGATGCCGTCGTTCAGCACATCGAGGATCGACACCATCCGGAGCGCACCCACGCTGCCGTCGGGCGACAGCTCGCGGAATTCGACAAGCCTCGAATTGACGCGGCTCTGCAGCAGGAACTGGGTGTACTGGTCGATGCTGTCGTGGTCCATGCCGCCGCCGGCGTGGCGGCCGTTCTGGTAGCGAAGGTAGAGCTGGTAGTGCTCGGGCACGAAGCACAGCTTGAGCACCCGCGCCTGCAGGTTCTGGTGCTGCTTGACGGCGCGCCGCTGGCTGCGGCTCGCGCGGAAGTCGTCGACCCGCACGCGCAGCGGGATGCAGGCCCTGCATCCGTCGCAATATGGCCGATAGGTGAACATGCCGCTGCGCCGGAAGCCGCTCAGCACCAGGTCGGAGTAGGCGTCGTTGTGGATCAGGTGGCTGGGCGTGGCCACCTGCGAGCGGGCCTGCCGGTCGGGCAGGTAGCTGCAGGGGTAGGGCGCCGTCGCGTAGAACTGCAGCGTGTGAAGCGGGAGATCCTTGAGGTGCGTCACGGCGTTCCGGAGGGTCGTGCGGAAAGGAGTTCTGCCCAGTATACGGGCTCGAAAAGCCATCGTGGGCCCTGCTGTTGACGTGCCCGTGCCACGTGCGCCACGAAGCGCTGGCGGGTCATTTCGCGCGCACCCAGGCTCGCGAGGTGCGACGTATTCTGCTGGCAGTCGATCATCTGCACGTCGTAGCGGCGGCACAGGCTCACCAGCGCCGCGAGCGCGATCTTCGACGCATCGGGGCGGTGCGTGAACATCGATTCGCCGAACACCGCACGCCCGAGCGCCACGCAGTAGAGGCCGCCCGCGAGCTCGCCGTCGATCCAGGTTTCCACACTGTGCGCGTGCCCGGCCCGGTGCAGCCCGATGTAGGCCTGCACCATGTCGGGAACGATCCAGGTGCCCGACTGGCCCACGCGCGGCGCCTGTGAGCAGGCCTGGATCACGGCCGCGAAATCGTGGTCGATGCGGATCTCGCAGCCGGGCGTCTGCGCGAACCGCGCCAGCGTCTTGCGCAGCGACCGGTGCAGCTTGAAGTCGGCCACCTGCAGCACCATGCGCGGGTCGGGGCTCCACCAGAGGATCGGCTGGTCGTCGCTGAACCAGGGGAACACGCAGCGGCCGTACGCCTGCACCAGCGTGTCGACGTCGAGCGCGCCGCCGGCGGCGAGCAAGCCGGGGACGGGGTCGGTCGCACCCCAGGCCGATGCGGGATCGGGCAGTGCATCGCCGGGTTCGAGCCATGGCAGTTGTTGCATGCCCGTAGATATACACGGCTTCGCACGGGTTTCAGGCGCAGAGGGGAAAATGCCGCCTTCGAGGCCGGCAGCAAACGATTGCGGCCATCGTTCTACGTTCGTTCTAGGTTGTCCACCCAATCGTGCGCGACTATCCGAAGCCCATATAGTGCAGCCTCCACCGCACCCAGATGCCAGCCAACCGCCCAGACCTGCGCGGCAGCCAAGAGGACCACTTGACCACTGAATCCCATCCCACGCGCTTCGGCAGCGGCCACGCGGTCCGCCGCCTAGAAGACGAAAGCCTGTTGGCCGGTGCCGGCCGCTACACGGACGACGTCACGCTGCCCGGCCAGTCGCACCTCGTGTTCCTTCGCTCGCCCTATCCACATGCGCGCATCGTGTCGATCGACACGGCCGCTGCCGCAGCCATGCCGGGCGTGCTGCGCGTGTTCACTGGGGCCGAACTCGCCGAGGCCGGCGTCCAGCCGATGCCGGGCGCCGCGGGCTTCAAGCGCGCCGACGGCAGCGACTGCGCCAGCCCACCGCGCCGGGCCATGGCGCATGAACGGGCCCGCTTCGTCGGCGAGGCCGTGGCGGCGGTGGTGGCAGAGTCGTTGCGCGATGCGCGCGATGCGGCAGAAGCGGTCGTGGTCGACTACGAGCCGCTGCCGATGGTGGTCGATCTTGCCAGCGCCAGCGCCGAGGGCGCGCCGCTGCTGTGCGAGGAGGCCATCGGTAACGTTGCCGCGGAAATGCGCCATGGCAGCAGCGATGCCGCCGCGGCCGCTTTCGCCGAGGCGGCGCACGTGGTGGGTCTCGACGTGGTCAACCAGCGCGTGGTCGCGCTCACCATCGAACCGCGATCCGTGCTCGCCGCGCCCGACGCCCAGACCGGCCGGCTGACGGTTCGCATGAGCACCCAGATGCCCTCGGGGGTGCGTGACACGATCTGCGGCGCCCTCGGCCTTGCCAAGGAGAAGGTGCGCGTGGTGGTCGGCGACGTCGGCGGCGGCTTCGGCATGAAGACCGGCGCCTACCCCGAAGACGTCGCGGTCGCGTTCGCCGCGCTCCAGACCGGCCGCCCCGTGAAGTGGGTCGCCGACCGCAGCGAGGAGTTTCTTTCGAGCGCGCACGGGCGCGACATCCAGGCCCGGGCCGAACTCGCGCTCGACGCCGAAGGCCGCATCCTCGCGCTGCGCATCCGCACGCTGGCCAACGTCGGCGCCTATGCCACCGGCACCGGCGTCGCGATCCAGCTACTGATCGGTCCCTGGGTGCAGACCAGCGTCTACGACATCCAGACCATCGATTTCCACTTCAAGGCGGTGCTGACGAACACCGCCCCGACGGGGGCTTACCGCGGTGCCGGCCGCCCCGAGGCGATCTTCACGATCGAGCGGCTGATGGACGAGGCCGCGCGCCAGACCGGCATCGACCGCATCGCGCTGCGCCGGCGCAACTTCATCCGCCCCGAGCAGATGCCTTACAGGAATCCGATGGCGCAGACCTACGACACCGGCAAGTTCGAATCGGTGATGGACCAGGCGCTGGCGCTGGCCGACTGGAGCGGCTTCGAGGATCGGGCGGCCGAATCGGCGCGGCGCGGCATGCACCGCGGCCTCGGCATCGCCACCTTTCTCGAATGGACTGGCGGCAACGTGTTCGAGGAGCGCGTCACCGTATCGGTGCAGGCCGACGGCGTGATCGAGGTGTTCTCTGCCGTTAACGCGATGGGCCAGGGCATCGCGACCTCGCTGGCGCAGCTTGCGGTCGATGCCTTCGGCGTGCCGATCGAGAAGGTGCGCGTGGTGCTCGGCGACACCGACCGCGGCGACGGCTTCGGCAGCGCCGGATCGCGCTCGCTCTTCACGGGCGGCTCGGCCGTGCGCATCGGCGCCGAACGCACCATCGACCGCGCGCGCGAACTCGCGGCGCAGGAATTCGAAGCCGCCATCGACGACGTCACCTACAGCCGCGGTGCCTTCAGCGTGGCCGGTACCGATCTCTCGCTCGACTTGTTCACGCTCGCGGGCCGGCAACCCGGGCGCGAGATCTTCGTCGATTCGACCAGCAGCGTCGCCGGCCCGACCTGGCCCAACGGCTGCCACATCTGCGAGATCGAGATCGATCCACCCACGGGTGAGATCAGCGTCGTGGCCTACAGCTCGGTCAATGACGTCGGCCGCGTCATCAACCCGATGATCGTACGCGGCCAGCTCGAAGGCGGCGCGGTGCAGGGTATCGGCCAGGCGCTGTACGAGCAGGTGGTGTACGACGAGGAAACCGGCCAGCCGCTCACCGGCAGCCTGATGGACTACGCCGCCCCGCGCGCGGACATCGTCGGCGCGATGTTCCAGATGGAAATGGACGAATCGACGCCATGCGCGAACAACCCGCTCGGCGTGAAGGGCGTGGGCGAGCTCGGCACCATCGGTGCCACGCCCGCCATCGTCAATGCGGTGGCCGATGCGTTCGCGCGCAACGGCTTCGCATCTAGCGCGCCGCGCCTGCACATGCCGCTGAGCCCGGCGCGTGTGTGGCAGGCGATGCACACGGTGGACTGACAGGCGTCCCACACGGCAGCCGGCGGCGTCCCGAACCATGCGCGTCACCAACGAGCTGCAGACCGCCAGCATCCGCGTCTCGCGCTACAGCTGCGATGCGGGGCCGGGCGCCAAGGCCTTCGCTGAAATGCACACCGGCCATTCCGTGTCGTATGTGCGGCGCGGCAGCTTCGGCTACCGCGCGCACGGCCAGGCCTACGAGCTCGTCGCGGGCTCGGTGCTGGTGGGCTGCCCGGGTGACGAATACGTCTGCACGCACGACCACCATGCGTGCGGCGACGAGTGCCTTGCTTTCCATTTCTCGCCCGGCTTCGTCGACCTGATCGGTGGCGACCGGACCGTCTGGCGCACCGCCGGCTTGCCGCCGGTGGCCGAACTCATGGTGCTCGGTGAGCTCGCGCAGGCTGCGGCCGACGGACAGGTCGACGCCGCGCTCGACGAGCTCGGCATCTGGTTCGCACGCCGCTTCGTCGAAGTCGTCTCCGGCGGCGGCAGGAAGGTTGCCAGAGACGAGAGCGCCGCACCGCGGGACCGCCGGCGCGCCGTCGACGCGGCGGTGTGGATCGATGCCCACGCGCACCGTGACATCGGGCTCGACAGCGCTGCGGCCGAAGCGGGCCTGAGCGCCTTTCATTTCCTGCGGCTGTTCTCGCGCGTGCTTGGCGTCACGCCGCACCAGTACCTCGTGCGTGCGCGACTGCGCCATGCCGCGCGTCTGCTGGCCGATAGCGAAGACCGCACGATCACCGAGGTGGCGCTCGATGTCGGCTTTGCCGACCTGAGCAATTTCGTGCGCACCTTCCACCGTGCTGCGGGTGTGTCGCCAAGCGGATTCCGCAAGGCCGCGCGCGGCGACCGCAAGATTCTCCAAGACCGGATCGCTGCACTGCTCGACGATGACCGCCTGATCCACCCATCGAACAGGAAGCCATCTCATGTACCACGCCATCCGACTGAAGCCCGCTGACCACGCCACGAGCGGCCACAACGCGCGCCTTGCGCGCCTCTGAAGCGAGCCGCACCATGGCCACGATCTACAAGGAATTCACCGTCGAAGCCGATGCGGCCCAGGTTTGGGACGCGCTGCGCGACTTCGAGGCGGTCCACACACGGCTCGCGCCGGGTTTTCTCACCAGCTGCACCATCGATGCCGAAGGCGCGCGCATTCTCGGCTTTGCCAACGGCCTCGTCGCGCGCGAGGTGCTGGTCGGCCTCGACGACGCGCAGCGCCGGCTCGCCTACACCGTGACCGGCACGAAGGCCGCGCACCACCATGCGTCGGCGCAGGTGTTCGAGGCAGGGCCGGGCCGTTCGCGCTTCGTCTGGATCACCGACGTGCTGCCCGATGCCATGGTGGCCTACATCGAGCCGATGATGGTCGACGGCTGCACAGCCATGAAAGCTGCGCTCGAAGGGCGCACCGCCGCCGTCCCGCCCGCCTAGAAGTCCTCGAGCGGCAGCCCGACGTAGTTTTCCGCCAGCGCGGTGGAGGCCGCCTGCGAATGCACCAGGTAGTCGAGCTCGGCCTCCTGGATCTTCTGGCCGAAGGCGCCGGTCTCGGGAAAGCGGTGCATCAGCGAGGTGAACCACCACGAGAAGCGCTCGGCCTTCCAGACGCGGCGCAGGCAGAGGTCGGAATAGCGGTCGAGTGCCGAGGCCGATTTCTCGCCGTAGAAGATCTCGAAGGCGCGCGACAGGTAGCCCACGTCCGCGGTCGCGAGGTTCAGCCCCTTGGCACCGGTCGGCGGCACGATGTGCGCCGCATCGCCGGCGAGGAACAGCTTGCCGAAGCGCATCGGCTCGGCGACGAAGCTGCGCAGCGGCGCGATGCTCTTCTCGAGCGAAGGGCCGGTCACCAGCCGCTCGCGTGCTTCGGGATCGAGCCGCGCACGCAGCTCGTTCCAGAACGCCTCGTCGCTCCAGTTCTCCACCCGCTCCTCGGTCGGCACCTGCACGTAGTAGCGCGAGCGCGTGGCACTGCGCATGCTGCACAGCGCGAAGCCGCGTTCGGTGTTGGCGTAGATCAGTTCGTGCGACACCGGCGGCACGTCGGCGAGCACGCCGAGCCAGCCGAAGGGGTAGATCTTCTCGTAGGTCTGGATCGCGCCCGCCGGCACGCTCGCGCGGCTCACGCCGTGGTAGCCGTCGCAGCCCGCAATGAAGTCGCAGGCGATCTCGTACTGCTGGCCGTCTTTTTCGTAGCGAACGCGCGGCTGGCCCGCGTCGAAGTCGTGCAGGCTGACGTTGGCCGCGCTGTACACGGTGGTCAGGCCTTCGGCCTCGCGGGCGGCCATCAGGTCGCGCGTGACCTCGGTCTGGCCGTACACCGTAACCTGCTTGCCGCCCGTGAGCCCGTGCATGTCGATGCGATGCCGCGCACCCTTGAACAACAGCTCGATGCCTTCGTGCGGCAGCCCTTCGGCGTGGGCGCGCGCGTCGACCCCGGCCCGTGCCAGCAGGTCCATCGTGACCTGTTCGAGCACGCCGGCCCGGATGCGGCCGAGCACGTAGTCGCCGCTCTGGCGCTCGACGATGATGTTGTCGATGCCGGCCTTGAACAGCAGCTGCCCGAGAAGCAGGCCAGCCGGGCCCGCGCCGATGATCGCGACCTGTGTGCGCATGTACGTGTCTCCAGTGGAATGCCAGGAGCGTAGGGCGTCCACCGGCAGGCGTGCGTGCGCCGCGCGAGGCTCTGTGCGATCATGCGACCGGCTGCGCGATCATCGCGCAACACTTCGAAGAAACCACTGATGACCATCGCCAAAGCCGACTTCATCGAGGGCATCGCCAAGGGCATGGCCGTGCTGGAGAGCTTCGACACCGAGCGCCAGCGCCTCAACGCCACGCTGGCCGCCGAGCGCGCCGGCCTCACGCGCGCGGCCGCGCGGCGGCACCTGCTCACGCTCGCGCACCTCGGCTATCTCGAGACCGATGGCAGCTACTTCTGGATGGCACCCAAGGTGCTGCGCTTCTCGGGCAGCTACCTGGCTTCGTCGCGGTTGCCGCGCGCGCTGCAGCCCACGCTGAACCGGCTTGCGTCGCAGACCGGCGAGTCGTTCTCGGCCGTGGTGCTCGACGGCGAAGAAGTGGTCATCATTGCGCGCAGCGGCAGCTATGGCTCGCCGACCCGCGTGCTCGCCTACGGCCTGCACCTGGGCGCCCGGCTGCCGGCCCATGCCACGTCCACCGGCCGTGTGCTGCTCGCGGCCATGCCGTCAGCGCAGTTCACGCAGTGGCTCAAGGGGCGACTCCTCGCGCGGTTGACCCCGCACACCACCACCCAGGCGCGCAGCCTGCGCCAACTGGTCTCGCAGGTGCGCAAGGACGACTGCTGCTTTGCGAGCGAGGAGCACGAGCTCGGCGTGCAGGCGCTCGCGGTGCCGCTGCGCGACATGCAGGGCCACACGGTGGCCGCGCTCAACGTGGTGCTGTCCGGCACGCGCTACCAGGAAGAGGCGCTGCGGCGCGAGATGCTGCCGCTGCTCTTCGAGGCGGCGCGCGAGGTCAGGGCGTTGCTCTGATCACGGTGCGCCGATGAACTTCCGCGCGGGCCTCGCCTCGAATCGCGACAACCGGACCTCACCATGCGACTCCTGCTCCTCGAAGACGACGTGATGATCGGCGAGGCCGTGCTCGACCTGCTGCGCGCCGAGCAGTACGCCGTCGATTGGGTGAAAGACGGCGATGCGGCCGAGACGGCACTGCGCACCCAGCACTACGACCTGGTGCTGCTCGACCTCGGCGTGCCGCGGCGCGACGGACTCGAGGTGCTGCGCAATCTGCGCGCGCGCAAGGAGCGCATGCCGGTGCTGATCGCCACGGCGCGCGATTCGGTGCAGCAGCGCATCGAAGGGCTCGATGCCGGCGCCGACGACTACGTGCTCAAGCCCTACGACCTCGACGAGCTGCTGGCGCGCATCCGCGCCTTGCTGCGCCGCGCTGCGGGCCGGGCCGAACCGGTGTACGAGCACATGGGCGTGAGCATCAACCCGGCCACGCGCGAGGTCTCCATCGGCGGCCAGCCGGTGGTGCTCTCTGCGCGCGAGTGGGCGGTGCTCGAGCCGCTGATCGCGCGGCCCGGCATGGTGCTCTCGCGCGCCCAGCTCGAAGAAAAGCTCTACAGCTGGAAGGACGAGATCAGCAGCAATGCGGTCGAGGTCTACGTGCACGGCCTGCGCAAGAAGCTCGGTGCCGAATTCATCCGCAACGTGCGTGGCGTCGGCTACATGGTGCCGAGACTATGACTCTCCCCCAGGCTTCGGGCACTTCGTGTCGCTTCTCCTTCCTCCTCGCCGGGGGCAACACCAGCGGCCCGGCGAAGCCGGCTCCGCGGTGTTCCTGGCCTGGGCCTCGGCTGTTTCGAACCGCGCGCTCGTGGATCTGCTTGGCGCAGCGATGATGAGCGTGCATCGGTTTTTTGGCTCCCTGCGTGCACGCCTGCTGTGGTTTTTGCTCGCGGCGATCGTGCTCGCGGCGGGGGTGCAGGCGCTGGCGGCGTACCGCACGGTGCTGCGCGAGGCCGACGAGATCTTCGACTACCACATGCAGCAGATGGCGCTGTCGCTGCGCGCCGGGCTGCCGCCGAGCGCGGCCGTGGGCGGCATCGGCAGCGGCGAGCAGAACTTCGAGTTCGTGGTGCAGGTGTGGACTGCGGACGGCGTGCGCATCTTCGAGTCGGCCGAGCAGGCGGCGCTGCCGCAGCTCGCGGTGCTGGGCTTTGCCGAGGTGCGCGCGCGCGGCAATACCTACCGCGTGTTCTCGATGCAGACCCGCGGCCTCGTGATCCAGGTGGCGCAGGACATGGCCGCGCGCCGCAGCATGGCGGGCGCGCTGGCGCTGCGCACCATTGCGCCGGTGGCGCTGATGGCGCCGCTCCTGATGCTGGTCGTCTGGTGGGTCGTGAGTCGGTCGCTCGCACCGGTGGCACGCGTGCGCGGGCAGGTGGCCTCGCGCCAGGCCGACGATCTTTCGCCGGTGAGCGAGGAAGGGCTGCCCGACGAGGTGCGCCCGCTGGTGCAGGAGCTCAATCTCTTGTTCGGCCGCGTGCGCCATGCCTTCGATGCGCAGAAGCACTTCGTCGCCGATGCCGCGCACGAGCTTCGCTCGCCGCTTGCCGCACTCAAGCTGCAGGTGCAGGGCCTGCAGCGTGCGCCCGACGCAGCCACGCGCGAACTCGCAGTGAGTCGGCTGGTGGCCGGCATCGACCGCGCGACGCGGCTCGTCGAGCAGATGCTAGCGTTGGCGCGCCACGAGGCGAGTATGGCCGCAGGCGCGAAGCCCGAACCGGTCGACCTGGCCGAGGTCGCGCGGCTCGCCATCTCCGACGCGATTGCGGCCGCACAGGCCAGGCGCATCGACGTCGGCATTTCCCATGCCGACGCGGCCGTGGTGCCCGGCCAGCCCGAGGCGCTGCGCATGCTGTTGCGCAACCTGGTCGAGAACGCCGTCAAGTACACGCCCGAAGAGGGCAGGGTCGACGTGGCGGTGACGCAGCGCGGCGATGCCGCCGTTGAACTCAGCGTGGACGACAGCGGCCCGGGCCTGCCGCTCGCCGAGCGCGCGCGCGTGCTCGACCGCTTCTACCGCGCGGGCGGGCCGCAGGCGCCCGGCAGCGGCCTCGGGCTTTCGATCGTCAGGTCGATCGCCGAGCTGCACGGGGCGCAGGTGGCGCTCGACACGTCGCCGAGCCTGGGCGGTCTGCGCGTGGTGGTGCGCTTTGCCAAAGAGGGCGCCGCCCGCGTTTAAGCGGCGCTTAAGCCAGCGCAACGACATTCCTTTCATCGCATCAGCGTCTCGACGCAATGAAAGGAACCGATCCATGAACACCCGACTGACTTCGCCCCGTGCCCTGGTGCTCGCCCTGGCCACTGCGGGCGTGATCGGCGCCGTGGGCGCCGGCGCCTACAGCAGCGCGAGCGCCCTGAACGCCGCCACCGCCACCAATGCCGCCGCACCCGCGGCCATGGTCACGCTGCCGGATTTTTCCACCATCACCTCGCGTGACGGTCCCGCGGTGGTCAACATCAGCGTGACCGGCAGCGCGAAGGCCTCCGACGCCGAAGCGGCGGCCGGGATGCAGGGCATCGATCCCGACGATCCGATGTTCCAGTTCTTCCGCCACTTCCAGGGCCAGCCGGGCCCGCGCAGTGCCCCGCGCGACGTGCCGGTGCGCGGCCAGGGCTCGGGCTTCATCGTGAGCGCCGACGGCATCATCATGACCAACGCGCACGTGGTGAAGGACGCGAAGGAAGTCACCGTCAAGCTCACCGACCGGCGCGAATACCGCGCCAAGGTGCTCGGCACCGACGAGAAGACCGACATCGCGGTGCTCAAGATCGACGCGAAGAACCTGCCGACGCTCGCGCTCGGCAGCACCAAGGACCTGAAGGTCGGCGAATGGGTGCTGGCCATCGGGTCGCCGTTCGGCTTCGAGAGCACGGTCACGGCGGGCGTGGTCAGCGCCAAGGGCCGCACGCTGCCCGACGACGGCTACGTGCCGTTCATCCAGACCGACGTGGCGGTGAACCCCGGCAACTCGGGCGGCCCGCTGCTCAACACGCGCGGCGAGGTGGTCGGCATCAACTCGCAGATCTACAGCCGCAGCGGCGGCTACCAGGGCCTGTCGTTCGCGATTCCGATCGACGTGGCGGTGCAGGTGAAGGATCAGATCGTCGCCACCGGCCGGGCCACGCACGGACGCCTCGGCGTGGCCGTGCAAGAGGTGAACCAGGCTTTCGCTGATTCGTTCAAGCTCGACAAGCCCGAAGGCGCATTGGTCTCGAACATCGAGAAGGGCGGCCCCGGCGACAAGGCGGGCCTGAAGGCGGGCGACGTTATCCGAAAGGTCGATGGGCATCCCATCGTCGCGTCGGGCGATCTGCCGGCTGCGATCGGACAGCGGGCGCCGGGTACGAAGGTCACGCTCGACGTGTGGCGCCAGGGCGAACCCAAGGCGCTCAGCGCCACGCTCGGCGATGCAAGCGACAAGCAGACGAAGGTCGCCGCCAACGACAGCGCCGCCGGCCAGGGCAAGCTGGGCCTTGCGCTGCGGCCGCTCGCACCGGAGGAAAGGCGCAGCGCCGCCGTCGACGGCCTGCTGGTCGAGGACGTGACCGGCCCCTCCGCGGCGGCGGGCGTGCAGGCCGGCGACGTGCTGCTCGCGATCAACGGCACGCCCGCCAAGAGCGTGGACCAGGTGCGCGAGGCGGTCTCGAAGGCCGACCGATCGGTGGCGCTCCTGATCCAGCGCGGCGACGACAAGATCTTCGTGCCGGTGCGGCTCGGCTAAGGCGGGGTTGCTGCTGGTGTTGCGGCTGCGGCATCCGCCGCGCGCTGCAGCCGCGCCGCGACCTGCGCCAGGTGCGCGGCGAGTTCGGGCGGCGACTCGATCTCGAACGCGTGGCCGAGGCAAGCGAGCCAGACCGCCAATGCATCGAGCGAATTGCCTGCCGCCTCGATGCGCGTGTGGTGCGGCCCCACCGCCTCGGGCACGCCCCCGACCCACGACAGCTGCGGCGCCAGTACGGCGAGCGGTGCATGCACCAGCACCCGTGCATGGTGCAGGAACGGCGCCACGGTGAGCGCATGCTGCATGTACGCCTCGATGTCGCCATGGGGCAGCCTGCGTGCCGTGAAGCGGGCGCCGGTCGGCGCCGGATCGACGATGCGGTCGAGCCGAAAGGTGCGCCAGTCGGCGCGCGCCGTGTCCCAGGCCAGCAGGTACCAGTGCTGCCCGGTCTGGACCACGCGGTGCGGCTCGGCCGTGCGGGCACTCGCGGCGCCCTGGTGGTCGCGGTACGCGAAGCGCAATTCCTGCCGGTCGGTGCAGGCTTCGGCGAACAGCGAGAGCGCTGTCATGCGCACCCGCGACCGGCTTCGCATGACCGGCACCACCGCGCCACGCACGCTGTCGAGCCGTTTCTGCAGCCGCGGCGGCATGAGCTGCTCGAGCTTGGCCAGAGCGCGCAGTGCGGCGGTCTCGATGTCGCCGCGCGCGCCACCGCCCGGATTGCCGAGGCAGAGCGCGACGGCGATGGCTTCTTCGTCCTCGAGCTGCAGAGGCGGCAGCGAGGCCCCCGCGCCCAGGCGGTAGCCGCCGGCCACGCCGGACGTGGAGTCGACGGTGTAGCCGAGGCTGCGAAGCCGGTCGACGTCTCGCCGCAGCGTGCGCTCAGTGATGTCGAGCCGGCCGGCCAACTCGGCACCGGCCCATGAACGTTGCGCCTGGAACAGCGACAGAAGGCGCAACAGGCGTGCAGAAGCGGACAGCATGGCCCGATCATGCCTGCGATCGAGGACAGAAAGTGTCCGCAATAGGCCGTAGCCTCCGTGCTTCTCTCTTTCACACGAGGACACGCCATGAAGAAGACCTATAACGGAAGCTGCCACTGCGGCCAAGTGCAATTCCAGGCCGACATCGACCTGGCCGCGGGCACCGGCAAGTGCAACTGCTCGATCTGCACCAAGGCACGCGGCTGGGGCGCGATCGTCAAACCCGGCGCCTTCCGGCTGCTCGCGGGCGAACAGGAACTGTCGGTCTATCAGTTCGCTACGCACAGCGCCGAGCATCTTTTTTGCCGCCATTGCGGCATCCGCCCGTTCGGGCGCGGCAACGTGCCCGAGATCGGCGGCGCCTACGTGAGCGTCAATGTCGCCTGCCTCGACGATGCCACCCCGGTGGAGTTGGCCGAGGCGCCGGTGATGTACATGGACGGTCGCCACGACAACTGGTTCGAAGCGCCGGCCGAGACCCGGCACCTCTGAAGCGCGCGGCTCAGGAGGGCTTGTCGCCCGTGCCGTCGTCGCACGCCTTCTGCGCGTCGAGTTCGTCCTTGATCGAGCGGTTGCCGCGCAACGCGAGGAAGAGGGCGACACCGAGAACAAGGATTGCGATCACAGCCACGATGCCGCCGTCGAGCGCCCACCACCAGAACAGCCCGCCTGCGATGAGCAGCAGCGCGATGATGAGAAATGATTTCAGTTGCATGGAGGCCGGGCCGGTAGTACGTAGGCGGTAATGTACGCGGCGTTACTGTTTGTGGCCCGGCCGGGGCCGCTGGGACTTACCCTCTTTTCGGCATTTCTCCAACTGCGCTAACGGTTCTCGCTGTCGTATTCGTGTGAGAGCTCGCTCCGTCCTTCGGGTGTTATGCGCTTGACCACTGCAGACTCGTAGTCCTCGAAGGCGCCGTGCAGGTCGAGCGGCGGCGAGATTTCCGCTTCCACACAGCCCGCCGCCTGGAGCACGGCAATGGCTTGGATCACCCCGCGATCGCGCACATGGAGCGGGAAGCTGGCCCGCTCGATCTCGAGCAGGTATTCGATCGGTGTTGCGGCGCCCATGTGCAAATAGTGATCAGAGCGATTTGGTACGGGCCCAGGTGTTGTCCGATGGCCCTTGTGCGGCCGGCCCTACAGATGTCGGCGGGAACCTGCCGGCCGCCTCATCTCCTGACCCCGTCTTCCGCCATCCGCATCCAGCGGTGGTCGGTATGCCTGCCTTCGTATTCCTTGTCGATCTCGTCGATGACCTGGTCGGCGTTCTTGGGATCGACGGCCGCAAGGATGGCATCGATCTTCGCTTCGATCCGGTCATCGCCCTCCTTGGATTGCGGCGAGCCGACCCACAGCAGGAAGGCCAGGCCTCCGATCTGCCAGATCAGCTGCAGGAACTCCGACTGCCAGTTCTCCAGCGTGTCGCGCCCCATCTGGAGGGCATAGCCGCTGAACTCGATTGCGTGGCCGAACTGCTTCTGCTCGTCCACATAGGATAACCAGCCGAAGATCCAGTGGCCCACCAGCGAAATGAGGAAGAAGCCGAGGGTCACCCAGCCGTAGCCGTAGAGCTTCCAGATCGATCTGTTCTTCATTGTTGTTGTCCTTGCGATGTTGCTGAACACCGCCAGTCTCTCGCCGCGTCGAGCGCGGGTTGGAGGAAACAACCTGAAGTTGTGCGCCGGGATTTCCTACGGCCCGCGAGGCGCTGGGGCGGTGTCGCCAACCGCTCGGCGCGCGCAGACCTCGAACCGCCATGCGGCGAGGCCAGCGGCAACGAGGCTCAAGGCCCACGACACGCCGAGGTACGCGTACATGAGAAAGGCCAGGCCAACCTTCAATATGGATGCCCAGATCGAGGTGTCGTCGCCAACCATGTAGAACTCGGCCAGCGCGATGACGCCCCACCACACGGGCAGCGGCAGCGCCGTGACGCACAGGCCGTAGAAGAGGGTGGCAGCCATCGGCCCGATGCGCCGCCGGGCGACGGCCATCTGCACGATCAGGAACAGCACGCCGCTCAACAGCAGGGGTGCGGCCAGGCCGAGAAGGATGCAGTAATCGAGGACCATGCCCGCACTGTAAATTGCCAGCGAGGCGGCGACGCCTGACGATGGATGAGCCGCCCAAATGAAAATGCCCCGCCACCTTTGGGGTAGCAGGGCATCCAGGAACCGCGAGGGTTTGTTTTGGCTCCTCGACCTGGGCTCGAACCAGGGACCTACGGATTAACAGTCCGGCGCTCTACCAACTGAGCTATCGAGGAACAAGCCTCAGATTATAGCGTGGTTTTTTTGAGGTTTTGAGCAGGCGAATGTGGCCGCATAAATTTCTTAGAATTTTTTCGGGGCCCGCGGTCAGAGCGACACGCTGAGCCCGAGCCGCAGCGTGCGCGGCGCCCCGGGGAACAGATAAACATGGCCGAACTGGTAGGGCGACTCCTTCCAGTAGCGCCGGTCGAACAGGTTGTCGATGGCGATGCTCCAGCTCGTCTGCATGCCGCGCACCCGGGTTTCGTAGCGCAGCGCGGCATCGACGCGGGTCCATGACGGCAGCGCGATCGAGCCGTCGGGCAGCACGTTGCGCTGGCCTTCGTGCGAGAGTTGTCCCAGTAGTTCGAGGCCCGGCATCGCAGCCACGCGATAGGCGGCCTGCGCGCGCAGCACCTGCTTGGGCACGTTGGTGGGGCGTTGTCCGTTGGTGGCGGGCTCGTCGATGCTTCCATGGCGCTTGGCGTCGATCAGCGTGACGCTGCCGCCGAGCCGCCAGGGCCCGGCTGACCACTGCGCGCCGGCCTCGAGCCCGCGGTGCACCGCGCTGCCGTCGTAGCGGCCTTCGCAGGGCGTGGTGCCGAGCCGGTTACAGGCGTCGAGGTTCGTCATCGGCCGGCGGATGTCGAACCAGGCGAGCTGCCAGTTGAACGTATCGGTGCCGCCCTTGAGCCCGAGCTCCCATTGGCGCGAGGCCAGCGCGGGCAACGCTTCGCCTGCATTGGCGTACTGCGATCCCTTGTTCGGCACCACCTGCGACTCCACGCCCTTGCCCCAGCTGGCATAGGCCAGGAGGCCGGGCTGGATGGCGTAGCTGGCGGCGACCCAGGGCGTGGTGATGCCGTCCCGGTAGCCCGTGGACCGCGTGCCATCGGTGCGGACGCTGTCGCGGTCGAGCCGCGTGTGGCGCACGCCGAGCCAGGTGGTGAAGCGGCTGTTCCAGCGGATCGCATCCTGCACCGAGAGCTCGGTCGAACGCTCGTCGCGGTTCGTGTTGGCATCCGTCAGCGTCGGGTCCGGCGGCACCACGGCGGTGGCCAGGATGTTGCCGGTGCCGACGTAGTTGTAGGCCTGGTCCTGGAAGCGGTTGCGCACGCGGCTTGCGAGCAGGCCGAAGCCGAGTTCGTGCCGCACGCTGCCGGTGGTGAGGTTGCCCTTGAGGTTCAGGCTGCCCGCGGTCTGGGTGCGTCGTTCGTTCTCGCTGCGGAAGTCGTAGAAGTCGAAGCTGCCGTCGCTGCAGTAGCGGTCGTAGTTGCCTTCGGCGCCGCAGCCGAAGGCATAGGCCAACCGGTCGTCGGTCTTGAGGCGCTGCTGGCCGAGCTGCGCGCTCCAGCGCCAGTCGGCATTGAGTGCCTGGCTGAAGCGCACGCTGCCGGTCAGCGCGTCGAATTGCGAGGGCTGCGACCAGGGCTGGTTGTTCAGGTTGATCTTCGGGTCGACCGGTGGCGGCAGCGTGTGGCCGAGCAGGCTGAAGCCGTTCTGGCTCGGCTGGGTCTTGTGGCTGCGCTCGATCTCGAACTCGAGCACCGAATCGCGCGTGATGCGCCAGTCGCCCGCGAGCGCGAACAGGTTGCGGTGGCCGTCGAGGCTGTGCGCGAGCGGCTTGAGGTTCTCGCCCGCGACATTGAGCCGCCAGCCGAACTCGCGCCGCGTGCCGAAGCGCCCGCCCAGGTCGAGCGCGCCGAGCACGCTGCCGCGGCTCGTGGTCTCGATGCGCACGTTGCGCAGGTCCTGCTCGGTCGGGCGCTTGACGACGTAGTTGACCAGCCCGCCCGGCGCGCTGGTGCCGGCCTGGATGCCACTCGTGCCGCGCAGGATCTCGATGCGCTCCTTGTTGTCGAGCGCGATCGTCGTCTCGGCGCTGATCGGCAGGCCCTCGCGCCGGTAGTTGTAGCGGTTGTCGAGCACGAAGCCGCGCACGGTCAGGTAGTCCCAGTAGCCGGCAGAGTTGTAGGCGTCGGTGACCGAGGCATCGAACTGCGCCAGGTCCGACAGGCGGCGCGCGCCGCTCGCACGCAGTTGCGTACTGTCGATCACGGTGGCGGAAAGCGGAAGCTCGCGCAGCGGCACGTCGCCGAAGCCGCCGACCTCGGCCTGCGGCGCGGCGGCGCCTTCGACGACGGTGATCGCGGGCAGTTCGGTGGCGGCTTGCTGTGCCTGTGCGCCGCAGGTGCCGGCCAGCAGCCACAACGCTGAAACGGCGGCGGTCTTCATGCCGCGGCGCTGCCGAGGGCTGCCATCCATTGCGTCGCAATTGCCTCGGGATCCTCGGCCGCGACCAGCGCGCGCACCACGGCCACCGAGCCGACGCCCGTGGCCAGCACTTCGGGCAGCCGCAGCGCGTCGATGCCGCCGATCGCCACCTGCGGGTAGCCGCGCATCAGCCGCGCATAGGCCTCAAGGCGCGCCACGCCCTGGGGCGCGGTCGCCATCTTCTTGAGCGTGGTCGGGTACACCGCACCCATCGCGATGTAGCTCGGGCTGACCGCGTCGGCGCGCACCATCTCGGCGTAGCCGTGCGTGCTCACGCCGAGCCGCAGGCCCGAGTCGCGGATCTGCCGCACCTGCTCGAGTGCGAGCGCATCGAGGTCTTCCTGCCCCAGGTGCACGCCGTAGGCTCCCGCCGCGATGGCCGCCTGCCAGTGGTCGTTGATGAAGAGCAGGGCGGCCGTGTCGCGTGCGGCGTCGACGGCGGCCTGCACTTCGCGCTCGACCGCCGCCGCATCGTCCGACTTGAAGCGCAGCTGCACCGTCGGCACGCCGGCACGCGCCATGCGGCCCACCCATTGCGCGTCGGGCAGCACGGCGTAGAGGCCGAGCTTTTCGGGGCAGGGCGCGAAGGCGTCTTCGCGCGCCGCGGGCGGAAAGGGGCGCAGGCCGAAGTCGGCCGGTGTGCAGGGCCAATGGTCGGCGTCGAAGGCGCTTGTTCGCAAGGTCTGGGCCTGCCACGCGCGCGCCAGGCATTCGGCGTCGACCTCGATGAAGCCGAGTGCGGTGCAGGCCTGCTTGGCGCCGCGGTACACCGGCGCGTCGGACGAGAAATGGCTCGCCGAGACGGGCGCGGCCGTGGCGGCGCCGAAGCGCAGGCCGTGGGCCGCGACGATCGCATGGGCGACGCTGCGCGCGTCCGGGGTGTGAGTGGTGGTGGTCATGTTGCGTGGTGCCAGAAAGGGGTGCCGAGCACCGGCGTGCTCGGCTGGGCGGCGTCCTGCGCCGCCATCGCGCCCGCGCGGTGGGCGGCGCGGCCGGCCTGCACCGCGTCGGCAAAGGCGCCGGCCATGGCGACCGGGTCCTGCGCCAGTGCCACCGCAGTGTTGAGCAGCACGCCGTCGTACCCCCACTCCATGACCTGGCAGGCATGCGAGGGCAGGCCCAGGCCCGCATCGACCAGCATCGGCACGTCCAGCCGCTCGCGCAGCAGCTGCAGCGCGTAGGGGTTGACCGGCCCGCGACCGGTGCCGATGGGCGCGGCCCAGGGCATCACGGCCTGGCAGCCGACGTCGACCAGGCGCTGGCACAGGACCAGGTCTTCGGTGCAGTAGGGCAGCACCTGGAAGCCGTCGCGGATCAGCTGCGAAGCGGCATCGACCAGGTTCAGCGTGTCGGGCTGCAGCGTGTAGTCGTCGCCGATCAGCTCCAGCTTGATCCACGGCGTGTCGAACAGCTCGCGCGCCATCTGCGCGGTGGCGATCACTTCCTGCACGCTGTGGCAGCCCGCCGTGTTGGGCAGCACCGGCACCGCGAGCCGGCGCAGCAGCTCCCAGAAGCCGTTGCCGAGCTCGCTGTTGCCAGAGCCCTGGTTGGCCGTCTGGCGGCGCAGCGAGGCGGTGAGCATGGCCGGCTTCGCGCGCTGCACGGCGGCTTCGAGCAGGTCGGGCGACGGGTAGCGCGCGGTGCCGAGCAGCAGCCGGCTCTGGAAGGTCTGGCCGTAGAGCACCAGCGGGTCGTTCGTGGTCATTTCTGTTGTCTCCATTCAACCGCCCGTGACGGGGCGGATCACTTCAATGCGGTCGCCGGCTTGCAGCGCGCGCGCCGCGTAGCCGGAGCGCGGCACGAATTCGCGGTTCACCGCCACGGCGAAGGGCGGCACGGCTTCGATCGCCGCAACGGCGTCCACCAGCGTGGCGCACTCGGGCAGTGCAAAGGGCTTGTCGTTGATCAGGACGTCGATCTTCATGGTGGTCAGGTCTCCAGGCCGAACTCGCGCGCGAGTGCAGAGTGCCCGTGCACGAGCAGTTCCATCGCGCAGTCGAGCATCGCCGGTGCGATCATGAATCCGTGGCGGTAGAGCCCGTTGATCTGCAGCACGCGCGGATGCGGCCGGCGGATCGCGGGCAGGTTGTCTGGCAAGGTGGGGCGGCATTGCGCGGCGATCTCGAGGATGCGCGCTTCTGCGAAGCCGCTGTGCACCGCATAGGCGGCGCTCAGCAGCTCGAGCGTGGAGCGCACGCTTGCGCTCGACATGTCGTCCGATTCGATCTCCGTCGCGCCGATCACGAACACGCTGCCGGGCTTGGGCGCGATGTAGAGCGGATAGCGCGGATGCACCAGCCGCGTGGGGCGCTTGAGCGCCACCTCGGGCGCATGCACGCGGATGACTTCGCCGCGCACGCCGCGCAGTTCGCGCCACTGCGGCCGCGCACCGAGGCCGCGGCAGTCGATCACTTGCTCGGGCTGGCCGGCTGCGCCCGGCGAAAAATCCTCGGGCGCGCGCGGCGACTGCCAGTGCAGTTCGACGGCGGGGCACGCCTGGAGCGTGGCGAGCAGCGCCGCCAGCAGCGCACGGTTGTCGAGCTGGCCTTCGCCCGGAAGGAACAGGCCGCGTGCAAAGCGCTGGCCCAGCGACGGTTCGAGTGCAGCGATGCCTGCGCCGTCGAGCGCCTGCATCGGTGCGAGCGCCGGCACGTCTTCGCCGGTGCGCGCCAGCACGCGCGAAAGCCGCGCCGCCTCGGCAGCGTCCTGCCGGTGCCAGAGCACCAGCGTGCCTTCACGTTGGAAGAACACCGGTTCGGCCAGCGGCGCCAGCAGCTCGGGCCAACGCGTGAGCGCGTAGTGGCCCATGCGCACGAGCGGCACCGGCGCCACGGCCGATTCGGCCAGGGGCGCGAGCATGGCCGCGGCCACGCGCGCGGCCGAACCTTCGGCTTGCGGGCCGCCGGCTTCGTGCAGCGCGACCTGGCAGCCGGCGCGCGCGAGCGTGACGGCGAGCAGCCGGCCCATCAGGCCCGCGCCGAGGATGGCGACCGAGCGGAACGGCAGTTCGGCCGTTGGCAGGGGGTTCACCATGGCCGAGCCCTTCCGCGTCGCCGATAATTTTCGGCATGACCCACCAAGCACCCACCGACGCGCCGCAAGCGCCCCTGCGCTATGCACGCGTGCTCTCGATCGCCGGCTCCGACAGCGGCGGCGGTGCCGGCATCCAGGCCGACCTCAAGACCTTCGCCGCGCTCGGCTGCTACGGCATGACGGCCATCACCGCGCTCACCGCGCAGAACACGCTCGGCGTCTCGGGCATCCATGCTGTTCCGCCCGCCTTTCTGAAGGCGCAGATCCAGGCCGTGGTGGAAGACATCGGCGTCGACGCCGTCAAGCTCGGCATGCTGCACGCGCCCGAGGTGGTCGAGGTTGTAGCCTGGGCCATCGACCACTACCGGTTGCCGAACGTGGTGCTCGATCCGGTGATGGTGGCCACCAGCGGCGACCGCCTGATCGCGGCCGAGACGGTGCAGGTGCTGGTGCGCGAGCTGTTCCCGCGTGCCGTGGTGGTCACGCCCAACCTCGACGAAGCCGCGCTGCTGGTCGGCCACGCCATCGGCGGCATCGATGCGCTCGACGGCGCTGCCGACGAACTGCTGGCGCTCGGTGCGCAGGCGGTGCTGCTCAAGGGCGGGCACCTGCCGGGCGAAGAAGTGGTCGACGTGCTGCTGCAGGCCGGCGGCGCGCGCCGCCGGCTCGCGTCGCAGCGCATCGCGAGCCGCAACCTGCACGGCACCGGCTGCACCTTGTCGTCCGCCATTGCGGCGCACCTGGCGCTCGGCCTCGCGCTGCCCGATGCGGTCGAGCGTGCACGCGCCTACATCCTTGGCGCGATGGCCGCGGGCGTGCAGGTGAAGACCGGTGCCGGGCATGGGCCGCTCAACCACGGTTTTGCGCCAGTGCCGATGCACCGCCTGCCGTGCCCGGCACCGGCTTCGGCCGGCTGATCCACGCCATCAAGAAAGTGGCCGCCAGCGTCGGCAGTGCCGAGCCGAATTGCGGCGCCCATTTGGCGCATGCGTGGTACGCCGCGATGCCGCCGATCCAGATCAGCGCCGCACCCAGGTCCACCCGGCGCAGCGACGAAGCCACCGTCTGTCCCGTGCCGAGCCGCCCCAGGATCACGCCGTAGAGCGGCACGAACACCGAGCTCAGCATCAGCAGGAACGGTTCGAGCGAGTGCATCGGCAGCACCAGCGCAAGGCCCGTGCACAGCACGGCCAGCAGCAGGCCCCAGCGCCGCACGCTCCAGCGCGGCAGCAGGCTGTGGGTCGAGACCGAGCCCGAGTACACGTCGCCATAGGCGTTGTCGAGCTCGTCGACCAGGATGAGGCCGAGCGCCACCAGCCCGCCCTGCGCCAGCAGCAGCGCGGTCACGAGGCCGGTGCCGGGCTCGGCCACGCTCACCACCATCACGCCCAGCGCATAGCACCAGATGTTGGCGAGCGCATAGCCCAGCCAGGTGCCGCCGAAGGCGCCACCCAGGCCGCGCCCGTTCAATCTGCGCTTGCCGTGGCGCGCATAGTCGGCCACCAGCGGCAGCCAGGAGACCGGCATCGCGATCACCAGGTCGATCGCGCCGAAGAGCCCCATGCCGCCGTTGCCGGCACGGCTCCAGAAGACGTCGAAGCCCCGCGCCTGGAGTTCGGCCGCGAACTGCCACGTGAGCCACAACAGCGACAGCACCACCAGCGGCAGCCCGAAGCGGCTGACGAAGCGGCGCACCAGCTTCACCATCGAGCCCGCGAGCAGCGCGAGCAGCACCGCGCCCCAGAGCAGCGTGGCGAGCGCGCCGCCCAAGGCGCCGTCGAGCGGCAGCCCGAAGGCCTTGCCCGCAATGGCCTGCGTGCCCTCGCGCATGATCACGAGTTCGAAGGTGGTCCAGCCCACGAGCTGCACGATGTTGAGCAGCACCGGCAGCCGCGCGAAGGCGCTGCCGTAGGTGGCGTGCATCAGCCCCGCGCTCGCGAGCCCGCTCTCGCAGCCGAGGCGTGCGGTCCAGGCCAGCAGCGCAGCGCCGATGCCCGAGCCCACCACGATCGCGAGGGCGGCATCGCGCGTGCCCACGGCCGGCACCAGGTAGGCACCGACCTGCATCACCAGCAGCCCGACGCCGAGGCTGAACCACAGCGCCGCATGGTCGTGCCAGCCGAAGACGCGCTGCGAAAGCGGCAGCGGCGTGAGCGCCTCGTTGGGCACGGGCCCGGTGCCCGTGGGTCCGGTGTTGTTGTCGTCGTCGGTGCGTGCCATCCGTTTGCTCCATGCAAAAGGTTTGGCAGGTGGGCGGTGTCCGGGCGGCGCGGGCCCCGCGCGAAGAAAGAACGCGAGTGGCCGCCAGACCAGCTTCCCTGCGCGAGGATTATCTCGGACCGACTACTGAGGTAAATCGGCCTAAGTGCTTGATATAAAAGGGTTTTCCTCTCGGAAAACTTCCCTGCATAGCAGGCACAAACAGGTTCAAAGGGACTTTCTCAGCCGGCCCCTGCGGACCAGCACCCCTAGCGGTACACGGCAGCTTGTCGCCGTGCGGTCACGATTGTAGTCACCGTATGGCATGCGCGCGGGCTGTGAAGCTTCTTGGCGACAAGCGTTGACGCACCGAGACTCGTTCACTGCACAACAGGCGCGTCAGCCTCCCTGGCTCTCAGGAAAAGGCATCTGTGGCGAAACCGACGCACCTTTCACATTGGACGAAGAAGCAGGCAATTGAGCCTCGCCTTTCACTTCGGAGAGGGAGCCATGGATCTTCCGGGACTAGGGTCGGCGCCGCTTTGTTTTTCTTCGGTTTGAGTACTTCGTATGAAGTTTTATCAACCCGATTTCTTCACCCCGAGTTAGCCCTCAACATGATCAAATTCATCGGCGGCCGAAGGTGGGATCTGAGCAAGAAGCAGTGCTTCTTCCTCTTCCATTTCCTGTGTCACGGCTGCGTGGACAGTCTTTAGGCCAACGGATAGCTTGTCCGTCAGGATCAGCTTCCGTCTTATCCCGACGCGCTCCTTGAACTCTTGCCGCAACCAGTCGTTCAAGAATGATTGGCCGCCCTGGATGACCCCGTAATCCGTGTCGCGGGTGACGATGACCACATGCTTACCAGTGTCGGCCGCGCACCGCACTATCCATTCCCAGTTGATCGCATCGCCCATGGATGTGTCACTCGACTTGCGCGGCGGGTATCCAAGCTTGAAGCGCTTTTCAGCGAGTTCACGCACCTCGAAACGAACTTCCTTAGCTCGATTCAGGTTCAGGGGCGATTGCCGCCGGAAGAGCCGCTGCAAAGTACGGTAGACAGGATCGTGATGCGTCGGATCACTCAACACCTTCTTGAGTTTTTCCGTCACCACTTTTCTCTTTTCCATGATCAGGCCCTGGTACTTCTCGATCATCTCGACTGCCTTGGCGTCCGCGATCAAGGCAGGTGGTGTCAGCTTTGACCAGTCGGGTGCGGACGAAGAAGTGATGTAGTCCAGCAGAACCTTCTGTCGGTTCCGCTTGTATTCCATCTCGACCTGCGCGCCGATGATGAGCCGATCACGGCAAATTTCAAGTTGCTCAAGGTAGCTCGTGCTGACATCAGATTTTCTGATCCGATAGAAGTCCAACAACACATTGGTATCTACGAACAGCAGTGTGTCGAGTACGGGGTTGGGAGCAGCCATTTTGTTGGGCGTGATGGTCTTATTTGGTCGAATCGACAGTCCGACTACGGCGAGGACGGTGCCGATGACCTGCCACTCAGAATCTGCCGAAGTCGTCGAGGGAGCTTAGCAAGTGACGACGGCCTAGTCGGCAGGGCTGATGAAGACGCGGTATCCGGATCGTTCAGGTTACCCATGGAAGGTCGGACGTTTGGCTACTGTCCAAGTGAACACCAAAAAAAACAACAGTTTGCGATTTTGTGCAAGTCGACGTATGATCGCAAACATGTCGATTGATGAGCAGTATAGAACCCCCGGACAGTTGATAGCGGCGTTGCTGGAGCAGCGGAGCTGGACCAATCGTGTCCTTGCGATTGTGCTGGAGTCAGATGAGACGGGCGTCAGCAAGATGATCGCTGACAAGAAGGCCGTGACTCCGGAGATTGCGATTTCTCTGGAGGAAGTTTTCGGGGTCCCGGCCGAGCGATTCTTGGCATTGCAGCGTGACTACGATCTGGCAAAGGCGCGACTCGTCGCTCGTCCGAACCCGAAGCGCGCTGCCCGTGCTCATCTTTTTGGTGGCCTGCCGGTGGCCGAGATGATCAAGCGCGGCTGGTTGAATGTTAGCGATGTGCGTGATATGCCCGCGGTCGAGAAATCGCTCTCTGAGTTTTTCGGAGTGAGTTCGGTCGAAGAAATCGAAATCATGCCGCACGCGGCGAAGCGCACTGCGATATCAGCGGATGCAACGCCAGTGCAGTTGGCATGGCTGTACCGGGTCAAACAAATTGCCTCCGAGATGATCGTGGCGAAGTATTCACAGACCAGCGGGTTGCGCGCGATTGAACTACTCAAACCGCTTATGTCGGCCGCTGAAGAAGCTCGCAAGGTGCCTCGTGTGCTCGCTGAATGCGGCATCCGATTCGTGATCGTCGAGTCACTTCCATCTGCCAAGATCGATGGCGTTTGTTTTTGGCTCAATCCCAGCTCGCCCGTAGTCGGTCTGTCGATGCGCTTTGATCGAATCGACAACTTCTGGTTCGTACTGCGGCATGAATTGGAGCATGTCCTGCACGAGCATGGAAAGAGCGAGATCGTGATTGACTCGGAGTTGGAAGGGGTAAAGGCTGGGACGGACCAGTCCGTCTCCGAAGAAGAGAGGATCGCCAATATTGCGGCATCAGAGTTCTGCGTGCCGCGCAAGACGATGGATAGCTTCATCGCTCGGAAGGCGCCGATGTTCGCCGACCGCGACATTCTTGGCGTGGCCGCGACACTCAAAGTTCACCCAGGACTAGTTGCCGGTCAACTTCGTTTTCGGACCGGTCAATACAACCGATTCGCCACTCACTTGGCGAAGATCAGATCAATCGTGACCCCTAGCGCTGTCGTCGACGGCTGGGGCGATGTAGCTCCAGTTGGAATTTAAAGGAGGTTAGCCATGGCGAAAAAGTCTCAAGAAATGCAAGGCATCATGAAGCGCTACAAGGAGACGACCGGCAAGTCGTCTGTCGACATGCACGACGTCGCGAAGTACGCGGTTTCCATGGGCTGGCCTCTGCCGAAGCCGAAAACTGCGTTGGAGCGTCTGGCCGAGCAGTTCTCGGGTGCAGCGCGCGAAGAAGTTCGACGCGACGAAGTGACAGGAAGACCCTATCGCGCAAACCTCGCAGTGACAACATGGCAGGGAAGTCAGCAAATAACGCTTTGGACAGATATTGATGAAGCGCCCCGCAATATTGCTCACCGCTCCTTCCAACAGCGACGCGAACAGATGGTCGGTGATGCCGTCCAACTCACTTTCGACGTGATGCATTGGAATCGCGTGAACGAAAGTGAAGAGCCGATCACAATGGAAACGGACCTCAGCGATGACGTGCAATGGCGTCTCAATGGACCGGGAGACAACGAGAAAGCCGCGTAGTCGAGAACGCCGTGTTCAATGTTCGAAAGCCCGCCTTGCGCGGGCTTTTCGCATGCCCGAGTCCTGTCCAGAACGCCTTCACTATTCCAGGAGATGCTAGGCGCTGTCGACGGGCCGTGCCGGCCGCCGAACGCGACGCCGACCGGTATTTCCCCGGGGACGCCGGGCGGGAGACAATCCGTCCCGACGAGCACCGCCCCGCATGCCAGACCGATCCAGCCATCCCGCGCCAGAGACCACCGAGGCCGCCCCCGTGCGCCTGCGACGCTTCAGGGTCGACGTCGGCACCATCATCTGCCTGGTCGCGCTGGTGCAGTCGCTGCTGCTGGTGGCGCTCGGCTATTGGGGCGCGCAGCGGCTGGTGTCGCGTGTCGGCGCTTCGGCGCACAAGGTGAGCCACGACCGCGTCGAGGACAACCTGCTCGCGTTCCTGGCCAAGACCCAGGCGGTGGTGCATGCGATCGGCGATTCGCCGAGCCTGCATCCGCTCGGCGAGGACGGCGAGCGCAGCGCCGAGCTGCTCTGGACCATGCTGGAGGAGGCCACCGAGCTCGACAGCATCGGCGTGGCGAGCGACGACGGCCACCTGCTGATGGCCGAGCGCTATCCCGAAACCGCGATCCGCAAGGTGGTGCGCGACAGCGGCTTCAGCACCGAGACCTGGGAGTTCAAGCCCTCGCCCGACGCCGAAGGCGGCAGCGCGCGCGAGCGCTTCGCCACCCGACGCATCGAGGCCTTCCGAAGCGACCACGACGTGACCGAGCGCGACTGGTACAAGCGCGCGCTGGAGGCGCCGCTCCCGGTGTGGACGCCGCCGTTCCACCTGGCCGAGGACGAGGAGCTCGGCGTGAGCTACGTGCAGCCCGCGCAGCGCACCGACGACGAGGGGAACGTCCAGCGGCTGGTGGTGGTGGCGCACCTCTCGCTCGGGCACCTGTCGCGGTTGGTGCGCGCATTCGGCAGCCGCGGCCCCGGCGACAGCGTGCTGCTGAGCGACGACCACCATGTGCTCGCGCGCAGCGACCACACCGATCCCGTGCGCATGCTGAAGGCGCCCGAGGGCGGCATTCTCGGAGCGGTGGACGCCTACATGAAGGCCCACGGCATTTCGTACAACGTGGAGGACGAGAGCTTCTCCCTCGCGTACGAGGGGCGGCGCTACCGTGTGGAGGCCTCGCACATCGGCGCGACCGGCTGGGAGCTCATCAGCTGGGAGCCCGAGGACGCGCTGCTCGGCGACCTGAGGCGCCTGCTGCGCTGGGGCCTGGTGCTCACGCTGGTGTTCCTGGTGCTCGCGCTGCTCATCTCGCTGCGGCTGTCCAAGCTCGTGACCACGCCGATCGAGAAGCTCTCGCACACCGCGCGCCGCATCGGCCGGCTCGAACTCGACGATCTGCCGCAGGAGCACAGCCGAGTGCTCGAGATCCAGCACCTGAACCAGGCGCTCGACGACTCGGCGCGCAGCCTCAAGGCCTTCAGCAAGTTCGTGCCCGTGGGCGTGATCCGCCAGCTCATCGCCCAGGGCCATGCGCTCGCGCCCAGCGGCTCGCCGCGCCGGGTGACCGCGATGTTCACCGACGTCGAAGGCTTCGCGGGCATCTCCGAGTCGCTGCCGGCCGATGTGCTGGTGGCGCAACTGACCGAGTACTTCAACCTCGCGCAGCGCGTGTTCGCGCGCCACGGCGGGGTCGTCGACAAGTACATGGGCGACGGGATCATGGTGCTCTGGGGCGCGCCGCTCGACCTGCCCGACGCGGAATACCGTGCTTGCATCGCGGCGCTCGAACTGCATGCCGAGATGACCCCGCTCAATCGCCGATGGCAGGCCGAGGGCCTGCAGGCCTTCCGCACCCGCGTGGGCATCCACACGGGCATGGTGATCGCCGGCGTGCTGGGCTCGAGCGACCGCCTTGCCTACACCGCGCTCGGCGACGTGATCAACGTCGCAAGCCGCATCGAGGGCGCCAACAAGCACCTGGGCACGCGCACGCTGGTGTCGGAAGCCACCCGTGCGGGCCTCGGCGACCGGTTGCCCACGCGCCGGATCGAGGGCCAGGTCGAGTTGCGCGGGAGGCAGATGCCGATGGTGCTGTACGAACTGCTAGAGGTCGAGCAGCAGCCGGGCTGAGCGGGCCCGCGAGCAGCAGGGCAGGAACCGGTCGTTGGCCGCCTGTTCGGCGGGCGTGAGATAGAGGTCGCGGTGCTCGATCTCGCCGGCCAGCACCCGCGTGAGGCAGGTGCCGCACACGCCCTGGGCGCAGGACAGCGGGATCTCGATGCCCTCGGCCGCGAGCGCGTCGGCCACGCTGACCGTGGCGGGCACGCGGATCACCCGGCCGCTGCTGCGCAGCGCGACCTCGAAGCTGCCTGCGTCGTCGCCGACCGGGGCGGCGCCAGCAAAGTACTCGAAGTGCACCTGCGCGTCCGGCCATTGGAGCGCGCGCGCGGTGGCGCGCACTGCGTCGAGGAAGCCCTGCGGCCCGCAGACGTAGAGATGCCTGCCGGGTCCCGGATGCGCGAGGGTGGCCGCGAGGTCGAGGCGCTGTTCGGGCGGTCCGTCGTCGTGGTGGAAGAACACCTTGCCTGCGAAGGCGCTGTCTTCCAGCCGCCGCCGGTAGGCCGTGCGCGCGGTCGTCCGGTTGCAGCAGTGCAGCGCGAAATCCGCATCCAGCGCGGCCAGCCGCTGCGCCATCGACAGCAGCGGCGTCACGCCGATGCCGCCGGCGAGCAGCAGGCTGTGGGTGGCGTCCTCGGCGAGCGGGAAATGGTTGCGCGGCGTGCCGATCTGCAACAGCGCGCCCTCGTTTACCGCGTCGTGGAGCGCGCGCGAACCGCCGCGCGAAGCCGCATCGCGCAGCACGCCGATCTCGTAGTGCGCGTCCTGCGCGGGCAGGTTGCACAGCGAGTATTGCCGCACCAGGCCGCCGGGCAGCGCCACGTCGATGTGCGCGCCCGGCGCGAAGGCCGGCAGCGGCCGGCCATCGGCAGCGACCAGCCGGAAGCCGGCCACGTCTTCGGCTTCCACCGTCTTTTGCGCCACCCGCACCGGGATCGCGAGGTTCACTGGTGCACGAGGAAGTTGCCGGCCTCGAACTGCACCGGGGGCGCTGCGGGATCGAAGCTCACGCCGGCCGGGTCGCGGCCCTCGCGCAGCGCGTCGAGCTGGCGCTGCAGCAGCCGGCGCAGCATGACGATGCCGCGGTCCGAGGAGGCCAGGTGTTCCTCGGAATGCGCAGTGATCGCGCCCTGGCTCACCTGCGCCTCGTAGTCGCCCGGAAAGGCGCGGTGCTCGGCTTCGCTCAGTTCCTCCCACAGCTTGCCGTTCAGGCGCGAGCGCACACGGGCGAGATCGCCGGGGTTCTTCACCCGGCCCGCGGTGTAGATCCGGAAGCTGTGGTCGTCGATCGGCAGCACCCAGCCGATGGACTCGACGCGCCCGAATTCCGCCACGCGCGGATTCGGCACCACCCGCAGCGTGGGCAGTACCGGGCCGGCCACGCGGCGGAAGACGCTGCCGTCCTCGAGCCGGCGGACCGAGGTGATCAGCACGCCGGTCTCGGTGCTCTCGAATTGCACTTCGGGCATCTGGCCCATCAACGCCACGAACTGCGTGCCGCTGAAGCTGCCGTGCAGCACCGGCACATGGAACGGATCGGCCACGTTCTCGTAGTGCTGCAGCCAGTTGCACGGAATGATCTGCGGCCCGCCGCCGCCAATGCTGTTGCCGTCGGCCTCCAGCGTCTCGCCCTCGCCGAGGGTTTCGAGGCAGTCGTACCGCGGCAGCACGGGCTTCTTCTCGGGCGGGCCGAGATAGGCCCAGACCAGGCCGTATTGCTCCTGCACCGGGTACCAGGGCTGGCGCACGCGCCCGCGGCTGCGTGCGCCGCCCTCGGGCTCGCAGGGTTGGTCGACGCAATGGCCCTCGACGTCGAACATCCAGCCGTGGTAGCAGCAGCGGATGCCTTCCTCCTCGACGCGCCCGTAGTAGAGGGAGGCACCGCGGTGCGCACAGCGCCAGTGCACCAGGCCCGGGCGTCCCTTCCTGTCGCGAAAGAGGATCAGGTCTTCGCCGAGCACGCGCACCTTGCGCGGCGTGTCGCTCGCGTCCGCGGCCAGGCCGACGGGGTGCCAGTAACGGCGCAGCAGCTCGCCCATGGGCGTGCCGGCGCCGACCTCGGTGAGCTCCGGCCTGTGGTGCGGTGGCTTCCGGCCGTAGGCGGTGCCGGTGTCGAACGAGATCGGCTGCCAGCCGGGGTCGGAGGTGGCGGCGGGGAGGGTGGGCGAAGCGGAAGGCGAGGTGGCAGAAGAGGTGGCGGAAGAGGGCATGGAATTGCTCATTCGGGCGTGACGCCTGCGGCCTTGATGAGGGCCGCGACGCGGGGGAAATCGGCCTTGTAGCTGGCGCGGAACTCGGCCGGCGTGCTGCCCAGCGGCTCGAAGCCGAAGCCGGCCAGGCGCTCCTGCACGTCGGGCATCTTCGTGATCTCGCGCAGCGCGGCCGACCACTCGTCGAGCACGGGCTGCGGCGTCTTCGCGGGCGCATACGCGCCGATCCAGCTGTCGAGGTCGAAGCCCTGGAAGCCCTGCTCGGTGAAGGTGGGCACGTCGGGCATCGAGCGCACGCGCTGGCGGCCGGTGATGCCGAGCACCTTGATGCGGCCGGCCTGCGCAAGGCCGCGCGCGGTCGACGGATTGGCAAAGGCCACGCCGAGCGACTCGCCGAACATGTCGTTGTGCGCCGCGGCCTCGGCCTTGTAGGGCACATGAACGAGCTCGATGCCGGCCTGGCGCGCCAGCAGTTCGCCGAACAGGTGCGCGTTCGAGCCGTTGCCCCAGGTGCCGTAGCTCAGGCCCGGATGGGCCTTGGCGTAGGCCACGAACTCGCGCACGTTAGAGAACGGCGCGGCGGCACGCGCGATCAGCATCGGCCCGCCCGTGGCGATCTGCGAGAGCGGCTCGAAGTCCTTTACCGGGTCGTAGGGAAGGCGCGGCTGCAGCACCACGTTGTTGATGTGCGTGAGCGGCAGCGTGAGAAGCACCGTGTAGCCGTCGGGCGCGGCCTTGGCCACGGCATCCGCCGCGATGGTGCCGCTCGCGCCCGGCCGGGCCTCGACGATCACCGGCTGGTTCCAGCGCGCCTTGAGCTTCTCGGCATAGATGCGCGCGATGGTGTCGATCGGCCCGCCCGCCGTGCCGAAGGGAACGATGCGTACGACACGCGCGGGAAACTGCGCGGGCTGCTGCTGCGCGAAGGCGGGGCCGGCGGCCAGTGCCGCGAAGCCCGCGCCAAGAATGCCGAGCGCGCGGCGCCGCGTGGCGTGCCGCGCACGCGGCGAGGGTCTGAACCGATTCATCGCAGGTCTCCAGTCATGATGTACTTGTGCGCTCGACGATACGGACAGCCCGCCCCACGGGCAATTCGAAGCTTTGGATATGAGATATGGCCCAACGTGATATCCGCAGCCTCGACGTCGGCATGCTGCGGACCTTCGATGCGCTGATGCGCGAGCGCAGCGTGTCGCGCGCGGCGACTCGCCTGTTCTTGAGCCAGCCCGCGGTGAGCGCATCGCTCAACCGGCTGCGCGACACCTTCGGCGATCCGCTGTTCACGCGCACCGCGCACGGCGTGGCGCCCACCGCACGCGCACAGGCGCTGGCCGGGCAGGTCGAGCGCGTGCTGGCCGATCTCTCGGCGATGCTCGAGCCCGGCGAGGGCTTCGATCCCGCGGCGTCGCAGCGCATCTTCCGCATCTCGGGCGGCGACTACGCGAGCCACCTGCTGCTGCCGCGGCTCGCAAACGAGCTCGTGGCATGCGGCTCGCGCGTGCGCATCTACTGGGAAACCAGCTCTTTCCTTACCCTGACCGAACGGCTGCGCAAGGGCGACTTCGACATCGCGGTGCTGCCGCGCCTGGCACCGCCGAGCGATTGCGAGTCGGCACTGCTGTACGAAGACCGCTACGTGGTGGCGGTGCGACGCGGGCACCCGGCCATGGCGCAAGAGGCTACGCTCGATGCCTTCTGCGCCTGGCCGCACGTGTTCCTGGGCTACGGGAGTTCGGCGCTCGACGACCTCATCGACCAGGTGCTGGCGCGGCTAGGACGCACGCGCACCATGAGCGTGGCGATGACCAGCTTCGGCCAGATCGTCGACCTGCTCGCCCAGACCGACCACGTGGCGGTGATGCCGCTGCGCGTGGCCGACCGCTTTCGCCACCTGCTCGCGGTGCATCCGCTGCCCTTCGAACTGCAGGGCTACCGTTCGGTGGTGTGCTGGAACCGGCGCTCCAATTCCGATGCCGGCGTGCTGTGGCTCAAGGACGCGCTGCTGCGCATCGGGCGCGACGCACCGGCCGAACCCGCCTCGCTCCAAGGAGAAGCCGCATGACACACGACATCGACCAGGCCCTTGCCGACGCGCACCGCCGCTTCGCCGAGGCCAACCCCGCAAGCCGGGCCCAGTTCGACGTACAGGTGCGCTACCTGCCCGGCGCCAACACCCGCTCGGTGCTGTTCTACGCGCCGTTCCCGCTCACCATCGCGAAAGGCGAGGGCGCGACGCTGTGGGACGCCGACGGCCACCGCTATGCCGACTTCATCGCCGAGTACACGGCCGGCGTCTACGGCCACTCGGCGCCCGAGATCCGCGACGCGGTGATCGAGGCCATGCGCAGCGGCATCAACCTCACGGGCCACAACCTGCTCGAAGGGCGCCTCGCGCAGCTGATCTGCGAGCGCTTTCCGCAGATCGAACAGCTGCGCTTCACCAACTCGGGCACCGAGGCAAACCTGATGGCGCTCACGGCCGCGCTGCATTTCACGGGACGGCGCAAGATCGTGGTGTTCTCGGGCGGCTACCACGGCGGCGTGCTGGGCTTCGGCGACAAGCCCCTGCCCACCACCGTGCCCTTCGACTTTCTCGTGCTGCCCTACAACGACACCGCGCTCGCCCAGGCGCAGATCGCGCGGCATGCGTCCGAGATTGCCGCGGTCCTGGTCGAGCCCATGCAGGGCGCGGCCGGCTGCATCCCGGGGCAGCCCGACTTTCTGCACGCCCTGCGCACAGCGGCGAGCGAAGCGGGTGCGCTGCTGGTCTTCGACGAGGTCATGACTTCGCGGCTCGGGTCGCAGGGCCTTGCCGCACATTTGGGCATCCGTGCCGACCTCACGACGCTCGGCAAGTACATCGGCGGCGGCATGTCCTTCGGGGCCTTCGGCGGTCGCGCCGACGTGATGGCGCAGTTCGACCCGCGCAGCGGCGCGCTCGCGCATTCGGGCACCTTCAACAACAACGTCATGACGATGGCCGCCGGCCATGCGGGGCTCACGAAGCTCTTCACGCCCGAAGCGGCCACTGCGCTGAGCGCGCGCGGCGAGGCGATGCGCGCGCGCCTCGATGCGCTCTGCGCGGAGGCGGGCGTGGCGATGCAGTTCACGGGCATCGGCTCGCTGATGAATGCGCATTTCGTGCGCGGAGAGGTGCGGCGCGTGACCGATCTCGCGGGCGTCGACGCCCGGCTGCGCCAGCTGCTGTTCTTCCACCTGCTCGAAGAGGGCATCTACACCTCGCCGCGGGGTTTCGTCGTGCTGTCGCTGCCGCTCGCCGATGCGGACATCGATCGCTACGCCGCCGCCATCGGCCGCTTCATCGCGCGGTACCGCGCGCTGCTGCTGCTGCCCGCGGGGCGCTGAGCGGTTGCTGCCTCAGTGTCCGGCGACGCCGAGCAGTTCGTGCAGGCGGGTGCTGGTGGTCGTGTACTGCAACGGAATCGCCTTGCCCGGGAACACGATCGCCGCGGCGGCCCAGGCGGCCAGCGTGGCTTCGTGGAAGCCGCAGACGATCAGTTTCTTCTTGCCCGGGTAGGTGTTGATGTCGCCCACCGCGAACACGCCGTGCTCGCGGGTCTGGTACTTCTCGGTGTCGACCGGCACCTGCTTGCGTTCGAGCTCGAAACCCCAGTCGGCGATCGGCCCGAGCCGCGGCGAAATCCCCAGAAAGGCGACCAGCGCGTCGAGCGGCAGGTCGACCGCGGCGCCGTCGGGCGTGGTGATCTGGAGCGTGCGCCCGTCGAACGCACTCGGCTGGCCCACCGCGAAGGCCAGCCGGCCTTCGGCCACCTGCGCGCGCAGTGCGGCGACCGTGGCCTCGTCGGCCTGGAAGCCGTCGCGCCGGTGCACCAGCGTGACCTGGCGCGCAATGCCCGCGAGCGCCATGGCCGCTTCGAGTGCGGTGTCGTCGCCGCCATTGACCACCACGGCCTGGCCCGCGAAGCGCTCCAGCGAATCGGGGTGATAGAAGAGGGCGGTGCCCTCGAACCTGGCAATGTTATCGAGCGCGATGCGCTTGGGCACGAAGGCGCCCACGCCGGCCGCGATGAACACCGTTTTTGCAAGAAAGGCCGTGCCGGCCGTGGTGGCCAGCAGCAGCCGGCCGTCGGCCTGGCGTTCGAGCGTGGCAACCTGCTCGCCGAAGTGGAACTGCGGCTTGAAGGGCGCCACCTGCGCGAGCAGCGCGTCCGCGAGGCCGCGCCCGGTGGTCACCGGCGTGCCGGGAATGTCGTAGATCGGCTTGCCGCCGTACAGCGCCACGCACTGGCCGCCCGCGGCGGGCTGCGCATCGACGATGTGGCAGGGGATCTCGAGCAGGCCGAGCTGGAAGGCCTGGAACAGCCCGACCGGGCCGGCGCCGATGATCAGCGCGTCGGTCTCTGTCGGGTTCGGCATGCGGCGCAGGTCCCTGGTCTCAGTGGGGTCTCAGCGGACCAGTTCTCCGACCTTGTCGGTCTTGTCTTTCCACTCTTCGGCGTCCGGCAGCGCGGGCTTGCGCTTGGTGATGCTCTTCCAGCCGTCGGCCAGGGCGAGTTCGGCATTGAGCTTGATGAACGCGATCTGGTTGGCCGGAAGGTCTTCCTCGGCATAGATCGCATTGACCGGGCATTCGGGAATGCACACGGCGCAATCGATGCACTCGTCCGGATCGATCACCAGCATGTTCGGGCCTTCGCGGAAGCAATCCACGGGGCAAACGTCCACGCAGTCGGTGTATTTGCAGCGGATGCAGGCTTCGGAGACGACGTGGGTCATGGGCTTTTTCTAACGGCAATGGTCGGGGAAAACCCGTGATTTTAGGCGTTTACAGCCGCCGGCTGCACGAGCACGGCCGCGGCGGTCTTGTGGGTGGCGGTATCGACCAGCACCAGCGAGCCCAGCGCACGCGATTGCGTGAACGGCAGCACCGCCAGCGGCTGCTGCAGCGCCAGCACCACGTCGCCGATGGAATTGGCTTCGAGCTGCGCTGTAGGTTCGGATTCGAGCGTGGTGATGTTGACGCGATCGACGATGCGCGCCACCTTGGCCTTGACCCAGCGGTGGCCCTGCAGCGCCCAGTAGATCCGGCCCGCCACCAGGGGCTCGTCGTCGAGCCAGGCCACCGTCGCGGTGATCTCGCGCACCGGTTCGAAGGCGCCGGGCGCCAGCAGCCAGTCGCCGCGCGACACGTCGACCTCGCGGTCGAGCACGATGCCGGCGCTGTGGCCCGCATGCACCGCCTTCGGCGTGCGCGTGTGGCTCAGCACCTGGGCGACCGTTGCGGTCTGGCCGCTCGGCAGCACGGTCACACGCTGGCCAGGCTCGACATGGCCCGAGGCCACGCGGCCCCAGAACACGCGGCGGCCTTGGGAGGTGTCTGCGGAGGAAGAGAACTTTTCCACCCATTGCACCGGAAAGGCGAAGGGCACGGCCTCGTCCTGTACGGTGACCGGCAGTGCCTCGAGCAACTCGAGCAGGCTCGGGCCCTCGTAACCGACCCAGTCGGCATGCCGCGTGGCCACGTTCCAGCCCTTGAGCGCCGAGATCGGCACGATCCCCGCGACCTTCACGCCCGCGGCTTCCGCAAACGCGTTCAGCGCCGTCGAGATGCGTTCGAAGGCCAGCGCGGCGTCGCCGATGGCGTCGAGCTTGTTGACCGCGAACACGATCGACTGCACGCGCAGCAGGTGCGTGAGCAGCGTGTGGCGGCGCGTCTGCGGCAACAGCTCGCGCTTGACCACGGTGCCGTCCTCGACTTCGGCTGCCCAGGCCAGCTTGGTGGCATCGACCAGCACCACCGCGGCGTCGGCGGCCGAGGCGGCCGTGACCATGTTGCGGGTGTACTGCTCGTGGCCCGGCGCATCGCCGATGATGAACTTGCGCTTGGCGGTCGAGAAGTAGCGGTAGGCCACGTCGATCGTGATGCCCTGTTCGCGCTCGGCCGAGAGGCCGTCGGTCAGCAGCGCCAGGTCGGTCTCGCCGCCGCGCTGCACGCCGGCCAGCTGGTCTTGCAGCACCGTCTTGCTGTCGACCAGCAGGCGCCCGATCAGCGTGCTCTTGCCGTCGTCGACCGAGCCGCAGGTGATGAAGCGCAGGGCGGTGCCGGTGTCGGCGGCGATGGCAGGGGATGCAGTCGTCGTGGTCATCAGAAATATCCGTCCTTCTTGCGCTTTTCCATCGAAGCTTCCGACGTCATGTCGTCCATGCGGGTCGCGCCGCGCTCGCTGACGTCGACCGACAGCGTCTCCAGCACCACATCGCCGGCATCGGCGGCCAGGCTTTCGACCGGGCAGGTGGTCGTGATGTCGCCCACGGTGCGAAAGCGCACGTCGCGCGTTAGCACCGTCTCGCCGTCGCGCGGCGGGGTCAGCGGCGTCACGGGCACCAGCAGGCCGCGGCGCTCGACCACTTCGCGCTTGTGCGTGTAGTAGATCGACGGCAGGCCGACCTGCTCGCGCTCGATGTACTGCCACACATCGAGTTCGGTCCAGTTCGAGATCGGGAACACGCGGAAATGCTCGCCCGGGGCGAGGCGCGTGTTGAACAGCGTCCAGAGCTCGGGCCGCTGGTCCTTGGGTTGCCATTGGCCGAAGGCGTCGCGGTGCGAGAAGATGCGCTCCTTGGCGCGCGCCTTTTCCTCGTCGCGGCGGGCGCCGCCGATCAGCGCGTCGAAGCGGAATTCTTCGATCGCTTCGAGCAGCGTCACCGACTGGTGCGCATTGCGCGATTCGCCGGGGTGCGCCAGGCGCACCGTGCCACGCGCCATCGAATCTTCCACGCTGCGCACGATCAGCTCGGCGCCCAGCTCCTTCGCGCGCAGGTCGCGGTAATCCGTCACCTCGGGAAAGTTGTGGCCCGTGTCGATCATCAGCAGCGGATACGGAATGCGACCGGCGCCGAAGGCCTTTTCGGCGCACTTCAGCAGCACCAGCGAGTCCTTGCCGCCCGAGAACAGCAGGGCGGGGCGCTCGAAGGCGGCCGCCACTTCGCGCAGGATGAAGATGGTCTCTTCCTCGAGCGCATCGAGGTGCGTGTTCGACAGGTGCGTCGGTGGCAGCAGCAGTTCGGATTCGGTGCGGGCGTTCATCAAATGGGTGCTCGGTCAGTGTGCGAGATGCAGTCCGCACTCGCGGTTGTCTTCGCCCTTGGTGGGGTCCACGTAGTCGAAGTTGTTCGGCAGGCCGTGCGCTTCGCAGTAGGCGTAGAGCTCCTTCGACGACCAGTGCAGGAGCGGTGCGACCTTGATCAGCCCGTCGGGGTTGACGCTGACCGGGTCCATCTGCGCGCGCACGGCCGTGTCGGTGGCGCGCAGCGCGGTGAACCACACCTTCGGCGCCGTCTCGCGCAGCGCGCGCGCGAACGGCTCGAGCTTGACCTCCTCGGTGAACGCGGCATGGCGCGGATCGTCGAGCGCGGGCGTCGGGCCATCGACCGCCTCGCGGTGCGCGCGCGAGCGGCGCGGCAGATAGATGTGCAGGTCGAGGCCCAATTGCTTCGTTACTTCGTCGGCAAAGCGGTAGGTGGCTTCGGTGTTGTAGCCGTTGTCCATCCAGACCACGGGCACGTCGCGCCTGGCGCGCGTGACCATGTGCAGGATCACCGCCTCGAAGGGCCGGAAATTGGTCGTGACGATCGCGCTCTGGCCGAGGCTGATCGCCCAGTCCACCAAGCCCTCGGCGTTGCGCCCGAGCTCGGTGTTGATGCGTGCCAGTTCGAGCTCGAGGTTGCTCATGCGCTTGCGCCTTCGCGCTTGAAGAGGGGCGCGGGGGTAACCGCGTCGCCCTGGTAGAAATTGGCGAAGCGGTCGAACTGGCGCTGCGCGTCGGTGGCGTCCACGCCTTCCTTGAGCACCGCGCTCGAGAAGCCCATGCGCTCCATCTGCACCAGCTGGTCGATCAGCACGTCGCCGGTCGCGCGGATGTCGCCCTTGAAGCCGAGGCGACGGCGCAGCAGGAAGGCCTGGCTGTAGGCGCGGCCGTCGGTGAACTTGGGAAAGTGCAGGTCGATGCGCTCGATGTCTTCGAGGCACACCTCGATGGCGAGCGGGTCGGCGTCGTTCGCGAGCTGCAGCACCTTCGGGTCGCCGTCGTCCACGTGTTCCTCGGCCGCAAGGATGTTGAGTCGACGGTTCATGCCGCTTCCTCCACCTTGAAGCGCGCACCGTTGGCCGCGGCCTTGAACGGGTCGTGGCCCACGCGGCGCAGCGTGTCGATGAAGTTCTCGCCGCCCTCGCGGCTGTCGCGGTAGGCCGTGAGCACGGCTTCGATGACCGCCGGCACCTCGGCCGCCGAGAACGAGGGGCCGACCACCTTGCCGGCCTGCGCAGGCCCGCCGAGCTCGGAGCCGTCGCCGCCGCCGAGCGTCACCTGGTACCACTCCTTGCCGTCTTTGTCGACGCCGAGGATGCCGATGTGGCCGCTGTGGTGGTGGCCGCACGAGTTGATGCAGCCGCTGATGTGCAGGTCGATCTCGCCGATGTCGTCGAGTTCGTCGAGATCCTGGTAGCGCTCGGTGATCGCTTCGGCGATCGGGATCGAGCGCGCGTTGGCCAGCGAGCAGAAGTCGCCGCCCGGGCAGGCGATCATGTCGGTCAGCAGGTGCACGTTGGCGCTGGCGAAACCGGCCGCGCGCGCGGCGAGCCACAGCGCATGCAGGTCTTCGGCATGCACCCACGGCAGCACGATGTTCTGGTCGTGCGTCACGCGGGCTTCGCCGGCCGAGAAGCGATCGGCCAGCACCGCCAGCGTGTCGAGCTGGTCGGCAGAGGCATCGCCGGGGGCCTGCTTCAGGCGCTTGAACGACAGCGTCACGGCGCGCAGCGCGGGGTTCTTGTGCGGCGCCACGTTGCGCGCGAGCCAGCGCGCGAACTGCACGTCGTCGGCGGCATGGGCGCGCAGCTCGGCGTCGGTCTTCTCGGCGCTCTGCAGCACGCGCGTGGCGAGCGTCGGCGGCACGAAGGAAGCGGCCACGCGGTCGAACTCGGCCTGCGTGATCGTGTGCGGCGCGCCGTCGTGTTCGATGATCTGCTTGTACTCGGCCTCGACGTCGTCGATGTAGCGCTGGCCTTCGGCCTTCACGAGGATCTTGATGCGCGCCTTGTAGATGTTGTCGCGTCGGCCATAGCGGTTGTAGACCCGGATCACCGCCTCGAGGTAGTTCATGATCTGCTGCCACGGCAGGAACTCGCGCAGCACGGTGCCGACGATCGGGGTGCGGCCCATGCCGCCGCCCACCTGCACGCGAAAGCCGATCTCCCCGGCCGCGTTCTTCACGAGCTTCAGCCCCACGTCGTGCCAGCCGGTGGCGGCGCGGTCTTCGGTGGCGCCGGTGATCGCAATCTTGAACTTGCGCGGCAGGAACGCGAACTCGGGATGCAGCGTGCTCCACTGGCGCATGATTTCGGCGTACGGCCGCGGGTCGGCCACTTCGTCGATTGCGACGCCCGCGCGCTCGTCGCTCGTGATGTTGCGGATGCAGTTGCCGCTGGTCTGGATGCCGTGCATGTCCACCGAGGCCAGCAGGTCCATCACGTCGGCCGACTTGGCGAGCGGGATCCAGTTGTACTGCACGTTCTGGCGCGTCGAGAAGTGGGCGTAGTGGGTCGGCAGCTTGTGGCTGCCGAGCTTGCCCTGGATCTCGAGCGCCTGGCGGTAGACCTCGGCTTCGGGCTCGTCGTATTCGCGAGCGATCTTCGCGAGCACGCGCAGCTGGCGGCTCGAGAGTTCGCCGTAGGGCACGGCCACGCGCAGCATCGGCGCGTAGCGCTGGACGTACCAGCCGTTCTGCAGGCGCAGCGGCTTGAACTCGTCTTCGCTGAGCTTGCCTTTTTGCCAGCGTTCGAGCTGGTCACGGAATTGGGCAGCCCGTTGGCGGACGAACTGGCGGTCGAAGTCTGTGTATTGGTACATCGTGTGGTTCTTGAAGAAGCGCGGCGCCTGGCAGCAAGAAAGGCAGGATTCTGAAAGCAGGGCTTATGGATCCAAACTACTTTTTGGTTCGACTCTTATGCAGATAAGCTTATTCGCCAGTGTTCATGCGGGTTTGCGGGCGGTTTTTGGGCTGTTCTGGATAAGGGCGGAGGCCGGGTCTCGCCCCGGCGGGCAGCCAAAGACAAGGCGACCCGGTTGTCTTGCTCCCTCTCCCTCCGGGAGAGGGCGGGGGTGAGGGCAACGGCGGTGGATATGGCGCGCTTCTGCCAAGGCCGCCGGCCCTCTCCCGGAGGGAGAGGGAAAAGGAAGGCCCAGCAGCGAAGGGGTCGCAGACAGCTCGCCCGCCGGGGCGAGACCCGGCCCCGGACAACAAATCAGGACGAAGCCGGCCGATTCACCAGATCCTCATCGCCATGCGGATCCGCCGGCAGGCCACGCAGCTTGCGCACCGTCCGCCGAATCCACTGCTCGATGTCGTCCACATAAGTGAACACAGCCGGCACCACCAGCAGGCTCAGCACCGTCGACGTGATCAACCCGCCGATCACCGCCATCGCCATCGGCGAGCGGAAGCTCGAATCGGCCGCGCTCAGCCCCAGCGCGATCGGCAGCATCCCCGCGCCCATCGCGAGCGTGGTCATGATGATCGGCCGCGCGCGCTTGTGGCAGGCATCGCGCAGCGCGTCCCAGCGGCTCATGCCATGGTCGCGGCGCGCCACGATGGCGTATTCCACCAGCAGGATCGAGTTCTTCGTCGCAATGCCCATGAGCATGATCAGGCCGATCAGCGACGGCATCGACAGCGCCTTCTGCCCGATCAGCAGGCCGACGAAGGCGCCGCCCAGCGCGAGCGGCAGCGCGCACAGGATGGTCACCGGGTGCAGGAAGTCCTTGAACAGCAGCACCAGCACGATGTAGATGCACAGCACGCCGGTGAGCATCGCGAGGCCGAAGCTCGCGAACAGTTCGGTCATCACCTCGGCGTCGCCGATCTCGGTCACGCGCACGCCGGGGGGCAGCTTCTGGATCGAGGGCAGGGAGGTGACGGCGGTCTTCGCATCACCGAGGCCGACGCCCGAGAGCTCGATCTCGAAGTTGACGTTGCGCGAGCGGTCGTAGCGGTCGATGACCGCCGGGCCGCCCTCCATCGTGAGCGAAGCCACCTGGCTCAGCATGACGGGGCCGTGCGTGCCGGGCACCGTGAGGCGGCCGATCAGGTCCAGGTCCTGGCGCGCCGAGTCCTCGAGCTTGACGACGATCGGCACCTGCCGCTGCGCGAGGTTGAGCTTGGCGAGCGCCTGGTCGTAATCGCCGAGCGTGGCCACGCGCAGGGTCTCGGCGATGGCCGAGCTCGTGACGCCGAGGTCGGCGGCGCGCGCGAAATCGGGGCGCACGGCGATCTCGGGCCGGATCAGGCTCGCGGTCGAGGTGATGTTGCCGAGGCCCGGCACGGTGCGCAGTTCCTTCTCGACCGCACTGGCGGCGGTGGCCAGCGCGGCGGGGTCTTCGCCGGTGAGCGCAAGGATGTACTTCTCGCCCGAGCCGCCGAGGCCCACGGTGCTGCGCACGCCCGGCAGGGTCTGCAGCGCTTCGCGGATCTGGTTCTCGATCACCTGCTTGCGCGGGCGCTCGCCGCGGTCGTCCAGCTTGATCGTGAGCGTGGCCTTGCGCGTCTCTGGCGTGCCGAAGCCTGCGAACGGGTCGCCGCCCGCACTGCCGCCCGCCACCGTGGTGTAGACGCTCTTCACGTGCGGGATCTGCATCACGCGCTGTCGCGTTTCCTCGGCCGCGGCCGAGGTCTGCGCCAGCGTCGAGCCGGGTGCAAGCGACAGGTAGACCTGCGTCTGCGAGTTGTCGTCGGGCGGGATGAAGCCGGTCTTCAACAGCGGGATCATCGCGAGCGAGCCGAAGAAGAACAGCGTCGCGAAGACCATGGTCTTGAAGCGGTGGTGCGTGCTCCATTCCACCGCGCGCATGTAGGCCTTGAGCCAGCCCGGCTCCTTCTCCTCGCCGACGATCGGCTTGAGGATGTAGGCCGCCATCATCGGCGTGAGCACGCGCGCGACAACGAGCGACGCGAACACCGCGAGCGATGCGGTCCAGCCGAACTGCTTGAAGAACTTGCCCGCCACCCCGCTCATGAAGGCCGTGGGCAGGAACACCGCGATGAGCGTGAAGGTGGTGGCGATCACCGCAAGGCCGATCTCGTCGGCCGCCTCCATGGCCGCCTCGTAAGGCGACTTGCCCATGCGCAGGTGTCGCACGATGTTCTCCACCTCGACGATCGCATCGTCCACCAATATGCCCACCACCAGCGAGAGCGCGAGCAGCGAGATCACGTTGACCGAGAAGCCCAGCAGGTGCATGCCGATGAAGGCCGGGATCACCGACATCGGCAGTGCCACGGCAGACACGAAGGTGGCGCGCCAGTCGCGCAGGAACAGCCACACCACCACCACCGCGAGGATCGCGCCCTCGTACAGCAGGTGCAGCGAGCCGTCGTACTCTTCCTCGACCGGGTCGACGAAGTTGAAGGCTTCGGTCAGCTCGAGGTCGGGGCGCTGCGCGCGCATTTCGGCCAACGCCTGCTGGACCGCGCGGCCGACCTCGACCTCGCTCGCCCCGCGGCTGCGGGCCACTTCGAAGCCGACCACCGGCTTGCCGTTGAGCAACGCTGCCGCGCGCGGCTCGGCGATGGTGTCGCTGATGCGCGCCACCTGGTCGAGCCGGACGCGGCGGCCGTCCGACAGCGCGATCTGCATGTCGGCGAGCTGGTCGGCCGAGTCCACCGTGGCCAAGGTGCGCACCGGTTGCTCGCTTCCGCCCAGGTCGATGCGCCCGCCCGCGCTTTCGGTCTGCACCTGCCGCAGCTGGCGCGAGATGTCGGCCGCCGTCGCGCCGAGCGCCTGGAGCTTGGCGGGATCGAGGTCGACGTGCACCTGCCGCGTGACGCCGCCCACGCGGTTGACCGCGCCCACGCCGGGCTGCGCAAGCAGCTTCTTGGTGATGTCGTTGTCGACGAACCAGCTCAGTGCCTCGAGGTCCATGCGCGACGAGGCGATGGTGAAGGCCAGCACCGGCTGGGCCGCGAAGTCGAGCTTGGTGACGACCGGGTCGCGCACGTCGGCCGGCAGGTCGGAGCGCACCTTCTGCACCGCCGAGCGCACGTCGTCCACTGCTTCCTGCACCGGCTTCTCGAGGCGAAATTCGATGATCAGCGTGACGGCGCCGTCCTGCACCTTGGTGGTGATGTGCTTCAGGCCCTGGATGGTGGCGATGGAATTCTCGAGCTTGCGCGCGACGTCGTTCTCGAGCTGCGAAGGCGCCGCACCGGGCAGCGCCGCCGACACCGTGACGGTCGGCAGGTCGATGTCCGGAAAGTTCTGCACCTTCATCGCATTGAACGACAGCAGCCCACCGAAGGTGAGCAGCACGAACAGCATCACCGCCGGAATCGGGTTGCGGATGGACCATGCGGAAACGTTCATGGGCGTGCCTTGGTGGTGTTGGCCGGGGCAGAGGCCGCGGCCGAGGGCGGCGCCGCGGCGTCGACGACGCGCACGAGGTCGCCGTCGTTCAGGAAGCCGGCGCCCTGCACCACGACCTGGGCCCCTTCGGGCAGCGCGTTCGTGATCTCCACGCGCTCGCCGACGCGCCGGCCGGTCTGCACCTTGAGTTGCCTCACGCGGTTGTCGGGCTGAAGGACGAACAGGTTGTTGAAGCCGTCGCGCGGCACGATGGCGGACTGCGGCACGGTTGGTGCGGTGCTGCGCCCGAGCTCGAATTCGCCGCGGGCGAACATGCCGGCCTTGATGCCGGTGTTCTGCTGCACGTTCGGCAGATCGACGTAGACCAGCGCCGCGCGGGTCTGCGGATCGACCGTGGGCGCGATGCTGCGCACCTTGCCGCGCACCTGGGCGCCGCTCGCACCGACCACGAACACCGGCATGCCCACGGCGATGCGGCTCAGCTCGGCCGAGGTGACCTCGGCACGCCATTCGAGCCGGCCCTGGCGGATCAGCCGGAACAGTTCGGTGCCGGCGGCCACCACGCTGCCCACGGTGGCGGAGCGCGACGAGATCACGCCGTCGTCGGGCGCCAGCACCTGCGTATTGCGGCCACGCACCTGCTGCGCCTTGAGCACGGCCTCGGCGGCCTCCACGCGCGCACTGGCGGTCTGGGCGCTGGTCTGGTATTGGTTGATCTGCTGTTGGCTCAGCGCGCCGGTGGCCTGCAGCGTGCGGGCGCGGGCGGCATTGCCGGCGGCATCGGCGGCCGTGGCCTTCGCCTCGGCCAGCGAGGCACGCGCCTGCGCGATGTCGGCCTGCACCGTCTCGGGCGAGAAGACCGCAAGCACCTGGCCCTTCTTGACCAGGTCACCCACGTTCACGCGCACCTCGGCCAGCCGCAGGCCGTTCGATTCGGAGCCGACCAGCGCCTCCTGCCAGGCGGCCACGTTGCCGTTGGCCGAGAGCGTGAGCGCGAGTTCGGTGGGCTCGGGCTTGGTGACGGTGACCGTCAGCGTCGGCCGGGCCGCCGGCGCCACGGCGCCATCCTCGGCCTTGCCGGCTTCGTCGGCCGGTTTGCGCGTGAGCCACACGGCCGCGGCAACGAGGATCAGGAGCGCCAGCAGTGCGATGGCGAGGGTGGAACGCTTGATTCTTTTCATGGCGACGTCGCGACCTTGCCGGCCGGGTTGGAAGTCAGTGATGAAGGTGCCTCGGGGCGGCGCCAGCCGCCGCCCATCGAGCGGTAGAGCGACACCCAGGCTTCGGTGCGCTCGCGTTGCAGCGACACGCGCGCCGTCTGGGCGGCAAACAGCGTGCGGCGCGAATCCTCGAGTTCGAACAGGCTCGCCAGGCCGCTCTGGTAGCGCGCCTGCGTGGCATTGAACGAGGCCTGGTAGTTCTGTACCGCGGCATCGGCATCGGTCGCGCGGGCATCGGTGCTGTCGAGGTTGACGAGCGCCTCCTCGACCTCGCGCACGGCCTGCCGCACATTGGCGCGGTAGAGCGCCACGGCTTCGGTGTAGCGCGCCTTCGCGGCATCGGCGTTGGCCCGGCGCGTGCCGCCGTCGAACAGCGGCACGGTAAGCGCCACCGGCCCGATGGTCCAGGTGTCGAGCGATTCGCGGAAACCGCTGGTGCGGATCTGCACGCGCCCGATCGACCCCGTGAGCGACAGCCGCGGATAGCGCGCGGCCTCGGCCGAGCCCACGTCGGCGCTCGCGGCGGCCACGCCGAGTTCGGCGGCATAGACGTCGGGGCGCTGCGACAGCGCCTCGGCCGGCACGCTCGCGACGCTGCCCACGGCCGGCAGCGGACGCTGCGACGGTGCGGCGGCGAGCTTCTGCGCGAGCGTGGGCTCGTCGATCCCGCTGATCGCAACCAGCGCCTTGCGCTGCACTGCGCACAGTGCACGCTGCTGCGTGAGCCGGCCCGATGCGTCGGAGGCGCTGGCACGCGCCAGCGCGGCATCGGCCGGTGCGGTGAAGCCCGCGCGCGCCGACAGGTCGGTGAGCCGTGCCGTCTCGCCGCGCGATTGGGCGTCGGATTCGGCCACGCGCAGCTGCTGCTGGCACGCACGCTCGGCGAAATAGGCGTTGGCGGTTTCTGCGGCCACGGCCACGCGCGCTTCGTGCCATTTGGCATCGGCGCTTTCCTGGCGCCGCTGGGCGGCGTCGCGGTCGGCGCGCAGCCGTCCGAACAGGTCGATCTCCCATTGCGACTGGAGGCCCGCCTGCAGCGTGGTGAGCGGTGCCATGGCCGCGGCACCGGCCCCGGAAGCGCCCGCCGCGCTGCCCGACGCGGCGCCCGCGCCGCCGGAGCCGAGCGACGAGCCCGAGACGCCGCGGCTCGCCGACAGCGAACCATCGAGGTTGGGAAGTAGCGCCGCGCCGGCCGCCACGCGCGTCGAGCGCGCCTCGGCCACGCGCGCCGCCGCGCTCGCCACGTTCGGGCTCGCGGCCTCGGCCGCTGCGATGAGTTCGTCGAGCAGCGGGTCGTCGAGCTGGCGCCACCACTCGGCCAGCGATGCGAGCGAGCCGCCGTGCGGCAGCGGCGCATGCCACTGCGCCGGCAGCGGCGCCTCGACCGCGGCGGGCGGGCGCGCGAAGCCGCATCCCGCCAGCAACAGCGGCAGGCTGAGGGCTGCGGCAATCAATCGAAATCGTCTCATGTCTTCTTTCTCCCGGATCGAACGGTGGTGGCGCGCTCGCGGCGTGCGGCTTCGGCATCGACGAGCGCGATCGCGTAGCCCGTGAGGCGCTCGGCCCACGTGTCGACGCTGCGCGGCGTGTTGAGCAGCGACGGGCGGATCGCGTCGACCAGGTCCTGGCTCACGAACAACTGCATCGCCAGGCCGGTGATCGCGAAGGTGAGGCGGTGCACGTCGTCGTCGGGCCGCGCAAGGCCGAGATGGCGGCACAGCACGCCCGCGATCGCCTGGTGCGGCGCCTTGATGTCGCGCTCCATTTCCTTGGCCCACTGGCTCGTGGGCTCGAGCATTTCGCGCAGGTGCAGCTGGATGCACTGGCGCACGATCTCGCCCTGCTTGAGCGGCTCGATCATGCGCGTGAAGAAAATGCGCAATGCCTCGTCGATCGGCAGGCCGGGCTCCGCATACAGCGACACGAAGTCGCCGGCGTTGCCGCCCATCGGTTCGCCGAAGGTGGCGGCGTAGAGGCCGGCTTTGTCGCCGAAGTAGTAGCTGATGGCCGAGATGTTGACGCCCGCCGAGCGTGCGATCTCGCGCGTGGAGGTCTTGGCATAGCCCTTGGCCGCGAACAGCGCGAGGGCGGCGTAGAGCAGGCGTTGCCGTGCGTCGACGCCGTCGCTGCGCGGCGCGCGTGCGGAGGAAATGACCTGAAGGGCGGTGGCGCTCATACGCCGAATTAAACCACGAAGAAAATCAAACGTTTGATTTACTTAAGGAATGTTGAGCGCTTTGTCGCTACCATGCCGCCCATGTCCGCCGCTCCGCCCGTTGCCGCACCTCCCGCCTTGCCGCTCGATGCCGAGGGCATTCTCGCGCTGGCCGCGCGTTCGATGTTTCATCTGTTTTCGAGCATCAGCCAGGGCATGTTCCTGGTCGACCGGAGCGGGCGCATCGTCTGGGTCAATGAAGGCTATCGGCGCTTCCTGCCGGCGCTGGGCTTTTCGTCGATCGACCAGTTCCTTGGCCACATGGTCGAGGACGTGATTCCCAACACGCAGATGCGGCGCGTGCTCGAGACCGGCGAGCCGATCCTCGTGGACCTGCTCACCAACAAGGCGGGCACCTTCGTCGTGAGCCGTATCCCGCTGCGCGAAGAAAACGGGGGCGGCGCGGGTGAGGTCATCGGTGCCATCGGCATCGTGCTGTTCGACCAGCCCGAAACCACGCTGCAGCCGCTCATCAGCAAGTTCGCGTTGCTGCAGCGCGACCTCGACGACGCGCGGCGCGAGCTCGCGAGCCAACGCAACAACCCGCTCTACCAACACGCGGCCGACGGGCAGCGGCGCTCCAAGCACACCTTCGCCAGCTTCATCGGCAGCAGCCCGGCCGCGGTCGAGGTCAAGCGCCATGCGCGCCGCGCGGCGCAGTCGGCGAGCCCGGTGCTGCTGCTGGGCGAGACCGGCACCGGCAAGGAACTGCTCGCGCATGCGGTTCATGCGGCGTCGTCGCGCGCCAAGGGTCCCTTCGTCAGCCTCAACATCGCGGCCGTGCCCGACACGCTGCTCGAAGCCGAGTTCTTCGGCGTGGCGCCCGGCGCCTTCACCGGTGCGGACAAGCGCGGCCGGGAGGGCAAGTTCAAGCTCGCCGACGGCGGCAGCCTGTTCCTCGACGAGATCGGCGACATGCCGCTCGGCCTGCAGGCCAAGCTGCTGCGCGCGCTGCAGGAGGGCGAGATCGAGCCGCTGGGTTCGAACAAGCTCGTGCCCTTCGACGCGCGAGTGATCGCCGCCACCTCGCGCGACCTGCCTGAACTCGTGCGGCGCGGGCAGTTCCGCGAAGACTTGTACTACCGCCTCAACGTGCTGCCGCTGCGCGTGCCACCGCTGCGCGAGCGGCGCAGCGACATTCCCGCGCTGGTCGAGGCGCTTGGCGAAGACATGGCGCTGCGCAGCGGCGAGGCGCCGCCCGAGCTCACGCCCGAGGCGCTCGCGCTGCTCGCGGGCCAGCACTGGCGCGGCAACATCCGCGAGCTGCGCAACGTGCTCGAGCAGGTGACGATGCGCAGCGACTCGCTGCGCATCGACGCCGCGCAGCTCGAACGCATCCTGCGCGAGGCGGGGCTGGAGCAGATCGCATCGCCGGCCACGCTGCAGAGCGCGCACCACGTCGACGAACAGGCGGCGCTGCTGAGGCCGCTGGCGCAGCAGGTGGCCGAACTCGAACGCAAGGCGATCGCGGCCGCGTTGGCATCGACCGGGGGCAACAAGCTCGCTACCTCGCGGCTGCTCGGCATTTCGCGCGCGACCTTGTACGAGCGCATGACGAACCCGCCCTGAAGCGGGCGCGATCCTCCGCAAAAACCCTGACTGGTGCGCAGACAACTGTCTGAATATCAGGCATATCAAGTGTCTTGAAATCAGTCGAATCTGCCTCTTCGCGCTGGGGCGACATTGCAGATCAACGACTTAGCGGTTGGCACGAACTGTGCAATATTCAGTCACCTTTCAAGGAGACAAGAATGAACCGCCGCCACCACCTCATCGCCCTGGCCACCCTGGCCGCCTGCACCGCCGCCGCGCCCTCGTGGGCCCAGTCCAACCAGATCCGCATCGCCCACATCTACAGCAAGACCGGGCCGCTGGAGGCCTACGGCAAGCAGACCCAGACCGGTTTCATGATGGGCCTGGACTACGCCACCGGCGGCACCATGGCGGTCAACGGCAAGAAGCTCGTGGTGCTCGAGAAGGACGACCAGGGCAAGCCCGACCTCGGCAAGTCGCTGCTGGCGGCCGCCTATGCGGACGACAAGGCCGCGCTGGCCGTGGGGCCGACCGCCTCGGGCGTGGCGCTCGCGATGCTGCCCGTGGCCGAGGAATACAAGAAGATCCTGATCGTCGAGCCCGCGGTGGCCGATTCGATCACCGGCGACAAGTGGAACAAGTACATCTTCCGCACCGGCCGCAATTCGAGCCAGGACGCGATCTCCAACGCCGTGGCCGTGGACAAGGCCGGTGTCACCGTCGCCACGCTCGCGCAGGACAACGCCTTCGGCCGCGACGGCGTGAAGGCGTTCGGCGCCGCGCTCAAGAAGGCGAAGCTGGTGCACGAGGAGTACCTGCCGCCCGCGACCACCGACTTCACGGCCGGCGCGCAGCGCCTGATCGACAAGCTCAAGGACCAGCCGGGCCGCAAGATCATTTGGATCGTCTGGGCCGGTGCGGGCAACCCGTTCAAGATCGTCGACCTCGACCTGAAGCGCTACAACATCGAGATCGCCACCGGCGGCAACATCCTGCCGGCGATGGCGGCCTACAAGAACCTGCCGGGCATGGAAGGCGCGGCGTACTACTACTTCGGCATTCCGAAGAACCCGGTCAACGAGGCGCTGGTGTCGGCCCATTACAAGGAATTCAAGGCGCCGCCCGACTTCTTCACGGCCGGCGGCTTCTCGGCCGCGATGGCGGTGGTCACGGCGCTCAAGAAGACCGGCGGCGACACCGGCACCAACAAGCTCATCAACGCCATGGAAGGCATGAGCTTCGATACGCCCAAGGGCAAGATGACCTTCCGCAAGGAAGACCACCAGGCAATGCAGTCGATGTACCACTTCAAGATCAAGGCCGATCCGGCGTTCGCCTGGGGCGTGCCCGAGCTGGTGCGCGAGATCAAGCCTGAAGAGATGGAAATCCCGATCAAGAACAAGCGCTGAGCGATGCTCGAGACGCGCGACCTGACCATCCGCTTCGGCGGGCACGTGGCCGTGAACGGCGTGAGCTGCAGCTTTGCGCCCGGCACGCTGACGGCCATCGTCGGCCCGAACGGCGCGGGCAAGACCACGTACTTCAACCTGATCTCGGGCCAGCTCAAGGCGAGCGCGGGCACGGTGTCGCTCGACGGCCAGGCCCTCGCAGGCCTGTCGCCGTCGGCGCGCACGCGCGCCGGGCTGGGGCGCGCGTTCCAGCTCACCAACCTGTTTCCGAACCTCACGGTGCGCGAGAACGTGCGCCTCGCGGTGCAGGCCACGCGCGACGGCGCGCACCGGCGCGGCCTGAATCTCTGGAGCATCTGGAGCGACCACCGCGCGCTGACCGACCGCGCCGAGCAGATCCTGGCCGACGTGGCGCTGGCGCCGCGCGCGCAGGACACGGTGGCGAGCCTGCCCCACGGCGACCAGCGCAAGCTCGAGGTGGCGCTCCTGATCGCGCTCGAACCCAAGGTGTTCATGTTCGACGAGCCCACGGCCGGCATGAACGCCGCCGAGGCGCCGGTCATCCTCGACCTGATCCGCAAGCTCAAGCAGGACCGGACCAAGACCATTCTGCTGGTCGAGCACAAGATGGACGTGGTGCGCGAACTGGCCGACCGGATCATCGTGCTGCACAACGGCACGCTGGTGGCCGATGGCGAACCGGCCGAGGTGATCGCTTCGCCGATCGTGCAGGAGGCGTACCTCGGCGTCGCGAAGGCGGTTGCCGCATGAAGACTTCCATGTTTTTCTCCCTCCCCCTCTGGGGGAGGGCAGGGGTGGGGGCAGGCGGCCTTCACACCGCCGCGGCCTTTCAAGCGCCGCATGCCCCCATCCCAACCTTCCCCCGGAAGGGGAAGGCGCAAGACCGATGACCACCGAAAATCTTCTCAGCCTCGAAGGCGTGCACACGCACATCGGGGCGTACCACATCCTGCACGGCGTCGACCTCGACGTGCCGCGCGGGCAGCTCACGATGCTGCTGGGCCGCAACGGCGCGGGCAAGACCACTACGCTGCGGACCATCATGGGCCTGTGGCAGGCGTCGGAGGGCAGGGTGCGCTTCGGTGAGCGCGACATCGGCGCGATGCGCACGCCGCAGATCGCCGAGCTCGGCATTGCCTACGTGCCCGAGACCATGGGCATCTTCTCCGACCTTACGGTGAAGGAGAACATGCTGCTCGCCGCACGCAGCGCGAAGAACGCGCAGCAGATGGACGACACGCGGCTGCAGTGGATCTTCAAGCTCTTTCCCGCGGTGGAAAAGTTCTGGAACCATCCGGCCGGCAAGCTCTCGGGCGGGCAGAAGCAGATGCTCGCGGTGGCACGCGCCATCGTCGAGCCGCGCGAGCTGCTGATCGTCGACGAGCCGAGCAAGGGCCTGGCGCCGGCCATCATCAACAACATGATCGATGCCTTCGGCGAGCTCAAGCGAAGCGGCGTCACGATCCTGCTGGTGGAACAGAACATCCACTTTGCGCAGCGCCTGGGCGACACCGTCGCGGTGATGGACAACGGCCGCGTGGTGCACAGCGGCGCGATGGCCGACTTCTCCGCCGATGCCCAGCTGCAGCAATCTCTCTTGGGCCTTGCGCTATGAAACTCGAACTCGACTGGAAGCCGCTGCTTCTCGCACCCATGCTGGCGCTGGTGGCGCTGCCGCTCACGGGCTCGTTCTCGACCTGGCTCACGCTCACGGTGGCGGGCCTCGCGATGGGCATGATCATCTTCATCATCGCCTCGGGCCTCACGCTGGTGTTCGGGCTGATGGACGTGCTCAACTTCGGCCATGGCGTGTTCATCGCGCTCGGTGCCTTCGTGGCGAGCAGCGTGCTCGGCCTGATGGGCGACTGGACCGGCTCGCAGGAACTCTGGCGCAACCTCGTGGCGGTGTTTCCGGCCATGCTCGTGGCCATGGCGGCCGCTGGCGCGGTGGGACTGGCGTTCGAGCGCTTCATCGTTCGCCCCGTGTACGGCCAGCACCTCAAGCAGATCCTCATCACGATGGGCGGCATGATCATCGGCGAGGAGCTCATCAAGGTGATCTGGGGCCCGGCGCAGGTGCCGCTGCCGCTGCCCGAGGCGCTGCGCGGCTCGCTCTTCGTGGGCGAAGCGGCCATCAGCAAGTACCGGCTGCTTGCGGTGGCGGTGGGCGTGGTGGTGTTCGGCGTGTTGGCTTGGACGCTCGGGCGCACCAAGATCGGCCTCCTGATCCGCGCCGGCGTGCAGGACCGCGAGATGGTCGAGTCGCTTGGCTACCGGATCGGTCGGCTCTTCGTGGGCGTGTTCGTCGCGGGCAGCGCGCTCGCGGGGCTCGGCGGCGTGATGTGGGGGTTGTTCCAGCAGAACCTCGTGCCGCAGATGGGTGCGCAGGTCAACGTGCTGATCTTCATCGTGATCATCATCGGCGGGCTCGGCTCGACCGGCGGCGCGCTGCTCGGCGCCTTGCTCGTCGGGCTCATGACCAACTACGTCGGTTTCCTGCTGCCGACGCTGACGCAGTTCGCGAGCATCTTCCTGATGGTGGCGGTGCTGCTGTGGCGTCCGCAGGGCGTGTACCCGGTGGTGAACCGTTGAGAAGAAAAAGAAGAACAACAACGAGACCGCCATGTTCCTGAAACGACTCCTTTCCAACGACATGCCCCGAAGCCGCCTGCTGGCGCTGCTGCTGGTGGCGTTGTTCGTCGCGCTGGCGTTCGCGCCGTTCATCTTTCCGGGCGTGAAGGCGCTCAGCGTCGCGGCCAAGATCCTGGTGTTCGTGGTGCTGGTGGCGAGCTTCGACCTGCTGCTGGGCTACACCGGCATCGTGAGCTTCGCGCACACGATGTTCTTCGGCATCGGCGCCTACGGCATCGCGATCTCGGCCTCGCGGCTCGGGTCGACCTGGGGCGCGATGCTCACGGGCATCGGCGCGGCGCTCGCGGTTTCGCTGGTGCTCTCGCTGGCGATCGGTCTGTTCTCGCTGCGGGTGCGCGCGATCTTCTTCGCGATGATCACGCTCGCCGTGGCCTCGGCCTTCCAGACGCTGGCGTCGCAGCTCTCCGAGTTCACGGGCGGCGAGGACGGGCTCACGTTCAGGCTGCCCGAGCTGCTCTCGCCGAGCTTCGAGTTCGCGGAAGAACCTTTCCTCGGCGTTTCGCTCGACGGCCGGCTGCTGTGTTACTACCTGCTGTTCGTCGCCGCCGTGGTGCTGGTGCTCGCGCTGCTGCGCATCGTCAACTCGCCGTTCGGCCGCGTGCTGCAGGCGATCCGCGAGAACGAGTTCCGCGCCGAGGCCATCGGCTACCGCGTGGTGGTGTACCGCACCACGGCCGCGGTGCTGTCGGCGCTCTTCGCCACGCTCGCGGGCGCGATGCTCGCGATCTGGCTGCGCTACAACGGGCCCGACACCTCGCTGAGCTTCGAGATCATGATCGACGTGCTGCTGATCGTGGTGATCGGCGGCATGGGCACCATGTATGGCGCGGCGATCGGCGCGGTGCTGTTCGTGGTGGCGCAAAGCTACCTGCAGGACCTGCTGCGCATCGGCAGCGAGGCCGCGAGCGGTCTACCGTGGCTGGCCGCGCTGCTGTCGCCCGACCGCTGGCTGCTGTGGCTCGGCGTGCTGTTCGTGCTGTCGGTGTACTACTTTCCGACCGGCATCGTCGGCAAGCTCCGGGCGAGGGCTGCGCGATGATGAATGCACGGTCGCACTATGCGCAGCTCGCGGGCCTCGAGGTGCACTGGCTCGAATGGGGCGAGGTCGATGCGCCCGCGGTCATCGCCTGGCACGGCCTCGCGCGCACCTGCCGCGACATGGACGAACTGGCGCAGCACTTTGCAGCGCGCGGCTTCCGCGTGATCTGCCCCGACACGATCGGCCGCGGCCTGAGCCAGTGGAGCACTCGGCCCGACGAGGAATACAAGCTCTCGTTCTATGCCCGCATCGCCCATGCGCTGTGCGACGCGCTGGGCCTGGAACGTGTGCACTGGGTCGGCACTTCGATGGGCGGCGCGATCGGCACGGTCTGCGCGTCAGGCCTGTTCGATCCGCGCATGAAGGCGCGCATCGCGAGCCTCACGCTCAACGACAACGCGCCCGAGCTCGCGCAAGCGGCGATCGAGCGCATCCGCGCCTATGCGGGCCAGCCGCCGGCGTTCGATACCGTGGCCGAGCTCGAGGCCTTCTTCCGCACTGTCTACAAGCCGTACGGCTGGCTCAGCGATGCGCAGTGGCGCCGACTGACCGAGAGCTCCACGCGCCGCCTGCCCGATGGCCGCGTGACGCCGCACTACGACCCGGCAATGGTCCGCCAGTTCAGCGCCGAGGCCGACGACTACCTGATCTGGCCGCACTACGACGCGATCGACGTGCCGGTGCTGTGCCTGCGCGGCGCCGAGTCGGACCTGGTGCTGCCCGAGGTGACCGAGCGCATGCAGCGTCGCGGTCCCGGTGCGCTGGGGCTGTTGAAGGTGGTTGAAATAAAGGGGTGCGGCCACGCGCCCGCGCTCAACGTGCCCGAACAACTGGGGCTCGTCGAAGGGTTTATCCGCGCCGCGACCCGCTGAGTCTGTGCCGGCCGGAGAATCGCCGCCGATCACAACCCACGAGGACTGCACACCATGGCGCTTTCGATGTACGACCTGTCCGTTCCGGTTTTCTCGCGCGGACTCGGCCAGCTCACCCACCTGCTCGACAAGAGCCTGGCCCACGCCGGGGCCCACGACATCGACCCGCAGACGCTCGTCGATGCCCGGCTCGCGCCGGACATGCTCACGCTCGCGGGCCAGGTGCAGCGCGCGAGCGATGCCTCGAAGCTCGGCGTGGCGCGCATCGCGGGCATCACGGCGCCGAGCTTTGCCGACGAGGAGACCACGTACGAGGAACTGCTGGCGCGCATTGCGAAGACGCAGGAGTTTCTTGCCACGGTGGACCGCGCGCTGATCGACGGCCAGGAGGACCGGCCCGTGACGATCAAGGCGCGTGAAGGCGAGGCGCATTTCACGGCCGAGCGCTATCTGCTGCAGTTCGCGCTGCCCAACTTCTTCTTCCACCTGACCACGGCCTACGGCGTGCTGCGCCACGGGGGCATGCCGATCGGCAAGATGGACTATCTCGGCAGGTTCTGACCCTCGGCCGCGGACCGTGTGGGCCAGCCTGCGAGGTTGCGCTCAGCGATGCCCGCGAGCGCTTCGATCCACGCGGGGCTGTCGTTGAGGCAGGGGATGTAGCTGAAGGTCTCGCCGCCCGCATGCAGGAAGGCCTCGCGGCCCTCCATGGCGATCTCTTCGAGTGTTTCGAGGCAGTCCGCCGGAAAGCCGGGGCACACCACGTCGACGCGCTTCACGCCGCTGGCGCCGAGTTCGCGCAGCGTCGGCTCGGTGTAGGGCTCGAGCCATTTGGCGCGGCCGAAGCGCGACTGGAAGGTCACGCGGTAGCGTCCCTCCGGAAGGCCGAGCCGCGCGGCCAGCAGGCGCGCGGTCGCCAGGCAGTGCGACTGGTAGGGATCGCCGAGCGCGATGTTGCGCGCCGGGATGCCGTGGAAGCTCATGAGCAGCACCTCGCCGCGGCCCTCGGCCAGCCAGTGCTCCTCGATGCCGAGCGCGAGCGCCTCGATGTAGGCGGGGTCGTCGTGGTACGCATTGACGAAGCGGAACTCGGGAATGCGGCGCTGCCTGCGGCTCCAGTCGGCCACGGCATCGAGCACGCTCGCGGTGGTGGTGGCCGAATACTGCGGATAGGCCTGCAGCACCAGCACGCGCGCCACGCCTGCGGCCTGCAGCGCATCGAGCCTCGACGCGATCGACGGGCTCGCATAGCGCATGGCGTCGTGCACGGCCACGTGGTGGCCCTGGTCGCCGAGCCGCCCCGCGAGCAGCGCGGCCTGCCTCTGCGTCCACACCTTCAGCGGCGAGCCTTCGGGCATCCAGATGCTCGCGTACTTGGCGGCCGATTTGGCGGGCCGCACGCGCAGGATGATGCCGTGCAGGATCGGCGCCCACAGCAGCCGCGGAATCTCGACCACGCGCGGGTCGCCGAGAAACTCCGCCAGGTAGGGCCGCACGGCGGCCGCTGTGGGGGCATCGGGCGAGCCCAGGTTGCACCAGAGCACGGCGGTGCGCGAAGGGATGGAGGCGGGGTTCCCAGGGTCTTGAGGCATGCGATATTCTCGGGCATGACCACCGCCTCCAAGGCGCTCGCGAGCGTCGAACCCCTCGACCTCCAGCGCATTTCCGCCATCTCGCTCGATCTCGACGACACCCTCTGGCCGATCTGGCCGACCATCGAGCGCGCCGAGGCGGTGCTGCATGAATGGCTACTGCGCGAGGCGCCCAAGACGGCCTCGCTGCTGCTGACGCCGGGCGTGCTGCGCGAACTGCGCGAAGCCACCGCCAAGGAGCGCTCGGACCTCGCGCACGACCTCAGCGCGCTGCGGCGCGAATCGATCCGCGCCGCGCTGAGGCAGGCCGGCGAAGACCCGGCGCTGGCCGATCCGGCTTTCGATGCCTTCTTTGCCGAACGCCAGCGCGTGACGCTTTACGACGATGCGCTGCCGGCGCTGCGGTGGCTCAGCGAGCGCTATCCGCTGGTGGCGATCTCGAATGGCAATGCCGACATCCACCAGACCGGCGTGGGCCGCTGGTTCCGCACCGCGTTCAACGCCCGCGCCTTTGGCAGCGGCAAGCCGCATGCGCCGATCTTCCGTGCCGCGGCGGCCTCGGTCGGGCTGCTGCCGAAGGACGTGCTGCACGTGGGGGACGATGCCGAACTCGACGTGGTGGGCGCCCTCAACGCGGGCATGCAGGCGGCGTGGCTGGTGCGCGACGAGCGTCCTTGGGTGCATGGCGCCCGGCCGCAGCTGATCGTGCCGAACCTGCACGCGCTCTGCGTGGCGCTCGGCGCCTAACTGAAGACCGGCCTGAAGAAGCTGCGCTCGTAGCTCAGGAAGCAGCGCGTCTCCTCGGCGTACCGGAAGGCGGCCTGGCATTCGGCGTCCTGCATCGAATCGGCGCGGTACTGCTCGTACCGGGCCAGGCTCGGAAAGCTGAACATCGCGAGCGCCACGTTGTTCGCGCCTTCCGATGGCAGGAAGTAGCCATGGTGGCGGCCGCCGAATTTCTCGACCAGCGGGATCCACAGCTTGCCGTAGTACTCGAATTCCTTGAGCTTGTAGGGATCGACGACGTAGCGCAGGTAGCAGGTGACCATGGTGGTTTGCGTGGTGGAGAGAGGTGGGGTCAGTCGAGGCTGAAGTGCGCACGCAGCGCGTCGCAGAACGCTTGCGTACCGCCGAGGGAGAAGGTCACCGTGTCGAGCCCGGGTGCTTCGCGGGTCTGCTGCAGGTCGAAATCCCAGGCTGCGCCGTCGTCCAGTGCGCCGCGCGCATCGGGAAACGTTTCATCCACCCAGGCCAGCACCTGCGCCACCTCGGCGAGCACTTCGGCGTTCTTGTCGGGCGCTGTGGTGGCCATGGCGTCGAAGGTGCCGTGGCCTTCGGTGTCTTCGCTGTAGTCGAAATCGAGGTAGCGCAGTGGCGTCATGGGTTCACAGCTTTTCAAGTGCCTTGGCGGCGGCCAGCCCGCTGCGGACTGCGCCTTCGAGCGTAGCAGGGTAGGGGCCTTCGGTGTAGTCGCCGCAGGCCTGCAGGCCCGGTGCGATGCGCATCGGCGGCCGCGCGAGCGCGGGGGTGCAGGCGAAGGTGGCGCGCTTCTCGACCACGGTCTGCACGATTGAAAGCCCCGGCTGGCCGAGCTGCACGGCCGCCTGCGCGAGCACCTGCGGCTCGAGCACGTCGCGCGATGCTTCGTTGGCGCTCACGACGAAGGCCAGCACGCCGGCGGGTCCGCCGAGCTGGCCGCGGTCGAACACGAACTGCGCGGGCGCCGTGGCCGGATCGCTGCGCAGCGCGAGCATCGGCGCCGCGAGCGGCGAAGCGTCGCGCACATAGACCGTCGCGATGGCCTCGAAGCGCAGGCCTTCGGTGGTGTCGCACCAGCGCGCGGCCGGTTCGCCGCTAGCGCGCACGAGCCGCGCGGCGTCCCAGGGCGCGCAGGCGAGCACGACCTCGTCGAAGGCGTCGTCGTCGACCCGCCATGCGCCGGCCTCGCGGGCGATGGTGCGCACGCGCGCGCCGATGCGCAGCATGGCGCCATGCGCGGCGAGCCAGCCGAGCGCCGCATCGGGAAAGAGCGCGCCGAGATCGATGCGCGGCAGCAGCAGGTCGGCACCGCCGCGGCCGCTGAAGAGTGCGTCATGCAGCACGCGCAGGAACACCTCGCCGCTCGACTGGTCGACGGGGGTGTTGAGCGCGGACACGCACAGCGGCGCGATCAACTCTTCCATCACGCGCGGCGTGAGGCCGCTGCAGAGCGCGGCGACCGTCGTGGCCGGGGCGCAGCGAAATCCGCCGAGGCGCCAGCGCAGCGCGGTGCGCAGCAGCGTCGATTTGTCCTGCGCGGTCCAGCCGCGCGCCGTGAAGATGCCCGCCAGCAGGTCCAGCGGCGGCGGCAGCCTTGGCAGCGCCAGTCCGCCGCCGTCGGCGAAGCGCAGTGACAGCGGCGTGCGCAGGAGCGCGCGCCCGGAGTCCACGTCCATGTCGCGCATCAGCGCGAGCGTGGCGGTGTAGGCGCCGATCAGGATGTGCTGCCCGTTGTCGAGCGCCATGCCATCGAGGCGCTCGACGCGCCGCGCGCGCCCGCCCGGCATGGCCGCGGCTTCGAACAGCGTGACCGCGTGGCCCGCGCGCGTGGCCTCGATCGCGCAGGCCAGGCCGGCCCAGCCCGCGCCGATGACGGCGATCCTCATGGGTGCGTCACACCCGGCCCAGCGCCTGGACTTTCCACGCGAGCCAGAACTTGCGCACCGGCGTGAGGCTCACGCGCTGGTGCAGCACCTGGAAGTCGTCGCGCTCGATCTCGCGCAGCAGCGTGCGGTAGATGCTCGCCATCATGAGCCCGGGCTTCTGTGCGCGGCGGTCGGCCACGGGCAGCAGCGCGAGCGCCTCGTCGTACGCCGCGTGCGCGCGTTCGGCCTGGAACTTCATCAGCGCCACGAAGCGTTCGGAATGCACGCGGTTCAGGATCTCGTGCGCCTTGACGTCGAACTTCTGCAGCTCGTTGACCGGCAGGTAGATGCGCCCGCGCATCGCGTCCTCACCGACGTCGCGGATGATGTTGGTGAGTTGCAGCGCGAGGCCCAGCTTGTGCGCATAGGCAGTGGTGCCGGGATCGCTCTGGCCGAATATGCGCGCGGCGACTTCGCCCACCACACCGGCCACGAGATGGCAGTAGCGCGCGAGGCCCGGAAAGTCGAGGTAGCGGGTCTGGTCGAGGTCCATCTGGCAGCCGTCGATCACCTCGTTGAGCCGGGCTGCCTCGATGCCGTAGGCGGCGGCATGCGGCATCAGCGCCTGCATCACCGGATGGCGCGGCGTGCCCGCGAACGACTGCGCCACCTCGGTGCGCCACCAGGCCAGCTTGGTGGCGGCCACGCCGGGATCGCTGACCTCGTCGACCACGTCGTCGATCTCGCGGCAGAAGGCATAGAAGGCCGTGATCGCGGCACGGCGCGGCTTGGGAAGAAAGAGGAAGGCGTAATAGAAACTGCTGCCCGAGGCGGCGGCCTTGTCCTGGACGTACTGCTCGGGGTTCATCGGTGGGGCGCTTTCATGGCCGGCCATTGTCTCCGCATCCGGAGCGCACGCCATGCCAGCACGGGGGCATCGGACTTGCCGATCGTCGGGCGCTGCGAGAAGGTGTCGAAGCCCAGGTCCTCGATCTTGTCGAGGATGCGCAGCCCGCCCTGCACCACGAAGCGCAGTTCCCAGCCCGCGCGTCCCGGCAGTCGGTGCACCAGCGGGGCGCCCTGCAGCATCAGCTCGCGTGCCCAGGCGCATTCGACGGCGACCAGGTTGATCGCCTCCTGCGGCGGCGGCGCATCGGCCAGCGGCAGGAAGACCTTGAACTGCTCTGGTGCGAGGCCGCGCCGTGCGCAGTCGCCGCGCGGGAAATAGAAGCGGCCGCGCGGCAGGTCGACGCTCGGGTCCTGCCAGAAGTTGATGAGTTGCAGCGCGCTGCAGATCGCGTCGCTCTGCGCGAGCGAGCCCGCGTCGTGCACGCCGTACAGATGCAGCAGCAGCCGGCCGATGGGGTTCGCCGAGCGGCGGCAGTAGTCGAGCAGCTCGGCGCGGTCGGCGTAGCTGCCGCCGTCGCGGGTCTTCTCGATGTCCTGCATGAAGGCGCTCAGCAGGTCGCCGAGCAGCGCCTCGGGCAGGCCGAATGTCGCGACGCTGTGGGCCAGGGGGCCGAACACCTCGGGCCAGCGCGAAGCGGCACGCGGGCTCGCGGGCTGCGCGGCGGCGATGGCGAGTTCCTCGCGGTAGGCGTGCAGGTCGGCGAGCCGTTCCGCGGGCGAGGCGTCGCCTTCGTCGGCGATGTCGTCGGCGGTGCGCGCGAAGTGGTAGATCGCTGCGATCGGCGCGCGCAGATGCGGCGGACACAGCCACGAAGCCACCGGGAAATTCTCGTAGTGGTCGGGCGGGGGGGCGAGGGCGGAAGGATCGGGCACGCGGCGATTGTCCGCGAGCCGCATGGCGGTTCTCGGGTACGCCTTCGTGGCGATTGACAGTGCCGGACGATTCCCCTAGATTACTAACCGGTGGGTCAGTAATGGCCCGGTTCGACCTTCTTCTGGGTGTCTCATGACCGCCTCCTCCGGCCTTCCTCCTCTTGTGCGCAGTGCTGCCTGGCTGCTGCTTCCCGCGTTGATCCTGGCCGGCTGCTCGCGGCCGGAGCCCGTCGAGGAGCCCGTGCGTGCGGTCAAGGTGGTGACCGTCGGTGCCAGCGACTTCGACACCCAGCCGGAGTATTCGGGCGAGGTGCGCGCGCGCGTCGAATCGCGCCTCGGCTTCCGCGTGGCGGGCAAGATCACGCGGCGCCAGGCCGAGCTCGGCCAGCACGTGCAGGCGGGCCAGGCGCTGGCCCAGCTCGATCCGCAGGACTACCGGCTCGCGGCCGATGCGGCCCGCGCGCAGCTGGCGGCGGCGCAGACGAACCGCGATCTTGCCGCGGCCGATCTCAAGCGCTACCGTGAATTGCGCGCGCAGAACTTCATCAGCGGTGCCGAACTCGAGCGCCGCGAATCCACCTGGAAGTCCGCGCAGGCGCAGTTCGAGCAGGCGCAGGCCCAGCTCGCATCGCAAGGCAACCAGGCCAGCTACACCACGCTGGTGGCCGACGTGGCCGGCGTGGTGACGGCCATCGAGGCCGAGCCCGGGCAGGTGGTACAGGCCGGCACGCCCGTGGTGCGCATCGCGCAGGACGGCGCGCGCGACGTGGTGTTCGCGGTACCCGAAGACCGCGCCGGGCTGATCAAGCCGGGCTCGCCGGTGACGGTGCGCGGCTGGTCGGGCGGCAGCGAGCTCGCGGGCGAGGTGCGCGAGGTGGCGGCCAGTGCCGACGCGGTCACGCGCACGTACGCGGTCAAGGTGGCGATCGACGCGGCCGCGTCGCCGCCGCTCGGCGCCACGGTCTATGCGCGTCCGCAGGCGCTGGCGCGCACGGGCACGCCGGTCATCAAGCTGCCGACCAGCGCGCTGCGCCAGGAGGGCAAGGGCAGTGCGGTGTGGGTGCTCGACCGGCAGACCATGACCGTGCGCTCGCAGCCGGTGCAGGTGGCCACGGCCGACGGCAACGAGGCCGTGATCGGCGGCGGGCTGACGCCGGGCATGACGGTGGTGGCCGCGGGCGTGCATGTGCTCTCGCCCGGGCAGAAGGTCACGATCTACCAGTCGAAGGAAGAGGCTGCCGCGGTCGCCAACGCCAACGCGACGGCGCCACAGCCGCCGGTGCCCGTCGCGGCGACGAAGAAGGAAGCCGCAGCGGGTGTCGCCAAATGACGCAGCCCGCGGCCACCCCCGACGCCCACAAGCCCGCCGGCTTCAATCTTTCGAAATGGGCGCTCGACCATGCGCCGCTCACGCGCTACCTGATGGTGGTGCTGATGGTGCTGGGCGCCTTTGCGTACTTCCAGCTCGGCCAGGACGAGGACCCGCCGTTCACCTTCCGCGCCATGGTGGTGCGCACCTACTGGCCTGGCGCAACGGCGCAGCAGGTGGCCGAGCAGGTGACCGACAAGCTCGAGCGCACGCTGCAGGAGGCGCCGTACGCCGACAAGATCCGCAGCTACTCGAAGCCGGGCGAGTCGCAGATCATCTTCCAGATCAAGGATTCGTCGGAGGCCTCCGAGGTCGCGAACGTCTGGTACACGGTGCGCAAGAAGATCGGCGACATGCGCGCGACGCTGCCGCCGGGCGTGCAGGGGCCGTTCTTCAATGACGAGTTCGGCGATGTCTATGGCGTGATCTACGCGCTCGAGAGCGAAGGCTTCAGCTACGCCGAACTCAAGACCATGGCCGATGACGTGCGCCAGCAACTGCTGCGCGTGCCGGACGTGGCCAAGGTCGAGCAGTTCGGCGTGCAGGACGAGAAGGTCTACATCGAGGTCTCGCAGAAGCGGCTGGCGCAGCTCGGGCTCGACTTCAACGTGGTGCTGCAGCAGCTCGGCTCGCAGAATGCGGTCGAGAGCGCGGGCGCGATCCAGTCGCCGCTCGACGTGGTGCAGGTGCGCGTGGGCGGGCAATTCACCAGCGTCGAGCAGTTGCGCGAGATGCCGATCCGCGGGAGCTCGGGCAACCAGCTGCGGCTCGGCGACATCGCCGAGATCCGGCGCGGCTACGTCGATCCGCCGGCTGTCAAGGTGCGCCACCAGGGCAAGGAAGTCATCGCGCTCGGCGTCTCGATGGCCAAGGGCGGCGACATCATCGCGCTCGGCGACGCGCTGCGCGCCACCGCCGTGCAGATCGACCGGCAACTGCCGGCCGGCGTCAAGCTCGCGCAGGTGCAGGACCAGCCGGTGGCGGTGGCCAACTCGGTCAACGAGTTCGTCGGCGTGCTGATCGAGGCCGTGGCCATCGTGCTTGCGGTGAGCATCATCGCGCTCGGCCTGCACAAGGGCGGGCGCTTCGGCTGGTACATCGACATGCGCCCGGGGCTGGTGGTGGCGATCACGATCCCGCTCGTGCTGGCCGTGACCTTCCGGGCCATGGACTACTTCGGCATCGGGCTGCACAAGATATCGCTGGGCTCGCTGATCATCGCGCTCGGGCTCCTGGTGGACGATGCGATCATCGCGGTCGAGATGATGGTGCGGAAGATGGAGGAGGGCTACGACAAGGTGCGCGCCGCGACTTTCGCCTACGACATCACCGCCAAGCCGATGCTGACCGGCACGCTGATCACAGCCGCGGGCTTTTTGCCGATCGGCCTGGCGAAGTCGGTGACGGGCGAATACACCTTCGCGATCTTCGCAGTGACGGTGATCGCGCTTGTGCTCTCGTGGATCGTCTCGGTGTACTTCGTGCCGTACCTGGGCACGCTGCTGCTCAAGGTGAAGCCGCACGATCCGAATGCGCCCCCGCACGAGCTGTTCGACACGCCGTTCTACAACCGCTTCCGGCGCGCCGTGGACTGGTGCGTACAGCACCGCTGGCTGACCATCGGCGCGACGGTGCTGATCTTCGCGCTCGGCATCGTGGGCATGGGCCGGGTGCAGCAGCAGTTCTTCCCCGATTCGAGCCGTCCCGAGATACTGGTCGACATCTGGTTTCCCGAAGGCACTTCGTTCGCCGCCAACGAGGAGGTCGCCAAGCGCGTCGAACAGCGCATGATGAAGGAAGAGGGCGTGAAGACGGTCAGCACCTGGGTCGGGTCGGGCGTGCCGCGCTTCTACCTGCCGCTGGACCAGGTCTTTCCGCAGAGCAACGTGTCGCAGTTCATCGTGCTGGCCAGCGACCTGAAGGTGCGCGAGCGCCTGCGCATGTCGCTGCCGACGATGCTGGCGCAGGAGTTTCCCGAGGTGCGTGGGCGCGTCAAGCTGCTGCCCAACGGCCCGCCGGTGGCGTACCCGGTGCAGTTCCGCGTGATCGGCAACGACCCCGCCGAGCTGCGTGCGCGCGCCGACGAGGTCAAGACCGTGTTGCAGGCGAATGCCAACATGCGCGGCGTGAACGACAACTGGAACGAATCGGTCAAGGTGATCCGCCTCGAGATCGACCAGGCCAAGGCGCGTGCACTCGGGGTGACCAGCCAGGCCATCGCCCAGGCGTCGCGGGTCATGTTCTCGGGCACCACGGTGGGCCAGTACCGCGAGAACGACCTGCTGATCGACATCGTGCTGCGCCAGGCGGCCGACGAGCGCCAAGCGATCTCGGATATAGGCAATGCCTACCTGCCCACGTCCTCGGGGCGTTCGATCCCGCTCACGCAGATCGCGCGGCCGGTGTTCACCTGGGAGCCCGGCGTGATGTGGCGCGAGAACCGCAACTACGCGATCACCGTGCAGGGCGACGTGGTCGAGGGCCTGCAGGGCGCCACCGTGACCGAGCAGCTGCTGCCCGAGCTGCGCCGCATCGAAGCCGGCTGGCATGCCGCCGGACTCGGTAGCTACCGCATCGAGGTGGCGGGCGCGGTCGAGGAAAGCAGCAAGGGCTCGGACTCGATCGTGGTGGGCGTGCCGATCATGCTGTTTCTGGTGTTCACGCTGCTGATGCTGCAGCTGCACAGCTTCAGCCGTTCGCTGCTGGTGTTCATCACCGGCCCGATGGGCATCGCGGGCGTGGCCGGTGCGCTGCTGCTGCTGAATCGTCCGTTCGGTTTCGTGGCGCTGCTGGGCGTGATCGCGCTGATGGGCATGATCCAGCGCAACGCGGTGATCCTGATCGACCAGATCGAGCATGACCGCGCGGCCGGCGTGCCGGCCTGGAACGCGATCGTCGAATCGGCTGTGCGGCGCCTGCGGCCGATCGTGCTGACCGCGGCGGCGGCGGTGCTGGCGATGATCCCGCTCTCGCGCAGCGTGTTCTGGGGCCCGATGGCGGTGGCGATCATGGGCGGCCTGATCGTGGGCACCGTATTGACCCTGCTGGCGCTGCCGGCAATGTACGCCGCCGCATTCCGCGTCAAGCGGGCGCCAGAACAGGGTCCGATTAGCGTTTAAAATGCGCGGTTGACCGATTTCAGGCGGACGGTCTTTGGGTCTCGGCATGCCGGGGCACCAGGGCCGTCCGCCTTTGCATTCACCTGAAAAATTTGGCAAGCGCGGGTGGCGAAATTGGTAGACGCACCAGGTTTAGGTCCTGACGTTCGCAAGAACGTGCCGGTTCGAGTCCGGCCCCGCGCACCAGCCACACCCTCACAAGGAAGACACCATGACCGTGACCGTTGAAACTCTCGAGAAGCTCGAACGCAAGATCACGCTGACCCTTCCGGTCGGCACCATCCAGTCGGAAGTCGATTCGCGCCTCAAGAAGCTCGCGCGCACCGTCAAGATGGACGGTTTCCGTCCCGGCAAGGTGCCGATGAACGTCGTGGCCCAGCGTTACGGCTACTCGGTGCACTACGAGGTCATGAACGACAAGGTCGGTGAAGCCTTCTCGCAGGCCGCCAACGAAGCCAAGCTGCGCGTGGCCGGCCAGCCCCGCATCACCGAGAAGGAAGAGGCGCCCGAGGGCCAGCTGGCCTTCGACGCGGTGTTCGAGGTGTTCCCCGAAGTCAAGATCAACGACCTGGCGAACGCCGAAGTCGAGAAGCTCTCGGCCGAAGTGGGCGACGATGCCATCGACAAGACGCTCGAGATCCTGCGCAAGCAGCGCCGCACCTTCGCGCAGCGCGCCCAGGATGCCGTGGCCGAGGACAACGACCGCGTGACGGTCGACTTCGAGGGCAAGATCGACGGCGAGCCGTTCCAGGGCGGCAAGGCCGAAGATTTCCAGTTCATCGTCGGCGAAGGCCAGATGCTGAAGGAATTCGAAGAAGCGGTGCGCGGCATGAAGTCGGGCGACAGCCGCACCTTCCCGCTCTCGTTCCCGGCCGACTACCACGGCAAGGACGTGGCCGGCAAGCAGGCTGACTTCATGGTCACCGTGAAGAAGATCGAAGCCTCGCACCTGCCCGAAGTCAACGAGCAGCTTGCCAAGTCGCTCGGCATTCCCGAGGCCACGGTCGAGGGCCTGCGCGCCGACATCAAGAAGAACCTCGAGCGCGAAGTGAAGTTCCGCCTACTGGCACGCAACAAGAACGCGGTGATGGACGCGCTGGTTGCCAATGCCGAACTCGACCTGCCGAACGCCAGCGTGCAGTCGGAAGTGAACCGCATGATCGAAGGCGCCCGCGCCGAGCTCAAGCAGCGCGGCATCAAGGACGCCGACAAGGCCCCGATTCCCGAGGAAGTGTTCCGTCCGCAGGCCGAGCGCCGCGTGCGCCTGGGCCTGGTGGTGGCTGAGCTGGTGCGTGCCAACGACCTGCAGGCCAAGCCCGAGCAGATCAAGGCTCACGTCGACGAACTGGCCGCGAGCTACGAGAAGCCGGCCGACGTCGTGCGCTGGTACTTCAGTGACAACAACCGCCTGGCCGAGGTCGAGGCGGTCGTGATCGAGAACAACGTGACCGACTTCGTGCTCGGCAAGGCCAAGGTCACGGAAAAGTCGGTGACGTTCGACGAGCTGATGGCGCAGCAGGGCTGATCCCGGCACCGCACGCATGATGGCGAATGGGGCTTGTGCTTTGCGGCACGAGCCCCATTTCACTCAAGCGTACAGTCACATTCGAACAGCGAACGAACCCTTTTTCCCGGAGCATATTCATGAGCGCACAGGGCATCCAGAATCTCGGCATGATCCCGATGGTCGTCGAGCAGTCGGGCCGCGGCGAGCGGTCGTACGACATCTATTCGCGCCTCCTCAAGGAGCGCATCGTCTTCCTGGTCGGCGAGGTGAACGACCAGACCGCCAACCTCGTGGTGGCGCAGCTGCTGTTCCTCGAGAGCGAGAACCCGGACAAGGACATTTCGTTCTACATCAACTCACCCGGCGGCAGTGTGAGCGCCGGCATGGCGATCTACGACACCATGCAGTTCATCAAGCCTGACGTTTCCACCATGTGCATCGGCTTCGCGGCCAGCATGGGCGCCTTCCTGCTCGCAGCCGGCGAGAAGGGCAAGCGCTTCTCGCTGCCGAATTCGAAGGTCATGATCCACCAGGTGCTCGGCGGCGCGCGCGGCCAGGCGACCGACATCGAGATCCACGCCCGCGATATCCTGCGCACCAAGGACCAGATGAACCGCATCCTGGCCGAGCGCACGGGCCAGCCGCTCGAAAAAGTCAAGACCGACACCGAGCGCGACTATTTCCTCACGGCCGACGAGGCCAAGGATTACGGGCTGGTCGACCAGGTCATTGCAAAGCGCGGTTGACTCCGGCCGCGGCGCCGCATGCGCCAAAAGGCAAAAACGGCGTTTTCCCCACAGGAAACGCCGTTTTTGTTTAGTTATCATTGTCCCACCCCCGTTAACGAGGCATCTGTCCATGGCCGAGAAAAAAGGCTCTTCCAGCGAAAAAACGCTTTACTGCTCGTTCTGCGGCAAGAGCCAGCATGAGGTCAAGAAGCTGATCGCGGGCCCTTCGGTCTTCATTTGCGACGAGTGCATCGATCTCTGCAACGAGATCATCCGCGACGAACTCCCCGCCGGCGAGGAATCGCGCGAGGGGCGCAGCGACCTGCCGACGCCGCTCGAGATCAAGACCAACCTCGACAACTACGTGATCGGCCAGGAGCCGGCCAAGCGCATGCTGTCGGTGGCCGTCTACAACCACTACAAGCGCCTGCGCCACAAGGAAAAGGCCAAGGGCGAGGACGTCGAACTCAGCAAGAGCAACATCCTCTTGATCGGCCCGACCGGTTCGGGCAAGACGCTGCTCGCGCAGACGCTCGCGCGCATGCTCGACGTGCCGTTCGTCATGGCCGACGCCACCACGCTGACCGAAGCCGGCTACGTGGGCGAGGACGTCGAGAACATCATCCAGAAGCTGCTGCAGAGCTGCAACTACGAAGTCGAGCGCGCCCAGCGCGGCATCGTCTACATCGACGAGATCGACAAGATCTCGCGCAAGTCCGACAACCCGTCGATCACGCGCGACGTGTCGGGCGAGGGCGTGCAGCAGGCGCTGCTGAAGCTCATCGAAGGCACCATGGCGAGCGTGCCGCCGCAGGGCGGGCGCAAGCATCCGAACCAGGACTTCCTGCAGATCGACACGACCAACATCCTGTTCATCTGCGGCGGCGCCTTCGCCGGCCTCGAGAAGGTCATCGAAGCGCGCACCGAAGCCTCGGGCATCGGTTTCGGCGCCTCGGTCAAGAGCAAGGCCCAGCGCAGCGTCACCGAGGTGTTCCGCGAGGTCGAGCCCGAGGACCTGATCAAGTTCGGCCTGATCCCCGAGCTCGTGGGCCGCATGCCCGTGGTGGCCTCGTTGGCCGAACTCAGCGAAGACGCCCTGGTGCAGATCCTGACGGAGCCGAAGAATGCCGTCGTCAAGCAGTTCACCAAGCTGCTGCAGATGGAGGGCGTCGACCTCGAGATCCGCCCGGCGGCGCTCAAGGCCATCGCGCGCAAGGCGCTGGCCCGCAAGACCGGTGCGCGCGGGCTGCGTTCGATCCTGGAACAGTCGCTGATCGACACGATGTTCGAACTGCCGAATGCCACCAACGTCGACAAGGTTGTGGTCGAAGAATCCACAATCGATGAAAACAAGCCGCCGCTGCTCGTGTACCGCGAGGCGGCCAAGAAGGCCTGAGTGAGCGCAGCGCCGGCCCTTCCTTTCGGCAAGGCTGCCGGCGCCTTCGACAAAGACCGGGCGCGCAGGGTTGAAATGCCCGCACACCCATCCATCTTTGCCTGATCAAACAAAGGATTTTCATGTCCGGTCATACCCCCCTGCCAGCCGAAGCGATCGACCTGCCGCTGCTGCCGCTGCGCGACGTCGTCGTGTTCCCCCACATGGTGATCCCGCTGTTCGTGGGACGCCCGAAGAGCATCAAGGCGCTCGAGCTGGCGATGGAAGCCGAACGCCGCATCATGCTGGTGGCCCAGAAGGCCGCCGCCAAGGACGAGCCCTCGGTCGAGGACATGTTCGAGGTAGGCTGCGTCTCGACCATCCTGCAGATGCTGAAGCTGCCCGACGGCACCGTGAAGGTGCTGGTCGAAGGCCAGCAGCGCGCGAGCGTGAACCGCATCGACGACGGCGAGACCCACTTCACGGCCAACGTGACGCCCCTGGCGGCGACCGAGGGCGGCGAGAAGGGCACGGAGGTCGAGGCGCTGCGCCGCGCGGTGATGCAGCAGTTCGACCAGTACGTGAAGCTCAACAAGAAGATCCCGCCCGAGATCCTGACCTCGATCTCCAGCATCGACGATCCGGGCCGCCTGGCCGACACCATTGCCGCGCACCTGCCGCTCAAGCTCGACAACAAGCAGGCCGTGCTCGACCTGGACGACGTGAAGGCGCGGCTCGAGAACCTGTTCGGCCAGCTCGAGCGCGAGGTCGACATCCTCAACGTCGACAAGAAGATCCGCGGCCGCGTGAAGCGCCAGATGGAGAAGAACCAGCGCGACTTCTACCTCAACGAGCAGGTCAAGGCGATCCAGAAGGAGCTCGGCGAAGGCGAGGAGGGCGCGGACATCGAGGAGATCGAGAAGAAGATCAAGCTCGCCAAGATGCCCAAGGAAGCGCTCAAGAAGGCCGAGGGCGAGCTCAAGAAGCTCAAGCTGATGTCGCCCATGTCGGCCGAGGCCACGGTGGTGCGCAACTACATCGACGTGCTGGTCAGCCTGCCGTGGAGCAAGCGGACCAAGATCAAGCACGACCTCGCCAATGCCGAGGCGGTGCTCAACGCCGACCACTACGGCCTCGAGAAGGTCAAGGACCGCATCCTCGAGTATCTCGCGGTGCAGCAGCGCGTGGACAAGGTCAAGGCGCCGATCCTGTGCCTCGTGGGGCCGCCGGGCGTGGGCAAGACCTCGCTCGGGCAGTCGATCGCCAAGGCCACGGGCCGCAAGTACACCCGCATGGCGCTCGGCGGCATGCGCGACGAGGCCGAGATCCGCGGCCATCGCCGCACCTACATCGGCGCGCTGCCGGGCAAGGTGCTGCAGGGCCTGGGCAAGATCGGCACGCGCAATCCGCTGTTCCTGCTCGACGAGATCGACAAGCTCGGCACCGACTTCCGCGGCGACCCGTCGAGCGCGCTGCTCGAGGTGCTCGACCCCGAGCAGAACCACACCTTCGGCGACCACTACGTCGAGGTCGACTTCGACCTCTCCGACGTGATGTTCGTTGCCACGTCGAATTCGATGAACATCCCGCCGGCGCTGCTCGACCGGATGGAAGTCATCCGCCTCTCGGGCTACACCGAGGACGAGAAGACCAACATCGCGCTCAAGTACCTGCTGCCCAAGCAGATGACGAACAACGGCGTGAAGGAAGAGGAACTGCTCGTCACCGAAGAGGCCGTGCGCGACATCGTGCGCTACTACACCCGCGAGGCGGGCGTGCGTTCACTCGAGCGCGAGCTGTCGAAGATCTGCCGCAAGGTGGTCAAGAGCCTGTTGCTCAAGCAGCTCACGCCCAAGGTCGTGGTCGACGGCACCAACCTCAATGACTTTCTCGGCGTGCGCAAGTACAGCTTCGGCCTGGCCGAGAAGCAGAGCCAGGTCGGCCAGGTGGTCGGCCTTGCCTGGACCGAGGTCGGCGGCGACCTGCTCACGATCGAGGCGGTCACGATGCCCGGCAAGGGCGTGATCAGCCGCACGGGCTCGCTCGGCGACGTGATGAAGGAGTCGGTCGAGGCCGCGCGCACCGTGGTGCGCAGCCGCTCGCGCCGCCTGGGCATCAAGGACGAGATGTTCGAGAAGCGCGACATCCACATCCACGTGCCTGACGGCGCCACGCCCAAGGACGGCCCGAGCGCCGGTGCGGCGATGACGACGGCCTTCGTGTCGGCGCTCACGGGCATCCCGGTGCGCAGCGACGTCGCGATGACCGGTGAGATCACGCTGCGCGGCGAGGTCACGGCCATCGGCGGCCTCAAGGAAAAGCTGCTGGCCGCACTGCGCGGCGGCATCAAGACCGTGCTGATCCCCGAGGAGAACGCCAAGGACCTGCAGGACATTCCCGAGAACGTGAAGAACGGCCTCGAGATCGTGCCGGTGAAGTGGATCGACAAGGTGCTCGAGATCGCGCTCGAGAAGATGCCCGAGCCGCTGTCCGACGAGGAAGTCGCGGCCTCGGCCGCCGCCGTGGCCGAGCTTGCCAAGCAGCGCGAAGGGCGGGCGTCCGAGGGCTCGGTCAAACATTGAGCGGTCGAGCTTGCCGAGCCCCGAAAAAGTGTTCTATAATTCGAGGCTCGAAACGCGGGAATAGCTCAGTTGGTAGAGCGCAACCTTGCCAAGGTTGAGGTCGAGAGTTCGAGACTCTTTTCCCGCTCCAGTTTTGAAAAAGGGAAGCACTGCTTCCCTTTTTTTCGCAAGTTCGATTTCGTTTTCAGCGTGGCGCGATAGCAAAGCGGTTATGCAACGGATTGCAAATCCGTGTAGCCCGGTTCGACTCCGGGTCGCGCCTCCATCCTCTCTGGTCAGTTTGATCCACCCGCACAGAAAATCGCCCCGCCAACCTGCGTTGCCGGGGCTCGTTTCGTTTGGGTTATCGTCGATGTCCAACCCGAGGCCCGGATGGTGAAATTGGTAGACACATCGGACTTAAAATCCGCCGCTTCCTTAATCGGGGCATACGGGTTCGACCCCCGTTCCGGGCACCATATCTAGACAAGGGAGCACACAATGCCTCGTTACAACGCTCCATTCGAAATCCATGTTCACGGCGACGTGCCGCTCAGGTCCGACGTCGGCTTCGACCAGATCCAGGAAGCGCTGAAGCCGCTGTGGGTCTATGCCGGCGCCAAGTCGCTGGCGGACGGCGCCACGAGCAGTTATGAAGAGGAGCCCGGCATCCGCTTCGAGCAGAAGGAGCACATGCTCCAGATGTGCTGGACCGTGACCGGCGACGAAGACTTCCGCCAGTCGCTCGATGAGATGTGCATGGCGCTGAACGAACTGTCCGAGCGCGGTGCCGCGATCGAGGTCACGTTCTACGACACCGACTTCGACGAGGAAGAGGGCGACCCCGACGAAGAGTCGCGCGACGACTTCCTGATGCTGTTCGTCGGCCCGAACCCGGCGGCGATCATGCAGGTGCAGCGCGACCTGCTGGTCGAAGACGTGGTCAACCTCATGGAGCGGCATTTCGACGGGGCCGAACTCGGCGGCGTGGTGGCCGAGATCGACCGCCTGTTCAGCGACCGCTTCGACGCGCTCGTCAACTCGCTCGAGATCGGCAAGCGCCCGCGGGGCACCGGCGGCAGCGGCAGCGGTGGCGGCCATGGCGGCGGCCGCCGCCCACGCCACCTGCACTGAGAAGCTGCGAACGAACCGGCCATGCCCGCTCAGCCCGCCCAGACCCGCCCGCTCGTCGTTGCAAATGCTCGCCGTAGCGCAAGCTACGACTGCGCTTTGCGCCTCGATCGGACGCGCCTGGACGACCTGCTCGGACACGTCCAGTTCATTCACAGCTTCTGACATGCGAGCGTCCGCAGCGCGGGCGCAACACGCCTGCCATGCGGCGCGCGCACGATGATCGCCGCATGGCCGCTTCCCCCAAGCTCTTTCCTTCCACCGCCCTCAACGCCGGCGTGCGCAAGCGCGAGGTTTTCGGCTGGGCGATGTACGACTTTGCGAACTCGGGCTACACGACCGTCGTGATCACGGCCGTGTTCGCGGCCTACTTCGTCGGCGGTATCGCGAAGGGCGCACCATGGGCGCCGTTCGCCTGGACCGTGGCGCTCAGCATCTCGTATGCGATCGTGATGCTCACCATGCCCGCGATCGGCGCCTGGGCCGACCTGCATGGGGCCAAGAAGCGGCTGCTGGCGATGGCCACCACGGGCTGCGTGATCGCAACGGCGGCGCTGGCGCTGTCGCCACGCTTCTCGGGTGCCACGGGGGTTGCCGTGGCCATGGCGCTGGTCATCGTGTCGAACACCTTCTACTCGTATGGCGAGTCGCTCACGGGCGCCTTCCTGCCCGAGCTCGCCACGGCCGAGGGCATGGGCAAGGTCAGCGGATGGGGCTGGGCCTTCGGCTACATCGGCGGCATGCTGGTGCTTGGCCTGTGCCTGGCCTACGTGCTCTCGGCGCAAGCCCGCGGACTCGCTGCGGCGCACTTCGTGCCGGTGACGATGCTCATCACCGCGGCCATCTATGGCGCGGCGGCTTGCGTCACCTTTGTGCTGCTGCCCGAACGCGCGAGGCCGCGTCTGCGCAGCACCGCGCAGCCCAACGCCTGGCAGCAGCTGCGCGCGACTTTCCGCGAGGCGCGCGCCTACCGCGACTTCATGACGCTGCTGGCCTGCACCGTCTGCTACCAGGGCGGCGTGGCCGTGGCCATCACACTGGCCGCGATCTATGCCGAGCAGGTGATCGGTTTCGTGGCGAGCGAGACGATGGTGCTGATCTTCGTGCTCAACCTGGCGGCCGCAGTGGGTGCCTTCGGCTTCGGCTACGTTCAGGACCGCATCGGCCACAAGTTCGCACTGGCCGGCACGCTGGTGGCATGGATCGTGGTCTGCGTGATCGCTGCAGCGGCCGGCAGCAAGGGGGCCTTCTGGTGGGCCGCGGCCATTGCGGGGCTGGCGATGGGGTCGAGCCAGTCGGCCGGCCGCGCCATGACGGGCTATTTGGCGCCGCCGGCGCAACTGGCCGAGTTCTTCGGGCTCTGGTCCTTTGCCACGCGGCTCGCGAGCATCGTCGGGCCACTGATGTTCGGTGCAATCACCTGGGCTACGGGCGGCAACCAGCGTGTTGCGATCCTGTCGACCGCCGTGCTGTTCGTCGCGGGCCTGCTGCTGCTGTGGCCGATCGACATGCGGCGCGGCCGCGAGGCTGCGCTGCGAGGTCGGACGTAGGCTTCAGGAGCCGCCGAACAGGCTGCCGTTGGTCAGCGGCCAGCCGGTGCCGGCCTGCGACTTCCAGTTCGCTGTGTTCTTCACGCTCGTCGCAAAGGTCGCGATGTCCCCCGGCGTTGGGGAGGCAGGGAGCATCGGACCGTCGTAGAGCACGTCGAACTTGTCCGCAAAGTGGATCGCGGCGCCCGTGCTGCTCAACGCCGCGGGAATGCTGCCAGCGCCGGTGGCCGGGCCCACCGTGATGCTGGCCAGGTAGGCGCCCACGCCACTGATCGCACCGGCCGCGCCGTCGCCCAGGTTCGCGACCGTGCCGCCGACGAAGGCGTAGACCGTCTCGTTGGTGCCGCTGAGGCCACCGCCCGCGCCCTGCGTGGTGCCGACGTCGGCGATCGGATTGGTGTTCTTGATGTCAGGCTGGATGGTCACGATGCTGCCCACCGCGAGGTTGCGGTCCGTGGTCCAGACATAGGCGCTTTCGTTGGTCAGGCCGTCGAACTCATCGTCGGCGGTGCGATCGCGATCGGTGAACACGATGCGTGTGCCGGCATCCATCGGCTTGAGCAGCACGAAGGCGAAAGCGTCGGTCTTGTCGGCATTCAGGCCCAGGAACAGGATGTCGCCGGCACCGAACGGGGGCGGTGCGCTGGTGGTGAAGGCGATGGTGCTCGTGTCGGCGATGCCCGCGAATGCGTTGCCTTTGGCATCGACGATCGCGTTGGCATCCACCGTCATGTAGTAGCCGGTGGACGCGCTCAGTGGCTCGGTGGGCGTGAACGTCAGCACGTTGAAGGCGCGCCGGACACGCGCAGTCGGGCTCGCGGCAGAGAAGGTCTCGACCACGCTGCCGTCGGCCTTGTGCAGAACGATGTTGCCCGCACCGAGGCGCACGCCCTCGTTGAAGTTCAGCGTGATCGTCGCGTTCACGCCCACGCTGCCATCGTCGGCCTTGGGCGAGGCGCTCTTGAGCACCGGCGCGGCGGTGTCGACCCAGGGCTGGCCCAGGCGCACGACGAAGCCGTCGAATTTCTGGTCGGCGGGCGCAAGGTCCTTCGATACCTCGGTCTGGTCCGCCCACACCGTGTCGCCGTTGTCGAGCAGCAGTTGCACTTCGGTGCCGGCGGCCACAGGGCCGGGCACCTCGACGATCGATTCGAAGCTGCCGCCCGTCGCCTTGCGCAGGGTGTCGAGGTCGTTCGACAGCTCCACGGGGGCTTCGCCCGCGCGGCCGCTCCAGGCAAACAGCGCGAAGTTGCGGTCGACGAGCGCGCTCGCCGGGCCTGCGGGGCCGGCGACGATCAGGTAGCGGCCGTCACTGCCCTTGTCGATCGAACGGATGCCGCGGCCGCCGAGGTCGATCTCGATCGGCGCGCCGAAGCTTGCCTGCGTTGCGGTGCGGGCCACCAGCGCGGCGTAATTCTCAAGCGGCACGATCAACGCATGGGTGCGCAGCGAGGCGCCAGTCTGCGGCGCGCGAAAGCCCAGCCACAGCGCACCGTCGCCCGGCGCGGCGGCCATGCCCTCAATGGAGAAGCCGTTGGCCTGCTCGGGAACGACGCCCGCCGCCGCCGAGGCCACGAAGCCGAATCGATCGGCGCCCAGGCCATGCACGTTGCCGGCATCCCAGGCCACGAGCTGGCTTTCGAGTTGCGAGAACTCGCCGACGTAGCTGAAGGTGGTGCCGGCGCCGCTGCCGCCGAGCTTCACTGCGAAGAGGTGCGAACGGTCGGGTGCGTCGTCGCCGTCCTTCTTGTTGCTGTTCGAGCCCGTGAAGTACAGCGTGTCGCCGACGCGCGTGCCAGCCTCGAGGTCGAGTTCCTTTGTGAGCTGGGGGCCATCGGTTTCATAGCTCCACTCCTTCACCGCGGCGCCACCCGCTCGCGGATAGACCCGCAGCACATTGGCCTCGTCGTCGGCCACGAGCATGTAGCCGTCGGGCAATGCGATGGCAGTGGAGGCATCGGACGAGCCTTCGGTCGTGCCGGCGGTCGGCGTGAACCGGGCCTCGGAGACCAGTTGCGGCTCGGGCGCCGCAGGCGGTGGTTCGGTCGCAGGTGGCGTGGTGGCCACGGGCGGCACGATCGGCGGAAAGAACGCAGCGCCGCCATCGTTGCCGCCACCGCACGCGGCGAGCAGGAGGCCGAGGGCGCTGGCGAGCAGCAGGGGCTTGAAGGGAATGGCGGCAGCGTGTGGCTTTTTGGGATTGTTCATGGCGCGCGGTGTGGCAAGCAAGCAAACCGCGGATCGTGCTGCTTTCGTATGACAGCGCCGTGAAGCAGACAGCCGCTGCTGCGCGCCGCTCAGGGCACCGGGTCGCGCAGCGACTTGGGCACGCGGTAGCGCTCGCCGTCGTAGCGCAGCGTCAGCGTGTCGAAGCGCGCGGGCAGGGACACCAGGGCGCAGTTCTGGTCATCGTCGCGCCACAGCGCGCGACTGCGGGTTCGCGTGCGCGAGAGCTGCAGGTCGTGCCAGCCGTTGCTTGTCGACGGAGCGACCGAGAGCATGGTGCGCAGCTTCTCGAAGCGACCGCTGCAGCTCTGGTCCCACTCGCCGCTGTCGTGGTCGAGTTCGATCTCGGGCAGCACCTGGCGCAGCTTGCTGCCCTGCTGCACGTAGAGGCGCAGCGTCTCGATCGCGGTCGAATTGCCCGGCGCGATGCCGCGGTAGCGCACACGCAGGCCGAAGGCGCGCGTGTCGCTCGAGAGCACGTAGCGCGAGGTGTCGATGCGGATGTCCTGGATCGCGGTGGCGCTGTCCTCGTCGAGCGCCTCGGACTGGCGGATGCGCGCGACCACGGTGTCGCGATCGGTGTTGCCGTTGTCGGGGCGTTGGATCAGCAGCAGTTCGAGATCGAAGACCTTCGCGCCAGAGCTGCTGACCTCCTGCGGCACCGGCAGCACGACGATGCTGCGTCCTGGAAATGCCGGCCACGGCTTGCAGGCCGCGAGGCGCTCGTCGAGCGATCGATCGGGGTAGAGCTTGGCATGCATGCGCTCGGCCAGCCCACTTTCGCACGCCGCATGCGTGGCGCCAGCGGCCACTAGGCCCAGCAGCAACAACAGGGCGCGGCGCAGGCTGGAACGCAGCATCATCTGCGCGGCTTCATGCTGCCGCCGCCACCGGCGGCAGCGGCAACCAATGCATGGCGGCCGCTTCGAGCGCGGCCAGGTTGCCGCTGCCCGCGAGCACCAGCGCGCCTTCGCCGCCCTCGGCCAGCCGACCGAGCGAGGTCAACACGCGGCGCGTCTGCTGCGCCACGGGGGGCCCGGTGTCGATGACGCGCAGCGACGGCGGCGCATGGCGCTGCAGTTCGTGCCACACGAGCGGGTAGTGGGTGCAGCCGAGCACCACGGTGTCGGTCTCGCCGGGCGCATCGCCGAACGGGCCGGCCTCGGCCATATAGCGTGCGCAGAGCGCCGCGATGGCTGCCCCATCGAAGCCCTCGATGGCCTTCACGAGCCCGTCGCAGGGCACCGCGCGGACCGTTGCCCCGGCCGCAAAGGTGTCGCGCAGCGCCGCGTACCTGCTGCTTGCGAGCGTTCCGCGCGTGGCCAGCACCGAGATGCGGCCCGTGCGGCTCGCGGCCACCGCCGGCTTGAGCGCGGGCTCCAGGCCCACGATCGGCAGTGCCGGGTGCTCGGCGCGCAGCAGGTGGATGGCCGCGGTCGTGGCCGTGTTGCAGGCCACCACGAGCGCCTTGATGCCGTGCTCGCGCACCAATCGCGCCGTCACCGCACGCGAGCGCTCGATCACGTAGGCGTCGCCGCGCTCGCCGTAGGGTGCGTAGGCCGCATCCGAGAAATAGACGAAGCGCTCGTGCGGCAGTTCGGCGCGCAGCGCGGCAAGCACGCTGAGCCCGCCGACACCGCTGTCGAAGACGCCGACAGCGCTCAAGCTCAGGCTTCTTCCATCATGATGGTCTTGAACTCGCCGCTGGCGATGCGCTTCTGCCACTCGGCCGGGCCGGTGATGTGCGCGCTGGTGCCGCCGGCGTCGACCGCCACCGTCACGGGCATGTCGACCACGTCGAATTCGTAGATCGCTTCCATGCCGAGGTCTTCGAAGCCGACCACCTTGGCGGTCTTGATCGCCTTGCTCACGAGGTAGGCGGCGCCGCCCACGGCCATGAGGTAGGCGCTCTCGTGCTTCTTGATGGCCTCGATCGCGACCGGGCCGCGCTCGGCCTTGCCGATCATCGCGATCAGGCCGGTCTGGGCCAGCATCATCTCGGTGAAGCCGTCCATGCGGGTGGCGGTGGTCGGGCCGGCGGGGCCGACCGCTTCGTCACCGACGGGATCGACCGGGCCGACGTAGTAGATGACGCGGTTCGTGAAATCGACGGGCAGCTTCTCGCCCTTGGCGAGCATGCCCTGGATGCGCTTGTGCGCGGCGTCGCGGCCGGTGAGCATCTTGCCGTTGAGCAGCAGCGTGTCGCCGGGCTTCCAGCTCGCCACTTCGGCGGGCGTGAGGCGGTCGAGGTCGACGCGCTTGCTCTTCTTCTCGTCGGGCGCCCAGTTCACGTCGGGCCAGAGGTCGAGCGAGGGCGGATCGAGGTAGACCGCGCCGCTGCCGTCCATCACGAAGTGCGCATGACGGGTGGCCGCGCAGTTGGGGATCATCGCGACGGGCTTGCTCGCAGCGTGCGTCGGGTACATCTTGATCTTGATGTCGAGCACGGTGGCCAGGCCGCCCAGGCCCTGCGCACCGATGCCCAGGGCGTTGACCTTCTCGTACAGCTCGAGGCGCAGTTCCTCGACCTTCGACAGCGGCTCCTTGCGCGCGGCCTTGGCCTGCAGTTCGTGCATGTCGAGGTCGTCCATCAGGCTTTCCTTGGCCATCAGCGCGGCCTTCTCGGCCGTGCCGCCGATGCCGATACCGAGCATGCCGGGCGGGCACCAGCCGGCGCCCATGGTCGGCACCGTCTTGAGCACCCAGTCGACCACGCTGTCGCCGGGGTTCAGCATCACGAGCTTGCTCTTGTTCTCGCTGCCGCCGCCCTTGGCCGCGACGGTGACCTCGACCGTGTTGCCGGGCACGATCTCGGTGAAGATCACTGCGGGCGTGTTGTCCTTGGTGTTCTTGCGGTCGAACTGCGGGTCGGCCACCACCGAAGCGCGCAGCGTGTTGTCGGGATGGTTGTAGCCGCGGCGCACGCCTTCGTTGACCGCGTCCTCTAGCGAGCCGGTGAAGCCGCCCCAGCGCACGTCCATGCCCACCTTGAGGAACACGTTGACGATGCCGGTGTCCTGGCAGATCGGGCGATGGCCTACCGCGCTCATCTTGCTGTTGGTGAGGATCTGCGCGATCGCGTCCTTGGCGGCGGGGCTCTGCTCGCGCTCGTAGGCCTTGGCCAGGTGGGCGATGTAGTCGGCGGGGTGGTAATAGCTGATGTACTGCAGCGCGGCGCTGATCGATTCGATCAGGTCGGCCTGCTGGATCGTGGTCGTCATGGTGGGGGGTCTTTTTTGGATGTGGAAACGCCCCCCGATTATCTCAGCCGCCGCCGCCGCCGGCCGCCGCGCGCGCCTCGGCGATCCAGCCGTCGAACAATTGCTGGTGCGCCCGGATCCAGCCGTCGGCGTGGCGCTCCACGTCCTCGGCCGTGTTGGCGCCCTGGCTCATGCGCAGGTTCTGGGCGTTGATGTCGCCGATCGGCAGCTTCATGATCTCGAACAGCCGGGCGGCGGCCGGGTTCTTTTCGGCGAATTCGCGATTGGCGACGATGCGCTCCTCGTTCGCCAGGAAGCCGTAGTTCTTGCCGTTCGGCTGCCGGGTGTCGACGCCGTCGCCGCCGGGCGAGGAGGAGGAGGGTACCTGCAGCCACACCACGTCCGAACCCGGGCGCAGCACGGCGCTGACCCAGTAGGGCGTCCAGGTGTAGTAGAGGATCGGCTTGTCCTGCTTGAACCGCGCGATGGTGTCGGCCATCAGCGCCGCATAGCTGCCCTGCTTGTGCGTGACGGTGTCGCGCAGCTGGTAGGCCGTCAGGTGGTTTTCGATGGCGAGTTCGCAGCCCCAGCCGGGGTTGCAGCCGGTGAGGTCGGCCTTGCCGTCGCCGTCCGCGTCGAACAGCTTCGCGATCGCCGGGTCCTTGAGCTGGCCGATGTCGTTGATGCCGTACTGCTCAGCCGTCTTGCGGTCGATCAGGTAGCCCTGGACCGCGCCCTCCGAGTACACGCCCTTGCGCCAGAGCTTGGCATCGCCACCGCTGTTCTCGTAGAAGTCGGCATGCAGCAGGCTCCAGTGGTGGGCCATGAAGGTGGCATCGCCGTTGGCGATGGCCAGGTGCTCGGTGGCGGGTTCGAGGTCGCGCATCGGCTCGACGGTGTAGCCGAGCCGCTCGAGCCCGCGCATCACGAGCAGGGTCTGGAAAGCCTCTTCGGCGAGCGAGCTCTTGAGCGGCTGCACGGTCACGCCGGCGCCGGGCAGGTCGGCGCTGGCCTGCGCGGCCAGCCCCGTGACCGCGAAGGCAAGGGCCAGCAGGCCGCGTGCAATGAAGCCGGCGGTGCGTGGCTTGTCGTGGTGGTTCTTCATGCGTGTTGTTTCCTTCTTCGTCATTGCGCCTGCGCCGAGAGTGCTGGTGCCGGTTCGGCCGCGGGGCGGCCAGGGGCCACGGCGCGCTGCAGCAGGCGCAGCGCGAGCCCCGCCGGCCCGGTGTGCCACCAGCGGCGGCCTGCGGCGCGGCGCGACTGGCCCATGGCCTGGGTCAGCCGGTCGAGCGAGATGGCCAGCAGCACGATGCCCAGCCCGCCGACGGTCGCCAGGCCCATGTCGAGCCGACCGATGCCGCGCAGCACCATCTGGCCCAGCCCGCCGACCGCGATCATCGAGGCGATCACCACCATCGACAGCGACAGCATCAGCGCCTGGTTGATGCCGGCCATGATCGACGGCATGGCCAGTGGCAGCTGCACCTTCACGAGCATCTGCCAGGGCGAGGCGCCGTAGGCGCGCGCCGCCTCGATCAGGTCGGGCCGCACCTGGCGCAGGCCCAGGTTGGTCAGGCGCACGAGCGGCGCGAGGGCGAAGACGATCGTCACGATCACGCCCGGCACGTTGCCGATGCCGAACAACATGACCACCGGTACCAGGTACACGAAGGCGGGCGTGGTCTGCATCGCGTCGAGCACCGGGCGCATCACGCGCTGCGCGCGGTCGCTGCTCGCCAGCAGCACGCCGAGCGGCAGCCCGACCAGCATGCAGAAAACCAGCGAGGTCAGCACCAGCGACAGGGTCACCATGGCCTCCGGCCAGATGCCGAGCATGGCCACCAGCAGCAGCGACACGGCCGTGCCGATGGCGATCGCGCGGCCCGCGAACTGCCAGGCGAGCAGGCCGACGAGCGCGATCATCGCGAGCGGCGGCAGCCCGTTCAGCAGGCCCTGCACGCCGTCGAGCGTGCTGTCGATCGGCAGCCGCACGGTCTGGAAGAAGGGCCGGAAATGCGTGACCACCCAGCCCAGGCCCTGGTTGATCCAGGCTTCGACGGGCAGCGAGCCGTCCCACAGCCGGTGCAGCGCGAAGCCGCCGGCGGCCGGGTCGACCGCGGTCGCGGCCTGGGCTGCGGGGGCATCGAGCCAAGCGCTCGTGGCCGACGCGTCGGGCGCGGCGGAAAGCGCCTCCCACGGGTCGATGTAGGCGGGCGCAGCGGCGGTGTCGGCCGGGGCGGATGACATCGTGTTGTCGTTCATCGGTTCGGTTTTCTCCGGAAGTTCGAAATCAGTGCGGCTCGGCGGCCAGCGCAGGGGCGGCGTGGGGCGCGGCGGGTTCGATCGGCGGCGTGTCGCGGTCGAGGAATCTCAGCAGCGTGGTCTTGCTGATCGCGCCGCAGAAGCGGCCGTCGCCCGCCACCACCGGCAACGCGCATGGCGCCTGCGCAAGCAGGCCGATGAGCCCGGCCACCGGCGCCTCGGCATCGATCGTCGGCAAGCCCTCGAGAAAAGCATGCTGCAGGCCGAGCGGACCCGCACGCCCGTCGAGTGCAGTGCGCAGCGTGTCGGCCGAGACCACGCCGAGGAAGCGCCTGCCCGGGTTCACCACGTAGGCGAAGTCGCGGTCCTGGTCTTCGAGCAGCTGCAGCGCCGCGCGCGCACCGCGCTCCGGGTGCTCGCTCACCACCGTGAGCGACTTGCGCGCGATGTCGGCCGCCTTGAAGACCGCCGCGGCATCCACGCCGCGCACGAAGCTGCGCACGTAATCGTCGGCGGGGCTGCGCAGGATCTCGTCGGGCGTGCCGACCTGGATCACGTGGCCGTCCTTCATGATCGCGATGCGGTCGCCGATGCGCATCGCCTCGTCGAGGTCGTGCGAGATGAAGACGATGGTGCGGCGCTTTTCCTGCTGCAGCCGCAGCAGCTCCGATTGCATCTCGGTGCGGATGATCGGGTCGAGCGCCGAGAAGGCCTCGTCCATCAGCAGGATCGACGGGTCCGATGCCAGTGCACGCGCCAGGCCGACGCGTTGCTGCATGCCGCCCGAGAGCTCGTCGGGGTAGCTGTCGCCCCAGCCCGCGAGGCCCACCTGGGCGAGCGCCTGGTCGGCCTGCGCGAGGCGCTCTTTCTTGCTGGTGCCGGAGAGTTCGAGGCCGAACGCGGTGTTCTCGCGCACCGTCATGTGCGGCATCAGCGCGAAGGACTGGAACACCATGCTGATGTCCTTGCGGCGCAATGCGCGCAGCCTGGCGTCGGAGTGCTCGTTGATGTCGGCGCCGTCGATCACGATGCGTCCCGCGGTCGGCTCGATCAGCCGGTTCAGCAGCCGTACCAGCGTCGACTTGCCCGAGCCCGACAGGCCCATGATCACGAAGATCTCGCCGGCTTGGATCTCGAAGGTGGCGTCGAACACGCCGATCGACTGGCCCGTGCGGGCGAGGATCTCTTTCTTGCTCAGCCCTTGGCGGACCAGTTCGAGCGCGTCTTCGGGGGCGTCCCCGAAAACCTTGAAGACATGGTCGATGAGAATTCCCTTGGCCATACGCCGGAGCTCCTTGTGCGAAGGTTGGACACAGTGCCGCCCGCAGGCGGCAGCGCCACGCCGTTCAGCCGGGGAGGACTGGGCAAACCAATGGCAACGCGAAAAGGCGCGCCATCGGCCGCAAGTGCAGGACGTGGCATCGGGGCCGGAGCGAAGCCCGGCCGGTTCGCCGGGCGGGCCCGGCGAGAGATCCATGCACCGCGACGGGAAGCGGGTTCCGCGAGTAGTGCAAGGGCAACCAACATGACTTGTTGGTCGACTGAAGCCCAAGATTATAACTTTTGAGTATGACGCGGGTCAACCCGGGGCGTCTATCGTGAAGCAGTTCACGGCCGGGAAAGGCTTAGGCAAATGCGAGCTATTCCTATTCGCCGATACTCGATCCCGCGCGCCCGGCAAGCGGCGCCATTTCTTCACGACTGCGGAGCTTTCCTTCATGACCACACCCCCCAAGACCCGTGCCGAGCGCGATACCTTCGGCCCGATCGACGTGCCGGCCGACAAGCTGTGGGGCGCGCAGACGCAGCGCTCGCTGCAGAACTTCGATATCTCGGGCGAGCGGCAGCCGCGCGAGATCATCAAGGCGCTGGCCCAGGTGAAGCGCGCCTCGGCGGTGGTCAACCATGCGCTCGGCCTGCAGGACGAGAAGAAGACCGGGGCCATCGTGGCGGCGGCCGACGAAGTCATCGCTGGCGGGCACGCCGACGAGTTTCCGCTCGTGGTGTGGCAGACCGGTTCGGGCACGCAGACCAACATGAACGTCAACGAGGTGCTGGCCAACCGCGCGAGCGAACTGCTCGGCGGCGAACGCGGCGAAGGGCGCCTGGTGCATCCGAACGACGACGTGAACCGCAGCCAGTCGAGCAACGACGTGTTTCCCACAGCGATGCACGTGGCGGCGGTCGAGGCGATCACGCAGCGGCTGCTGCCGGCGATCGCCAAGCTGCGCGGCACGCTCGAGCAGAAATCGAGGGATTTCGCCGACATCGTGAAGATCGGCCGCACCCACCTGCAGGACGCGACGCCGCTCACGCTCGGGCAGGAGTTCTCGGGCTACGTGGCGCAGCTTGCGCACGGCGAAGCGCACGTGCGCGCCGCGCTGCCGCACCTGTGCGAACTGGCGCTGGGCGGCACGGCCGTGGGCACCGGCCTCAATGCGCCCAAGGGCTACGCCGAGCAGGTGGCGGCCGAACTCGCGAAGCTCACCGGGCTGCCGTTCGTCACGGCGCCGAACAAGTTCGAGGCCATGGCCAGCGTCGACGCGCTGGTGCACGCGCACGGCGCGCTCAAGACGCTGGCCGCGAGCATGACCAAGATCGCCAACGATGTGCGCTGGCTCGCGAGCGGCCCGCGCAGCGGCATCGGCGAACTGAGCATTCCCGAGAACGAGCCCGGCTCTTCGATCATGCCCGGCAAGGTCAACCCGACCCAGAGCGAGGCCGTCACGATGCTCGCCGCCCAGGTGTTCGGCAACGACGTCGCCATCAATATCGGCGGCGCCTCGGGCAACTTCGAGCTCAACGTGTTCCGCCCGATGGTGGCGCACAACTTCCTGCAGAGCGTGCGCCTCCTGGCCGATGGCATGGTGAGCTTCAACGACCATTGCGCCGTGGGCATCGAGCCAAACCGCGAGCGCATCACCGAGCTCGTGCAGCGTTCGCTGATGCTCGTGACCGCGCTCAACACGCACATCGGCTACGACAAGGCCGCCTTCATCGCAAAGAAGGCGCACAAAGAGGGCAGCAGCCTGCGCGAGGCCGCCATCGCCTCCGGGCACCTCACGGCCGAGCAGTTCGACCAGTGGGTGGTGCCGGAGAACATGACGGGGCGTTGAGCAATCCAGCGCCAGCAGCATGAAAAAAGGAACCTTGCGGTCCTTTTTTCTTTCAATACCCGACCGTGTAGCGCTGGCGCGAATGCGCCGGCTTCTCGAGCTCGTCGATGAACGCGATCGCGTAGTCCTCGAAGCTGATCCAGCTGCGGCCTTCGGCGCCCAGGAGCAGGTCGTCCTTGCCGAGGCGGAACTTGCCGGTGCGCTCGCCTTCGACGAACTCGGCCGAGGGCGACAGGAAGGTCCAGTCGAGCTCGCTTTCATTGCGCAGCGCCTCGAGGAACACGCCGCCAGCCGAGGCCTCGGCGCGGTAGGCGTCGGGGAAGTCCGGCGTGTCGATCACCTTCAGGCCCGGGGCCGCGAACAGGCTGCCGGCTCCACCGACGACGAGCAGCCGCTTCACGCCCGCGCGCTTGACCGGCGCGATGATCGCGGCCGGCGGCACGGTGGCGAAGTGGGCCGCGCTGAACACGGCGTCGTGGCCGGCCACGGCTTTTTCGAGTGCCACGCCATCGAGCACGTCGAGGTCGATCGGCTTGACGTTCGCGCGGTCCGTGAGTTTGGCGCTGGCGTGGCGCGCGATGGCCGTCACGGTGTGGCCGCGGCGGAGCGCTTCGTCGAGAAGGCGGCCGCCAGCGCGTCCGGTGGCGCCGATGATGGCAATGTGGCTCATGGATGACTCCTGGATGTGGATGGGACCCACCGCATCTTAGGTTTCTGTTTTTGAAAGAAATACTCCGAAATTCGCGCTTGTTTGTTCCTAGAATCGTACGAATGGACCGATTGAGCGCGATGCGGGTGTTCGTGGCGGTGGTGGATTCGGGCAGCCTCTCGGCCGCGGCAGAGAAGCTCGGGTTTTCGCGCCCGGTGGTTACGCGCTATGTGGCGGAGCTTGAGCAATGGACCGGTGCACGGCTGCTGCACCGGACCACGCGCCGCCTGAGCCTGACCGCGGCCGGCGAGGAGCTGCTGCCGCGCTGCCGCCAGATGCTCGAACTCGCGGGCGACATGCAGGCCGCCGTACGCCACCCGGCCGAAGCGCCACGTGGGCAGCTGCGCATCACGACCAGCACCTCGTTCGCGCAGGCGCAGCTGGCCGACGCGGTGGCCGACTACGTGCGGCTCCATCCGGGCGTGGCGGTCGACCTGGTGCTGCTCGACCGGGCAGTGAACCTGGTCGACGAACGCATCGACCTGGCGATCCGCGTGGCCGCCGAGATCGACCCGAACCTGATCGCACGCCGCCTCACCGACTGCCGCTCGGCGGTCTGCGCCTCGCCCGCGTACCTGGCGGCCAAGGGCCGGCCGCTGGCGGTGGAAGAACTGGCGCAGCGCAACTGCCTCACGCACTCGTATTTCGGGCGCAGCCTCTGGAATTTCACGCGCAAGGGCAGCGGCGAGCCCGTGTCGGTGGCGGTCGCGGGCAACGTCTCGGCCAACGATGCGGCCAGCCTGATGTGCCTCGCGCGTGCGGGCGCAGGCATCGCGATGCTGCCGACCTACCTGGCCGCGCCGCTGCTGCGGCGCGGAGACCTCGTGCGGCTGTTCGACGACTTCGAGCCGCAGGTGGTGGGCATGTATGCCGTCTATGCCTCGCGCAAGCACATGCCGGCCACCCTGCGCACCATGCTCGACTTCCTGGCCGGTCGCTTTACCGAAGTGCCCGCGTGGGATTTGCCGAACGCGGGCTGATCGAAGAAGGGGAGGTAGCGATCAGTGGCGATTGCCGCTGCTGTGCGGTGCCGGGCCCATCAAGCGGTCGGTGTAGGCAATGGCCATGGCCGAGAGCAGGAACGCGATGTGGATCACGGTTTGCGCGATCAGCACGCGGTCGGTGTAGTTGTCGGCATTGATGAAGGTCTTCAGCAGGTGGATCGAGCTGATGCCGATGATGGCGGTCGCCAGCTTGACCTTGAGCACCGAGGCATTCACATGGCTCAGCCACTCGGGCTGGTCGCGATGGCCCTCGAGGTCCATGCGGCTCACGAAGGTCTCGTAGCCGCCGACGATCACCATGATCAGCAGGTTCGAGATCATCACCACGTCGATCAATGCGAGCACCACCAGCATGATCACGGTTTCGTTGAGCGAGGTGACAGGCGCTGTGGTCTTGTAGCCGATGCTCGTGATCAGCGCCTGCAGCGCGTCCTTGCTTCCGAAGGCGGCTTCCACCAGATGCAGCAGCTCGACGAGGAAGTGCACCACGTAGACGGCCTGCGCGATGATCAGCCCCAGGTAGAGCGGCAGCTGGAGCCATCGGCTCGCGAAGATCAGCTTGGGCAGGGGCCGCAGCGGCGAGCTCCGGCGCGGCGTGGTCGGGGGATCGAAGGATTCGGGTGCGGACATCGGAAGGCCGGAAGGGAACGATCGCGGATTCTAGGGTGTCCGGGTGGCCGACTCGTATTAACCCTGAGAACTAACATCGGACCTGGCCGACCCGTCAGTGACCCGTAAGTGGCCCCGTCGACATTACGGCCGCACCCATTCAGGAGACAAGACAATGAGCAGCAGCAGCAATGCATCGAAGAACATCGAGTCCGTTCTGGTGGAAAACCGTTTATTCCCGCCCGACGCCCGCGCCACCGACGGCGCCCGCGTGGCCGGCATGGCCGCCTACGAGGCGCTGTGCAAGGAAGCCGAGCAGGACTTCGACGGCTTCTGGCGCCGCCAGGCCGAGAGCCACCTGAACTGGAGCAAGCCTTTCACCCGCACGCTCGACGAGTCGAATGCACCGTTCTACCAGTGGTTCGGCGACGGCGAACTCAACGCCAGTGCGAACTGCCTCGACAGGCACATCGGCACGCCGGTCGAGAACAAGACCGCGATCGTCTTCGAGGCCGACGACGGCAGCGTGACCCGCGTGAGCTACAAGGAACTGCTCGCGCGCGTGAGCCAGTTCGCCAATGCGCTGAAGACCGCCGGCATCCAGAAGGGCGACCGCGTCATCATCTACATGCCGATGACCGTCGAGGGCGTGATCGCGATGCAGGCCTGCGCACGCATCGGCGCCACGCACAGCGTGGTGTTCGGCGGCTTCTCGGCCAAGGCGCTGCAGGAGCGCATCATCGACGCCGGCGCGGTCGCCGTGATCACCGCCAACTACCAGCTGCGCGGCGGCAAGGAGCTGCCGCTCAAGGCCATCGTCGACGACGGCATCGCGCTCGGCGGCTGCGAATCGATCAAGAACGTCTTCGTGTATGAGCGCACGCCGAGCGCATGGAACCGCGTCGAAGGCCGCGACAAGAGCTTCGCCGAAGCGCTGCAGGGTCAGAGCACCGAATGCGCACCGGTGCCGGTGAATGCCGAGCATCCGCTCTTCATCCTCTACACCTCGGGCTCGACCGGAAAGCCCAAGGGCGTGCAGCATGCCACCGGCGGCTACCTGCTGTGGGCGAAGATGACGATGGAGTGGACCTTCGACATCCGTCCCGAAGACGTCTTCTGGTGCACCGCCGACATCGGCTGGATCACCGGCCACACCTACGTGGCCTACGGCCCGCTCGCCGCCGGTGCCACCCAGGTGGTGTTCGAGGGCGTTCCCACCTTCCCGCATGCGGGCCGCTTCTGGCAGATGATCGAGAAGCACAAGGTGTCGATCTTCTACACCGCGCCCACCGCGATCCGCTCGCTCATCAAGGCCGCCGAAAGCGACGAGAAGGTGCACCCGAAGAACTGGGACCTGTCGAGCCTGCGCATGCTCGGATCGGTGGGGGAGCCCATCAATCCCGAAGCCTGGATGTGGTACCACCGAAATATCGGCGGCGAGCGTTGCCCGATCGTCGACACCTTCTGGCAGACCGAAACCGGCGGCCACGTGATCACGCCGCTGCCCGGCGCCACGCCGCTGGTGCCGGGCTCGTGCACCTTGCCGCTGCCGGGCATCATGGCCGCGATCGTCGACGAGACCGGCAAGGACCTGCCGAACGGAGCAGGCGGCATGCTGGTGATCAAGCGGCCCTGGCCGTCGATGATCCGCACCATCTGGAACGATCCCGAGCGCTTCAAAAAGAGCTATTTCCCCGAGGAGATGGGCGGCACGATCTACCTTGCGGGCGACGGCGCGGTGCGCAGCGCCGACCGTGGCTATTTCCGCATCACCGGGCGCATCGACGATGTGCTCAACGTTTCGGGCCACCGCCTGGGCACGATGGAGATCGAGTCGGCGCTGGTGTCCAAGACCGACCTCGTAGCCGAAGCCGCCGTGGTCGGCCGGCCCGACGACGTGACCGGCGAAGCGGTCTGCGCCTTCGTGGTGCTCAAGCGCCCGCGTCCGACCGGCGAAGAGGCCAAGCAGATCGCCAACGAACTGCGCAACTGGGTGGCCAAGGAGATCGGGCCGATCGCCAAGCCGAAGGACATCCGTTTCGGCGAGAACCTGCCGAAGACGCGCAGCGGCAAGATCATGCGGCGCCTGCTGCGCAGCATCGCCAAGGGCGAGGCGATCACGCAGGACACGTCCACGCTCGAAAATCCGGCGATTCTGGAACAGTTGTCACAGATCAACTGATTTTCTGCTTGTAGGACGTAGGCTTTAGTGGGGGGCGGGGCCGATCGCGGCCCTTGGGCTGAGGTACAACCGGCGGGTCGTCTTGCGCCACCATCGGCGCGGGATCGGTTTCATCGTGTTTGATCCATACCAAGGAGGCGCCAAATGGGCGTTCGATCTGCTTTTCTTTTCGTCATCGTGCTCTTGATCGCGGCGCTGGCCGCGCTCAACTGGTACACCTTGGCGGCACCCGTCGAGATGTCGCTCGGCTTCATGACGGTGTCCGCGCCGCTCGGGCTGATCATGCTGGGCCTCACGGCCGCGCTCGGCGTGTTTTGCCTCGTCTACGTGCTTTACCTGCACAGCTCGGTGCTGATGGACGCCAAGCGCCACAACCGTGAAATGCAGGCGCAGCGCGACCTTGCCGACAAGGCCGAGGCCTCGCGCTTCACCGAGCTGCGCAACTTCCTCGCGGCGCAGGAAAACAAGCACATGGCACAGAACGCCGAGAACCATGCCGCGCTGCTCGCGCGCCTGGGCCAGGTCGAAACCGTGATCCGCCAGCGTTCGGAGCAGTCCGAGAACGCCGTGGCCGCGCACATCGGCCAGCTCGAAGACCGCATCGAGCGCCGGCCGCTCCCGACCGACATCAATCCGCGGGCCTGAGCGCCGCGACCGCCTCGCTGCACGCCAGCGGCGCTTCGGGGTGGTGCTACTTCGTCGCCAGCACCCAGGCGGCCAGCTTCTTGGCGTCGGCTTCGCTGACCTGGTTGTTGGCCGGCATCGGCACCGGTCCCCAGACGCCGGAACCACCCTTGATGATCTTCGTGGCCAGCATGTCGACCGCACCCGCATTGCCCTTGTACTTGGTCGCAATATCCTTGAAGGAAGGGCCGAGCACCTTGCGCTCGACGGCATGGCAGCTCATGCAGTTCTTGGACGTGGCCAGCGCAAGGTCTGCGAAGGCCGGCGCGGCCAGGCCCAGGCCCAGGAGCGCGAAGGACAGGAGTCTTTTCATGGGGTAATTGTTAATGGCTGGGGTACATTCGATACAACGCGATTGTAGGTAGCGCCGTGCACCGGCGACCGGAAGCGTTGACTACAACCGAAGGGGTTCGCCATGTGGTTTTTGGTGCTGGGGCTCGCAGGCGTGGCCCTCAAGTATTTCGAGATCGGCATGGTGGCCGAGTGGAGCTGGTGGCTCGTGCTGATGCCCTTTGCCATGGCCGCGGCGTGGTGGGCCTGGGCTGATTGGTCGGGCTACACCAAGCGCAAGGTCGTCGAGCGCGAAGAAAAGCGCAAGCAGACGCGCATCGACCGGCAGCGCAGCAACATGGGGCTGCCGAGCAGCAAGGCCGGCCAGCGGCCGCGGCGCTGAAGCGCACGCGGCGGGCGGCGCAGGCCACTGCCTGCGCGCGCGCCGAGGCCCCTCAGAACTTGTCGAGCACCGCGCCCGAACTCGCACTCGACGCGTTGAACGCGAACTTGGCCTGCACGCCGCGCGTGTAGCGCGGTGCCGGCGGCTTCCAGCCTTCGCGGCGCTTGGCCAGTTCGGCTTCGGGCACGTTGAGTTCGAGCTTCAGTTCATGCGCATCGATGGTGATCGAGTCGCCCTCGTTCACGAACGCGATGGTGCCGCCGGCCGCCGCTTCGGGCGCCACGTGGCCCACGACCATGCCCCAGGTGCCGCCCGAGAAGCGGCCGTCGGTGATCAGGCCCACGCTTTCGCCGAGGCCGGCACCGATCAGCGCGCCCGTGGGCGCGAGCATCTCGGGCATGCCCGGGCCGCCCTTGGGGCCAAGGTAACGCAGCACCATGACGTCGCCGGCCTTGATCTTGCCGTCGAGGATGGCCTGCAGCGCCGACTGCTCGTCGTCGAACACGCGCGCCGGGCCGGTGATGACCGGGTTCTTGAGGCCGGTGATCTTGGCGACCGCACCTTCGGGCGAGAGGTTGCCCTTGAGGATCGCGAGGTGGCCTTCGGCGTACATCGGCTTGTCGATCGGGCGGATCACGTCCTGGTCGGCGCGCGGCTGGTCGGGCACGTCCTGCAGCACCTCGGCGATGGTCTTGCCGGTGATCGTCATGCAATCGCCATGCAGCAGGCCGGCGTTGAGCAGCACCTTCATCACCTGCGGAATGCCGCCGGCCTGGTGCAGGTCGACCGCGAGGTACTTGCCGCTGGGCTTCAGGTCGCAGATGACCGGCACCTTCTTGCGCATGCGCTCGAAGTCGTCGATCGTCCAGTCGACTTCGGCCGCGTGCGCGATCGCCAGGAAGTGCAGCACCGCGTTGGTCGAGCCGCCGGTGGCCATGATCACGGCCACGGCGTTCTCGATGGCCTTCTTGGTCACGATGTCGCGCGGCTTCAGGTCCTTCTTGATCGCCTCGATCAGCACCGTGGCCGATTCCTTGGCCGAGTTCTGCTTTTCGTCGTGCGGATTGGCCATGGTGGACGAGTAGGGCAGCGACATGCCCAGCGCCTCGAAGGCGCTCGACATGGTGTTGGCGGTGTACATGCCGCCGCACGAGCCGGTGCCGGGAATGGCGCGCTTCTCGATTTCGTTCAGGTCCTCGTCGCTCATGTTGCCCGCGGCGTTCTGGCCCACGGCCTCGAACACGCTGACGATGTTGAGGTCCTGGCCCTTGTAGCGGCCCGGCAGGATGGTGCCGCCGTAGACGTAGATGGCGGGCACGTTGGCGCGCAGCATGCCCATCATGCCGCCGGGCATGTTCTTGTCGCAGCCTCCGACCACGAGCACGCCGTCCATCCACTGGCCGCCGACGCAGGTCTCGATGCAGTCGGAGATGACTTCGCGGCTGACCAGCGAGTACTTCATGCCTTCGGTGCCCATGGCCATGCCGTCGGAGATGGTAGGCGTGCCGAACACCTGTGCGTTGCCGCCCGCTTCCTCGATGCCGGCGATGGCGGCGTCGGCCAGCTTCTGCAGGCCCGAGTTGCACGGCGTGATGGTGCTGTGGCCGTTCGCGACGCCGACCATCGGCTTCTTGAAGTCGGCCTCTTCATAGCCCATGGCGTAGAACATCGAGCGGTTGGGTGCCCGGCTCTTGCCTTCGACGATGTTGGCGCTGCGGCGGTTGATCTGGATCGGCTTGGTGTCCATGGTGCGTGTCTCTTCTGTCGTGGGGAAAGCGCGTGGGGAGCGCGGGGGAAGGCTCAAGTATCCGACTTCTCACTGATTGCTTCCAATCCATTTTCGAGCCCGCATTGATATGCTCGGCATATGAAAGAGCACCTGATCGACCTGCGTGCCTGGCGCCAGTTCGTCGCCGTGGCCGAAGAGCTGCATTTCGGACGCGCGGCCGAGCGCCTGCACATGACGCAGCCGCCCGTCACGCAGGCCATCGCCCAGCTCGAAAAGACGCTCGGGGTCGTGCTCTTCGACCGCACGCGGCGGCGCGTGGCGCTCACGCCGGCGGGCGAGGCGCTGCTGCCCGACGTGCGCGAACTGCTGGCGCGCGCGCAGGGGCTGCCCGCCCGTGCGCGGGCGGCGGCGGCCGGGCAGGTGGGGCGGGTGCGCATTGCGTTCGTCTCGACGATCGGCTTCGAGAAGCTGCCGGCCTGGGTGCGCGAGTTCCACGTGCTGTGCCCCGAAGTGGCGCTCGAACTCGTCGAGGCCACCGGCGACGTGCAGCGCGAGGCGCTGGCGCGCGGCGAGATCGACGCCGGGCTGATGCTGCACTCGCCGGGCGCGGCGCCGCCCGGGCTGGAAAGGCTCGTGGTCGAGGAGGAGTCGCTGGTGCTGGCCATGCCGGCCCAGCACCGGCTGGCGCGCGCGAAACCCGTGCCGCTGGCCGAGGTGCTGGCCGAGCCGCTGGTGATCTTTCCGCGCCGGATCGTGCCTTCGCTGCACGACGCGATCCTCGGCCTCTATCACGCGGCAGGCCTCGCGCCGCAGGTCGCCCAGGAGGCGATCCAGATGCAGACCATCGTCAACCTGGTTTCGGGCGGCATCGGCATGGCCTGGGTGCCGCACAGCGTCATGCAGTTCCGCCGCGCGGGCGTCGTCTACCGCCAGGCGCACGAGTTCAAGGCCGCGGGCCGCGCGCGTCTGGCGCTGCCCGCCTGCGAGACCAGCCTGGCATGGCCCGCGCAGGCGGCGCACCCTGCGCTCGAGCGCTTCATCGCGTTCGTGCGCGAGCGCACGCAAGAACGCACGTCGATGGCCGGCTGACCTGCCGAAGCGGAGCAGGGCGGCCGGGTTCAGCGGGCACAATCCGCGCATGCTCATGTATCCACAGATCAACCCCGTCGCCCTGCAACTCGGGCCGATCGCCATCCACTGGTACGGCCTGACCTACCTGGCGGCCTTCGCGCTGTTCTACTTTCTCGGCACGCGGCGCCTGCGGCATGAGCCGTACCGCTCGCTGGCCGGCACGGCAGCCTGGCAGCGAAAGGACGTCGAAGACATTCTTTTCCTCGGCGTGATGGGCGTCATCGTCGGTGGGCGGCTCGGCTACTGCCTGTTCTACAAGCCGGGGTTCTATCTTTCGAATCCGCTCGAGATCCTCTACGTGTGGCAGGGCGGCATGGCCTTCCATGGCGGCTTGCTGGGCGTGATCGGCGCCATGTTGTGGTTCGCGCACTCGCGCGGCCGGCCGTTCTGGCAGGTGATGGATTTCGTCGCGCCCTGCGTGCCGACCGGCTTGGCCGCGGGACGCGTGGGCAACTTCATCAACGGCGAACTCTGGGGCCGCTTCAGCAGCCCCGACCTGCCGTGGGGCATGGTGTTTCCGCAGAGCGGCTCGATGCTGCCGCGCCATCCTTCGCAGGTCTACCAGTTCCTGCTCGAAGGGCTGCTGCTGTTCATCGTCATGTGGCTCTATGCGCGCAAGGAGCGCAAGCAGGGGCAGGTGGCGGCGGTGTTCATGATCGGGTATGGCGTATTCCGCTTCATTGCCGAGTACTTCCGCGAGCCCGACGATTTTCTCGGCCTGCGCGCGCTCGATCTGAGCCAGGGGCAGTGGCTCAGCGTGCCGATGGTGCTCTTCGGCATCGGCCTGTGGCTCTGGGCCGCGCGGCGGCCCCAACCCGCACGGGCTTGAGGCGCGCGACGCAGCCAGCTTAGGCAAGGGTAAGCCCGGGCGCCAAAACCGCGCGCGGTGCTTGCGCCTCATGAGACGGCGGCCCACAATTACGCGTAATTATGAGAAATTACACGTAAACGCGGCGGCAACGCGACGCAAAGCACCCAACCCATGCGCCTGGTTCCCAACTCCCTGCACGACGAAGTCGCCGCCACGCTGCGCGAGCAGATCTTCGCCGGCGCACTGGCGCCCGGAAGCTTCCTCGACGAGGCCGCGCTGTGCGAGAAGCTCTCGATCTCGCGCACGCCGCTGCGCGAGGCGCTCAAGGTGCTCACGGCCGAAGGGCTGCTGCGCCACGAACCGCGGCGCGGCTGCTTCGTGCGCGAGGTCACCGAGCGCGACCTCGACGAGATCTTCCCCGTCATCGCGCTGCTCGAAGGCCGCTGCGCCTACGAGGCCGCGCGCAATGCGAGCGATGCGGAGCTGAGCGAGCTCGATGCGCTGCACGAGCGGCTGGTGCGCCACGCCAGGGCGAAGCGCATCAACGACTACTACGCCACCAACCACCTGATCCACGAGGCGATCATCCAGCTGGCCGACAACAAGTGGCTCGCGCAGGTGATCGGCGACCTGCGCAAGATCCTCAAGCTCGCGCGGCTCCAGCAACTGCATGCGCCGGGCCGGCTCGAGCAGAGCCTGTCGGAGCACTTGGCTGTGTTCGCGGCGCTGAAGGCGCGCGACAGCGAAGGCGCCGACGCAGCCATGCGCACGCACCTGACGCGGCAGCGCGAGGCCCTGCGCGAGGTGGCGCGGCAACAGAAATCCAGGGTGATGTCATGAAGAACGACGCGGGCCGGGCCATACCCGCAGCCCCCAGCAGCATTGGAGTTTGTCGATGAGTGCGACCGAATGGTTCCAGGCGCGGCTGCGCGCTGGCGAGAAGTCCGGCAGCAAGGTGCCGGTGGCACCCGAGGGCGCAACGCGCAACGCGCCCAAGACGGCGGCGAAGCCGAGCGAGCGCACCACGGCCGAGCGCCTGCAGGCCACGCTGCGCAAGGCCGACGAGGCGCTGTCGCCGCGAACGCTGCGCCGCGTGCTGGCGGCGCTGCAGGCGGTGATCGATCCGCGCGTGAGCGAGGTCGAGGGCGGCCGCCGGGCGCATGCGATTGCGCGCGAATATGCCGCCGCGACGCCCGAGGAGCGGCGCGACTACTGGGCGCTCATGAGCGAGCATTTCGCGGCAGATCCGCAGAAGCTCAAGGCCGCGCGCGACCAGCACCAGGCCGCGGTGGGCACGCCCGACGAGGGTCAGGCCGAACTCCGGCTGCGCCGGGCGTTGGTGTCGCCGCGCATGCGCCTGTTGCAGCGCTTCGCGGCCGAGCCCGAGGGCATGCGCTTCCTGGTCGACCTGCGCGCCGAGCTGCTGCCGTTCCTCAAGTCGGACAAACGCCTGCTGGCGCTCGATGCCGAGATGGAGCACCTGTTCTCGACCTGGTTCGACGTGGCCTTTCTCGAGCTGCGCCGTATCGACTGGAACTCCCCGGCTTCGCTCATCGAGAAGCTGATCCGCTACGAGGCGGTGCACGACATCAAGAGCTGGACCGACGTGAAGAACCGGCTCGACGACAGCGATCGCCGCTGCTATGGCTTCTTCCACCCGCGGCTACCCAACGAGCCGTTGATCTTCGTCGAGGTGGCGCTGGTCGACCGCATCAGCGACGGCATCACGCCGCTGCTCGACGAGACCGCGGTGCCGACCCAGCCGGCGAAGGCCACGACCGCGATCTTCTATTCGATCAGCAACACCCAGACCGGCTTGCGCGGCGTGAGCTTCGGCGATTCGCTGATCAAGCGCGTGGTCGAGACGCTGCAGGAAGAGCTTCCGCGCCTGAAGACCTTTGCCACGCTGTCGCCGATTCCGGGGTTCCGCGCCTGGCTTGCAAAGAACGCATCGACCCTGCTGCCGCGCCTCGACGAGAAGCGGGAGGCCGAGCTCGGCCGCCTCGTGGGATCGCTGCCCCCGACCGCCGAGCGGCTGCTGGCGGCGGTGGATGCTGCCGCCCCGGAGCTGGACGCCAAGTCGCCGCTGCGCCAATGGCTGCTGCAGGCCGCGGCCGAATACCTCGGCCACACGCTGTTCGACGGCACTCCGGTCGATCCGGTGGCGCGCTTCCATCTCGGCAACGGCGCACGGGTCGAGCGGCTCAACTGGGCCGGAGACCCGTCGCCCAAGGGGCTGAAACAGTCCTATGGCCTGATGGTCAATTACCTCTACGATCTCAAGCGGATCGACAAGCACCGTGCTTGGCTGGCCGACGGCAAGGTGGCGGTTTCGGGAGACGTTGAAAGCCTGTTCTTCAAAAAAGGCTGAGTTCTGAAAGAAGAAAGTCCGGCGCGTGAGGCGCCGGCGGCCGCATGGCGCGGCAATCCACAACGACAGGAGATGACAGATGACTCAGAGTTTTCAACGACGCGACGTGCTGCGGCTGGCTGCGGCCGGTGCTGCCGTGCTGTGCGGCACCGGCGCGCGGGCGCAGGCCGGAGGCTGGCCCAACAGGCCGGTGAACATGGTCGTGCCGTTCCCGGCCGGCGGCGGCACCGACGCGTTCGCACGGCCGCTTTCGGCCCAGTTCGCTAAGGTGGCCGGGCAGACGCTGGTCGTCGACAACCGCGGCGGTGCCGGCGGCACGGTCGGGGCCAGCATCGCGGCCAAGGCGCAGGGCGATGGCTACACGCTCTTCATGGGCGCCGTGCACCATGCCATCGCACCCTCGATCTACCCGCGGCTCGACTACGACCTCGAGAAGGACTTCGTGCCGCTGATGCTGCTGGCCAGCGTGCCGCAGGTGGTGGTGGTCAATCCGCGCCGCGTGACGGCCAACACGCTCCAGGAGTTCGTGGCGGCTGTCAAGCGCAATCCGGGCAAGCTCAACTACGGATCGGCAGGCGCGGGCACCTCGCACCACCTCGCGGGCGAGCTGTTCAAGCTGCAGACCGGCACCTTCATCACCCACATCCCGTACCGCGGCGCGGGCCCGGCGCTGTCGGACCTGATCGCCGGCAATGTCGACCTGATGTTCGACGGCCTCGGTTCGTCGGCCCAGCACATCAAGGGTGGCCGCATCAAGGCGCTGATGGTGGCAGGCGCCAAGCGCAACCCCGCGTTCCCCGACGTGCCCTGCGCGGCCGAGGTCGGGCTGCCCGACTACACCGTGACCACCTGGTACGGGCTCTGGGCGCCCAAGGGCACACCGGCCGACGTGCAGGCGCGCATCGTCGACGACATGAAGAAGGCGCTCGCAACCGATGAGCTGAAGGCGATCTGGACCCAGAACGGCGCCGAGATCCCCAATCTGACGATGGCATCCTACGGTGGCTTCGTGAACTCCGAGATCAAGCGCTGGGCCACCGTGGTGAAGGCGTCGGGCGCCAAGCTCGAGTGACGACCCGCCGGGCGACGAAGGCATCGGCGCTTTCGTCGCCCGGCATTCACTGAATTTTCGACGACGTACCTGCACCATGAAGACGAAAGCCAACCCCAACCTGTTCGCCGCCCTGCGCGCGGCCTTTCCCGCCGACCTCGACGCCATTGCCGTCGAAACCGACAACGGGCTGTTCTATTCGTGGCGCGACCTCGACCGCGCGAGCGCGATGATCGCCAACCTGCTCGACGCACTCGGCCTGGAGGAGGGCGCCCGCATCGCGGTGCAGGTCGAGAAGTCGGTCGAGGCCATGATCCTGTACCTCGCCACGCTGCGCGCGGGCTATGTGTTCCTGCCGCTCAACACCGCCTACCAGAGCGCCGAGATCGAATACTTCATCGGCAATGCCGAGCCCGCCGTGGTGGTGTGCACCAGCCGCAACGCCGCCTGGGTCGGGCCGATCGCCACGGCCGCCGGCACCCGCCATGTGTTCACGCTCGACGACGACCGCAGCGGCACGCTGCTCGAGGTCGCTGCCCAGTGCAGCGACCAGCACACCGCCGCGCACAGGAAGGCGGACGACCTGGCTGCGATCCTCTACACCAGCGGGACCACCGGCCGCAGCAAGGGCGCCATGCTCACGCACGGCAACCTGCTGTCGAACGCCGAAGTGCTCAAGGACTACTGGGGCTGGACCCGCGGCGACGTGCTGATCCACGCGCTGCCGATCTTCCATGTGCATGGTCTCTTCGTCGCGCTGCACGGCGCGCTGCTCAATGGCAGCAAGATGATCTGGCTTGCGAAGTTCGATCCGAAGCGCGTGGTCGAGAAGCTGCCTGAGGCCACGGTGTTCATGGGCGTGCCCACGCTCTACGTGCGGCTGCTCGCCGAACCCGGGCTCACGCGCGAGGCGGTGCGCAACATGCGGCTTTTCGTGGCCGGCTCGGCACCGCTCCTGATCGAGACCTTCGACGAATGGCGCGAGCGCACGGGCCACACGATCCTCGAGCGCTATGGCATGAGCGAGACGATCATGCTCGCGTCCAACCCCTACAACCCGGCGCAGGGCGAACGCCGCGGCGGGACTGTGGGGTTCGCGCTGCCCGGTGTGCAGCTGCGCGTGCGCGACGATGCCGGGCGCGACTGCACCACCGACGAGATCGGCAACATCGAGGTCAGCGGCCCGAACGTGTTCGCGGGCTACTGGCGCATGCCGGAGAAAACCAGGGAAGAGTTCACCCCCGACGGCTTCTTCAAGACCGGCGATGTCGGCAAGATCGACGGCCGCGGCTACATCACGATCGTCGGGCGCAGCAAGGACCTGATCATCAGCGGCGGCTACAACGTCTATCCGGCCGAGATCGAGGGCTACATCAACGAGCTGCCGGGCGTGGCCGAGAGCGCGGTGGTCGGCGTGCCGCACCCCGACTTCGGCGAAGTCGGCGTAGCGATCGTCATTGCCAAGCCGGGAGCGGTGCTCGACGCCGATGCGATCGTGGCAGAGCTCAAGGCAAAGCTCGCGAACTTCAAGATTCCGAAACGCTGCTTCGTCGTGGGCGAATTGCCGCGCAATGCGATGGGAAAAGTGCAGAAGGCGTTGTTGCGGGAGCAGCACAAGGGGTTGTTCGCCTAAGAGGCGGTTGGCCGCGGCATGACGCCGCCGCTCGACTACTTGCCCCGCTTCGCCATCCCCTGCAGCAGCGCATGCCCCTGCAGCCGCTGCTGCAGCCGCTTCTTCCACGCCGCAGGCAAGGTCGACGCCTCGATCATTTCGGGCCAGGCGCTGCGCGCGCGGCGCGCGGTTTCCGCGACCACCCGCCGCGCCAACGGCTCGTGCACGCCGGCCGAGCCGCAGAACGCGCGGATGTTCGCCGGCGTGAACAGCGCCGTGCGCCGCGGCGTGCGGGCATCGGGCAGCAGCGGCAGTGCGTGGCCTTCGACGCCCTGCAGCGCCGCGTAGGCGACGATGTCGTAGGCCGGCGCCAGCCGGGGCGCTGCGCCGTCGGGGTACAGCACGCCGAAATTCTTCAGGTGGGCGTCGGGATTGCCGAGCAGGTCGTTCACCGCCAGGCGGCGCAGCAGTTCGAGCACGGCGTCTTCACCCATCGACGGAAAGGCGCGCATCGCGAGCGCCATGTCGAGGTAGCTGGCGCTGTACTTGTGCATCGGATCGATCGCGAGAACCTGCGCGAAATCCTCGAAATGGATGCGGCGCGCGCCCTCGCGGTCGAAGCGGGTCACCGCGAGGAATTCGGGCTCATCGGGCAGCGCGTAGCTGTGCTCGGCCGAAATGGCCGACAACGGCGCGAGCTCGGCATGGCAGACCTCGACACCCGCGGCGCCCGCCAGCTGCAGAGAGAGCATCTCGAGCTGCGGCATGTGCGGCCGCCCGGCCATGGGCAGCTTGGCGATCACGCGCGTGCTGGCGCCCGCCCGGGTGCGTGCCACGTAGCGCCCGCCCTGGCGCCGCAGTCCGAGCTTGGGCTGCACGCCCGAGACCGAGATGCCCTGCGGCAAAGGCAGTTCGACCACCGACATCGCGAGCGCGTCCTGGTCCTGCGTGATGAGCCGCTGCAGCGTGCCGCGGTCGACCGCCACGGGCCGGGCGCTCACGGCGCCGGGCAGGTCGCCGCCGCAGGCAGCCAGAAGCTCGAAATGGTCGTTTTCGCGGCAGCCGCGCAATTGCGCGATGTGGCTGCGCAGCACGCCTTCGGGCAGCAGGTTCTGGAAGAAGGGCGGCAACGGCCCGCCTTGGGCATTGAACAGCGGGTTCTTCACGTCGCTCCACAGCGCGGCCTGCGCCGAGGGATCGCTGGCCACCATCGACAGCGACAGCACTTCGGCCGGCGGGTCGGCGACGAGTTCGGGCTCGGCCACGAAGCGGCACAGGTCGGCGTACTGGAACAGCTTGCCGAAACGGCGGGCGCCCAGTGAGATCTCCAGGATCTTGACATTCACGGCGAGCGCTTCCCTGCCGGCTTGGAGGATGTGGGCGGCGCAACCGCCCCCCCCACCGCGCGGCCGATACGCGTGGGCACCGGTCGATAGCCGGCGTCGGCTTCGGCCTGCCCGCCAAACCCCTTCGGCGCGAGCTGCAGTTCGAGCCCCAAGGCATCGACCAGCGCCAGCAAGGACGACATCTGCGGGTTTCCCGCAAGACTCAGTGCATTGCGGACCGACCGCTCGGTCAGACCCGAGCGCTGCGCGATCTGCGCATGGGTCAGGCCCGTGGCGTCGCGGCGGGCGGCGAGGGCGGCGATGAACTCTTGTTTGGTCACGGAAAGATATTACCGTAAAACGCCATTTCGGAAACATATTTCCGTTGTCTGCCTAGCGCGGCACCAGCGTGAAGAACGGCATGACCACGCCCATGACCCAGTTCTGCCCGAAATCGAGCGCCGCCCGCCGGTACTTCTCGTCGGCTTGTGCGGCCAGCAGGTCGAGCCGGGCCACCACCTTCGAGAGTTCGCGGTCGGCCACGAGGTTGCGTCCGCGTTCGCTGATCTCGGTGGCCAGCAGCAGCGGCTGGCCGTCGGGGCCGGTCTTCGAGGCGATCAGCCAGAGCGATATCTCGAAGTTGCGCGCAGCCCGGTAGCTGTTCTCGGCGTTGACACCGTCGAGCATGGTCTGCTCCCAGGTGTCGCCGTTGGCCTGCTTGAGCATGGTGGCCCAGCCGACTACCAATGCCGCCACCCGGTCGCCCTGGTAACCCCGCGGGCCGGTGTCGAAGGCCATGCGGATGGCGTCGATGCCGGTGGCGCCGCGCAGTTCGGGCAACGCGGCCTCGCTGGTGCCCACCGCATCCCAGGCGCGCTGGATGGCCGCTTCCATGCTGGCGCCCGATTTGCGCCATTCGCGCGGATTGCGGCGGTACAGCGTGATCTGCACGCGCCGTATCGACTGCAGGTTGTCGCGCAGCGAGAGGTTGGCAATGCGGTTGGCGCTCGACTGCAGCCATTCCTGGTTGCCATAGGGCTGGGCTCGCTCGGTCGAACGAACGGCGGCGCAGCCGCCGAGGCCCAACAGGGACGCCGCACCCGCGAGCAGGCAGGCGCGGCGCCCGGCAGAGGGGGGAAACAACGAGGAATCGCTCATGCCCCTGACGTTATCATCCACGGCTTGCGCGGCGGCCTGCCTCGAGCGGCAGGCCCGTGCAAATTTCCTTACAAATCAATACCTTGGCGCTTTGCCAAGCCAGGCCGACAAGTCGTGCGTCTCAATTCCATCAAGCTCTCGGGCTTCAAGTCGTTCGCCGAACCCACCAACTTCCTGCTGCCGGGTCAACTGGTAGGCGTGGTCGGGCCCAATGGCTGCGGCAAATCGAACATCATGGATGCGGTGCGCTGGGTGCTCGGCGAGTCGCGTGCGTCGGAGCTGCGCGGCGAGTCGATGCAGGACGTGATCTTCAACGGCACGACCACGCGCAAGCAGGCGAGCCGCTCGAGCGTGGAGCTGGTGTTCGACAACGCCGATCATCGCGCCGGCGGTCAGTGGAACCAGTTCAGCGAAATCGCGGTGCGGCGCGTTCTCACGCGCGACGGCACCAGCAGCTACTTCATCAACAACCAGCCGGTGCGCCGGCGCGACGTGCAGGACGTGTTTCTGGGCACGGGCCTCGGGCCGCGCGCCTACGCGATCATCGGGCAGGGCACGATCAGCCGGATCATCGAATCCAAGCCCGAAGAACTGCGGCTGTTCCTCGAAGAAGCCGCGGGCGTCTCCAAGTACAAGGAGCGCCGGCGCGAAACCGAGAACCGGCTCGGCGACACGCGCGAGAACCTTACGCGGGTCGAAGACATCCTGCGTGAACTCAATGCGAACCTCGAAAAGCTCGAGAAGCAGGCCGAGGTGGCGGCGCGCTACAACACGCTGCAGGGCGACGCCACCAAGAAGCAGCACCAGCTGTGGTTCCTCAAGCGCAGCGAGAGCGACGCCGACCAGGCCAAGATCAAGGTCGACGCGGAAAAGGCGATCAACGACCTCGAATCGCGCACGGCCGACCTGCGCCGCGTCGAATCCGAGCTCGAGACGGTGCGCCAGGCCCATTACGCGGCCGGCGACCAGGTCAACCAGGCCCAGGGCAAGCTCTACGAGGCGAGCGCCGAGGTCGGGCGCCTCGAGGGCGAGATCCGCTTCGTGGTCGAGGGGCGCCAGCGCGTGGAGCAGCGGCTGGTCCAGCTGCGCGAACAGATCGGCCAGTGGGACACCCGCCGCACCGATGCCGAAGCCGAGATCGAGACGCTGGCTGGCCAGGGCGTGGACGCCGAGGAACAGGCCGTGCTGCTGGCTGCCCAGCTCGAGGAGCACGACGCCCGCATGCCCGAGCTCGAGGAAGCGCAGCAGCGCGCGCAGGACGAGGCCAATGCGCAGCGCGCCGCCGTGGTGCAGGTGCAGCAGCAGATCCAGGTGCTGGCCGCCGACCAGCGCAACATCGAGGACCAGACACGGCAGCTCACGCTGCGCGGCGAGCGCCTGCGTGCCGACCAGAATGCGCTGGCCGCACCCGACGAAGCCCGCCTGCAGGCGATGCAGGAAGACCATGCGGCCGCACAGGAAGCGGCGAGCGAGGCCGAGGCCCGGCTGCACGAACTGCAGGAATCGGTGCCCCAGCTCGACGACGACCGCCGCGCGAAGCAGCAGGCCGTCAATACCGAAGGCGCACGCCATGCCGAGCTGTCGGCACGGCTCGAGGCACTGCGCGCGCTGCAGGAGCGCGTCAAGACCGACGGCAAGCTCGCACCCTGGCTTGCCAAGCATGGCCTCGAAGGCATGCAGGGCCTCTGGAGCCGCATCCATATCGAGCAGGGCTGGGAGAACGCGCTCGAGGCCGCGCTGCGCGAACGGCTGGGCGCGCTCGAAGTCAGCCGGCTCGACATGGTGCGCGCCTTCGGCAACGATGCGCCGCCGGCCAAGCTGGCGTTCTACAGCCCGCCACCCGCCGGTGCGCCGCCGGACGCGGGCGGCAGCGCGCTGACGCGCCTGTCGAGCCTGCTGCGGCTCAACGATGCGGGGTTGCAGGCCCTCATGACCGACTGGCTGCGCGGCTGCTACACCGCCCAGAGCTTCGAAGAGGCGCTCGCGCAGCGCGGCGCGCTGCAGCCCGGCGAGGTCATCTACGTGCAAAGCGGCCATGCCGTGTACTCGCACAGCGTGAACCTCTATGCGCCCGATTCCGAGCAGGCCGGCCTGCTCGCGCGTCAGCAGGAAATGGAGAACCTCGAGCGCCAGCTGCGCGCGCAGACGCTCATCAACGAAGAGGCGCGCACCGCGCTGGTCCGTGCCGAAGCCGCCTATGCCGACGCGGCCCAGCGCCTCGTGAGTGCGCGCCGCGAAGCGGCCGAGACGCAATCGCGCGCGCACGGGCTGCAGGTCGAGACGCTGCGCATGACGCAGCTGGCCGAGCAGACGCGCGCCCGCAGCGAGCAGCTCGCCACCGACCTGGCCGAGGTCGACGCGCAGCTCGAGGAACTGCAGGAAAAGCGCATCGCGGCCGAAGGCCGCTTCGAAGAGCTCGACATGCAGCTCGCCGATGCGCAGGAGCGCCATGCCCAACTCGACGAGCGCGTGATCGAAGCCGGCCGCGCGCTGACTGCCAGCCGCGAGCAGCACCGCAGCCTCGAACGCAAGGCGCAGGAGGCCACCTTCTCGCAGCGCACGCTCGAAGCACGCCGCGGCGAACTTAACCGCGCGATCGAGACTGCCGCGCAGCAGGTCGTCGCGCTCACCGACGAGGACGAGCGCGCGCGGGCCGAACTCGGTCGCCTGTCCGACGCAGCCGCCCAGGCCGGCCTGCAGGATGCGCTGGCGCTCAAGCTGGAGCGCGAGGCCTCGCTGGGGGCAGCGCGCAGCCAGTACGACGACCTCACGATGAAGCTGCGCGCGAGCGACGAGCGCCGGCTGCAACTCGAGCGCGAGCTCGATCCGCTGCGCCAGCGCATCACCGAATTCCAGCTCAAGGAACAGGCCGCACGCCTGGGCGTCGAGCAGTACCAGCAACTGCTCGACGATGCCGGCGCCGACCTCGAGGCCGTGGCGCAGTCGATCGAGGTCGACAAGGTTCGCCTCACGGGGCTGCAGGGCGAGATCGATCGCCTGAACCGCGAAGTCGCGGCGCTCGGCGCGGTCAACCTCGCGGCGCTCGACGAGCTCACCGTGGCGCGCGAGCGCAAGACCTTCCTCGATGCGCAGTCGGCCGACCTGAACGAAGCCATCGGCACGCTCGAAGACGCCATTCGCAAGATCGACGCCGAGACGCGTGACCTGCTCGGCGGCACCTTCAAGATCGTGAACGAGCACTTCAGCCGCATGTTCCCCGAGCTCTTCGGCGGCGGCAACGCGCGGCTCGTGATGACGGGCGACGAGATCCTCGATGCCGGCGTGCAGGTGCTCGCGCAGCCTCCCGGCAAGAAGAACCAGACCATCCATTTGCTCTCGGGCGGCGAGAAGGCGCTCACCGCGATTGCGCTGGTGTTCGCGATCTTCCAGCTAAACCCGGCGCCGTTCTGCCTGCTCGACGAGGTCGACGCGCCGCTCGACGACGCGAACACCGAGCGCTATGCCAAACTCGTGACCGCCATGAGCCGCGAAACCCAGTTCCTCTTCATCAGCCACAACAAGATCGCCATGGAAATGGCCGAACAGCTGATCGGCGTGACGATGCAGGAGCAGGGCGTCTCGCGCATCGTCGCGGTCGACATGGAATCGGCCGTGTCGATGGTCGAGGCTGCTTGAGCCGGGCAGCGCATGAGCAATCTCACTCTCGCCCTGGCCATCCTCGGTGGCCTCGTCCTCGCGGCCGTTGTGGCCTACAACACACTCACCTCGCGCCGCCAGGCGCCGCGCCAGCCCGACGCGGCCGGCGGCGGTGACCCGTCCGACGCGGAACAACGGCGCGCATCCTCGGCCGACGGGATGGAGCCGGTGCTCCGCACCGATCCGCACGCGGCACCGAGCCACGAGCGCCACGAGCCGCTGTTCGATCCGGACCTGCCCGCGCCGGCGCCCAACCAGCTGCCCGCGGCCGAGCGCCGCGGCGGGCTCGATCCGCTCATCGACGTGATCGCCTCGGTGTCGCTCGAAGGTCTGGCCTCGGGCGATGCGGCGATTGCCGCCATGCCGCCGACGCGCCGCGCGGGCAGCAAGCCCGTGGCCATCGAGGGCCAGAACGAGCACACGGGCCAATGGGAGCCCCCCGTGGCGGGCCAGCGCTACAGCGCGTTCCAGGTCGGCGTGCAGCTGGCCAACCGTACCGGGGCGCTCAACGAGATCGAATACTCCGAATTCGTCGTCAAGGCGCAGGCCTTTGCCGATGCGGTGAACGGGGCGCTCGAGATCCCCGAGATGCTCGACGAGGTGGCGCGCGCGCGCGAGCTCGACCAGTTCGCCAGCGCGCACGACGCGCAACTCGGCTTCGTGCTGCGCGCGCTGCATGCGGCCTGGAGCCCCGGCTACGTGCAGCAGAACGCGGCGCGGCTGGGCTTCGTGGCCGGCATCATCCCGGGCCGCATGGTGCTGCCCACGAGCGAGGCCGGGCTGCCGCCGATCCTCGGGCTTTCGTTCGACACCCAGGCCGCGCTGGCCGACGACCCCGCGCAATCGGCGATCCGCGAGCTCAGCCTGAGCCTGGACGTGCCGCAGGTCGACCGCGCCGAGCAGCCGTTCCAGCGCATGCGCGATGCCGCCGCCACGCTCGCCCGCGAAATGGACGGCGTGGTGACCGACAGCGACGGCCAGTTGCTGCGCGAAGAAACCATGGACGTGATCGGCGCCGACCTCGAGCAGCTCTACGACACTCTGGAGTCGCGCGATCTCGCCGCCGGCTCGCCGCTGGCGCGGCGTCTCTTCAGCTGATTCCCGGAAGGCATCCCATGACGACGCGCGACGAAGCGGCACGCGAAGCCGCCGCACTGAGCGAGCAGCTCCACCGCCACGCCCATCTCTACTACGTGCTCGACGCGCCCGAGCTGCCCGACGCCGAATACGACCGCATGTTCCAGCGGTTGCAGGCCATCGAGGCCGAGTTTCCCGATCTGCGCACGCCCGATTCGCCCACCCAGCGCGTCGGCGGTGGCGTGCTCGAGGGCTTTGCCAAGGTGCGCCACAAGGTGCCGATGCTCTCGATCCGCACCGAGACCGACATCAGCCCCGGCGGCGCGAGCGCGTTCGATGCGCGCGTGCGCCGCGAACTGGGCCTGGCGGAAGATGCGCCGCAGGTCGAGTACGTTTGCGAACTCAAGTTCGACGGGCTCGCCATGAACCTGCGCTACGAAAACGGCGTGCTGGTGCAGGCCGCGACCCGCGGCGACGGCGAAGTCGGCGAAGAGGTCACCCAGAACATCCGCACCGTGCGCGAGATCCCGCTGCGCCTGCAGGGCGAAGCTCCGCCCGTGGTCGAGGTGCGCGGCGAGGTCTACATGAAGCGCGCCGACTTCGAGGCGCTCAACGAGCGCCAGCGCGAGAAGATCGCGGCCGGCCAGAAGAACGAGAAGGTGTTCGTCAATCCGCGCAATGCCGCGGCCGGTGCGGTGCGCCAACTCGATCCGGCCATCGCGGCGGCCCGGCCGCTGAGCTTTTTTGCCTATGGCCTCGGCGAAGTCACGCCGGCCGGCGAGGGCGGGCCCCAATTCGAGACCCAGTTCGACTGGCTGCAGCAGTTCCACGCCTGGGGCTTCCCGGTGGCGGCGCAGACGGCGCGCGCGCGCGGTGCGATCGAACTCATCGCCTTCCACGAGAACATCGGCCGCCAGCGCGATGCCTTGCCCTACGACATCGACGGCGTCGTCTACAAGGTCGACAGCATCGCGCTGCAGCGACAGCTCGGATTCGTTTCGCGCGAACCGCGCTGGGCGGTGGCGCACAAGTACCCGGCGCAGGAGCAGATGACCGAGGTGCTTGGCATCGAGGTGCAGGTGGGGCGCACCGGCAAGCTCACGCCCGTGGCCAAGCTCGCGCCGGTGTTCGTCGGCGGAGTGACCGTGACCAATGCCACGTTGCACAACGAGGACGAGGCCCGCCGCAAGGACGTGCGCGTAGGCGACAAGGTCATCGTGCGCCGCGCCGGCGACGTGATTCCCGAGGTGGTCGGCGTGGTGCCCGAGAGCCTCGCCAAGCCCGAGGGCGAGCGCGGCCCGCTCTTCACCATGCCGCACCAGTGCCCCGTCTGCGGATCGGAGGCGCTGCGCGAGGAGGGCGAGGTCGACTACCGCTGCACCGGCGGGCTCTTCTGCGCCGCGCAGCGCAAGGAGGCCATCCTGCACTTCGCGGCCCGCCGTGCCGTCGACGTCGACGGGCTCGGCGACAAGCTGGTCGAGCAGTTGGTGGACGCCAACCTGATCCGCACCTTGCCCGACCTCTACAAGCTCGGCTTCACGACGCTCGCGGGCCTCGACCGCATGGCCGAGAAATCGGCCGCCAACCTCGTTGCTGCGCTCGAAGCATCGAAGAAGACCACGCTGCCGCGCTTCCTGTTCGGGCTGGGCATCCGCCACGTGGGCGAAAGCACCGCGAAGGACCTGGCCAAGCACTTCGGCAAGCTCGATGCGATCATGGACGCGAGCGAAGAACACCTGCTCGAGGTCAACGACGTCGGCCCGGTCGTTGCGCAGAGCCTGCGCACCTTCTTCGATCAGCCCCACAACCGCGAGGTGGTCGAGCAGCTTCGCGCCTGCGGCCTGACCTGGGAAGAGGGCGAGCCCGCCGCGCGCGCCCCGAAGCCGCTTGCGGGCCTGACCTTCGTCATCACCGGCACCCTTCCTACGCTCAGCCGTGACGAAGCGAAGGACAAGCTGGAAGCGGCAGGTGCGAAGGTGGCCGGTTCGGTCAGCAAGAAGACAAGCTACCTCGTAGCGGGCGAAGAGGCCGGCAGCAAGCTCGACAAGGCGCGCGAGATCGGCGTCGAAGTGATCGACGAGGCGCGTATGCTGGGGTTCCTCGCCAACGGCGTGCCGGCCGCCGGCGCATAGCCCGCGAGGCGGGTTACCGCCGGTTACGCCACTTCATACCTGCGCAGTCATCAGGAACTACAAGGTGGCGTTGAACACCAAAGGCTGACTAAGGAGCCACTATGCAAAGAAATCGTGCTTTCGGCATTGCCATCGTTCTCGGCGGCATTGCGCTGCTGGGTGGCTGCGCGGCGGTGCCGGGCGACCCGTACTACTCGGGCGGCGGCTACTACTCCGATGGGCCCTACTACGGCGATCCGGTCGTGGTGCCGGCGCCGGTCTACATCCAGGGCGGTGGCTATTACGACGGCGGCCGCCGCTACTACGACCGCCGCCAGTACGACCGTCCGCACTACCCCGGCGTTCGTCCTGGGTACCCTGGTGTCCGTCCGGGCTACCAGGGTGGCGGGCGTCCGGGCTGGGGCGGTGGTGGTGGTCGTCCGCCGCCGCCGGTCGTGGGCAGCGGCGGTGGTCGGCCAGGCGTGTCGCCGGTGCCGGCCTACCGTACGCCGCCGCCCACCGGCCGTTCCCGGCTGTACACCTCGCCCGACAGCAAAGCCCCAGGCCAGCAGACGCCTCCCTGAACGGCGGCGCGGGCGTTGCGAAAGCCGGCACGATAATCGCGCCATGGCCATTCGCGACATCCTCAAAATGGGCGACCCGCGGCTGCTGCGCATCGCGCAGCCCGTGACCGCCTTCGACACCGACGAGCTGCACCTGCTGGTGCGCGACATGTTCGAGACGATGGCGGCGGTCCATGGTGCGGGCCTCGCGGCACCGCAGATCGGCGTCGACCAGCAGCTCGTGATCTTCGGCACCGACGTCGTCAACCCGCGCTACCCCGACGCGCCGCCCGTGCCGCGCACTGTGCTGCTGAACCCGGTGATCACGCCCGTCGGCAACGAGGAGGAAGAGGGCTGGGAAGGCTGCCTCTCGGTACCGGGCCTGCGCGGGGTGGTGCCGCGCTTCTCGAACATCCGCTACACCGGCTTCGATCCCTACGGCGATCCGATCGACCGCGTGGCGAGCGGCTTCCACGCGCGCGTGGTGCAGCACGAAGTCGATCACCTGCTCGGCAAGCTCTACCCGATGCGGGTGCGCGATTTCTCGCGCTTCGGCTACACCGACGTGCTGTTTCCGGGGCTGGACGCCGCCGACGACGACTGAGCGCGTACGGGCCAAAAAAAGCCGGCTTGTCGCCGGCTGCAGGTTCAGTTGTATTTGCCGCCGAGCCCGAAGCGACCACCGCCGAACAGCGCGATCGCAATCGCCGAGAACAGGAACATGCCCTGCAGTTCGAGCGCCCAGCCGCCCTGGCCGTTGAGCGCGCCAAGGTCCTTCATGTGCACGAGCCAGATCGCGACCAGCATGTTGAGTGCGACGACCAGCGCGGCCGGCCGCGTGAACAGGCCCACGATCAGCAGCACGGGCGCGAGGATCTCGCCGACGTAGACCAGGTAGGCCATGGCGGCCGGCAGGCCATGCGACGCAAGCATGCCGCCGATGCCGTCGACGCCCTTGCCGACCTTCGCGATGCCGTGCAGCAGGATGAGAATGCCGAGTGCGACGCGCAGAACGAGCTTGCCGGTGTCATCGGATTTGGTCATGTGCAGATTCCAGGTGAAGTTGTGAGAGGCCTCTATGTTAGTGAATGCGGCGGGCAAACCGAAGCCCATCGCATCCGGCATATGCATCCAACCGGCCGTTCTTTGGCAAGCCGCCGCGCGGCCCCGTACACTGGCTTTTGCTTACTGTTGAGGAGAACACACCAATGAAAAGCCGATTCCGTCCCGCACTCGCCCTTGCCGCCGCCGCCGCCATGGTCGCCGCCGCCGCGCCGGCCCTTGCCGGCAAGACCCTCGATGCGGTCAAGCAGCGCGGCACCCTCAAGTGCGGCGTGACCAACGGCGTGGCGGGCTTCTCCGCGCCCGACACGCAGGGCAACTGGTCGGGCCTGGACGTCGACACCTGCCGGGCCATCGCCGCGGCGGTGCTCGGCGACGCCAAGAAAGTCGACTTCGTGCCGCTCAATTCGCAGCAGCGCTTCTCGGCCCTGCAGGCCGGCGAGATCGACATCCTCGCGCGCAACACCACCTGGACGCTCACGCGCGATGCCTCGCTGGGCTTCAACTTCACCACCATCACGTACTACGACGGCCAGGGCTTCCTGGTGCCGAAGAAGCTCAAGGTGACGAGCGCCAAGCAGCTCAAGAACGCGACCATCTGCACGCAGTCGGGCACCACCAACGAGAAGAACGTGTCCGACTACTTCCGCGCGCAGAACATTCCGGTCAAGACCGTCGTGTTCGAAAGCTTCGAGGCCTCGTTCAAGGCCTTCTTCTCGGGCCGCTGCCAGGCCTTCACCACCGACGCCTCGGCACTCGCGGGCCTGCGCAACAAGGAAGCGCAGAACCCCGACGACTACCTGATCCTGCCCGAGCTGATCTCCAAGGAGCCGCTCGCGCCGCTGGTCCGCCGCGGCGACGACGAGTGGTTCGCGATCACCAAGTGGGTGCCGAATGCGCTCATCGAGGCCGAGGAGTACGGCGTCACGCAAGCCAACGTCGACCAGCTCAAGGCCGACAGCAAGGACCCCGCGCAGCAGCGACTCGTCGGCACCGGCGAAGACCTCGGCAAGCTGCTCGGACTCGACAAGGAATGGTCATACCGCGCGATCAAGGCCGTGGGCAACTACGGCGAGATGTTCGAACGCAACGTCGGCCCCAAGTCGGTGCTGAAGCTGCCGCGCGGCGCCAACAACCTCTGGAGCAAAGGCGGCCTGATCTACGCACCCCCGGTGCGATGAGCGGGCGGCCATCGCGCCGCGGCGTCTGGCTGGCCTGGGGCCTCCAGGCGCTGCTGGTGCTGGCCGTGCTGGCCGGTGCCGTCTGGGTGGTGAGCCATGCGCTCGAGGTGCTGCGCGCACGCGGCGTGCGCTCGGGCTTCGACTTTCTGGCCGAGCCCGCGGGTTTTCCGATCAGTGAAGGCTGGCTCGATTTCGACGCCAGCCAGCCGTCGTGGCGGGCCTTCCTCGCGGGCCTCGTCAACACGGTGCGCGCGGCCGTGCCGGCGGCCATCTTCTCGGTCGTGCTCGGCACGCTGATCGGCATCGGCCGGCTCGCGCCGCACGTGCTGCTGCGCGGCATCTGCACCGCCTACGTCGAGCTGCTGCGTAACGTGCCGCTGCTCGTGCAGCTGCTGATGCTGGCCTTCGCCATCGCCAACCTGCTGCCCGACCCGACCGAGCCGGTGCCCCTGCTGCCGGGCGTCTGGCTCAGCAAGGGCGGCCTGAACGTGCCCTGGCCCACGGCGGGCGAGGGCGGTTGGTGGCCCACGCACCTCGAATGGCCCGAGCTCGGGAATTTCGGCGTCTTCGGCGGTGCGGCGCTGAGCCCTGAGTACGTGACCATCGTCGCGGGCCTGTCGCTGTACTCGGCGGCCTTCGTCGCCGAGATCGTGCGCGCGGGCATCCTGTCCGTTTCGCAGGGTCAGGTGCTGGCCGGGCAGGCGCTGGGCTTTGGTGCGGTTCAGCAGTTGCGCATCGTGGTCCTGCCGCAGGCTCTGCGCGTGATCGTGCCCTCGCTGACCAACCAGCTGCTGAGCCTGACCAAGAACTCGTCGCTCGCGGTGGCGGTGGGCTATCCGGAGCTGGTGTCGGTGGCCAACACCACCATCGGTTCGAACGGCCGCGCCTTCGAGTGCATCGCGATCATCATGGCGGTGTACCTGCTGCTGTCGCTCGTGATCTCGCTCGTCATGAACCGCTACAACGCGCGCGTCGCACTGCGGGGCTGGCAATGAGGCACCCCGCGACGCCCGTCGCCTGGCAGAGCGAACTCTGGGGTTCGCCGTTGCGCGCGCTGGCCACGGTGGCGCTGCTCGCTCTGCTCGCATGGGGTGGTTGGCTGGCCGTCGACTGGGGTGTGCTGCATGCGGTGTTCCGGCCCGACGCCGACGCCTGCCGCGCGCTGCAGCACGGCGCCTGCTGGGGCGTGGTGGCCGAGAAGTGGCGCCCGATGCTGTTCGGCCGCTTCCCGTACGAGGCGCAATGGCGTCCAGCCATCGCGGTGGTGCTGCTGTCGGCGGTCACCGTGCTCAGTGCCTGGCCGCGCACCTGGCGCTGGTGGCTGGCGCCGCTCTGGCTGGTGTCGCTGGGGCTGTTCGTGCTGCTGATGCGCGGCGGCGTCATGGGCCTCGACTACGTGCCGACCAGCCGTTGGGGTGGTCTGCCGCTGACGATCGGCCTGGCGGTGGTGGGCCTCGCGCTGGCCTTTCCGCTCGCGCTGCTGCTGGCGCTCGGGCGCCGCTCGCACTGGCCGGTGTTGCGCACGCTGAGCGCGAGCTACATCGAGTTGGTGCGCGGCGTGCCGCTGATCTCGGTGCTGTTCATGGCGTCGTTCCTGCTGCCGCTGCTGTGGCCCGCGGGCTGGCAGCCCGACGTGCTGGTGCGCGTGCTCGCGGGCCTGGCGCTGTTCGTCGCGGCCTACATGGCCGAGATCATTCGCGGCGGCCTGCAGGCCGTGCCGCGCGGGCAGACCGATGCCGCCATGGCGCTGGGCTTCGGCCGCTGGCCGGTGCAGCGCGACATCGTGCTGCCGCAGGCGCTGCGGCTCGTGGTGCCTGCGCTGACCAACAACGTGGTCGGCACGCTGAAGGACACCTCGCTGGTCACCGTGGTCGGGCTGTTCGAGCTGACCGGCGCTCTTGGCCTCGCGCTCGGCGGCGACCCGACCTGGCGGCCGTTCTATCTCGAGGGCTATCTGTTCATCGCGGCGATCTACTGGACGCTGTGCTTCGGGCTCTCGCGCTACAGCGCGTGGCTCGAGATGCGCCTCGGCCAGGGCCGGCGCTGACAGGAGGGAGCGCGGCCTTCAGCCCGCCAGCGCCTTGTCGACCAACTGCTGCGCCTCTTCGAGGATGCGGCCCAGGTGCTCCGGCCCCTTGAAGCTCTCGCCATAGATCTTGTAGATGTCCTCGGTGCCCGAGGGCCGCGCTGCGAACCAGCCGTTCTCGGTCACCACCTTCAGGCCGCCGATGGCCGCGGCGTTGCCGGGAGCGTGGCTCAGCACCTGCTCGATCTTCTCGCCGGCGAGCTCGGTGGATTTCACCTGGTCGGGCGACAGGCCCGAAAGCTTCTTCTTCTGCGCCACCGTGGCTGCCGCATCCACGCGGTTGGCCACCGGCCGGCCGAGGGCCTCGGTCAGTTCGGCAAAGCGCTCGCCGGGGTCGCGGCCGGTGCACGCGGCAATCTCGGCCGAGAGCAGTGCCGGCACGATGCCGTCCTTGTCGGTGGTCCAGACGGTGCCGTCGCGCCGCAGGAAGGTGGCGCCCGCGCTCTCTTCGCCGCCGAAGCCGAGCGACGCATCGACCAGACCGTCGACGAACCACTTGAAGCCCACCGGCACCTCGTACAGCCTGCGGCCCAGCCGGGCGGCCACGCGATCGATCATGCGGCTGCTGACCACCGTCTTGCCCACCGCCGCCTGCGTCGGCCACTGCGGCCGGTGCGTGAACAGGTAGTCGACCATCACGGCGAGGTAGTTGTTGGGCTGCAGCAAGCCGGCGCTGCGCGTGACGATGCCGTGGCGGTCGTGGTCGGTGTCGCAGGCAAAGGCGATGCCGAAGCGTTCCTTGAGGCCGATCAGCTGGTGCATGGCATCGGGCGACGACGGGTCCATCCGGATGCGGCCGTCCCAGTCGAGCGACATGAAGCGGAAGGTTGGGTCGACCTCCTCGCGCAGCACGTGAAGGCGTTCGAGCTTGTAGCGCTCGGCGATGGCGGGCCAGTAGCGCACGCCCGCGCCGCCGAGCGGATCGACGCCGAGCTCGATCGGCACGCCGCGGATCGCATCCATGTCGAGCACCTGCGCGAGGTCTTCGACGTAGGTATTGAGGTAGTCGTGGCGGTGCGTGGTCGACGCGCGCAGCGCACGCTCGAGCGGCATGCGCTTCACGCCTTCGAGGCCGTTCGCCAGAAAGCCGTTGGCCGCGGCCTCGACCGCCGAGGTGACGTCGCTGCCCGCGGGGCCGCCATGGGGTGGGTTGTACTTGAAGCCACCGCTCTCGGGCGGGTTGTGCGACGGCGTGATGACGATGCCGTCGGCCAGCCCGGTGGTGCGCCCGTGGTTGTAGCGCAGGATCGCGTGCGACACCGCCGGCGTCGGCGTGTACTCGTCGTCCTGCGAGAGCATCAGCTCGACGCCGTTGGCCGCGAGCACTTCCACCGCGCTGTCGAAGGCGGGCGTGGAAAGCGCATGCGTGTCGATGCCGAGGAACAGCGGGCCGTCGATGCCTTGCCTCTTGCGATGGTCGGCAATGGCCTGGCTGATCGCGAGCACATGCCATTCGTTGAACCCGTTGTCGAAGGACGAACCGCGATGCCCCGAGGTGCCGAAGGCCACGCGCTGCGCGGGCACCGACGGGTCGGGACGGTGGCTGAAATAGGCGGCCACGAGGCGGGGCACGTTCACCAGCAGATCGCTAGTGGCCGGTTGGCCGGGAAGGGCGGCGGCACGGGGCGCCTTGGTAGCAGGGCTCATCTTTGGGTTCTCGGGCTCGGGGAATTTTGAAGAAAGGCGGCGGCGGCGGCCGGCGCAGCATACGCCGCGGCCCGGCCAACCCAGGGTTCTAATATGATTTCGCGGTGCTCGCCGGTGTCAAGGTGTTGCGAGTCCCATGCGAACGTAAGCGGCTGCCGCACGCCGCGTCCCATCGATTGCGTTTTTCAGCCACTGACTTTTGTCGCTCCAACCACCACCCTCTTCAGCGCAGGACCTGTACGACGCAGGTTTCAAGCGCCTCCCGCCCGACGAAGTGCTCCGCCCGCTGATCGCCGGCTGGGCGCGCGAGGGCAAGCGTTGCACGGTGGTGTGCTTCATCGACCTCGACCGTTTTGCCGAAATCAACCGGCGCCTCGGCATGGCCGGCGGCAATGCGGCGCTCGAAGAGGCGCACCGCCGCGTCCGGTCGCAGATGCCGCGCGAAGGCGTGCTCGCGCGTGTGAACGGCGACGAATTCGCCGCGGTGTTTGCGGCCATCGGCAGCCCGCAGTGCCACCAGGTGCTCGAACGCATGCTCGCCGAGCTGGCCAAGCCCTGGAAGTGGGGCGGCCACACCGTCGATCTGCAAGGCAGCCTGGGCGCGCGGCTGCTCGATGCCGACGGGCTCGCGCCCGAACTGGCGCTGCGCCAGGCGAGCCATGCCGCCTACCTTGCCAAGCGTGCCGGAGACGGCCGCGTGCATTACTTCGATGCACCGCAGGCGCGCGTCGACGAGCAGCTGGTGAAGGCGCGCCGGCGCATCCAGGAAGGCCTGGAGCGCGATGAATTCTTTCTTTGCTACCAGCCCAAGGTCGACATGCAGCGCGGCGTCATGGTCGGCGTCGAGGCGCTCATCCGCTGGCAGCATCCCGAGCGCGGCCTGCTGCAGCCGGGCCAGTTCGTGCCGCTCACCGAAGGCGACGAACTCGCCGAGCGCATGGGCGACTGGGTCATCGGCGCGGCGTTGCGCCAGGCCTACAAGTGGCGCGCCGCGGGCCTGCGCACCGCCATCAGCGTGAACGTGAGTCCGCAGCACATGATGCGCTGGGATTTCGTCGATCGCCTCGCGCAGCAGCTGGCGCGCTTTCCGCGCCTTGGCGCCGGCACGCTCGAACTCGAGATCCTCGAGACCACCGCAATCAGCAAGTTCTCGGTGGTGGCGAACTTCGTCGAGGCCTGCAAGGACCTGGGCGTTCCCGTGGCGATCGACGATTTCGGCACCGGCTATTCGTCGCTGACCTACCTGCGCCAGCTGCCGGTGACGTCGGTCAAGATCGACCAGTCGTTCATCCGCGGCATGCTCGAGAACGAGCAGGACAGGGCGATCGTGCAGGGCATCCTCGCGCTGCTGAAGGCGCTGGACCGCACCGCCGTGGCCGAGGGCGTGGAAACGCTCGCGCACGGCGAGGCCCTGCTCGCCATGGGCTGCACGCTCGCGCAGGGCTACGGCATCGCGATGCCGTTGGCGGCCGGCGAGATACCGCGCTGGGTGAAGGACTTCGAGCGCGTGCCGCTCTGGGGGCCGCACCAGCACCGCACGCAGGCGGTGCCGGTGCCGTCGCCAGGACGCTGAGCGCCGCGCGCACCTCGCGTCAGAGCAGCGGCGTGTAGGGCGAGGTCAGCGGACGCAGCGTGGTGCCGCTCGGCACGCCCAGCGTGCTGGCGCCGTCGAACAGGTAGCGCAGATAGACACTGCCCGTGAACTGCCGGTAGTCCTGAGCGTTGTTCAGCCCGACCGAGCCACCGAGGAACATGCGCGGCGCGAGCTGGTACTCGAGCACCGCTGCCAGGTTGTAGGCGAGGCCGGTCTTCGAGGTCTTCGGGTAGGCGCCGGTGTAGATGGCGTTGCTCAGCCCGAGCCTGAAGGCCTCTGCTGCGGCCTGTCCGGCGGCGCTGTTGCGGCTGCTGTCGGTCGGAAAGTAGGGCGCCTGTTTCTGCGTGAACGACTGGATGCCGAGCGACGCATTGACACGCCACGACAGCCGGTCGTTCCGCCCGCTCCAATCCACCGGCAGCGACAGGGCCACGAAGCTCTGCGGACTGAAGTAGCCGCCATGCCCGAAGGTGTAGTAGCTCAGGTTCTTCTCGTAGCCCATGAGCCCGAGGTTGAGGCCGAGCGTGAGCTTGTTGGAAGGACGGTCGAGCAGGTGAATGTAGGCTCCGCCGCCGGTCTCGAAGCGCGAGTTGCTCGCCACGTTCTTGCCCGAGATCCCGTGCAGCGCGCCGTAGCCGTAGAAGCCGTAGGTGCCGTCGTCGTAGCCGATGTCGCCGCGCACGCCGGTGGCCACCACGCCGCCCCAGCGTTCGCCGGTGCGCTCGTCCTTGGCACCCGCGAACGACAGCAGGCTGTCGGTCACGGGGCGCCGCGACAGGTCGGCCTTGTACGACCAGGCATCGCCGAAGTTGCCCTTGAAGGTCGCGTTGCCGATGATGTTCACTTCCTGGAAGCCCAGCGGCGTGGTGCCGATGCTCGCGCCGAAGTTCTTGCCTTCGTAGCCCACGCTCAGGCCGATGCCGGCCGCGTTCTGCTGGCCCGGCGAGGTGCCGCTGCCGAGCGCGGTGAAGGCGGGGCCAGGGCCGCCGCCGAAGCGGCTGGCGCTGGCGTAGTCGCCCGCGGGCGAGCCCGCATCGAGCACCGTGGGCGTCACGCCAACGACGATCTTGCCGTCGCCCACCGGAAAGCGTGCCTCGATCGGGATCTCGAAATCGGTCAGGCGGCTCAGGCCGGGTTCGCCCGCGCGGTTGCGAAGCACGGTGCCGGCGGTCAGGCTGACCGAACGTTCCGTTTCGATCTCGCGCAGGGCCGCAGCGGCCGAATCGGCTGGCGGCTGCTGAGCGCGCAACGGAGCATTCCAGCTGGGTGAGGACGTGGGCACCTGCGCATACACGGGCGCGACCGGCGCGGCGCCGGGCACGGGATAGGACTGCAGCGGCTGCGGGATGTAGGCCGGTGCCTGCTGTGGCGCGGCGTTCGCCGCGGGCGTCCGCGTGTTCCTCGCGCCCGCGGGCTCACTGCCTCGGCGGCGGCGTGCGCCCGGCGCCTCTGCGGCCGGCTGCGCGGCCGTGGGCCACGGCACCGCGCCGGGCGCCGCGGCCACGGGATAGGGCTGGCCCGGCGGATTGAAGTTCGCGGGCGCGGCAGGGTAGGCCGCGGCATACGCCACCGGCTGCATCCCTGGTTGCATTCCCCGCTGAGCAAACGGATTGCCGCCACCGCCGGCGACTGGCAGCGGCAGGGCCGCGCTCGGCGCGCCGCCCGTCATGCCGGCGAACGGATTCGAAGGCGGCAGCCCGCCCGACGTGCCCGGCCCCATGCCGGGACCCGCGGCCAGCCGGCTTTCGGCCTGCACCGCGGCGCGCAGGTATTGCTCGGCCTTGCGGCTGTCGCCTGCATTGCGGTAGATGCGGCCGGCCGCGGTCAGCACGCGCGCCTCGTCTGGCGCTTGCTTGAGTGCGGCCATCACGTAGCTTTCGGCGTCGCCATGCTCGCGCAGCGCGCTCGCGCTCGCGGCGGCCGCCAACAGGGTGTCGAGGTCGGTGGGGCTGCGTTGCAGCACGCGCTGGTAGAGCGCCAGCGCCTGTTTCTCGTCGCGTGCGGCCGCATAGAGGCGCGCCAGCGCGGCCAGCACCTTCGGATCTTCGGGCCGCTCGGCCAGCACCGGGGCCACGGCGTTGTAGGCCGCTTCCAGGTTGCCGGCCTCGCGCAGCGCATCGGTCTGGCGCAGCGCATAGGCCACGCGCAGGCTGTCGAAATCGGCACGCTGTGCGGCGGTCATCTGCGTGCCCTGCAACTGCCGAAGCACGGCCGACAGCTCGATGTCCTGCCGCGTCTTGAGCAGCACCGATGCATAGAGCAGCCGGTCTCCCGTGCCGGGTACGGGGGTGCGCGCGAGCAACTGGCGGCTCATGGCCAAGGCGCGCGGGGCATCGCCGACGTCGGCGTAGGCGCCTGCAAGCTGGCCCCAGATCTCGGCCGGCATGTCGTTGCTGAGCGAGGCCTCGGCCTGGCCGAGCACCTGGCGTGCGGCCGCGACCTGTCCCTGTCGCGCCAGTGCCTGCGCGCGCTCGGCCTGCGACTGCGCCCAGAGCCGGCGCTGCAGGGCGGCCATTTCGCGTGTGCGCGACGCAGCGGGTATGCGTTCAAGGTACTGGATGCCGCTGGCGGCATCGCCGATCTCCGAGGCGAGCAGGGCGCTCGCGAACAGGGCGTCGGGCATGTCGGGCTGCGACATCAGCAGCCCCTCCATCACGCCGCGCGCCTCGGACACCAGGCCCTGGCGGCGATACATGTTGGCGAGGTCGAGCCGCACCCACGGGCTGTTGGGCGCCGCGAGCATCGCATCTTCGAGCGTGCGCTGCGCGCCGGGTGCGTCGCCGGCATCCGCTTGCTGTTTCGCGCGCGCGCGCGCCTGTTCGACCTGGATGTCACGCAGGCCGCTGCCGATCTGGGCGGCCTGTTCTGGCGTGAGGCGGCGCGAGAGTTCGAGCGCCTCGTCGGCGCGACCCTGCCGGCTCAACACCGCGACCAGCCCCCGCAGGGCCTGCGCATCGGCTGGCTTGCTTTCGAGCACGCGCCGGTAGCCCTGTTCGGCCTGCGGCAGGTCGCCCGCGGCAGTGCGGACGTCGGCCAAGGCGATCTGGCCGACGCTCTCGCGCGCGTCGATGCGGACCGCGCGCTCGAGCAGCGACTGCGCACCGCGCAGGTCGTTCTTCTCGCGCGCCGTGCGGGCCTGTCCGACGAGGTTCCAATAAGTGGCGCTCTGCAGCGCCGAATTCCATTTGCCGCCGCCGCCGCGCGCCGCCTGTTCCAGCAACTGCTGCGCTTCAGCGAAGCGCTCCTGCCGCAGCCGCACGAGGCCGAGGCCACCGAGCGCTTCCGCATCGTCGGCCTTGTTGCGCAGCGCCTGCTGGAAGCGTGCCTCGGCGGTCGCGGCGTCGCCACGGTCGAGCGCGCGATAGCCTTCGCCCAACGGCACGCCGGGCGAGGACGCGGCGGTCGTGCGTCCGGCCTCGAGCGCCTCGAGCCGTGCAGCGACAGCGGCGTCTTTCTCGTTGCCGGCCAGGAAGTCCCGGTACAGCGGGATGTCGGGCGCGCGCGCATCGAGCCAGATGAGCGCCTGGCGCCAGCTCGCGCGCGCGGCGGCGCCCACTGCAGGCTGCTTGGCGAGCTCCGCCAGGCTGCGGATGCCTTCGCGGCGCGTGCTCTCGCTGTAGGTGCGGAGCTGCGCGAGGGCGAGCTTGTAGCTGGCGTTCTCGGGAAAGTCGCGCACCAGCTGCTCGATGCCGCGTCGGCCTTCGTCGGCGCCCTGCGGGGTGCTGCTGAGCACCTGGTAGAACTCGAGCGCGAGCGATGGCGGCGGCGGGCGGTTGTCGAACTGGTCGCGGTAGAGCTGGACCGCCTCGGCGGCACGGCCGGCGCGCGCCGCGCCGCGTGCGCGCTGCAGCAGGCTGCCCTGGCCCGGGTTCTGCGCCTGCTGTTGCAGGCGTGCAATGCGCGGATCGTTCGGTGCGGCAGTCCGCAATCTGGCGATCCAGCTGCGCGCGGGCTCGGCGTTGCCGCGCGAGAGCTCGACCTGCGCCATGCCGTGGAGGGCGTCCGGCGACTGCGGATCGATGGTCAAGAGCTTGCGCCAGCTCTGCTCCGCCAGGTCGGCGCGGCCTTGCGCCAGCCAGTAGGCACCCTGCTCGACCAGCGCGGAAGCGGCGTCGGCCTGGGCGTGCGCCTGCGGGGCGGCACCCAGTGCACCGAGCATGCCGAGGCAGGCGAGCCACGGCGCGGAACGGGAGAAGCCGCGCGGGCCACGGTGCCGAAGCGGTTGCCGCGGCGTCTTCATGCCGCGCGGGGGGATCGACATAGCAGTCTCCATTGGGTTTGCAGCTGGCCGTTGGGGCCGAACTGGTAGCGCCCGTCGAGCCAAGCCTGGCCGAAGAGCAGCAGCATCTGTTCGTAGTAGGGCAGCACCGAGGTCGCGGTGCCGCCGGGCGGCGCCTCGGCGCGCGAGTTCGGCAACCGGGCCAGTTCGGCGGCGAGCGCCTGGTCCATGCCCTGCGCCTTCAGGTAGGGCAGCAGCGCGCCGGCAAAGCCAAGCGGGCCCACGCCGCGCCCGGCGCCCGTTGCGGTGTCGACCTGCTCCGGCATCGGCTGCCGCTCGGCGAGCAGCCGCTTCGGGCCTTCGAGGCTGCGCAGCAGCGCGCGGCGGTCGGGCGATTGCTCGGACACCATGCCGGCCCAGAGGTAGACGCGGATCGCGTCGTAGCTGCCGACGGGGCCTTTTTCGGGGTCGGCCACGAAGGCGTTTTTGTCTTCCGACCAGGCGCACCAGTCTGGCGAGAAACCGCGCGGCGCCGTGGCCGCAATCAGCCGCAGCGTGTTGTCGGCCACCTCGCGCCACGGCCCCTGGGTGTCGATCTGCTCGAAGTAGCGCAACAGCTGCAGCGGCATGTAGCTCGGGTTGAGCCGCCACGCCGGACCGCTGGCCACCGCGCGCGACCATGGCAGCAGCATGCGCCCGAGACCGGGCAGGGCGATGACCTCTTCGCGCGCCACCAACGCCAGCAAGCGCCGACCGAGCGTGCCGTAGCGCGGCTCATCCCAGAGCCGGGCGGCTTCGATCAGTGCATAGGCGATCCAGAGGTCGGCATCGGAGGCGGGGTTCTTGTCGAGCACGCCCCAGCTGCCGTCGGATGCCCGTCCCCATTGCCATGCCGGCAGGTTTTTCGCGAGGCTGCCGTCAGCGAGGTTGGCTTCGGCCCAGGCGAGCACCCGCGCGAACAGCGGCCTGTCGTTGTGCACCAGTGCGAGGAACATCGCGTATGACTGGCCCTCGGAGGTCGAATGTTGCTGCGGCGTGTGGAAGTCGACCACGCGGCCGTCGCGCTGGACATGGCGGGCCACGAAAGCAGCCCAGTCCGCTGCCGGGTGGCAGGTGGCGGGCAAGGGCGCGGTTCTAGCCTGCGCGCGCGCCGCACCAGCCCCGGCCAATGCCGAGCCGGCCGCCGCGGCCACCAGCAGGCGGCGCCTCGTGTCCGAAAGGGGGCGCGTACGCGGGGTGGGATTCGGGTCTTTCATCATGGCTGCTGCCTCCGTTCGCACATCGTGGGCCGCGTCACTCCAGGCGCCTGCGGGCGCGGATCTGCAAACTCGCGTAGGCCACCGCCGCGCCCACCATCGCCAGCAGCACGATGAGCCCGGCCAGGAGCAGCGGGCTGCGCGAGAGGTTCCATTGCACCCAAGCCACCGGTGGCAGGCGGCCGACATAGTAGGTCTCGCTGCCCAGCACGCTGTTCACCTGGGCGTCGCGCACGATGGCCATGCTGCCCTGCACGCGCTTGAGCAGGTCGGGCGTCATCAGCGCATTGAGCAGCGCGTCCTTCGAGTTGCCGTCGGCAATGGCCGCGACCACGCTGCGGCCGCTGCGAAGCGGCGATTCGAAACCGGCCAGCACCGCGTCGCGGCCGTCGTCGCTCACCGCGATCTGCATCGTGCCCGGCAGGTCTTCGCGGGTGCGCGCGCCGATGACGAAGTCGACGGCGCTGTCGATCCAGCGCGACAGCGCGAACTGCGGCGCTCCGCCGTCGCCTGCAGGCGCGTCGGCGGTGCGCTTGAGCGGCATGCGCTCGGCCCACTGGGCGAACAGCGGCTGGTTGCGCAGGCTGCCGATCACCAGCAGGTCCTTGTCGGCCCATTTCGACACCTCGGCCGAGCGCCCGACGCTGACGCGCAAGGCCGGGTAGCCGGTCGCATGGCCGATCTGTCCCATCAGGCCGAGGTAGGTCTCGGTGTCGGCGGGATCGGCCTGGTCGGGCAGGATCACCGCGGTTTCCGACAGGTCGGCCATGCGCGAGAACGGGAAACCGCCGTTGGCATAGGCCGCGAGTTCGGGCATCGCGATGTAGTGCGGAAAGTCGGAGACGTCGATGGTCGAGGTCGGATCGATCGCACCGCGCACGTTGTCGAGCTGCGGGATGCAGCGGCCCGCCACCGGTTCGAAGTAGTAGTGAAGCCGCAACTGGCTGCGCGCGCCCATGGCCAGCGGCGGCAGCATCATGTCCTTGCTTTCGGCCAGCGTGCCGTCGGGCATGAGCTTGACGGCCAGTTGGTTGTACCAGCGGTCGCTCGTTGGATTGGCTGCGCGCAGCGGCAGCGCACCGATGAAATTCTCGTTGACGTTGATGTTCAGCGTCGATTGGTCCGGCCGCACGCGCGGCGTGTAGCGGTAGCGCAGGTCGAGCGGGATGCCGCGGCTGCGCCAGGTGAACAGGTCGGGCGGCAACTGCAGGTTGACACGCACCACGTCGGGGTTGTAGCCGGCCACCGAAAGGCCGGCGGCGGTGGCAAGTTCGCCCAATTGGAGCGGCCGGTCGCTGGGCACCCAGCGCGGCGCGTCGTAGGGTTTGCGGGCAGGCGGCTCCTGGAACGCGGTGATCGCGCTCGTGGCGCCCGACAGCGCGCGGCTGTTGAGGGCCAGTGCGGCGGCCGCCGCGCGCAGCTCGGCCGCGTCGCGCCCCATCACCAGCAGCAGCTTGGCGGTTGGCTCCTGCGGATGATCGACCACCGCCAGTGCCGGCCCCTGGATCGCAGGCAGCACCAGGCCGGGCAGACTGGTGTCGGGCGTGGCGAACACCACCGCATGGCCGTCCGGCAGCTCTCCGCGCGAGACGGGGAACACGGCACCACGGTAGTCGGCGAGCGCGCCGAACCACGACGAGACAACGCCCGCCGCCTCGAGCAGCGGCCCCGACTCGGCGGCGCCGAACACGAAGGGAATGCGCGCGCGGCGCACGTCGCGCCGGTCGAAGAAGGGCTGCGGCAGAGTCGCGAGGTCGTTGGCGAGCTTCAGCGGCGCCACATTGAGCCGGAGCGTGCTCGATGCATCGATGCGCGCCCAGAGGCTCGTGTGCGCCGGGTCTTCGCACTCGCGCGTGTAGTGGCCGACCAGCTCGAGGTTGATGCGGTTGAACTCGGTGATCAGCCGCCGGTCGATGGGGATGTCGGCGCTCTGCGGCCTGCCGGCCTCGGCGCGGTTCACCGCCAGCGTGGCGACCAGCACGTCGTTCACCGTCACCTTCAGGTGCGACAGCTCGGGGATCAGCGCGGGCGAGTAGGCGTAGTTGAGCCGCAGCGAGGCGGCTGTGACCAGTTCGTCGGCGCGCACGTTGAACGGAATGCCCACGGTGCCGCTGATGCCGCGCAGCTGGATCGCGTAGTCGATGCCGAGCTGCGTCAGGTTGAGTTCGCGCACCGTGCCGCCGGCGGCGGCCTGGATGGCCATCGGCGTGGCGGCGCCCGCGGCGCCGGCCTGCTGCTGGGGCGGGATCGCGAGCGTGGGCACGGCCGCCGGAGCGATGGCAGGCGCCGCCGGAGCGGCCTGCGCCCAGGCCTGGCCGGCCGCGGCCGCCGCGGCGAGGGCCAGCGCGCCCAGCAGGAGCGCGCCCGGCGTTCTCGCGGCGGCACGGGGAATGGATGGCGCGTGGCGCGGCGGTGTCAGGGGGCTCGTCACGCAGGTTCCTTCTTCGTTCCGGCAGTGCGCTTGGAAGGGCGCAGTCGAGACGCGGTGGCACGGTAGTAGTGGGAAAACATGTCTTTGAAGCCGACGCCGCTGATGCGCACCAGATGGCCGAGCACGCGGTGAATGCCCACCCGCGGATGGTTGCCCCAGCGCGCGGCCCAGATGTCCGCGCGCGCGGTCGTGCATTGCACCAGCGCGCGCTCCTGCGCGAAGCTCAGCGGCGCGAAACGCAAGCCCACGCGGCGCCCCCTGCTGAAGCGCACGGTGGCCGGGAAGCGCGACTCGGCGTCGCCGCGGTAGAGCGCCACCTCCACCGGCTCGTCGATCTCGAGCGGCACCTCGGCCGGCAGGTCCAGGCCGAGGCCGCCGGTCGAGAAGTCGTAGGTCGTGCAGCGCATCGAATGGCCGTTCGGGAAGTAGAGCGCCGCCGGCACCTCGAGCGTGACCCGGTGCGCGCTGCGGACCTGACGCGATTCGTTGGCCGCCGCCACGCAGGCGCCCAGGATCATGAGGTTGTAGACCGTCCAGGCCAGGTTGAGCCACACGGTGCCGATGTTCTGCGGATCGACCCAGGTGAGGCGCCACAGGCCGAGGCCCACGCCGATGAAGTTCAACGCCAGCAGCACCAGGCTGGCCTTGGCGATCGAGGTGTCGAAATACTCTTGGCGGATCAGGCCGCCCTTGGCCGTCACGTTGAAGCTGCCGAGCTTCGGGTTGATCAGCGCCACCAGCGTCGGCCGGAAGATGTACCAGGCCAGCACCGCCTCGTAGACCTCGTTCCACAGCAGGTACCTGAAGCGCCCCTGGATGCGGCTGTTCGTGAGGTTGGCGTGCAGGATGTGCGGCAGCGCAAACGCGAAGATCATCGACGCCGAGGCATGGATCACGCTGGCGCCGAAATACAGGTAGGCCAGCGGCGCCGTCAGGTAGATGAGCCGCGGCAGCCCGTACAGGAAGTGCAGCATCGCGTTCAGGTAGCACAGGCGCTGCGCCCAGTGCAGGCCGCGCCCGAACAGTGGGTTGTCGACGCGGAAGATCTGCGCCATGCCGCGCGCCCAGCGGATGCGCTGGCCCACGTGGCCCGACAGGCTTTCGGTGGCCAGCCCCGCGGCCTGCGGGAGCGCGAGGTACGCGGTGTTCCAGCCGCGCCGGTGCAGCTTGAGCGCGGTGTGGGCGTCTTCGGTCACGGTCTCGACGGCGATGCCGCCGACTTCTTCCACGGCGCTGCGGCGCAGCACCGCGCAGGAGCCGCAGAAGAAGCTGGCATTCCACAGGTCGTTGCCGTCCTGGATCAGGCCGTAGAAGAGCTCGCCCTCGTTGGGCACGGTGCCGAAGGTGTCGAGGTTGCGCTCGAACGGATCGGCCGAGAAGAAATAGTGCGGCAGCTGCACCATCGCGAGCTTCGGGTCGCGGCCGAACCAGCCCAGCGCTATCTGCATGAACGAGCGCGTGGGAATGTGGTCGCAGTCGAAGATCGCGACGTACTCGCCGCTGGTGTTCTTCAGCGCGGCATTGATGTTGCCGGCCTTGGCATGGCGGTTGTCGTCGCGCGTGACGTGGGTCACGCCCACGGCCTCGCAGAATTCGCGGAACTCCGGGCGCCGGCCGTCGTCGAGCACGAAGATCTTCAGCTTGTCGCGCGGCCAGTCGATCGACTGTGCGGCCAGCACTGTGGGCCGCACCACCGACAGCGGCTCGTTGTAGGTCGGGATGAACAGGTCGATCGTCGGCCAAAGGGCCGGGTCGTTCGGCAGCGGCACCGGCTTGCGCCCGAGCGGCCACGCTGTCTGCACGTAGCCCAGCAGCAGCACGACAAAGGCATAGAGTTCGGCCGCCAGCAGGCCCACGCCGAGCACCAGGTCGAGCGGGTTGTCCATGTACATCGTCTCGGTCAGGCGCCAGTAGGTGTAGCGCGAGGAGACGATCACCGACAGCAGCATCATGACGAGCCCTGCGAAGTGGCCGCGGAAGCGGTTCACGAACAGCGCCACCGCGAAGATGCCGACCGAGAGCACCAGCTGCTGCTCGAAGGTCATCGGCGCGATGATCAGCGCCGGCAGGGCCGCGAGCAGGATCAGCCAGCCCGCCAGACGCACCGGCCACAGCCGCAGGAACGCTGGGGCAGGGCGGGGCGGGCGTTCGTCGCCGGGTGCGGAAGAAGGTGAGGGGCGGTTCATCGAAGGGTGTCCATGCGCCGGTCGGTGGCGATGCGTGCCAGCAGCCGGTCGCTGCAGACGGCGAAGTCGTGTGCCGCCTGGCTCAGCGGGGCGTAGCGGTGCACCGGCAGGGCCGAGGCCAGCGCCTCCGACACCGATTCGTCCTGGTGCAGGACGCCCAGCAGCTGCGACTGCAGGCGCGCGCGAAGCATTTCGAGCACGTCATGGTTCAACCGCCGGCTCGGCGCCACCTGGTTGACCACATAGGCGCTGCCGCCGAAATCGGCGCGGGGCCGGCAGTATTTCTCGATCATCTTCTCGACGATCGGCAGCGTGGCAAACGAGCCGGCGTCGGCCAGCACGGCCACCACGCAGAAGTTTGCCGCGCGCAGCGCCTGCTGCATGTAGACCGTGGCGCCGGGCGGCGTGTCGATCACGACCAGTGCATCGTCGGGCAGCGCGAAGCGCGCGAGCGTCTCGCCGAGCCAGCCGGGATGGCGCGCAAGCTGCTGCTCCAGCCCGATCTGCTGCTCGTCGTCGACCGTGCCGAAGGGCAGCACCACCGTGCCGCCGTGGCCCGGGCGCATGGCCTGTGTCCAGGGCAACTGGCCCGACGCGGCTTCGGCCAGGCCGTCGACGCAGGCGTGGGGATTGGTGGCGAGATGGAAGCGCAGCGCGTTCTGCGGATCGAGATCGATCGCCAGCACCGGGCGGCCACGCTGCGCGAGTTCGGCGCTGAGGTTGGCCGCGACCGTCGTCTTGCCTACACCGCCCTTGGATGAAACGACGGGGATGACGACCATGCTCACGTCGGCCTGCGCCAGCGTGACATGGGACCGGGCGCGGGCTCGGTGCGCTGGGGGGTGGCGAGCCGCACAAAAAGCGCTTGCAGCTCGGTGGGGCGCTGAAGGTCCGCCGGGGGCAACGAGCTTGCCGCAGGTATGGTGGGAGACGGGAAGATCGCCGGCGCCACAGGTGGTGGCGGTGCTGCCTGGACCGGCACCGGTGCCGGTGCGGCAGACGGCGGCTCGGCCGCCCGCTCGAGCGGTGCGCCAGCGAGCAGCGGCCATGCGGCACGTCCGTCGGCCCCGGTCGGTTCAGGCGGCGCGAACTCCTTGTAGTTTTGCGAGTCGCCGCCGAATTTGCGGAACAGCCCGGCCACGTCCTCCGCAGAGGGGTTGTCGATGCTCATGCGGAAAACCTCGAAAGCCGCAGTTCGATCATCGCTGCAGGCTGTGCGGCGTCCGGCTGTGCCCGCACCTGCAGTGAAGGGGGCATGCGCTGGCTGCCCAGCCAGGTCTGGTAGGCGCCTTCGAGGAACCCGGTGGTCCATGCGCTGGCGTCCGCGCCGAAGGCCATGGCCAGCGGACTGCAGGCATGCCGGATGACGAGCGCATCTGGCTCTTCGCGCAGCGTGCTGTAGCCCCAGTCGATGCCATCCCAGCGGCTGTTGAATTGCGCTTCGAGTTCGCTCAGGGTGTCGCAAGGAGGCACGGGAAGCGTGCGCGCCACGCTTTCGCCGATGCGGAAGAAGAGTTGATGGCGGTCTTCGGGCGGAAGCCCGGCACTCAGTTCCGCGGCCAGAGCTCGGTTGAATGCGAGCCATTGCGGGCTGCACGCCCTGCGTTCGAAGTGATCCAAAAACTCATTCATTGCTTCCATGTCGGCACATTCTCTGGGATGCGTTAACGATTGACAATCATTTGAACGCTCCGTATGAATTTGGAAACAGCTTCGAACAGAAGACAGTTTTTTCCCTAAACGTTTACGCATACGGAGGGCGAGCGGATTCATCCGGCGTCGATCTGCGTCAGCGTTGGTCAGGGGGGAGCGCAGCCGGCAAGTGGCCGGCCGGCCGATCAGTGCGGCAGGCTGGCGCGGCGGGCGCGTTTCACCGCGTACATCGCGGCGTCGGCTTGCCGCAGCGCGTCTTCCGCGCCGGTGCTGCGCGGATCGACGGCCACCGCACCGACGCTCGCGCCCGCGTAGCTCAGCACGACGTGGCCGAGCTTGAAATCACCCGCGGTGGCTGCGGCCACGCGGTCGGCGAAGGCGAGCGCGTCGGCTTGGGCGTCGGGGTTCGCGCGTGCGGGTCCCGGACACGCCGCCACGAACTCGTCTCCTCCCAGGCGCGCCAGCAGGTCGCCGGCGTGCAGGCTGCCCTGCAGCCGCTGGGCCATGGCCACGAGGAACTCGTCGCCGGCGTCGTGGCCGTGCAGGTCGTTGACCGACTTAAATCCGTCGAGGTCGACGAAGGCGACCACCACGCCGCGACCGTCGCGTTCGGCCTGGGCCAGCAGGCGTCGCAGTTCGTCGAGGAAGGCACGCCGGTTCGGCAGGTTCGTGAGCGCGTCGGTCGCGGCGCGGGCGGCGAGTTCGGCGTTGGCCTCGGTGAGGCGCTGCAGCAATTGCTCGCGCTCCACGTGCTGGCCGATCAGCCGTGCGAACAGCCCGAGCACGTTGAAGGCGTTGTCAGGCAGCGGCCGGCTCTGGGCGCTCGCGGCGCACAGAGTGCCGTAGAGGCCGCCGCTGTCGGTGCGCACGGGCGTGCTCACATAGGTCTGGATGCCGAGCTGCCGGGCGGCATCTGAGTCGCCCCAGCATTCGGCCACGTTGTCGGTGTAGACGCGGCCCTCGTCGAGCGCGCGCTTGCAGAGCGTGTCGCCCCAGGGCACCGCCAACCCCTCGGGAATCTGCATCTGCCGCACGTTGCGGGCATAGAGGATGTGCTGCAGGCCCTGCGCCGAGTCGATCCGGGTCAGGTAGGTGGATTCGAGGCCCGTCACCGCCTCGAGCATCTCGAGCATGGGACGCGTCAGGTCTTCGAGCGTGCGGGCGGACGAGACGGACGTCGAGAGTTGGCTCAGCAGTGGATCCATGGGCCGCATTCTGCCGCGCGGCGTTTCAGGATTCCAGGGCGTCCATGAGCTCGGTCTCGATCGCGAGCTGCGTCTTCTGGCCCTGCAGTTCGGGGCCGCTGATCAGAAAGGTGTCCTCCACGCGTTCGCCGAGCGTCGTGATCTTGGCGAGCTGCAGGTTCAGGTGGTGGCGCGCGAGCACGCGTGCCACCGAGTAGAGCAGCCCGGCGCGGTCGCTGGCCGAGATGTTGAGCAGCCAGCGCTGCGCCTTGTCGTCGGGCAGCAGGCTGATGCGCGGCTTGATCGGGAAGCTGCGCACGCGCCGCGACACCCGTCCCACGCTCGGCGCGGGGAGATCGCCGGCCTGGGTGAGCGTCTGGCCAAGGCCGGCCTCGACCATGTTGATCAGGTCGCGGTAGTGATCGGGCACGAAGGCGTTCACGATCTGGAAGGTGTCGAGCGCGTAGCCGTTGGTCGTGGTGTGGACCTTGGCATCGAGGATGCTGAACGACGACTGGTCGAAATAGCCGCAGATGCGTGCGAACAGGTCGGGCTGGTCGGGCGTGTAGACCACCACCTGCAGGCCTTCTCCCACCGGCGACAGCCGCGCCCGAACGATCGGCGGCGCCTTCGGGTCGACCGGTACTTTCGCCGGCGGCACGAAGCGCGACAGCTGCTTGGCGTGCCAGGCGATCTCGCTGGCGTCGTGGCGCATGAAGTAGCGCACGTCGAGCGTGTCCCACAGCGCCTTGTGCGCCTCGAAGGGCTGGGCGTGCAGCGCGAGCTGCACCAGCGCCTCGCGCTTGCGCGATTCGACCTCCGCGTCGGGGTCGGGCATGCGTCCGCCGAGTGCGCGCAGGGTGTAGCGGTAGAGGTCTTCGAGCAGCTTGCCCTTCCAGGCATTCCACACGCGCGGCGAAGTGCCGCGAATGTCGGCCACCGTCAGCAGGTAGAGCGCCGTGAGGTAGCGCTCGTTGCCCACGCGCTTGGCGAAGGCGCCGATCACGTCGGGGTCGCCGAGGTCCTGCTTCTGCGCCACCTGGCTCATCACGAGGTGCTCGGCCACCAGGAACTCGATCAGCTTCGCGTCCTCGCGCGCAATGCCGTGCTGGCGGCAGAAGCGCTGCACGTCGCGGGCACCCAGCGTCGAATGGTCGCCGCCACGGCCCTTGGCGATATCGTGGAACAGCGCCGCCACGTAGAGGATCCAGGGCTTGTCCCAGCCCGCGGCCAGCTGCGAGCAGAACGGGTACTCGTGCGCGTGCTCGGCGATGAAGAAGCGCCGCACGTTGCGCAGCACCATCAGGATGTGCTGGTCGACCGTGTACACATGGAACAGGTCGTGCTGCATCTGGCCCACGATGCTGCGGAACACCCGCAGGTAGCGCCCCAGCACCGAAGTCTGGTTCATCAGCCTGAACGCATGCGTGATGCCGTAGGGCTGCTGCAGGATGCGCATGAAGGTCTGGTGGTTCGCCGGATCGTTGCGGAACCGGCTGTCCATGACGTGGCGTGCGTTGTAGAGCGCGCGCAGCGTGCGTGCCGACAGGCCCTTCACGCCGATGGTCTTCTGGTAGAGCAGGAAGGTCTCGAGCACGGCATGCGGCTCGCGCTCGTAGAGGTCGTCGCTCGCGATCTCGATCAGGCCGGCGCGCTCGTAGAAGCGCTCGTTGATCGGCGTGTGCTGCTCGTCGGCCGGCTGCAGCCGTTCGGCGATGTTCAGCAGCAGGATCTGGTTGAGCTGCGACACCGCCTTGGCCGCCCAGTAGTAGCGCCGCATCAGCGCCTCGCTCGCCTTGCGCTGCGACTCGCCTTCGTAGCCGAAAGTGGCCGCCACGGCGGTCTGCAGGTCGAACACCAGCCGGTCCTCGCGCCGGTTGGCGATCACGTGCAGCCGCGCGCGGATCAGCGAGAGCAGGGCCTCGTTGCGCTTGATCTGCTGTGCCTCGAACGGGGTCGCGAGACCGTTCTTCGCCAAGTCGTCCCAGCGGCTGCCGAAACCGGCGGCCCTGGTCATCCAGAGGATGGTCTGCAGGTCGCGCAGGCCGCCTGGCGATTCCTTGCAGTTGGGCTCGAGCGCGTAGGGCGTGTTGTCGTACTTCTGGTGCCGGTGGCGCATTTCCTGCGACTTGGCCATGAAGAACGCCTGCGGATCGATCGCCCCGGCGAAGCGGCCGCAGAAGGTGGTGAAGAGCTTCCTGTCGCCGGTGACGAGCCGCGCCTCGAGCAGCGAGGTCTGGACCGTGACGTCTTTCTCGGCCTCGGCCAGGCATTCGTCGAGCGTGCGCACGCTCGAGCCGATCTCGAGGCCCGCATCCCAGCAGTGGCCGATGAAGGCCTCGATGCGCGACGGCTCGACGCCGCCGTCCTGCCCGTCGGGCGGCAGCAGCAGCAGCACGTCGACGTCCGAGTACGGGAACAGCTCGCCGCGGCCGAAGCCGCCGACCGCGACCAGCGCCAGCGCGTTGCCGAAGCCAGCCTCGTTCCAGAGCGTGCAGAGCGTGCGGTCGGCCAGCGCCGACAGCTGCCGCAGCACGGCATGCACGCTGCGCGTCGGCGCGCGTGCGAAGCGCAGAGTGTCGAAGAGCGCCAGCTTCCTGGCGCGATAGTTCTCGCGCAGCGTCGCGACGTCGAGCTTGGCGGGTTCGATCACGGCCGGGGTGCGCTCTGGCGGGTCAGGTCTTGGTGGCGGCGACGAACGAGGGCAGGGGCGGGCTGCCTTCGGACAGCGTCAGCACCTCGTAGCCCGTCTCGGTGACCAGCACCGTGTGCTCCCATTGCGCCGACAGCGAACGGTCGCGCGTGACGATGGTCCAGCCGTCGTACTGGCCGCCCTTGAAGTCTTCTTTCACCTCGCGCCGGCCGGCGTTGATCATCGGTTCGATCGTGAAGATCATGCCGGGCTTGAGTTCTTCGAGGGTGCCGGGGCGGCCGTAGTGCAGCACCTGCGGTTCCTCGTGGAAGCGCTGGCCGACGCCGTGGCCGCAGAATTCGCGCACCACCGAGAAGCCGTGCCCTTCGGCAAACTTCTGGATCGCATGGCCGATGTCGCCGAGGTGGGCGCCGGGACGCACCTGCAGGATGCCGTGCCACATCGCCTCGAAGGTGAGCGAGCACAGGCGCTTGGCCGCGATGGAGGCGTCGCCGACCACGAACATTCGGCTGTTGTCGCCGAACCAGCCGTCCTTGATGACGGTGACGTCGATGTTCATGATGTCGCCCTTCTTCAAGGGCTTTTCATTGGGAATGCCGTGGCAGACCACGTGGTTCACCGAGGTGCAGAGCGACTTCGGGAACGGCACGCTGCTCGCGCCCATGTAGCCCACCGTGGCCGAGGTGGTGCCCTGCTTGACCATGTATTCGGCGGCCAGCCGGTCGATTTCGTTCGTGGTGACCCCGGGCTTGACGAAGGGGGTGAGGTAGTCCAGCACCTCGGAGGCCAGGCGGCAGGCGACGCGCATGGCTTCGATGCCCGCCGCGTCTTTATAGGTAATGCTCATGGCCCGAATTATCCCATCGGCCCCGGCTAAAATTCCGGGTTAACGCGGATGACCCCAGTCAGCGGCCATCCGCTCGATCCTGACCTCCAACGCGGCCCTCGAGGCCACCATTCGACCGTGACGCAGCCCGCACCCCAAGCCCTTCCCGTCGTAACCATGTTCGAGGGCGGCAGCGCACTCAGCGATTTCCGTGCGCGGCAGCTGCTGCCGAAGCTTGCGGCCATCGATCCGCGCATCGAGGGCATTTCGGCGCGCTTCGTGCACCTGGTGGTGACCGACGCGGCGCTCGACGCGGCGGCCCGCGAGCGCTTTGCGGCGCTGCTGACCTACGGCGAACCCTTCGAGGCGCCCACGGCCAAAGCCAGCGCCTCGGTGGTCGTCACGCCGCGCCTGGGCACGGTCTCGCCCTGGGCTTCCAAGGCCACCGACATCGCGCACAACTGCGGCCTGGCGCTGCGCCGTGTCGAGCGGGTCACGCAATACCACCTGAAGCTCAAGGCGCCGCTGATCGGCAAGGCCCCGGTTCTCGATGGCGATGCGCTCGCCGCCGTGGCCGGGCCGCTGCACGACCGCATGACCGAATCGGTGCTCGCCACCGTCGAGCAGGCGGCGAGCCTGTTCAGCGAACTGCCGGCCCAGCCGATGGCGCTGGTCGATGTGCAGGGCGGCGGCCGCGCGGCGCTGGTGGCGGCCAACACCGGCTTCGGGCTCGCGCTCGCCGAGGACGAGATCGATTACCTCGTCGAGGCCTTCACGCGGCTCGGGCGCAACCCGAGCGACGTCGAGCTGATGATGTTTGCCCAGGCCAACAGCGAGCACTGCCGCCACAAGATCTTCAACGCCGACTTCACCATCGACGGGGTGGCGCAGCCGCAGAGCCTGTTCTCGATGATCCGCCACACCGAGCGGCAGAACCCGCAGCACACCGTGGTGGCCTACGCGGACAACGCCTCGATCATGGAAGGCTCGACGATCGAGCGCTTCGTGCCCGAACAGGGCTCGCAGAACTACCGCAAGGACAGCGCCCTGAGCCACGTGCTGATGAAGGTCGAGACGCACAACCATCCGACCGCCATTTCCCCGTTTCCGGGCGCTTCCACCGGCGCCGGCGGCGAGATCCGCGACGAGGGCGCCACCGGCCGCGGCTCCAGGCCCAAGGCGGGCCTGACCGGCTTCACCGTCTCGAAGCTCTGGCCCGAAGCGGGCCACTACGGCAAGCCCGAGCACATCGCGAGCCCGCTGCAGATCATGACCGAGGGCCCGCTCGGCGGCGCCGCGTTCAACAACGAATTCGGCCGGCCCAACCTGCTCGGCTATTTCCGCGAGTACGAGCAGGCGGTGGCCAGCGACGTCGACACCGTGCAGCGCGGCTACCACAAGCCGATCATGATCGCGGGCGGCCTCGGCAGCATCGACGCCACGCAGACGAAGAAGATCCTGTTCCCGGCCGGCTCGCTCCTGATCCAGCTCGGCGGCCCCGGCATGCGCATCGGCATGGGCGGCAGCGCCGCCAGCTCGATGGCCACCGGCGCCAATGCGGCCGAGCTCGACTTCGACTCGGTGCAGCGCGGCAACCCGGAGATCGAGCGCCGTGCGCAGGAGGTCATCAACCACTGCTGGCAGCAGGGCGCCGCCAATCCGATCCTTGCGATCCACGACGTCGGCGCGGGCGGCCTGAGCAATGCGTTCCCCGAGCTCACCAACGACGCCGGCCGCGGCGCGCGCTTCGACCTGCGCGCCGTGCCGCTCGAGGAATCGGGCATGGCGCCGAAGGAAATCTGGTGCAACGAGAGCCAGGAGCGTTATGTGCTGGCAATCGCGCCCGAGTCGCTCGAACAGTTCAAGGCCTTCTGCGAGCGCGAGCGCTGCCCGTTCGCGGTGGTTGGCGTGGCGACCGAGGAGCGCCAACTGGTCGTGGCGGACGAGGGGCCCGAGGTTCAGCCGGTCGACATGCCGATGGATGTTTTGCTCGGCAAGCCGCCGAAGATGCACCGCGACGTGAAGACCGTCGCCCGCACGTTCAAGCCGCTCGAGCTCACGGGCGTCGACCTGCAGAAGGCCGCGATCGACGTGCTCTCGCACCCGACCGTGGCGTCCAAGCGCTTCCTCATCACCATCGGCGACCGCACCGTCGGCGGATTGAGCCACCGCGACCAGATGGTCGGCCCGTGGCAGGTGCCCGTGGCCGACTGCGCGGTGACGCTGGCCGATTACAAGGGATTTGCGGGCGAGGCCATGAGCATGGGCGAGCGCACGCCGCTGGCCGCGCTCGACGCGCCGGCCTCGGGCCGCATGGCCGTGGCCGAGGCCATCACCAACCTGCTGGCCGCGCCGATCGAGCTGTCGCGCGTCAAGCTGTCGGCCAACTGGATGGCGGCCTGCGGCGAACCCGGCGAGGACGCCGCGCTGTATGAGACCGTGAAGGCGGTGGGCCTCGAGCTGTGCCCGGCGCTGGGCGTGTCGATCCCCGTCGGCAAGGATTCGCTGTCGATGCGCACGCAATGGAACGACGGCGCCCAGGCCAGGAAAGTCACCTCGCCCGTGAGCCTGATCGTGACCGCCTTCGCCACGCTCGAGGACGTGCGCGGCACGCTCACGCCGCAGCTCGATGCCGAAGAGCCCGACACCACGCTGGTGCTGATCGACCTCGGCCGCGGCCAGCATCGCATGGCCGGCAGCATCCTCGCGCAGACGCTGGGCCAGACGGGCGACCGGGTGCCCGACCTCGACGATCCGGCGCAGCTCGTCGCGCTGGTCAAGGCCGTGAACGCGCTGCGTGCCGACGGCAAGATTCTCGCGATGCACGACCGCAGCGACGGCGGGCTGTTTGCCACGGCCTGCGAGATGGCCTTTGCCGGCCACGTCGGCGTGGCGCTCAACGTCGACATGCTGGTCACCGAAGGCGACGGCATCTCCGACAGCCGCATGGAGACCGGCGACGCCAAGAACTGGGCGCAGCAGGTCAGCGCGCGGCGCGAGGAGCTCACGCTCAAGGCGCTCTTCAACGAGGAGCTCGGCATGGTGCTGCAGGTGCGCACCGCCGAGCGCAACGACGTGATGCAGGTGCTGCGCGCCCATGGCCTCAGCGCCCACAGCCATTTCGTCGGCATGACCCGGCCTGCGAGTTCGGAAATCGAGGCCGGCAAGGGCAAGCTCGAGATCTGGCGCGATGCCAAGCCGGTGTTCAGCGCCACGCTGGCCGACCTGCACCAGGTGTGGGATGCAGTGAGCTGGAAGATCGCGCGCGAACGCGACAACCCGGCCTGCGCCGATGCCGAGCATGCCGCGGCCGGCGATCCGTCCGATCCCGGTCTGCATGTATTTCTCCCTCTCCCTCCGGGAGAGGGCAGGGGTGAGGGCGGCGGCGCCAACGCCCCCGCTATCTTGCAATCACGTCCCAAGGTCGCCATCCTGCGCGAGCAGGGCGTCAACTCGCACGTCGAAATGGCCTATGCCTTCACCGACGCCGGCTTCGACGCCTTCGACGTGCACATGACCGACCTGCAGACGGGCCGGGCCGACCTGTCGCAGTTCAAGGGCGTGGTCGCCTGCGGCGGCTTCAGCTACGGCGACACGCTGGGCGCGGGCATCGGCTGGGCGCGCAGCATCACCTTCAACCCCCGGCTCGCCGAGCAGTTCAAGGGCTTCTTCGGACGCGCCGACACCTTCGGACTGGGCGTGTGCAACGGCTGCCAGATGTTTGCCGAGCTGGCTGACATCATCCCGGGCGCCGAGGCCTGGCCGCGCTTCACCACGAACCAGAGCGAGCGCTTCGAGGCGCGGCTGTCGATGGTCGAGGTGCTCGAATCGCCGAGCCTCTTCTTCGCAGGCATGGCCGGCGCGCGCCTGCCGATCGCGGTGGCGCACGGCGAGGGCTATGCCAACTTCAAGCACCGCGGCGACGCCACGAAGGCCATCGCCGCGATGCGCTATGTCGACAACCACGGCCAGCCGACCGAGCAGTACCCGTTCAATCCGAACGGCAGCGCCGGTGGCCTGACCTCGGTCACCACGGCCGACGGCCGATTTACGGCGGTGATGCCGCACCCGGAACGGGTGTTCCGCAATATCCAGATGAGCTGGACCGCGGGCGGCAAGAACGACTTCAGCCCCTGGATGCAGATCTGGCGCAACGCCCGGAATTGGGTCGGCTAGCTCTTGCAGACCTGGGCCAAGAGTGGACGGGCCAGCGCCGGATGGGTTGCCTGTTCCGGATCCCATTTCCACAGCGCCAGCGTGCCCATGATGGCGGTGCGCTCCTTGCCGCCGGCCTGCGCGTACAGGCGCTTCTGCAGGTTCTGCGCTCGTCGGCCGGCGCAGTCGACGGCCACCGTGTCAACCGTCGACCGGTAGCTCCCCAGCATGCCGCTGTCGCGTTCGCGGGAAAAATCCACCAGCACCAGTGCCACCGGGTAGGGGCGATCGTCGTCCGCGTTGTGGTTGGCGACATCGATCAGTCCCCTCGGGTCGAACTGGATGGCGGTCACGTCCTTGCCGAAGCCGACACCCGGCAACGGCACCCAGTTGGAAGGCTGTGCCATGGCGGCCGTGCATGCGGCCACAGCCGTCACGAGCAGGATGGAGATTCTCGACACACGGGTAGCGGCTTGGTGCATGGATTGAGTCTTGAAAATGAAAAAAGCGGCCCACGGGCCGCCTTTAAGTTTAAGCAGCGTGATGCCGCGTCTTATTCGATCTTCGCCTTCGCGCGCAGTTCTTCCTGGTACTTCTGCAGGCGCTGCTGCTGCAGCTGCTGCGTGATCTGCGGCTTCACTTCTTCCATCGTCGGCAGCTGGGCCTGGCGGATGTCGTCGATGCGGATGATGTGGTAGCCGAACTGGGTCTTCACGGGCGCGGCCGTGGTCTCGCCCTTCTTGAGCTTGATCATGGCTTCCGAGAACTCGGGCACGAAGCTCGCGGGGTTGGCCCAGTCGAGGTCGCCGCCGTTGGCGCCCGATCCCGGGTCCTTGCTCTGCTTCTTGGCGATGTCCTCGAACTTGCCGCCCTTCTTGAGGTCGGCCAGGATCTTCTTGGCCTGGTCTTCGTTCTCGACCAGGATGTGGCGCGCCTTGAATTCCTTGCCGCCGTTGGCCGCGACGAACTTGTCGTACTCGGCCTTCACATCGGCGTCGGACACCGCGTTTGTCTTGCGGTGGTTTTCGAACAGCGCGCGGATCAGGATGGCCTGGCGGGCCAGTTCGAGCTGGTTCTTGTAGTCGTCGGTGGCGTCGAGGCCCTGCTTCTGCGCTTCCTGCATGAAGACTTCACGCGCGACGATCTCTTCGCGAAGCTGGCTCTGCATTTCGGGTGTGACGGGGCGGCCGGCGGCGGCCAGCTGCTGGGCCAGCACGTCCATGCGCGCCTTGGGCACCGGCTTGCCATTGACGATGGCTGCGTTCTGTGCCACTGCCGCCATGGGAATGGCACCGATCAGCGCTGCGGCCGCGAGGGCCTGCAAGAGTTGTTTTTTCATGGAATGAGTATCAGCTGGAGGGGAAGTGCGCTCGAACGACAGAACGGGCGCGTGAAGAAAAGTGCGGCGTGAGGGACCGGAAAGACGACTCAAAGCACCTCGATGGCGATGGCGTGCAGGCCCTGCGCGATGAAAATCTGGAGGGCATCATACACAAGGCGATGGCGCGCCACCCGGGGCTTTCCTTCGAAGCGCGGGGAGGCGATGCGAACCCGGAAATGGGTGCCGCGGCCTTCGGCGTTGGCGCCGGCGTGGCCCGCGTGGGCGGCGCTTTCGTCGATGACCTCGAGCACGGTGGGGTCGAGCGCCTTGCGCAGCGCCGCCTCGAGCTCATGGACGGTCGGCGGCGGGTGACCGTCGGCGGTGACGTTCGCGGCATTCATGCGGCGGGCTTGTCGTCGTTCTTGAGATGCGGCGAGATGTAGAGCCCCTGCGCCACCAGGAAGACCAACGGGAAGATGTAGCCCCAGAGCTTGAACTCGACCCAGGCCTCGGTGCTGAAGTAGGCCGCCACGTAGCCGTTGACCACCGCCATGAAGAGGCAATAGCCGATCCACGCCACGTTCAGGCGTTGCCAGATGTTGTCGGGCAGCTGCAGCTGTGCGCCCAGCAGCATCTTGAGAAAGTTCTTGCGCAATGCCCAGAGCGCCACCGCGAGCGCGATTGCCATCGCACCGTAGAGCACCGTCGGCTTCCACTTGATGAAGCGGTCGTCGTGCAGCACCAGTGTCAGCGTGCCGAACAATAGGATCAACACCAGCGTGGCCTTCTGCATCGCCTGCAGTTTGCGTTCCATGGCGTAGATGACGGCCATCTGCACCACCGTGGCAGCCATCAGCACGCCGGTGGCCGTGTAGATGTCGCCCAGCTTGTAGGCGCCGAAGAACAGCAGGATCGGAAAGAAGTCGAGCAGCAGTTTCATTATTTCTTCTGGAAATCGAGCGACGCCGAGTTCATGCAGTAGCGCAGGCCGGTTTCGGTGGGTCCGTCGGGAAACACGTGGCCCAGGTGGGCGCCGCATTGGGCGCATACGTTCTCGGTGCGCACCATGCCGTGCGAACGGTCGACGATATTGCGGATAGCGCCGGGCACGGCCGCTTCCGAAAAGCTGGGCCAGCCGCAGCCGGCGTCGAACTTGGTCGTCGACTCGAACAGCTTCGCGCCGCAGCAGATGCAGTGGTAGGTGCCGTCGTCCCAATGCGCCTCGTACTTGCCGGTGAAGGGGCGTTCGGTGGCTGCATGGCGCGTGACCTCGAAGGCCGCGGGCTCGGCGCCCTTTTCAGCGAGCAGGGCTTTCCATTCGGCGTCGGTCTTGTCGGTGGGAGTGGTCATGATGAACAGCTGATCTCGATCGTGGAGGCCCAGTCGGGCGGGAACCCGGCGTAGTCGTCGAAGCCGGGATGTTCGTCAAATGGGGTCTCGAGCAGGCTCAGCAAGGTGGCCACGCCCGAGAAGTCCTTCTGTGCTGCCGCTTCGATGGCCTGCTGGCCCAGGTGGTTCCTGAGCACGAACTTGGGGTTCGCCTGCAGCATCGAATCGGCCGCCGCCGGCCCGGTGTTCTGCCCGTGCCGCTCCCGAAAGGATAGCATCCAGGCGTCGAAGCCCGCGCGGTCGAGGAACAGGTCGCGCACCGGCTCGGCGCTGCCGTCGGCCATGGCGTGCGACAGCCGGCGCCAGAAGATCGTGTAGTCGACCTTTTCCGCGGCCAGCAGCTTCAGCACGCCCTCGATCAGCGCGCGGTCGTCGCCGGCCGGCACGCCGATGCCGAGCTTGGCGCCCATGCGCTGCTCGAACGCGGCCGGGAACACCGTCTTGTACGACGCGAGCGCGGCCACCGCAGTCTCTTCGTCGCCGATCAGCGGCAGCAGCGCCTGGGCGAGGCAGAACAGGTTCCAGTAAGCCACGTTGGGCTGCTGGTTGAAGGCGTAGCGGCCTTCGGTGTCGCTGTGGTTGCAGATGTGGCGCGGATCGAAGCCGTCGAGAAACTGGAACGGCCCGTAGTCGATGGTGAGCCCGAGGATGCTCATGTTGTCGGTGTTCATCACGCCATGGCAGAAGCCCACGGCCTGCCACTGCGCAAGCAGCGCGGCGGTGCGCTCGCTCACGGCCTCGAGGAAGGCCGCATAGGCGTTGCCGCCGAAACGGTCGGTGCCGCGGCAGGCCGGGTAGTAGCGGTCGATCACGTAGTCGGCCAGCGCCCGCAGGGCATCGTGCTGCTGGTTGGCGGCAAAGTGCTCGAAGTGACCGAAGCGGATGAAGCTCGGCGCCACGCGGGTCACGACGGCGGCGGTCTCTATCTCTTCGCGGCGCACGCGCGCATCGGAGCCGGTGACGCACAAGGCCCGGGTGGTTGGAATGCCCAGACCGTGCATCGCCTCGCTGCAGAGGAATTCGCGGATGCTCGAACGCAGCACCGCGCGGCCGTCGCCCATGCGCGAGTAGGGCGTGCGCCCGGCGCCCTTGAACTGGACTTCGAGCCCGCCCGCGGTTTCGCCGAGCATGATGGCGCGGCCGTCGCCGAGCTGGCCGGCCCACACGCCGAACTGGTGGCCGCTGTACACCGTGGCGAACGGCGCCGTGCCTGCCACCGGGATGTTGCCGGTCAGCGCCTCGAGCGCCGCGCTGGTGCGCCAGCCCTCGGGCAGGCCGAGCTCGCGCGCGACGCGCTCGCTGTGGCCAACCCAGTACGGCGGCGTCGGGGACACCAACGGCGTGGGCTGCAGCGCGGTGAAGAAGCGCGGCCCCAGCGTGGCAAAGCCGGGCACCCATGTCAGGCCCAGGTCGGCAGTGTGGGCGGCGTGGTAGGAGGAGGAGGCGAGTGTGTCGGTGCTGCCGGTTGCACCGGCAGGCTGGCTCGTGGGCGTCATGAATGGATTGTCCGGCAGAGTGCGAGACCCCTTGCGCCGGGGGGCCTCAGCATTCGAGGGCGTCCTACCTTTCGGTAGACAGGCCGCGCATGTGACAGCAGCGTGTCCGCGCAGTGCGGGTTTCTGGCATTGTGCGAACGCACAAAGATTGCGTGAATCCCCTCATGTTCGAAACCGCTGAAATCGCTGAAAGAAGGAGCCTGTAGATGCTGGGTTTGATGCAAGACCAACCGCTTTTGATCTCGTCGCTGATCGAGTTCGCCGAGCGCCACCATGGCGACGCCGAGATCGTCTCGCGGCGGGTCGAGGGCGATGTCCACCAGAGTTCGTGGAGCCAGATCGCATCGCGTTCTCGGCAGGTCGCCAACGCGCTCGACGGCGAGCAGCTGCTCTTCAGCGACCGGGTCGCGACCCTGGCCTGGAACGGCTACCGCCACCTCGAGCTGTACTACGGCGTGAGCGGCACCGGGCGGGTGCTGCACACCATCAATCCGCGCCTGCATCCCGACCAGATCGCCTGGATCGCCAACCATGCCGAAGACCAGATCCTCTGCTTCGACCTGAGCTTCCTGCCGCTGGTGCAGGCGGTGCATGCCAAGTGCAGCACGGTGCGCAAGTGGGTTGCGCTGTGCGACGCCGACAGGCTGCCGGCCGACAGCGGCATCCCGGGCCTCGTGAGCTACGAGGACTGGATCGGCGGCCATTCGAACGACTACGACTGGCCGAGCTTCGACGAGAACTCGGCTTCGAGCATGTGCTACACGAGCGGCACCACCGGCAACCCGAAGGCCGCGCTCTACAGCCACCGCTCCACGCTGCTGCACGCCTACGCCGCGGCGCTGCCCGACGTGATGCGCATCTCGGCGCGCGATGCGGTGCTGCCGGTGGTGCCGATGTTCCACGTCAACGCCTGGGGCATTCCGTATTCGGCCGCGCTCGTCGGCGCCAAGATCGTGTTCCCCGGCCCGGCGCTCGACGGCAAATCGGTGTTCGAACTCATCGAGTCCGAAGGCGTCACCTTTGCCGCCGGCGTGCCCACCGTGTGGCAGATGATGCTCGGCCACATGCAGGCCAACGACCTGAAGTTCTCGACCCTGGAGCGCACCGTGATCGGCGGCTCGGCCTGCCCGCCGGCCATGATCCGCGCGTTCCAGGACCTCTACAAGGTCGAGGTGCTGCATGCCTGGGGCATGACCGAGATGAGCCCGCTCGGCACGCTGTGCACGCTCAAGAACAAGCACCTGGCCATGCCCGCCGAGGCGCAGGTCGCCATTCGCCAGAAGCAGGGCCGCGCGATCTTCGGCGTCGACATGAAGATCGTCGACGGCGACGGCAAGGAGCTGCCCTGGGACGGCAAGGCCTTCGGCGACCTGCTCGTCAAGGGGCCATGGGTCGTGAAGGAATACTTCAAGGGCGAGGGCGGCAATCCGCTCGTGCCCGACGCGCAGGGGCGCGGCTGGTTCCCGACCGGTGACGTCGCCACCATCGATCCCGACGGCTTCCTGCAGATCACCGACCGCAGCAAGGACGTGATCAAGTCGGGCGGCGAATGGATCAGCTCGATCGAGATCGAGAACATCGCCGTCGCGCATCCGGCCGTGGCCATGGCCGCCTGCATCGGCGTGGCACACCCAAAGTGGGACGAGCGACCGATCATCGCGGTGGTCAGGAAGCCCAACACCGAGGTCACGCGCGAGGAGCTGCTTGGTTTCTACGAAGGCAAGACCGCCAAGTGGCAGGTTCCCGACGACGTGGTGTTCGTCGAGGCGATCCCGATCGGCGCCACCGGCAAGATCCTCAAGACCCGGCTGCGCGAAATGTTGAAGGACTACAAGCTGCCTATGGGTTGAGCGCACAGGTGTCGCGCGTGCGATAGCGGGGCCGGGTTTGCGGCCCGGCTTGCGGGCATTCCCTGTGCGGCGGCGAAAAGCGCGCTTGTACCCTGCGGCCTCACCCTCAAACGGAGACCTTGTCATGCATCCTGCGATCCACTCAGCTGCCTCCTGCGCCATCCTGCTTGCCGCGACGGCCGCGTTCGCCCAGAAGGGCGAGACCGTGAAGGTCGCCTGGCTCGATCCGCTCTCCGGCCTCATGGCGGCGGTGGGCACCAACCAGCTCAAGACCACGCAGCTGCTCGTCGAGGAATTCAACAAGAAGAACGCGTCGGGCGTGAAGTTCGAGCTGATCGCCATCGACAACAAGCTGAGCCCGCAGGAAACCACCGCCGCACTGCGCTCGGCCATGGACCAGGGTGCGCGCTACGTGCTGCAGGGCAATGGCTCGGGCCCGGCGCTCGCGATCATGGATGCGATCGAGAAGAACAACGCCCGCAACCCGGGCAAGGAGATGGTCTACATCAACTACGCGGCCGTCGACCCCGACCTGACCAACAGCAAGTGCAGCTACTGGCACTTCCGGCTCGACGCCGACACCTCCATGAAGATGGAGGCGCTGACCACCTTCATGAAGGAGCAGCCGGACATCAAGAAGGTGTACATCCTCGGGCAGAACTATTCGCACGGCCAGCAGGTCTCGAAGTTCGCCAAGGAAGGTCTCAAGGCCAAGCGCCCCGACATCGAGATCGTCGGCGACGACCTGCACCCGCTCGCGCAGGTGCGCGACTTCTCGCCGTACATCGCCAAGATCAAGGCCTCCGGCGCCGACTCGGTCATCACCGGCAACTGGGGTTCCGACCTGGCACTGCTTCTCAAGTCGGCCAACGACTCGGGCCTGAACATCAAGTTCTTCACCTACTACGCCTACGGCACCGGTGCGCCGACTGCCATGGGCGCCGGCTCCGACGGTCGGGTCTACGCCGTCGGCTACGGCCACTACAACATGGGCGGCGAGATCCAGCGCCTGATGGGCGAGTTCAAGAAGAAGATGGGCGACGACATGGTGCAGACCTCGATCTACACCGCGTTCGCGATGCTCGACACCGCCTTCGCGAAGGCTCGAACCACCGATCCCGTGAAGGTCGCGGCCACGATGGAGGGCATGAAGTTCAAGAGCTTCAACGGCGAGGTCGAGATGCGCAAGGCCGACCACCAGCTGCAGCAGGGGCTCTTCATCACCCGTTGGCAGAAGGCCGGCGGCAAGTTCCCCTACGACGCCGAGAACACGGGCTACACGCTGGCGCCCGTGAAGCACTACGAGGCGTACGTCGCGAGCACGCCGACCACCTGCCAGATGAAGCGTCCCTGAGGATGCGCGAGCCGGGTTCTACCCGTGGGTAGGAAATGCCTACCCGCGGGTAGCATCCCTTGGTTTTTCAGTGTCGCCTGCGCGATAGAAAACGGGCCCTGCGGCCGGCTTCTTACGGGCATTCCCTGAGGGGAGGGGCCCTAAACGCTTGTACGCTCGTGCAGCTTTCAAAACGGTTTTGACCAGGAGATATAGATCGTGAAATTCGCTCTGAAATTCGCTACTGCAGCCATCCTCACAGCCGCCGCCACCGGCGCCCTGGCCCAGAAGGGCGAAACCGTGAAGATCGCCTGGCTCGATCCGCTGTCGGGCCTCATGGCCGCGGTGGGCACCAACCAGCTCAAGACCTTCCAGTTCCTGGCCGAGGAGTTCAACAAGAAGAACGCCGCCGGCGTGAAGTTCGAGATCATCGGCATCGACAACAAGCTGAGCCCGCAGGAAACCACCGCCGCGCTGCGCTCGGCCATGGACCAGGGTGCACGCTACGTGGTGCAGGGCAACGGCTCCGGCCCGGCGCTCGCGATCATCGATGCGCTCGAAAAGCACAACGCCCGCAACCCGGGCAAGGAGATGGTCTACATCAACTACGCGGCCGTCGACCCCGACCTGACCAACAGCAAGTGCAGCTACTGGCACTTCCGGCTCGACGCCGACACCTCCATGAAGATGGAAGCGCTGACCACCTTCATGAAGGAGCAGCCCGAGATCAAGAAGGTCTACCTGCTCAACCAGAACTACTCGCACGGCCAGCAGGTATCCAAGTTCGCCAAGGACAACCTCAAGACCAAGCGCCCCGACGTCGAGATCGTCGGCGACGACCTGCATCCGCTCGCGCAGGTGCGCGACTTCTCGCCGTACATCGCCAAGATCAAGGCCTCCGGCGCCGACTCGGTCATCACCGGCAACTGGGGCTCCGACTTGGCGCTGCTCATCAAGGCGGCCAACGACTCGGGCCTGAACGTCAAGTTCTATACCTACTACGCCGTCACCAACGGCACGCCGACCGCCATGGGCGCGGCCTCGGACGGCAAGGTCTACCAGGTGGGCTACAGCCACTACAACGCGCCGGGACCGGTCCAGCCGCTGATGAACGAGTTCAAGAAGAAGTTCAACGACGACATGTACACCACCGCCGTCTACACGGTGTACGCCATGCTCAGCGAAGCCTTCGTGCGCAGCAAGTCGACCGACCCGGTCAAGGTGGCCGCCGCGATGGAAGGCATGAAGTTCAAGAGCTTCAACGGCGACGTCGAGATGCGCAAGGCCGACCACCAGCTGCAGCAGGGCCTGTGGATCACGCGCTGGCAGAAGGCCGACGCCAAGAACCCGTACAGCCCCGAGAACACCGGCTACACGCTGGCACCCGTCAAGTTCTACGAGGCCTACGTGGCCAGCACGCCCACCACGTGCCAGATGAAGCGTCCGACCTCCTGATCGAACGCTGAGCGGTCGAGGCCCGACGTCACCGCTCGGGCCTTTTTCTTTTCTACTGTTGCGAAAGACCGATGAACGTCGAATTCTTTGCCATCTCGCTGCTCAACGGCGTCAGCTACGGGCTGCTGCTGTTCATGCTGAGTTCTGGCCTGACGCTGATCTTCAGCATGATGGGCGTGCTGAACTTCGCGCATGCGAGCTTCTACATGCTGGGCGCGTACATCGCCTACACCCTGTCCAACATCGTCGGCTTCTGGCCGGCGCTGTTCCTGGCGCCGCTGCTCGTGGGCGCGCTGGGCGCCGCCTTCGAGCGCTACAGCCTGCGCCGCGTGCACAAGTTCGGCCACGTGCCCGAGCTGCTCGTGACCTTCGGGCTGTCGTACCTGATCCTCGAGCTCGTGCAGCTCGCCTGGGGCCGCTCGACCGTGCCGTACGGCCTTCCCGAGCAGCTGCAGGGGCCCTTGTTCACGATCTACGGCACCCAGTTCCCCAAGTCGCGCTCGTTCATCATGCTGGTGGCGGTGCTGATGCTGATCTCGGTGTGGCTGCTGCTCACGCGCACACGCATCGGCCTGGTGATCCAGGCGGCGCTCAAGCATCCTGAGATGGTCGAGGCGCTGGGCCACAACGTGCCGCGCGTCTTCATGCTGGTGTTCGGCGGCGGCGCCGCACTCGCAGGCCTCGCGGGCGTGGTCGGCGGCAACACCTACGTCACCGAACCGGCCATGGCCGCTTCGGTAGGCTCGATCATCTTCGTGGTCGTGGTCGTGGGCGGCATGGGCTCGCTGGCCGGCGCGTTCCTCGCGTCGCTTTTGATCGGCGTCGTCCAGACCTTCGCGGTCGCCATGGACCAGTCGTTCGCCGGCGGCCTCGAGATGCTCGGCGTCACCGTGACCGACCAGACCTTCGGCTACGAGCTGCTCAAGCTCACGATCTCGCAGGTTGCGCCCATCCTGCCGTACCTGTTCCTGGTGCTGATCCTCATCTTCAGGCCCAAGGGCCTGCTCGGCACCCGGGAGGACTGACGCATGACCGCAACCACCACCACGCCCACCACGCGCTACTACCGCTTCAAGCCCTGGAACATCGGGCGCTACCTGATCTGGTCGCTGTTCGCGATCGCGCTCATCGTCCTGCCGCATCTGTTCAAGAGCAGCCTGGCGCTCACCATGCTCTCGCAGATGGGCTATCTCATCATCATCTGCCTGAGCTACAACATCCTGCTGGGGCAGGGCGGCATGCTGAGCTTCGGCCACGCGGTCTACGTCGGCCTGGGCTCGTTCATCGCGATCCACGCGATGAACCTGGCCGGCGAGGGCAAGATTCCGGTGCCGCTGGTGCTGATCCCGCTCGTGGGCGGGCTGGCCGGCATGTTCTTCGCCATCCTGCTGGGCTTCGTCACGACGAAGAAGGCAGGCACCACCTTCGCGATGATCACGCTGGGAATCGGCGAACTCGTGGCCGCCATGGCGCTGATGTTCCCGACCTTCTTCGGCGGCGAGGGCGGCATCACCACCAACCGCGTCTACGGCGCGGGCTTCTTCGGCTTCAAGTTCGGCCCCCAGATTCAGGTCTACTACCTGATCGCGGCGTATTGCTTCGTCTGCACGGCACTGATGTACGCCTTCACGGGCACGCCGCTCGGCCGCATGCTGAATGCGGTGCGCGACAACCCCGAGCGCGTGGAGTTCATCGGCTACAACACGCAGCGCGTGCGCTACATCGCGTTCATCATCGCCGGCTTCTTCGCCGGCATCGGTGGCGGGCTGGCGTCGATCAACTTCGAGATCGTGAACGCGGCCGACAGCCTGAGCGCGATCCGCTCGGGCGGCTACCTGCTGTTCACCTTCCTGGGCGGCGCGGTGTTCTTCTTCGGGCCGATCATCGGGGCCGTGCTGCTGGTCTTCGCCTCGATCCTGCTGTCGGAACTATCAAAGGCGTGGCAGCTGTACTTCGGCCTGGTGTTCGTGTTCATGGTGATGTTCGCGCCGGGCGGCATTGCGAGCCTGGTGATGATGAACCTGCGCGTGGCCAAGTTCGGCAAGTTCCGCCGCCTCTGGCTGCTCTACGTCGCGCTGGCCGTGGCGCTGGTGCCGGTGGTGGTGGGCGCCGCGGCGTTGATCGAGATGATCTATCACATCCAGCTCAATTCGGCGCTCGGCCCCGAACTGCGGTTCTTCGGCACCACGCTCGACACCTCGGGCATGGCGAGCTGGCTCGGCGCCGCAGCCATCCTGGCGATCGGCCTTGCCGCGCTCGAGGTGGCACGCCGGCGCTTCGTGCGCGTCTGGGGCAAGGCGCAAGAAGAGATCGAAGCAGAAATCAAGCGTCGGGAGGCGGCGTAAATGAGCGCGCAATATGCATTGGAACTGAAGGCGCTGCGCAAGGCCTTCGGCAAGACAGAAATCATCCGCGGCGTGGACCTGGCCGTGAAGGCCGGCGAGCGCATCGCGATCATCGGACCGAACGGCGCGGGCAAGTCGACCCTGTTCAACCTGATCAGCGGGCGGCTCGCACCGTCGAGCGGCGAGGTGCTGTTGAACGGCCTGCGCATCGACGGCAAGAAGCCGTACGAGATCAACCGGCTCGGCCTGTCGCGCAGCTTCCAGATCACCAACATCTTCCCGAAGCTCAGCGTGTTCGAGAACCTGCGCTGCGGCGTGCTGTGGAGCCTGGGCTACCGCTACACGTTCCTGCGCTTCCTGTCCAACCTCGACGATGCCAACGCACGCACCGAGGAGCTGCTGCGCCAGATCGGCCTCGAACGCAAGCGCGACGTGCAGGCGGTGAACCTCACCTATGCCGAGCAGCGGGCGCTCGAGATCGGCGTGACCATCGCGGGCGGCGCCAGCGTGATCCTGCTCGACGAGCCCACGGCCGGCATGAGCAAGACCGAGACCGCGCACTTCATCTCGCTCATCAAGCACGTCACCACGGGCAAGACGCTGCTCACCGTGGAGCACGACATGGGCGTGGTGTTCGGGCTGGCCGACAAGATCGCGGTGGTGGTGTATGGCGAGGTGCTCGCCTTCGACACCCCGGACGCCGTGCGTGCGAACGCGCGCGTTCAGGAGGCCTACCTGGGCTCCACCATCGCCGATGCGCAGGCGGGACACTGACACCGGACATCATGCTGAAGCTTCACGACATCCACGCCTATTACGGCAAGAGCCATGTGCTGCATGGCGTTTCGTTCCACGTCGGGCCGGGCGAGATCGTGGCCCTGCTCGGGCGCAACGGCTCGGGCCGGTCGACCACCGCCAAGGCCATCATGGGCCTGGTGCATGCCGAGGGCACGCTGCGCTGGAAGGACACGGACATCCTGCGCAAGAAGGCCTACGAGATCGCCCACATGGGCATCGGCTACGTGCCCGAGAACCGTGACATCTTCCCGCGGCTCACGGTGCACCAGAACCTGCTGCTGGGTCAGAAGGGCTCGGGCAAGGGCAGCCGCTGGTCTTTCGACGACATGTACGAGATGTTCCCGCGCCTGAAGGAGCGGCAGCACACCGAGGCCGGCGTGCTCTCGGGCGGCGAGCAGCAGATGCTCACGCTGTGCCGCACGCTCATGGGCGACCCCGACCTGATCATCATCGACGAGCCCACCGAGGGCCTCGCGCCCAAGATCGTCGAACTCGTGGCGCAGTACCTCAAGACGCTCAAGGACAAGGGCGTCTCGGTGCTGCTGATCGAGCAGAAGCTCACCATCGCGATGCAGATCTCCGACCGCGCGCTGGTCATGGGCCACGGCAGCATCGTGTTCGACGGCACGCCCGACAGCCTGCGCGCCGATGCATCGATCCGCAAGGAATGGCTGGAAGTCTAGGCTTCCGAGGCGAGACAGCGGGACCTTCGCGGTTTTCGCGCAGGTTCCGTTTTTTCTTTTTGCGGCTTCGCCCCCTTGTCCCAACAGCGACTGCGTGCCATTGTTGCGCTGCGCCAAAAGCCTAAAATCCCCGGAAAAGAACACTCGTGCTTTTTCGTACTTTTCTTCTCACACCAAGGAACGCAGCATGACGGCTGAATACAAAGTGCTCGGCGATGTCGCCGTGATCACCATGACCAATCCCCCGGTCAACGGTCTCGGTTTCTCGACCCGCATCGGCATCACCGATGGGCTGTCGAAGGCCAACGCCGACGACGCCGTCAAGGCCATCGTCATCACGGGCGCCGGCAAGGCGTTCTCGGGCGGTGCGGACATCAAGGAATTCGGCACCCCCAAGGCGCTGCAGGAGCCCAACCTGCTGAGCGTGATCCTCGCGCTCGAGGCCTCGCCCAAGCCCATCGTCGCGGCGATCCATTCGGTGTGCATGGGCGGCGGCCTCGAGCTCGCGCTCGGCTGCCACTACCGCATCGCCGCACCGGGCACCGGCATTGCGCTGCCCGAGGTCAAGCTGGGCCTGATCCCCGGTGCCGGCGGCACGCAGCGCCTGCCGCGCGTGCTCGGCGTCGAGACCGCGCTCAACATGATCGTGAGCGGCGAGCCGGTGAAGAGCGAGGTGCTCGCCTCGCTGCCCGGCCAGAAGCTGTTCGACCGGCTCTCGGCGTCGGCCGAATCGGTGTTCGAGGAGGCCGTGGCCTTCGCCAAGTCGGTCGCCGGCAAGGGAGGTGAGCTGCCGCTGGTGCGCAACCTGCCATGCCGTCATCCGCAGGGCGACGCGTACTTCCAGTTCACGCGCAACATGGTCGGCGGCATGTCGAAGAACTACCCCGCGCCGCTCAAGTGCATCGACGCGGTGCAGTCGGCCACCAAGATGAAGTTCGACGACGGCATGGCCGAAGAGCGCCGCATCTTCACCACGCTGATGTTCACGCCCGAGTCGCTGTCGCTGCGCCACCTGTTCATGGCCGAGCGCGCCGCTTCCAAGATTCCCGACGTGCCCGAGGACACGCCCAAGCGCGAGATCAAGTCCGTCGGCGTGATCGGCGCCGGCACCATGGGCGGCGGCATCTCGATGAACTTCCTGAACGCCGGCATCCCGGTGAAGATCCTCGAGATGAAGCAGGAGGCGCTCGACCGCGGCATCGCCACGATCCGCAAGAACTACGAGGGCCAGATCAAGAAGGGCAAGCTCAAGCAGGACAAGTACGACCAGCGCATGGCGCTTTTGAGCACCACGCTCGACTATGCCGACCTGAAGGACTGCGACCTGATCATCGAGGCCGTGTTCGAGGAACTCGGCGTGAAGGAGAAGGTGTTCAAGCAGCTCGACGAGGTGGCCAAGAAGGGCGCGATCCTCGCGTCGAACACCTCCACGCTCGACGTCGACAAGATCGCAGCATTCACCAAGCGGCCGCAGGACGTGGTCGGCATGCACTTCTTCAGCCCGGCCAACGTGATGAAGCTGCTCGAAGTGGTGCGCGGCAAGGAAACGGCCAAGGACGTGCTCGCCACGGTGATGGCGATCGCCAAGAAGATCCGCAAGACCGCGGTGGTCTCGGGCGTGTGCGACGGCTTCATCGGCAACCGCATGATCGAGCAGTACTCGCGCCAGGCCGGCTTCCTGCTCGATGAAGGCGCCACGCCGCAGCAGGTCGACCGCGCGATCGAGAAATTCGGCTTCGCGATGGGCCCGTTCCGCATGGGCGACCTGGCGGGCAACGACATCGGCTGGGCCATCCGCAAGCGCCGTGCGGTCGAGCGTGCCGACATGAAGTACAGCCGCACGGCCGACAAGCTCTGCGAACTGGGCCGCTTCGGCCAGAAGACCGGCGCGGGCTGGTACGACTACAAGCCGGGCAAGCGCGACGCGATCCCGTCGGATCTCGTCAACAAGATGATCGAGGACCATCGCAAGGAACTCGGCGTCACGCCGCGCAGGATCTCCGATGAAGAGATCGTGCAGCGCCTGGTGTATGCGCTGGTCAACGAAGGCGCGCACATCCTCGAGGACGGCATCGCGTCGAAGCCGAGCGACATCGACATGGTGTACCTGACGGGGTACGGCTTCCCGATCTGGCGCGGCGGCCCGATGCACTATGCCTCGCAGGTCGGCCTCTACAACGTGACGGAGACCATGAAGCGCTTTGCCAAGAACCCGCGCGACGACGCTTCCTTCTGGGAGCCTGCGCCGCTGCTCCAGAAGATGGTCGCCGAAGGCAAGTCGTTCGGCTGAGCGCACCGCAAAGGAATCTCGACCGCCCATGTTGAAACGCATCTTCCTGGGGCTGCTGCTGGCGCTCGTGGCACTGGTGGCGGCCGTGGCGGTCAAGACCTGGACCACGCCGTCGCGCCAGCTCGCGGTGGCGCCGGCGCCCAAGCTGCCGATCGACCTGGAGGCCGCTGCCAAGCGGCTCTCGGGCGCGATCCCGATCCGCACCGTGTCGAGCCTCGACGACCCGGCCGCCAGCGGGGCCGAGTTCGACCGGCTGCATGCCTACCTCGAACAGCAGTACCCCAAGGTCCACGCCACCCTGAAGAAGGAGGTCGTGGGCCAGAAGGCGCTGCTCTACACCTGGCCCGGCAGCGACTCCGCAGCCAAGCCGATCGCGCTGATGTCGCACCAGGATGTGGTGCCGATCGCCCCGGGCACCGAAAAGGCCTGGAGCGTCGATCCCTTCGGCGGCGAGATCAAGGACGGCTTCGTCTGGGGCCGCGGCACGCTCGACAACAAGGGCAACCTGTTCGCGCAGTTGGAGGCCATCGAGCTGCTTCTCGCGAGCGGCTTCCAGCCGAAGCAGACCGTCTACCTCGTGATGGGTGACGACGAGGAGGTGAGCGGCCTGCGCGGCGCGCTGCCGATCGCCGAGCTGCTCAAGTCGCGCGGTGTGCGGCTCGACTGGGTGCTCGACGAGGGCCTGCTGGTGCTCGACGGCGTGCTGCCCGGGCTCTCGCAGCCGGCCGCGCTGATCGGCCTGGCCGAGAAGGGCTATGCCACCTTCTTCCTGTCGCTCGACACCGCGCCCGGCCACTCGTCGATGCCGCCGGCCCGCAGCGCCATCGGCCGCCTGAGCGCTGCGCTCGCACGGCTCGAAGCGCATCCGATGCCCGGTGGCATCCGCGGCGTTGCGGGCGAGATGTTCGGCACGCTCGCGCCCGAGATGAGCGGCATCAACCGCGTGCTGCTGTCGAACCTCTGGCTCACCGAGCCGCTGGTGCGCAGCCAGCTCGAAAAAAGCCCGAGCAGCAATGCGATGCTGCGCACCACCACGGCGCTCACCATCGTGCGCGCCGGCAACAAGGACAACGTGCTGCCCGGCCGCGCCGAGGCGGCGGTCAACTTTCGCGTGCTGCCGGGCGACACCCTCGAGAGCGTCGAGGCGCACCTGCGCAGCCAGCTCGCGGACGACGACATCCAGATCAAGCGCTACCCGGGCAACGCCGAGGCCTCGCCGGTCTCGCCGACCGACAGCGCCGGCTACCGCGCGATCGCGCAGGCGGTGCGCGAGTCGTTCCCCGACGCGCTGGTCGCACCAGGCCTCATGACAGCGGCCACCGACTCGCGCCACTTCAGCCTCGTGAGCGACGCGGTGTTCCGCTTCTCGCCCTACCGCATGAAGAGCGAGGACCTCGCGCGCTTTCACGGCAACAACGAACGCCTCGCCATCGCCAACTACGGCGAGATGATCGGCTTCTATCACCAGCTCCTGCGCAACACCAGTGGCGCGCCGGCGCAATGACAACCCATCCGTTTCCCTTCCATCTTCAAAGGACATCACCATGACCAGCGCCGTCATCGTTTCCACCGCCCGCACGCCGCTCGCCAAGAGCTGGAAGGGTGCCTTCAACATGACGCATGGCGCCACGCTCGGCGGCCATGCGGTGCAGCACGCCATTTCGCGCGCCGGCATCGACGCAGGCGAGGTCGATGACGTGGTGATGGGCTGCGCCACGCCCGAGGGCGCGACCGGCTCCAACATCGCGCGCCAGATCGCGCTGCGCGCCGGCTGCCCGATCACCACCTCGGGCATGACGATCAATCGCTTCTGCTCGTCGGGCCTGCAGACCATCGCCACCGCCTCGCAGCGCATCATCGCGGGCGAGGGCGAGGTGTACGTGGCCGGCGGCGTCGAGAGCATCTCGTGCGTGCAGAACGAAGCCAACAAGCACATGCTGACCGATCCGTGGCTGACCAAGCACAAGCCCGAGATCTACTGGAACATGCTGCAGACGGCCGAGCAGGTGGCCAAACGCTACAACATCGGCCGCGATGCCATGGACGAATACGGCGCCGCGAGCCAGCAGCGGGCCACCGCCGCGCTAGAGGCCGGCAAGTTCAAGGACGAGATCGCACCGATCACCGTGCTGGCCGGCGTGGCCGATGCCGTGATGGGCCTGCGCACCAAGGAAGTCACGATCGAGAACGACGAAGGCATCCGCCCCGGCACCACCAAGGAAGGCATCAGCGGCATCCGCTCCGCAATGCCCGGCGGCCTGATCTCGGCCGGCAACGCCAGCCAGTTCTCCGACGGCGCAGGCGCCTGCGTGGTGGTCGACGAGAAGTACGCCGAGCGCAAGGGCCTGAAGCCGATCGGCCGCTTCCTCGGCTTTGCCGTGGCCGGCTGCGAGCCCGACGAAATGGGCATCGGCCCCGTCTTCGCGGTGCCCAAGGTGCTGGCCAAGCTCGGCCTGAAGGTCGGCGACATCGACCTGTGGGAACTCAACGAGGCATTCGCGGTGCAGGTGATCTACTGCCGCGACAAGCTCGGCATTCCCGCCGACCGCCTGAACGTGAACGGCGGCGCCATCGCCGTGGGCCACCCCTACGGCGTGAGCGGCCAGCGCCTCACGGGCCATGCGCTGATTGAAGGTAAGCGCCGCGGCGCGAAGAAGGTGGTGGTCACGATGTGCATCGGCGGCGGTATGGGTGCTGCGGGCGTGTTCGAGGTGCTGTAAGCCCCGGGGCCCGGTCACCGGGCGCCCAAGAAACAAAAGCCCTTCGGCGCCGTGCGCGCCGAAGGGCTTTTTTTCGACAGCCGCTTTTTACTTGCCGAGTTCGCTCAGGCTGACCGGCTTGATCTTGCCGTCCTCGACCGTCACCACCACCGGGTCGACGATGGTGGCGCCCACGTTGTCGATGCCGCGGAAATCGCCCGCGTTGTACTTCTGCGGCAGCTTCGCCAGTGCCTCGCCGAGCTTGGCACGGATCGCGGTGGCATCCGTGGTGGTGCCGGCCAGCGTCATCGCCGCGGCCAGCGCGTGCGTCAGCGTGTAGTTGTAGGACGATTCACTGGTCGGCTGGCGGTCGGCACCGAAGGCCTTGCGGTAGGCGGCAGAGAAGGTCTTGGCGCCTTCGCGCTCGTCGGTGGACACCGGGAGCACGCCGACCGAGCCGTTGAGCGGTTCGAGCCCGCCGGTGATCTTGGCCATCTCGTCGACCTTGGCCTGGTCCATCAGGATGAAGCCGCCCTTGAAGCCCAGCTCGCGTGCCTGCTTGGCGACCAGCGCGGTCGGCTCCGACGGGCCGCCGATGAAGAGCACGTCGGGCTTCTCGGCCAGCACGCGGCTCACGCCGCTGTAGAAGTCGGCCGACTTGTTGTACGACATCGGGTTGTTCGACACGACCTCGCCGCCCAGCTTCTTCCAGGCCGGCTCGAACAGCGCCGACCAGGCCTTGGCATAGTCGTGGTCGGCCGGCAGCATGCCGGCCTTCTTGCCGAACTTCTTCATCTCGTACTTCGAGAACGGCTCGATGTAGCCGACGAAGCTCGGCGGGATGCGCACCGTGAGCTTGTTGCCCACCTCGGTGATCTTCGGCGTGCTCGAGTACGCCATCACGATGAACTTCTCGCGCTCGTTGAAGGCCTGCATCGCATAGATGCCGCCCGAGTGCGGCACGAACACCGCCGGCACCTTCGACTGCTGCACCAGCCGGCGCGCATTGATCGCGGATTCGGCCGGCGAGTACTTGTCGTCGAGCGCCGCCAGTTCGAGCTTGACCTTCTTGCCCGCGACCGTGAGGCCCGCTTCGTTGATCTCCTTGATGGCCATCTCCATGCCATCGACCACGTTCTTGCCGTAGAGCGCGGCACCGCCGCTGAGCGGCCCGGTGAAGCCGATCTTGACAGTCTCCTGCGCACTGGCGCCCGCGGCGGCAAAGGTTGCGGCCAGTGCAAGGGCCAGCGGCAGGCGTGCGAAGCGGCGGCGGGTAGGGGTAGCGGTCATTGTTGTCTGTCTCCTGGATGGGTTGGTACGCGGAAAGAAATAAAGGGAAGGGGCGTTCAGGCGCCGATGTAGGCCGCGCGCACGGCCTCGTTGTTGAGCAGCGCCTCGCGGTCGCCCTCCAGCGCGATGCGCCCGCGCTCGATCACGTAGGCGCGGTCGGCAATGGCCAGTGCCGAGTAGGCATTCTGTTCGGCCAGTAGCACCGTGGTGCCGGCCTCGTTGATGCGGCGGATCACGTCGAACACCTGCTTGACCACCAGCGGCGCCAGGCCGAGCGAGGGCTCGTCGAGCAGCAGCACCTTGGGCCGGCCGAGCATTGCGCGGCCGATGGCCACCATCTGCTGCTGGCCGCCCGAGAGCGAGCCGGCGGGGTCGTTCTGCTTCTGCAGCAGCACCGGAAACAGGCTGAACACCTCGTCGAGCGTGCGGGCGATGCCGGCCTTGTCGCGCCGGTGCACATAGGCGCCGAGCGTCAGGTTCTTCTTCACTGTCATCTCGGGGAACAACTTGCGCCCCTCGGGGCAGTGCACCAGCCCGGCCTGCACGATCTGCGCCGGCCGCTTGCCAGTCAGGTCGTGCTCGCCCATGCGGATCGATCCGCCCGCCGTCTTGTGGATGCCGCTGGCGGCCAGGAAGATCGAGCTCTTGCCCGCGCCGTTGGCCCCCAGCAGCACCACCAGTTCGCCCTGCTCGGCGTGCAGCGAGATGTTGTCGAGCGCGCGGAAGCTGCCGTACTTGAGCGTGACGCCTTCAAACCGCAGCATGGTCGGCTCCCAGGTAGGCCTCGATCACATGCGGATCGCGCCGGACTTCGTCGGCGGTGCCCTCGGCGATCTTCTCGCCGTTGTTGAGCACCACGATCTTGTCGGCCAGCTGCATGATCATGTCCATCTTGTGTTCGATCAGGCACACGGTCTTGCCGTGGCGCACGAGTTTGCGGATCAGGTCGGCCAGGCCCACCGTCTCCTCGGGGTTCACGCCGCCGGCCGGTTCGTCGAGCAGCAGCAGTTCGGGGTCGGTCGCGAGTGCAAGCGCGAAGGCCACGCGCTTGCGTTCCTCCTGCGTGATGTCCGCGGCAATGCGGTTGGCCACGTGGGCCAGGCCGACGAAATCGAGCGCCTCCATCGCCTTCGCTCGGCACAGCCGCTCCTCCTCGCGCAGCCGGGCCGTGTTGAGCAGCACGTCCCACAGGTTGGCATGGGTGCGCAGGCGATGTCCGACGATCAGGTTGTCGAGCACCGTGGCGTTGTCGAACAGGCTCGTGGTCTGGAAAGTCCTGGCCACGCCAAGCCGCGCAATGCGGTCGGGCCGCATGCCGGTCACGTCCTGGTCCTTGAACACGATGCGCCCCGAGGTCGGCGCATGCGTGCCGGCGATCAGGTTGAAGAAGGTCGTCTTGCCGGCACCGTTGGGGCCGATGATCGCGGTGATCTGGCCTTCGGCGATGCGCGTCGATACCTGGTCCACGGCGGTGAGGCCGAAGAATTTCTTGGTGAGTGCCTCGACTTCAAGCATGGCCGCGTGCCTCCGACTTGCCGTCCGCGGCCTCGATGCCGCCGGCCGCGCGCGGCGGTGGCGCCGACGCGCGCGCGCGCCGCCGCGCCCTGTGCTTGAGCCAGGTGCCGACGATGCCGTCGGGCAAAAAGATCACCAGCGCGACCAGCACCGGGCCGAACACCAGCATGCGGTAGTCCTGCAGGAACTGCAGGCTCTGCGTCATCCAGGTCACCAGCAGCGTGCCGACCAGCGGCCCCATCAGCGTGCCGATGCCGCCGACGAGCGTGAACATGATCAGGTCGAAGGTCACGACCTCGCTGGCCACGTCCGGCCCGAGAAAGCGCACCTGCCCGGCATAGAGCGCGCCCGCAAAGCCGGCGTAGATCACCGACAGCACGAACGACAGCGTCTTGGTGCGCATCAGGTCGACGCCCAGCGCCTCGGCCAGCATGTCGCCGTTGCGCACCGCCATGAAGGCGCGCCCGAGCAGCGAGTTGACGATGCGCGACATCAGGAAGGTGCCCAGCACCAGGAACGCGAGCGCCAGGTAGTACTGCGCGACCGGCGTCTCGAACTGCAGGCTGCCGATGCCGGTAGGCGCCGGGATGCCCATGATCCCCACCGTGCCGTGGGTGAGGCTTTCCCACTTCTCGATCAGCAGGTACATGATGTAGCTCACGCACAGCGTGAAGATCGAGAAGTAATGGCCCTTCAGGCGCAGCGACAGCAGGCCGACGAAGTAGCCCAGCACGCCGGTCACCACGCCGGCCAGCGCGAAGGCCACCCAGAAGGGCACCGCGTAGTCGGTGGTGAGGATGCCCACGGTGTACGCGCCCACCGCCATGAAGGCGCCGTGCGCCAGGTTGAACTGGCCGGTGTAGCCGGTGATCAGGTTCATGCCCAGCGCGGCGAGCGCCATGATGAAGGCGAGCGACACCACCGAGATGATGTAGGTGTCGCTGGCGAACAGCGGAAAGACCAGCGCCACGGCGAGCAGCGCGAACCAGGGCCAGCGGGTGGCGAGCTTGCTCATGCGCGTGCCCCCTTGCCGGTGAACAGGCCCTGCGGCCGGAACGAGAGGATCACCACCAGCAGCACGAAGGCGATGATGTCCTTGTAGTCGGTCGAGAAGTAGAAGCCGCCGAAGGCCTCGGCCATGCCGATGATCAGCCCGCCCACGATGGCGCCCGGGAAGCTGCCCATGCCGCCCAGGATGATGATCACGAAAGCCTTGGTGATCACCAGGTTGCCCATCGCCGGATAGATCAGGTTGATCGGCGCATAGAGCATGGCCGCCACCGCCGCCAGCGCGCCCGAGATGGCGAAGACCAGCAGCGTGACCCGGCCGGCATCGATGCCCACCAGCGCGGCGCCGTCGCGGTTCTGCGCCATCGCGAGGATGGTCGAGCCCAGCACCGTGTGGTTCAAGAACAGGTGCAGCAGCCCCATCAGCAGGAAGGCGCCGGCGATGATCAGCAGGCGCTGCAGCGGCGAGGTCAGGCCGAAGATCTCGACGATCTGTCCATAGGGTGTCTGCATGCGGTGAAACTCCGCACCGAAGAGCGCCTGCACGCCGGCCTCCAGGAAGAGCAGGATGCCGATCGCCGCGATCATGTCGTGCAGCTCGGGCGCGTTGCGCAGCGGGTGGAACACCAGCACCTGCGCCAGCATGGCGATGACCGCCACCGTGGCCGCTGCGCCGAGCATGGCGAGCCAGTAGTTCAGGCCCAGCGCCGTCATGAGGTAGTAGCCCGCGAAGGCCCCCGTCATGTAGAAGGCGCCGTGCGCGAAATTGGGCACGTGCAGGATGCCGTAGACCAGCGTCAGTCCCAGCGCCACGAGGCTGTAGACCCCGCCAACGGTCAGGCCGTTCAGCAGCTGCTGAAAGAAGATTTCCATTCTTGTCTTTCCCCTTGTGAGCCCGTCACGGGCCGGTGTGCCAGCGATTGCGGCTGGGCAGCGGAAATTCTGGGTGCGCGCGGCATCGCCGGCCCTTGAGGTTTGCCCCAACTCCGTCACGTGCGCGACTCGCATGCGTAAGCACCGCGGCCCCGGCGCCCGGCGGCCGCCTTGTCATGAAGGAGTCACGGCGCCGGGGACGATTGATTTACATTGAGGCGGCTCCACCGAACCTGCGCACGGCCGCGCCCATGCGCTGGGACTCTTCCGTACGACGAACTGCCCGCCCACCGACATGACGCTGCGTCCCACCCTCGACTTCCTGCTCTACGACTGGCTCGACGCCGAATCGCTCAACCAGCGCGAGCGCTTCGCCGACCACTCGCGCGAGACCTTCGACGCGGTGCTCGATACCTGCGAGCGCATTGCGCGCGAGAAGTACGCGCCGGCCAATCGCATCGTCGACACCCAGGAGCCGCACTTCGACGGCGAGAAGGTGATCCTGCCGCAGGCCACGCACGATGCGCACCGGGCCTTCGTCCAATCGGGAATGATGAGTGCGGCGCAGGACTACGACATCGGCGGCATGCAGCTGCCCTACACGCTGCAGGCCGCGGCCAACAGCTTCTTCGCCATGGCCTCGGTGAGCATCGGCTCCAACATGCTCACGAGCGGCAATGCCAACCTGCTGATGGTGCACGGCACGCCGATGCAGCAGGAAGTGTTCGCAAAGAACGAATTCGCTGGCCGCTGGGCCGGCACCATGTGCCTGTCGGAGCCCCAGGCCGGCTCGTCGCTGAGCGACGTGGCGACGCGCGCGGTGCCCGATGGCGACGATTTCAAAAGCGACCCGCTCGGCCCGCGCTACCGCCTCACCGGCAACAAGATGTGGATCTCCGCCGGCGACCACGAGCTGACCGAGAACATCGTGCACATCGTGCTCGCGAAGATTCCCGACGAGAACGGCAAGCTGGTGCCGGGCACGCGCGGCATCTCGCTGTTCATCGTGCCCAAGCGCATGGTCGACACGCAGGGCCAGCTCACGGGCCAGCGCAACGACGTCGCGCTCGCGGGCCTGAACCACAAGCTCGGCTGGCGCGGCACCACCAACACGCTGCTGAACTTCGGCGAGGGCAGGTACCCGGTCGACGGCAAGGCCGGCGCGGTCGGCTACCTGGTGGGCGAGCCCGGCAAGGGCCTGCACTGCATGTTCCACATGATGAACGAGGCGCGCATCGGCGTCGGCACCGCCGCCACGATGCTCGGCATGGCCGGCTACCAGGCCTCGCTCGAATACGCCAAGACCCGGCCGCAGGGCCGCCTGGTGAAGAAGCCCGAGAAGCCCGGCACGGCCGTCGTCAAGGACTCGGCCAGCCCGCAGGTGCGCATCATCGAGCACGCCGACGTGCGCCGCATGCTGCTTGCGCAGAAGGCGTACTGCGAAGGCGCGCTGGCGCTCGAGCTGTACTGCGCCCGGCTGGTCGACGAGCAGAAGACCGGCGAGGCGCAGACCGCCGACGATGCCCGGCTGCTGCTGGAGGTGCTCACGCCCATTGCCAAGAGCTGGCCCAGCGAGTGGTGCCTCGAGGCCAATTCGCTCGCCATCCAGGTGCACGGCGGCTACGGCTACACGCGCGACTTTCCGGTCGAACAGTACTGGCGCGACAACCGCCTGAACATGATCCACGAGGGCACCCACGGCATCCAGGCCGCCGACCTGCTCGGGCGCAAGGTGCTGATGGAGAAGGGCCGGGGCCTGCAACTGCTGGCCGGCCGCATCACCGCCACCATCGGCCGCGCGGCCGCGGTGCCGGCGCTGGCCGCCCACGCCGAGGCGCTCGGCGCCGCGCTGCAGCGCATCGGCAGCGCGACCGAAGCGGCCTGGGCCACGGGCGACCCGGCCGATGCGCTCGCCAATGCCGTGCCCTACATGCAGGCCTTCGGTCACACGGTGCTGGCCTGGATCTGGCTCGACGTGGCGTGCCGCGCGCTCGAGATCGACGCGCAGAAGGCGAGGGCGGTCACTGCTGGCAAGATCGGGGCCACGGACTATTTCTTCCACTACGAGCTGCCGAAAATAGGCGCCTGGCTCAACGTGGTCGAACGCCGCGACTCCACCTGTACCGTTTTGCCCGAGGACGCTTTCTGACAATGGCCGACGCCACCCCCGACAACCAACCGACTCCGACCCCGACCCCGCAGAACCCGCACGCCCGCCTGGAGAAGTGGATCTGGATCCTGATCTACGGTGGGCTCTTCGCCGTGATCCTCGGCCTTGCCATCGGCCGCACCGAACCGGCGATCGGCTGGTCGATGGGCGTTCCCGGCGCCGTGGCCGCCGCGGTGGGCATCGTGCTCATCTACGTGCGATCCCGCCTGGACGGCAAGTAAAACGAAAGAACGAAGGAACGAAAGACGCCATGCTCAAGCACATCGTGATGTGGAAGTTCAAGGAACATGCCGAAGGCGCCGACAAGGCCACCAACCTGCGCAAGGCCAAGGCGCTGCTCGACGCCTGCGAGAAGCTCTCGCCCGGCACGCTGCGCTTCGAGGTGGCCACGGCCCAGCCCGGGCTCGAGGCCACCTACGACCTGATCCTCTATTCGGAATTCGCCGACGCGGCGGCGCTCGCAGCCTATGCAGAGCATCCGCAGCACGTCGCGCTCAAGCCCTTCCTCGGCGCCGTGCGCGAAGAGCGCCAGTGCATGGACTACACCGTCTGACCCCGACCCCCTCGAACGACACCGGAGACCACCCCATGACCGCCCGCACCACGCGCCAACTCTTCGATCTCACCGGCAAGACCGCCCTCATCACCGGCGGCTCGCGCGGCCTGGGCCTGCAGATGGCCCATGCGCTCGGCGAGGCCGGCGCGAAGATCATGCTGAGTTCGCGCAAGGCCGACGACCTCGAGCAGGCCGCGGCCGAGCTGCAGGCGGCGGGCATCGACGCGCGCTGGATCGCGGCCGACTGCGCCAAGGAAGAAGACACGCGTCGCCTCGCCGACGAGACGCTCGAGCGCATGGGCGCGATCGACATCCTCGTGAACAACGCCGGCGCGAGCTGGGGCGCACCGGCCGAGAGCCATCCCGTCGAGGCCTGGGACAAGGTGATGAACCTCAACGTGCGCGGCTATTTCATCCTGGCGCAGCAGGTGGCCAAAAAGTACATGATCCCGAAGAAGGCCGGGCGCATCATCAACATCGCGTCGATCGCCGGCCTCAACGGCAACCCGCCCGAGATGCAGACGCTGGCCTACAACACCTCGAAGACCGCGGTGATCGGCTTCACGCGCACGCTGGCCGCCGAATGGGGCCGCTACGGCATCAACGTGAATGCGATCTGCCCGGGCTTCTTCATGACCAAGATGGCCGCCGGCCTCATCAAGTCGCTCGGCGAAGAGAAGATGGCGGCGCAGGCGCCGCTCGGCCGGCTGGGCGACGACGAAGACCTCAAGGGGCTGACGCTGCTGTACGCGAGCGATGCCGGCAAGCACATCACGGGCCAGTGGCTCGCGGTGGACGGCGGCGTGAGCGTGGTGCTGGGCGCAGCATGATGAGACGCCCCCCGAAGCGCCTTCGGCGCCTCCCCCCACTGGGGGGCGCACCCAGCGGCCGGGCGGAGCCCGTTCCGCGGGTGCACACGCGAAATCCGCGGGCAATTTGAAACGACATGACTGATTCCAAAGACGACATCAACATCCGCTCCTACACGAGCCAGATTCCCTTTGCACGCCATCTCGGCTTCGAGCTCACGAAGTTCGAGGGCGGCGAATCCGAGATCCGCTACACCGCCAAGCCGGAGCACCTGAACACCTTCGACGTGACCCACGGCGGCGCCTGCATGACGCTGCTCGACATCACCATGGCGGCCGCCGCGCGCAGCGTGTCGCCCGAAAGCGGCGTGGTCACCATCGAGATGAAGACCAGCTTCATGCAGCCCTCGGTCGGCCCGCTGCATGCGCGCGGCACGCTGATCCACCGCACCGCCACGCTGGCCTTCACCGAGGCGAAGATCTACGACGCCCAGGAACGCGTGTGCGCCCACGCCACCGGCACCTTCAAGTACGTAAAGCGCCGGCTGCCCACCGGCCCCGCGAGCGCGAACGAAATGCGTCCGCCTTCCACCGACTGACCCCGATCCCGTTCTCGATACCACGGAGACCCTTCCCATGCCCACGAACAAGCAGATCCATCTCGACAACCGCCCCGAGGGTGAAGCCGTCGCGAGCAACTTCAAGCTCGTGACCGCCGAAACCCCGCCGCTGGCAGAGAACCAGGTGCTCGTGCGCCACCACTACATGAGCCTCGACCCCTACATGCGCGGGCGCATGAACGATGCCAAGAGCTATGCCCAGCCGCAGCCGCTCGGCCAGGTCATGCAGGGCGGTGCTGCCGGCGAGGTGGTCGAGAGCCGGCATCCCAAGTTTGCCGTGGGCGACAAGGTCGTCGGCTTCGGCGGCTGGCAGGAATACAGCGTGGTCGACGCCTCGCAGCCCGGTGCGCTCAAGAAGGTCGACACCACGCAGGTGCCGCTGTCGCATTACCTGGGGGCCGTCGGCATGCCGGGCGTCACCGCCTGGTACGGCCTGGTGAAGATCATTGCGCCCAAGGCCGGCGACACGCTGGTGGTCACCGCTGCCAGCGGCGCCGTCGGCAGCGCGTTCGGTGCGCTCGCCAAGGCGCGCGGCTGCCGCGTGGTCGGCATCGCCGGCGGCCCGGACAAGTGCAAGTACGTGACCGACGAGCTGGGCTTCGACGCATGCATCGACTACCGCCAGCACCCCGACGTCAAGAGCATGGGCGCCGCGCTCAAGGAAGCCTGCCCCGACGGCATCGACGGCTACTTCGAGAACGTCGGCGGCTACATCTTCGATGCCGTGCTGCTGCGCACCAACGCCTTCGCGCGCGTGGCGCTGTGCGGAATGATCGCGGGCTACGACGGCCAGCCGCTGCCGCTCGCGAACCCGTCGCTGATCCTCATCAACCGCCTCAAGATCGAAGGCTTCATCGTGAGCGAGCACATGGAGGTCTGGCCCGAGGCGCTGGCCGAACTCGGCGGCCTCGTCGCGAGCGGCAAGCTCCGGCCGCGCGAGTCGGTGGCCGTGGGCATCGAGTCCGCCCCCGATGCCTTCCTGGGTTTGCTCAAGGGCAAGAATTTCGGCAAGCAACTGGTGAAGCTGATCTGACATGCACTGAATGAACGCACGGCAAGGAGGCCGCTGATGGAAATGACGCACGAGGTGTTCAACCAACCTGAACCGCTCACGGGCTACAACCTCTTCGAAACCCACCGGCCCCTGCGCGATGCGCTGAAGTTCAACGCGCCGAAGCTCGACGTGGCGCCCTTGCAGGCGCTGGGCGCCAGTCTCGGCACCGCCGGCATGCAGGCGCATGCGCGGCTCGCCAACACGCACACGCCCGCGCTGCACACGCACGACCGCCAGGGCCGGCGCGTCGACGAGGTCGAGTTCCATCCGAGCTACCACGCGCTGATGACCGCCGCGGTGGGCGCGGGCCTGCACGGCGTGCCGTGGGGCGACGCGCCCGGGCCGACGGCCTCGCCGCATGTGTTGCGCGCAGCGGGCTTCATGCTCTTCACCGAGCTGGAGCCGTCGATCCTGTGCCCGATCTCGATGAGCTATGCCGCCACGCCCGCGTTGCGCGGCAATGCGGCGGTGTACGCCGACTGGGGGCCCAAGCTGACCAGCCTGCACTACGACCCCGCGCTCAAGCGCCTTAATGACAAGCCCGGCGTCACCATGGGCATGGGCATGACCGAGAAGCAGGGCGGCTCGGACGTGCGGGCCAACACCACGCAGGCGGCGCGCGACGGCAGCGACGCCTGGGGCGAGCGCTACAGCATCACGGGCCACAAGTGGTTCTTCTCGGCGCCGATGTGCGATGCCTTCCTGGTGCTCGCGCAAGCGCCGGCCGGCCTGAGCTGCTTCTTCCTGCCGCGCGTGCTGCCCGACGGCAGCCGCAATGCGCTGCACATCCAGCGCCTGAAGGACAAGCTCGGCAACAAGGCCAATGCGAGTTCCGAGGTCGAGTTCCACGGCGCCATCGCCTGGCTCGTGGGCGAAGAGGGCCGCGGCATTCCGCAGATCCTCGAGATGGGCACCATGACCCGGCTCGACTGCGCGCTCGGCACCAGCGGGCTCATGCGGCAGGCTGTGGCGCTCGCCATCGACCACACGGTGCAGCGCAGCGCCTTCGGCAAGCCGCTGATCGCCCAGCCGCTCATGAAGAACGTGCTGGCCGACCTGGCGCTCGAGAGCGAGGCCGCCACCGCGCTCGCGCTGCGCCTCGCGCGCGCCTTCGACCGGCAGCACGACGAGCACGAGCGCCTGATGGCGCGGCTGCTTACGCCGGTCGCCAAGTTCTGGATCTGCAAGCGTGGCAGCCACCTGGCGCAGGAGGCGATGGAATGCCTTGGCGGCAACGGCTATGTGGAAGAGGGTGGCCAGGGCACCATGGCGCGCATCTACCGCGAGATGCCGCTCAATTCGATCTGGGAGGGCGCCGGCAACATCATGGCGCTCGACCTGCTGCGCGGCCTGCGCAAGGGCGATGCGGTGGCGGCGCTGGCCGCCGAACTCGCGCCCGCGCGCGGCCAGCAGGGCGCACTCGACCGCCTGGCCGACGCGCTGCCCGCGCGCATCGAGGCCATGGCCTCCGAGACCGAGGCGCGCCGCCTGGCACAGGACGTGGCGCTGGCGGTGCAGGCTGCGCTGCTGGTGCAGACCGCGCCGGGCGCCGTGGCTGCGGCGTTCTGCGCCTCGCGGCTCGGCGGCGACTGGGGCCATGCCTTCGGCATGCTGGGCACGGGCACCGATTTCGACGCGATCATCGCGCGCGCGCGTCCGCGCTGAGCGCACCCTCCGCACCCCATTTCGACACCCGCGGCTCGACCGCACACAAGGAACCCCGATGGCCGAACTCATCCTGCACCACTACAACACCTCGCCGTTCTCCGAGAAGGTCCGGCTCATCCTCGGGGCCAAGAAGCTGCCGTGGAAATCGGTGCTGATCCCGGCCATCATGCCCAAGCCCGAGGTGGAGACGCTCACCGGCGGCTACCGCAAGACGCCGTTCCTGCAGATCGGCGCCGACATGTACTGCGACACCGCGCTCATCGCCGACGTGCTCGAGCATCTGCAGCCCGAGCCATCGCTCTACCCGGAGCCCGAGAAGGGCATGTCGCGCATCCTCGCGCAGTGGGCCGACAGCACGCTGTTCTGGGCCGCGATGGCCTGGAACATGCAGCCCCGCGGCGTGGCCGAGGTGTTCGCCAAGGCGCCGCCCGAAGCGGCCAAGGCCTTCGGCGAAGACCGCGGCAAGATGAGCGCCGGCAACATGACGCGGCTGCGCCCGGCCGATGCCACCAGCGCCTACAAGTCGTACCTGCGCCGCCTGTCGGACATGTTCGACGACAAGCCCTTTCTGCTCGGCGAGGTTCCGTGCATCGCCGATTTCTCGGCCTACCACCCGCTCTGGTACACCCGGCGCATCGACGCGGTGCGCGGCATCCTCGACCTGACGCCCGCGGTGGTCGACTGGATGGACCGCATGGCCGCCATCGGCCATGGCGCGCCCGAGAAGTCCACCGCCGACGAGGCCATCGCCGCGGCCAAGGCGGCAGTGCCGCACACGCTGCTGACCGACAGCACCTTCCAGGACGACCATGGCATTCCGCTCGGCAGCGCCGTCACCGTGCGCGCCGAGAGCTTCGGCCTCGAGGAAACCCCGGGCACGCTGGTGGCGGCCACGCGCACGCACTACACGCTCGCGCGCAGCAGCGAGCGCGTCGGCACGGTGCATGTGCACTTTCCGCGCATCGGCTATGTGCTGAAGAAGGCCGAGGCCTGAAGCGCAGCGAGGGACATCCGCGGGCACCTTCGTGACTGCGCCGGTGCGCGTTCCGTATTTCAATAGCGCCTCCAGCTTCAGAGACATTCAACGCAAGAAGGACACCGGCAATGATTCAGGACTTCAAGGGCAAGACCGCCGTTCTCACCGGTGCGGGATCGGGCTTCGGGCTCGAATGCGCACGCATCGGCGCCGCACGCGGCATGAACCTCGTCTTGGTCGACGTGCAGCAGGACGCGCTCGACAAGGCCCGCGCCGAGGCCGAGGCTGCCGGCGCGCAGGTGCTCGCGCGCAAGGTCGACGTCTCGGACGCCGCCCAGATGGAGGCCCTGGCCGCCGCCGTGAAAGAGCGCTTCGGCGCGCCGCATTTCGTCTTCAACAATGCCGGCGTGGGCGCGGGTGGCCTGGTGTGGGAGAACACCGTGGCCGACTGGGAATGGGTGCTCGGCGTCGATCTCTGGGGCGTGATACACGGCGTGCGCCTGTTCACGCCCATGATGCTCGAAGCCGCCGCCAAAGACCCGGCCTGGCGCGGCCACATCACCAACACCGCCAGCATGGCCGGCCTGCTCACGCCGCCCAACATGGGCATCTACAACGCCGCCAAGGCCGCCGTGGTGAGCCTGACCGAGACGCTCTACCAGGACCTGAACCTCGTGACCGACCAGATCGGCGCCAGCCTGCTGTGCCCGTACTTCGTGCCCACCGGCATCACGACGAGCGAGCGCAACCGTCCCAACGCGCCCAAGGAGAGCGAGCTCACCAAGAGCCAGCTCATCGGCCAGGCCATGAGCAACAAGGCCGTGAGCAGCGGCAAGATCAGCGCGGCCGAGGTGGCGGCAAAGGTGTTCGACGCCATCAGCGCCAACCAGTTCTACGTGTTCAGCCATCCCAAGGCGCTCGGCAACGTGAAGAGCCGCATGGAGAACATCGTGTCGATCACCAACCCCGCCGATCCCTTCCTCGAGCGGCCCGAGATCGGGCAAAAGCTGCGCGAGCAGTTGCGCGCGGGCTGAGCGCGCGTCACGTCACGGCGCCTGCAGCGTGCTCACCAGCGTCTCGATGCGCGTGAGCGCTGCGTTCATCGAGCGCGCAAGCTCCTCGTCGCGGTCCTCGGCATGCTCGATCGCCACGCTGTGGACCTCGGTGAGCCCGAGCAGCGCGAGCGGGCTCGCGATGCCGGGCGTCAGCAGATCGCGGTGCGCCTGCCAGCCGCCCGGGCCGTAGCCGCTGCTGCCGCACGATGTCAACAGCACCGTGCGGCGGTGGCGCTCGGCCAGCAGCGGCACGTACGGGTTCTCGCGCTCGCGGTCGTAGTCGAAGGTGGCGCCGATGCGCACCACGTTGTCGATCCATGACTTGAGCGGCGCCGGCATGCCGAAGTTGTACATCGGCACGCCGATCACCAGCACGTCCGCACGGCGGATCTCGTCGATGAGCACATCGCTTTCCACCAGCACCGCATGCATCCATGGTTCGCGCTGGTCCGCCGGCGTGTAGCCCGCGGCGATCCATTCGCCCGTGATGCTCGCGGGCGGCGCGGCGCCGATGTCGCGGTAGATCACTTCGTCGTCCGGGCGTGCCGCGCGCCATGCGCTCACGAAGTGGTGGCCGAGCCGGCGCGAATGCGAGCCGTGCAGGTGGGTGCCCCAACGCCCGGGACGGGCGCTGGCGTCGATGTGGAGCAGGGTGGTGGTCATGGTGGTTCTCCGGTCTAGGTGGATGAAGGAAATTCAGCTGTCTCTTGACATGCTTTGCAATTTATCCAAGCATAAAAAGCGCGACAAACGACGATTTATTTGCGCTGCTAAAAAATCAATTCATCCATGAACCGACTGCACTCACTCCCGCCCCTGGCTTCGCTGCGCGCCTTCGAGGCTGCCGCGCGGCACTGCAGCGCCAAGCTCGCCGCGAACGAGCTCTCGGTCACGCCCACGGCCATCAGCCATCAGGTGCGGCAGCTCGAAGAGTCACTCGGCGTGGCGCTCTTCATCCGCCTGCCGCGCCAGCTGGTGCTGACGCCGCAGGGCCGCGAGCTGCAGGCGGTGCTGAGCGATTCGTTCGCCGCCATGGCACAGGCCGTGGCGCGGCTGCGGGCGCCGCCGGAGCGCAGCGCGATCACCTTGTCGACCACGCCCGCGGTCGCCGCGCGTTGGCTGCTGCCGCGCGTGGGTGCGCTGCGCGCGGCGCACCCGCGGCTCGACCTGCGCATCCATGCCTCGCACGATGCGGTGCCGCTCGACGGGCTCACGGCCGACGTCGCCATCCGCTACGGCAAGGGCCAGTGGCCGGGCCTCGTGGCCGAGAAGCTCTTCGACACCGTCTTCGCGCCGGCCTGCAGCCCGACGCTCAAGCTGCGCCGTCCGGCCGACCTCGCGAAGCACACGCTGCTGCATTTCGCGGTTCCGAACAGCAGGAACCAGCCGGGCACCTGGGCCGCCTGGCAGCAGGTGGCCCAGGTGCCGGGACTCGACGTGACGGCCGGTCCCGTGTTCTCCGACGAAACCCACACCGTCTCGGCCGCGCTGCAGGGGCAGGGCGTGGCGCTGATGGGCCTGGCACTCATCGCCGACGAGCTGCGCGCGGGCAACCTGGTGCAGCCCTTCGGGCCGGTGCTGCAGGGCTCGCCGTTCTACCTCGTGTGCCCGCAGGCGCGGCGCGACGATCCCAACGTGGCGGCGGTGTTCGAGTGGGTGAAGGGGCTGTCGCCGCTGGACGGCGGCGTGCGCTGAGCGACGGCGGCGACACAATCGCGTTCAATGCCGTTTTCGATGCCGCTGTTCCCCATGAGACTTTCCCCGACTTCTTCCATGCTGCAGATCCAGGACCTGCACTTCGCCTACCCCGACCAGCCCGCGCTGGCCGACGGCTGGTCAATCGCCGTCGGCGATGGCGTCACGCAGCTCTACGGAGACACCGGCAGCGGCAAGTCGACCTTGCTGCGCGTGCTGGCGGGTGCGCTGCCTGCATCGGCCGGTCAACTGTGCGTGAACAGCGTGGCACTCGACGCCGAACCCGAGGCCTACCGGCGCCAGGTCTTCTTCTGCGAGCCGGCGTCGGAAGCCTTCGACCCGCTCGGCGTGCAGGCCTGCACGGCCTTGCTGGGCGAGGGCGATGCGGGTTTCGACCAGGCCGAGTGGCAGCGCCTTGCCGAGGCCTTCTCGCTCGTGCCGCACCTGGAGAAGCAGATGTTCATGCTGTCGACCGGCTCCCGTCGCAAGGTCGGCCTGGCTGCCGCGCTCGCGTCGGGGCGGCCCGTGGTGCTGCTGGACGATCCGGTCGCCGCGCTCGACGCGCGTTCGATCCACGGCCTGTGGCAGGCGATCGAGCGGCGTGTCGCGCAACCGGGGCGGGCCGTGGTCGTGGCCAGCAGCGAGCGCATCACGGCGGTGCCGCTGGCGGCGTGCATCGAACTGCCGCTGGGCTGATCAGTGGGTCGGCGTGGCCATCACGTGGTTGTCGTGCCGCTCGTCGCCGAGCACGAACTGTGTCAGCCCCGTCACGGCCAGCCTGTGCTTTTCGTAGAACGCGCGGGCGCGCAGGTTCTTCACGTTCACCGTGAGCCACAGGCCGTCGTTGCCCGTGCGTTCGTGGGCGGCGCTGCGCGCTTCGCGCAGCAGCATCGACCCGACACCGCTGCGAGCGAACGGCGACTGCACGTAGAGCGTGCGCAGTTCGGTTTCACGGGCCGGTGCCAGCGGCTGCACCGCGCCGAACTGCAGCAGCGCATAGCCCACGAGATGGCCATTGGCCTGCGCGACCCGCAGTTCGACATCGGAAGCTTCCGACCACGCAGCGAACGCTGCGGGCGTGAAGGTCGAGAGCACATAGCGCCCGAGCAAGTCGTTCACACCGTCGGTCGCGTAGGTGTCGAGCCACACCTGGATTGCCAGCGCGGCGAGCGCGTGCGCGTCGGCTGCGGTGGCGGGGCGAACGGTGAAAGGCGGGCGAATCAACGTGCGGCGCCTGTCGGTCACGGCTGCGCGCCTTTGCCGTCGCCGTCTGTGGTGCCGGCTTTCTGCCGCACCGCGGCCAACTGCTCGAGCAAAGCCGGCAGCCATTTTTGCACCGTCTCCCAGACCACCTCGAGATTGACGTCGAAGTATCCGTGAGCCATGCGATTGCGCATGTTGCGCATGCTGCGCCACGGCACTTCGGCGTGGGCAATGGTGAACTCGGCGTGGCTGTCCATCACCTTCGTGGCCGCTTCTCCGATGATGATGAGGCTCATGATGACGGCCTGCTGGGTGCGTCTGTCGGTCAGGAAATCGTCCTTGGCCATTCCCTGTACAAAGCTGCGTGCATCGGCTGCAGCTTGTTGTATGTGATCGAGGTAGTCGGGCAGGCGGCTCTCGCTCATATTGGCTGTGCCTCCGCGAGCACCTTGGCGCGGAATTTCGGCGGCAGGTCGCCGGGTGTCAGCAAGTCGACGTCGACGCCGAGCATCGATTTCAACTCTTCCTCCAGATCGCCCAGGTCCAGCAATGTGGCACCGGGCAGCGCGTCGACCAACAGGTCGAGGTCGCTGCCTTCCTGGTCGGTGCCATGCAGCACCGAACCGAAGACGCGCGGATTCGCCGTGCGGAAGCGGCCGACCGCTTCGCGCACCGCACTTCGTTTCAATTCGAGCACAACGGACGGTAGCACGGGCATCCTTTCTCGCGCCTCGCGAAAGCGAGGTGCGGCCAGAATATAGCGTCTGGCGCTGTTCTCGCGCACCGCGTCTCGCCAGCCAGCCTCATCCTTCCGCAGCCTGGGCCGCAATCCAGTCCCATACCGCGCGCACCGGCGCTTCGTTCTCCCGCCCTTCAGCCACCGCAAGGAAATAGCTCCCGGTGTCGAGCGCGGGGCCAAAGGGCTGCACCAGCGCGCCGCTCGCGATCTCTTCGGCGGCGAGCGTGAGGCTCAGGAGCGCCACGCCGTGGCCGCCGAGCGCGGCGAGCATGGCATGCGTCTCGTCGGAGAACGACAGGCCCGGCGACTTCATCGCGCGGCCGCGCGGCGGGGCGATGCCAGCCTCGCGGAACCAGCGCGGCCACACCGCAGGCGCGAGCGCATGCGGCTGCCAGTCGCAATGGATGAGCTGGTGCTTCGGCAGGTCGGCGACGCGCCGGAGCTTCAGCATCGGGCTGCACAGCGGCGCGTAGCGCTCGTGCATGAGTTCGCGCGCCACCAGCCCAGGCCAGTTGCCGCGGCCCGAGCGGATCGCGATGTCGGCATCGCCGCGTGCAAGGTCGACCAGCCTGTCGCTCGCGTGCAGGCGCAGCTCGACATCGGGGCAGGCCTTGCGGAAGGCCTCCATGCGCGGCAGCACCCAGCGCGCCGCGAACGCGGTGTTGGTGGTCAGCGTGACGGCCGGCGAGGCCGCGGGCCGGCGCAGCCTGTCGATGCCGGCCTCGAGCAGGTCGAAGCCCATGCGCAGGTCGTCGAACAGCCGTTCGCCGGCGGGCGTCAGCACCAGCTGCCGCGTGAGGCGACGGAACAGCGGCTGGCCCAGCGAGTCTTCGAGCGCGCGCACCTGGTGGCTGATGGCGGACGGCGTGACCGACAGCTCCTGCGCGGCGCGCTGGAAACTCCGGTGTGCGGCAGCGGCTTCGAAGGCGCGCAGCGACAGCAGCGGCGGCAACCGGCGGCCGGGCCGAACAGGTGAGCTGATCTCTTGCATAGGTGGAAAAACGATCGTTTGTGGCGGAAGGACTTCGTCCCTAGATTCAAGGCCTGCGTCGCCATTGTGGCAGCGCCCCATGCACCAAGGAACCTCATCCATGAAATCCGACCACCTGAACCTCCTCCACATCGACGCCAGCGCCCGTCCGGGCCGCTCGGGCATCGATCCGCATGGCTCGCACACGCGCCGCCTGTCCGCACGCTTCGTCGAGCGCTGGCAAGCCGTGCGCCCCGGCGACCGTGTCGACTACCTCGACGTCGGGCAGCATCCGCCCGCGCATGTCGATGCGCGCTGGATCCACGCGGCCTTCACGCCGCCCGAGGCGCGCGAATCGTGGATGGCCGAGGTGCTGGCCGAAAGCGATCGGCTCGTCGACCAGCTCGTCGCGGCCGACCTGATCGTGGTCGGCCTGCCGATGTACAACTTCAGCGTGCCCGCGCAGTTCAAGGCCTGGATCGACAACATCGTGCGCGTGGGCCGCACCTTCGGCTTCGACCGCGCGCGCGGTGCGGTGCCGTATTGGCCGATGCTCGCGGACATGGGCAAGCGCATGGTCCTGCTGGGCGCGCGCGGCGACCACGGCTACGACCCCGGCGGGCGCATCGCGCACCTCAACCACACTGAAAGCAGCGTGCGTTCGGTGTTCGGCTACATCGGCGTCACCGACATGCACGAGGCCGCGGTCGAATGCGACGAGTTCGGCGGCGAGCAACTGGCGCAGTCGCTCGCCAAGGCCGAAGCCGCGGTCGACCGGCTGGTGGACGAACTCGCGGCTGCGGCGGCGATGCCGGCGCCGGAGCCCGTCGCCGCTTGAGGGCCGAGCCGCTCAGCCCGGCAACTGCTGCACCGCCACCGGGCTGCGTTCGGCGAACTGCCCGTTCCAGTACGGGTAGTAGGGGTAGGGCGGCGGCACCGCGCTCGCCGCGTCGAGCCGCCGGCGCTGGTCGTCGCTGAGCTGCCAGCCGAGCGCGCCGAGGTTCTGTTCAAGCTGCGCCTCGTTGCGCGCGCCGATCAGCACGCTCGACACCGTGGGCCGCTGCAGCAGCCAGTTGAGCGCGATCTGCGGCAGCGTCTTGCCGGTTTCCTCGGCCACCTGGTCCATCGCATCGACCACGCGGTACAGGCGCTCGTCGTCGATCGGCGGCGCGAAGCCGGCGGTCTCGTGCAGGCGGCTGCCTTCGGGCAGCGGCTGGCCGCGGCGGACCTTGCCCGTCAACCGGCCCCAGCCCAGCGGGCTCCAGACGATCGCACCCAGGCCCTGGTCGACGCCCAGCGGCATGAGCTCGAATTCGTAGTCGCGGCCAATCAGCGAGTAGTAGGTCTGGTTGGCCACGAAGCGCTGCAGCCCGAGCCGGTCGGAGGCGGCCAGCGACTTCATGAGCTGCCAGCCCGAGAAGTTCGAGGCGCCGATGAGCCGCACCTTGCCGACGCGCACCAGGTCGTCGAGCGTGTCGAGCACCATCTCGACCGGCGTCATCGCGTCGAAGGCGTGCAGCTGCAGGATGTCGATGTAGTCGGTGCCGAGCCGCTTGAGCGCGGCCTCGGTCGCGGCGATCAGATGGTGGCGCGAGGCGCCCACGTCGTTCGGCCCGTCGCCCGCGCGCAGCGAGAGCTTGGTCGAGATGATGGCCTTGTCGCGCCGCCCCTTGAGCGCCGCGCCGAGGATCGATTCGGACGCGCCGTTCGAATACACGTCGGCGGTGTCGAACAAGGTGACACCAGCGCCGAGCGCGAGGTCGACGATGCTGCGCGCACCTTCGACGTCGGTGTTGCCCCAGGCGCTGAAGAGCGGACCCTGGCCGCCGAAGGTGCCGGCGCCGAAGCCGAGTGCGGGCACCTTGAAGCCCGAGCGGCCGAGAAAACGTTGTTCCATGGTGTTGGCTTTCGAGTGGTTGGAAGAGAGAAGAAAAAGGGAAAAGGATTCGTCAGGCCCGCGCCGAGGCGCAGTCCGCCGTCGTGCCATCGCTCTCGCGGCGGTCGAGCGCGCGGCTCCAGAGTGCGATCGCCAGCCCCGCGAGCGTCAGCAGCGCGGCCACCCAGCCGAGCGCGCGCAGCCCCGGCCCGTGGTCGATGACCACGCCGCCGATCCAGGCGCCGAGCGCATTGCCGAGGTTGAAGGCCGCGATGTTGAGGCTCGATGCCAGGTTCTGGCCGGCGCCCGTGGCCTTTTCGAGCACGCGCAATTGCATCGGCGCCACCGTGGCGAACGCGGCGAGGCCGAGCAGGCCGACGAACACCACCGCGGCGACCGGCGTGCCGATGGCGAACTGCATCGCACCGAGCACCGCGGCCAGCGCCACCAGCGTGCCGAGCACCGCGGGCATGGTCGCCCGGTCGGCCAGCCGGCCGCCGAGCAGGTTGCCGGCCGCCAGGCCCGCGCCGAACACCAGCAGGATCGGCGACACGGCCGATTCGGCAACGCCCGTCACCTGGGTCAGCAGCGGCTGGATGTAGGTGAACACGACGAACACGCCCGCATAGCCGAGCACCGTCATCGCAAGCCCGAGCAGCACCTGGCCGCGCGCGAGCACCGCGAGTTCGTCGCGCACGCTGGCCGGCGCGGCCTCGGCCTTGACGCGCGGCACGAACAGCGCGAGCACCGTGAAGGCCAGCACGCCGATCAGCGCGACGGCCCAGAAGGTGGCGCGCCAGCCGTGGTGCAGCCCGAGCCAGGCGCCCGCCGGCACGCCGAGCAGCATGGCGGCCGTGAGGCCGGTGAACATGATCGCGATGGCCGAGGCGCGGCGCTCGGGCGCGACCAGCCCGGTCGCCACCACCGCGCCGACGCCGAAGAAGGTGCCGTGCGCGAGCGAGGTGACCACGCGCGCGGCCATGAGCATCTCGTAGTTCGGCGCCAGCGCACAGGCCAGGTTGCCGAGCGTGAAGATCGCCATCAGCGCGAGCAGCACGGTCTTGCGCGGCAGCCGCCGCGTGGCGATGGTGAGCAGCGGCGCGCCCACTGCGACGCCGAGCGCATAGCCCGAGATCAGCAGGCCGGCGGCCGTGATGGAGACGTGGAGGTCGCTCGAGACCTGCAGCAGCAGGCCCATGATGACGAATTCGGTGGTGCCTATTCCGAAGGCACCGGCGGTGAGGGCGAGAAGGGCGATGGGCATGATGCACGTACTGTGCGGCCATCTCCCGCTTGTGACTAGAATGCCGCTGCTACACGCACTTGTGAACTGAATTCACAGAAAGAGCCCGCCATGCCTCGCATCGACGTCAACCGCTCCGGCGAAATGGAAGCTTTCGTGCAGGTGGTCGAGGCCGGCGGCTTCTCGGCCGCCGCGCGGCTGCTCGACATGACGCCCTCGGCCGTGAGCAAGCTGGTGGCGCGGCTCGAGCAGCGCCTCGGGGTGCAGCTGGTGCATCGTTCCACGCGCAAGCTGCAGCTCACGCCCGAGGGGCTGCACTTCTACGAGCGCAGCACGCGCGTGCTGGCCGACCTCGAGGAGGCCGAGCGCTGCGCCGCCGCGGGCGCCGCGCCGCGCGGGCGCGTGAGCATCAATGCGAGCGTGTCCTTCGGGCACCACAAGCTGGTGCCGCTGGTGCCGCGCCTGCTCGAGCAGCATCCGCAGATCACGCTCGACATCGCGCTCACCGACCGCATCGTCGACCTGATGGACGAGCGCGCCGACATCGCGATCCGCTGGGGCCAGCTGCCGCCGTCCGACCTGGTGGCGCGGCGCCTGGGCGAGACCAGCCAGTCGATCGTGGCCGCGCCCGCTTACCTGGAAAGGTATGGCACGCCGCGCACGCCGCAGGAGCTCGAGGCGCACAACCGCCTGGGCTGGAGCTACCGGCGCAACACACCCGACTGGCCGCTGCGCGTGGACGGGCGCGCGATCGCGCTGCCCGTGGCCGGCCCGGTGCGCGCGGGCGACGGCGAGACGCTGCGCCAGCTGGCGATCGCGGGCGCGGGCGTGGCGCGGTTGTCGCTGTATCACGTCCAGCACGACATCGAAGCGGGCCGGCTCGTGCCGCTGCTGGAGGAATTCAACCCCGGCGAGGTCGAGCCGATCCATGCGGTCTACATCGGCAAGGCGGGCACGCTGCCGGCGCGCGTGCGTGCGGTGCTCGACTTCCTGGTGGCGAATGCGAGCGTGGGCGGTGGGCGCTACACGCTCAGGCGCAGCGCGCCGATGCCGTCGAACGCCACCGTGACCTGATCGCCGCGACCGCACGGCAGGATGCCGACCCACGAGCCGGTGGTGACGATGCTGCCGGCCGGCACGGTGCGGCCGTGGCGCGTGAGGTGGCGCAGCCAGGCCGGCAGCAGCCAGGCCGGGTCGCCGAGGGGATGCGTGCCTTGGCGCGCCACGGGTTCGGCACTGCCGACGGTGGTCTCGCAGCGCTGCGAGGCCCAGTCGACGGCGGCGAAGGGCTTCCATTCGCCGAGCGCGAGTGCGCCGTGCACCTGCGAATCGGCCAGGCGCAGCAGCGCGGGCGTGGCAGCCAGGTCCTGCCAGCGCGAATCGACGATCTCGACCGAGACCGCCATGGCATCGACGAGCGCGGTGGCACCGGCGGCATCGAGCGAGGCGGCCATCGCTGGCGTGACGTCGCGGCCGAGGCGCAGCGCGATCTCGGCCTCGATGCCGGGCGCATGGAAGTGGATGTCGCCGAAATCGGCCGGGGCGGTGCGCACGCCGGCGGGTGGCAGCGGCGCATGCGTGAGGGTCGCGCTGCGCGAGGCGCCGCCCGATTTCCAGGCGCGAGGTGCGGCCTCGTCGGCGAACCACCAGAGCGCTGCGGCGACGGCGTCCTGCACTTCATAGGCCTCTGTGGCGTTTTCCAGCGTGTCGAGCCAGGGCGTGGCGTCGAGGGTCTGGTCGGAGCGGCGCGCATTGGTGAGCGCCTCGGCGAGGGCAGTGGGAGAGTGGTTCATGTCGTCGATCTTCTCAGCTTCTTAACCCAGGCACCCGTGGAACCGGCTTTGCCGGGCCGCCGGGTGCGCCCCCCAGTGGGGGGAGGCGCCGCAGGCGCTTCGGGGGGCGTTCATGTGTTCACCTGAACCTTCCCGTCCTTCACTACCTTCGCCCATTTCGTGATCTCGGTCGAGATGAACTGCTTGAACTTGTCCTGCGACCCGCCACCGTCTTCCGCGCCATAGGTGTCGAGCTTCTCCTGCACGTCAGGCATCGCGAGCACCGTGTTGACGTCGCGGTTGACCTTGTCGGCCACATGCTGCGGCAGCTTGCCTGGGCCCGCAAGGCCATACCAGGTGGTTGCCTCGAAACCCGCGAAGCCTTGTTCCTGCATCGTCGGCACGTTCGGGTGGCCCTTGGCGCGCTTGGCGCGCGTCTGCGCCACGGCCAGCACGCGGCCGCTCTTCACATGCGGCGTGGCCGCGGTCATGGTCTCGAAGCTGTACTGGATCTGTCCGCCCATCAGGTCGGCGAGCAATGGCCCGCTGCCCTTGTAGGGCACGTGCATCGCATCCACGCCGGCCTGCAGCTTGAACATTTCCAGCGCCAGGTGCTGCGCCGAGCCCGCGCCCGCCGAGCCGAAGCTCACGTTGCCCGGCGACGCCTTGCACAACGCCACGATGTCCTTGGCCGAGAGCGCCTTCTGCGCCGGACTCGCGATCAGCAGATTGGGCGTGACCCCGACCAGCACGATCGGCACGAAGTCGCGCTCCACGCTGTAGCGCAGCCTGGGTTGCAGGCTCGGCGCCAGCGCGTGGCTGTTGATGTGCGCCATGAGCAGCGTGCTGCCGTCGCTGGGCTGCTGCGACACGTACTCGGCCGCCAGCACGCCGGCCACGCCCGCCTTGTTCTCGACCACCACCTGGTGGTTCCACATCGTCCCGAGCTTCTGCGCCACCACGCGCGCCAGCGCATCGGTGCCGCCGCCGGGCGGAAAGCCCACCACGATGCGCACCGGCGCGGTAGGCCACTCCTGCGCAAAAAGCCGCGGCACGCCGAGCGTCGCGGCCGCGGCACCTGCGACCTGGATCAGGGAACGTCTCTGCATCATCTTTGTCTCCGTTGGGGGTTGGGTGTCGTCGATGCGTGGTGGCCGCCGCATCGTTCGAGCGATGCGCTGCGGCCGGCCAGGGTCCCTGTGGCGCCGCCGACGCTAGGCGGCCTTCTTCATCGTCTGGGCGGTGGGCGCCGGATGGCTGGCGAAATGGTCCATCGCGGCCTGCACGCCGCTGCCCGCGAGCTGGATGCCGGTGAGCTTCATGCCCATCTCGACGCCCGCGACCATCGCCACCAGCGTGAGGTCGTTGCTGTCGCCGAGGTGGCCCATGCGGAACATGCGGCCCTTGAGCTTGCCCAGGCCGGTGCCGAGCGACAGGTCGAAGCGCTCGTGGATCAGCCGGCGCAGCGCATCGGCATCGACGCCCTCGGGCGTGATCACGCCGGTCAGCACGGGCGAGTACACGGCCGGGTCGGCGCACTGGATCGGCAGGCCCCAGGCATTGACTGCCGCGCGCACGCCGGCGCCCCAGCGCTGGTGGCGCGCGAACACGTTGTCGAGCCCTTCGCCAAGCAGCATGTCGAGTGATTCCGACAGGCCGTAGAGCAGGTTGGTGTTGGGCGTGTAGGGCCAGTAGCCGTCCTTGTTCATGGCCACGATCTCGTCCCAGGCCCAGAACGCGCGCGGCAGCTTCGCGGTCTTGGAAGCCTCGAGCGCGCGCGGCGACAGCGCGTTGAAGCTGATGCCCGGCGGCAGCATGAGGCCCTTCTGCGAACCGCTCACGGTCACGTCCACGCCCCATTCGTCGTGCCGGAAATCGGCGCTCGCGAGGCCCGAGATGCTGTCGACCATCAGCAGCGCGGGGTGGCCCGCCGCATCGATGGCGCGGCGCACCGCGGCGATGTCGGAGGTGACGCCGGTGGAGGTCTCGTTGTGCACCACGCAGACGGCCTTGATCTTCTTCTCCGTGTCCTTCTGCAAGCGCGCCTCGATCAGCTCGGCCTGCACGCCGCGGCGCCAGCTCGGGGCCGTGGGCAACTGCTCGTCCTTGCCCGACCAGGCGAGGAACTCGGTCGAGACGCCGAGCCGCGCGGCCATCTTCTGCCACAGCGATGCGAAGTGGCCGGTCTCGTACATCAGCACATGGTCGCCCGGGCTCAGCGTGTTGCAGAGCGCGGCCTCCCAGGCGCCGGTGCCCGAGGCGGGATAGATCGCCACCGGATGCCGGGTCTTGAAGATCTGCTGGATGCCGCCCAGCACCTTCAGGCCGAGCACGCCGAACTCGGGGCCGCGGTGGTCGATGGTGGGCAGGCTCATGGCCCGCAGGATGCGGTCGGGCACTGGGCTTGGGCCAGGAATCTGAAGGAAGTGGCGGCCGGTGGGATGGATGTCGAGTTGCAGCATGGGCGGTCCTTTCGCCGCAAGTTTTGCATTCAAAATATGATTTGACGTTGTGGTTTACCCTTAAACGTCGGGCTTGTTGCTGTTGTTTTTTGCATTCAAAATGCATTCAAGGGAAACACACATGACCGCAGACATCATCGAGATCTCGCGCCTCGCGTTGCACGACCAGGTTGCTTCGCGCCTTCGCACGATGCTGGTCGAAGGCCACATCGCGCCGGGCGCCAAGCTCAACGAGCGCGAGCTCTGCCTGCAGCTGCACGTCTCGCGCACGCCGCTGCGCGAGGCCATCAAGCTGCTCGCGGCCGAGGGGCTGGTCGATCTGCTGCCGAACCGCGGGGCGGTGGCGGTGAAGCTCACCGAGGCCGACGTGCTCAACACCTTCGAGGTGCTCGCGATGCTCGAGGGCATGTCGGGCGAGCTCGCGGCCAAGCGCATCACCGAGGAAGAACTCGCCGAGGTGCGTGCGCTGCACTACGAAATGATGGCTTGCTTCGCACGGCGCGACCTATCGGGCTACTACCGGCTCAACGCGCGCATCCATACCGCCATCAACGAGGCCGCCGGCAACCCGGTGCTCGCGGGCACCTACCGCTCGATCAATGCCCGCGTGCAGTCGCTGCGCTTTCGCACCAACCAGGATGACGCGAAGTGGAAGCACGCCGTCGAAGAGCACGAACAGATGATCGCGGCCCTGGCCGCGCGCGACGCGGCCGCAATGCGCCGGGTGCTGGTCTCGCACCTGATGCGCAAGCGCGACACGGTGCTCGAGCTCATGCGCGCCGGCGAAATCTATCCACGAACCACTTCAAGCTGAGACCCCCTTCATGCGCATCGATCCCGCCAGCCACATGCAGCCAGCCGGAACCGTCCTGCCGCCCAACGAGACCTGCGAAGCGCTGGCCCGCCGGCTGCGCGCCGAGACGCAGGGCGAGGTGCTGTTCGACAGCGGCTCGCGCGGCCGCTACGCCACCGACGCCTCGATCTACCAGATCGCGCCAGTCGGCGCGTTCGTGCCGACCAACGACACCGACGTCGCCTGCGCGATCGACATCGCGCGCGAGCTGAAGGTGCCGGTGCTCGCGCGCGGCGGCGGCACCAGCCAGTGCGGCCAGACCACCGGCGCCGCGCTGGTGATCGACAACAGCAAGCATTTCCGGCGCGTGCTCGAGCTGAACGTGGAAGAGGGCACCGCCACCGTCGAGCCCGGCCTGGTGCTCGACCACCTGAATGCGCAGCTCAAGCCGCACGGCCTCTGGTATCCGGTGGACGTGTCGACCAGCGCGCAGGCCACGCTGGGCGGCATGGCCGGCAACAACTCGTGCGGCTCGCGCTCGATCGCCTACGGCAACATGGTGCACAACGTGCTGGGCGCGAGCGCCTGGCTGTCGAACGGCGAGCTGGTCGAGTTCGGTCCGCAGCGCACGCTCGGTGCGCGCGCGGCGGGCATTGCCGAATTCGTGCACGGGCTCGCGCGCAAGCACCACGACGCCATGGCGCAGCACTGGCCCAAGGTGATGCGCCGCGTGGCGGGCTACAACCTCGACATCTTCGACAACCAGAGCGAGCGGCCCTACACCGCCGACGGCAGCGTCAATCTCGCGCACCTGCTGATCGGCGCCGAGGGCACGCTGGCCTACACCAAGAGCCTCAAGCTCCAGCTCGCACCGCTGCCGCGCGCCAAGGTGCTCGGCGTCGTCAACTTTCCGACCTTCCATGCGGCCATGGACGCGGCCCAGCACATCGTGAAGCTCGGCCCCACGGCGGTCGAGCTGGTCGACCGCACGATGATCGAGCTGAGCCTTGCCAACCCGGCCTTCAAGCCCACGGTCGAAACCGCGCTGATCGGCCGGCCCGCGGCGATTTTGCTGGTGGAGTTCTCGGGCGCCGAGAAGGCGCCGCTCTTGCCGCAGCTCGCGCGGCTGGTCGAGCTCATGGGCGACCTGGGCCTGCCCGGCAGCGTGGTCGAGATGCCCGACGAGGCGCGCCAGAAGAACCTGTGGGAAGTGCGCAAGGCCGGCCTCAACATCATGATGAGCCTCAAGGGCGACGGCAAGCCGGTGAGCTTCATCGAGGACTGCGCGGTGCCGCTCGCGCACCTGGCCGAATACACCGATGCGCTGACCGAGGTGTTCGCGCGCCACGGCAGCCGCGGCACCTGGTATGCGCATGCGTCGGTCGGCACGCTGCATGTGCGGCCGATCCTCGACATGCGCGTCGATGGCGCCGCCAAGATGCGCGCAATCGCCGAGGAGGCCGCGGCGCTGGTGCGCAAGTACAAGGGCGCCTTCAGCGGCGAGCATGGCGACGGCCTGTGCCGCGGCGAATGGATCGAGTGGCAGTTCGGCCCGGCGATCAACGAGGCCTTCCGCGCGATCAAGCAGGCGCTCGACCCGATCGGCCTCTTCAACCCCGGCAAGATCGTCGATCCGCCGCGCATGGACGACGGTTCGCTGTTCCGCTTCGCGCCGCCCACGGCACCCAGGCCCTACCGCCGCATCGAACTCAAGCCGGTGCTCGACTGGTCGGCCTGGAACGTGAACGCCGACCCGGTGACCGAGGAAACCACCGCGCCCGGCACCGGTGGCGACAGCACCGGCGGTTTGGCCAAGGCCGTGGAGATGTGCAACAACAACGGCCATTGCCGCAAGTTCGATGCCGGCACCATGTGCCCGAGCTACCGCGTGACGCGCGACGAGCAGCATCTGACGCGCGGCCGCGCCAACACGCTGCGGCTCGCGCTCTCGGGCCAGCTCGGACCCGACGCCTTTACCAGCGAGGAGATGCACGAGACCATGGACCTGTGCGTTGGCTGCAAGGGCTGCAAGCGCGACTGTCCGACCGGCGTCGACATGGCGAAGATGAAGATCGAGTTCCTCGACCACTACAAACAACGCCATGGCCACACGCTCAAGGACCGGCTGGTGGCCCGCATGCCCGACTACGCGCACCGCGCGAGCCGCGTGCCGTGGCTCATGAACCTGCGCAACACGGTGCCCGGCGCGGCCTGGCTCGGCGAGAAACTGCTGGGCTTTTCGGCCCGCCGCTCGCTGCCCGAATGGCGCTCCGACACCTTCTGGCGCGCCAAGGCCGACCTGCACGGCATGTTCGCCAGCCGCGAGGCCGTGCTGTCGGTGCAGGCGAACGGCGGCCGGGCGGCGGTGCTCTTCGTCGACACCTTCAACGGCACCTTCGAAAGCGAGAACGCGCTGGCGGCGGCCCGCGTGCTCAAGGCCGCCGGCTACACGCTGCACACGGTCGAGAAGCGCGGCGGGCACCATTGCTGCGGCCGCACTTTCCTGGCCAGCGGCATGGTGAGCGAGGCCAAGCGCCGTGCCGAAGCACTGCTCGACGCGCTCAGGCCGCTGGCCGAGGCCGGCGTTCCCATCGTCGGCCTCGAGCCCTCGTGCCTGCTCACGCTGCGCGACGAAGCCCTGGTGATGGGCTTCGGCAAGAAGGCCGAAACCGTGGCGAAGCAGGCTTTGCTGTTCGAGGAGTTCATTGCGCGCGAGCTGAAGGCCGGCCGCTTCCAGCTCGCACTCACGCCCGCCACCGCCCCGATCCTGCTGCATGGCCATTGTCACCAGAAGGCCTTCGGCGCGGTGAGCCCGGTGCTCGAGGTGCTGCGGCTCATCCCCGGCGCAGAACCCGAGCTGATCGAGAGCTCGTGCTGCGGCATGGCCGGCAGCTTTGGCTACGAGGCGCGCCACATCGACGTCTCGATGCGGATGGCCGAGGCCAGCCTGCTGCCGGCGATCCGCGCGCGGCCCGAGGCCATCGTGGTGGCCGACGGCACGAGCTGCCGGCACCAGATCGCCGATGGCGCGGCCCGCGAGGCGGTGCATGTGGCGGTGCTGCTGGAGCGGCATCTGCTGCCGGACGCGGGGTGAACGACCCGCCCACGCTGCGGCTCGCGTTCGCGCTCTCGATGGGCGCGGCCGTCTCGCTGGGCATCGCGCGCTTCTCGTATGCGCTCTTGCTGCCGCCGATGCGTGACGACCTGGGCTGGACCTATGCGCTGGCGGGCGGCATGAACACCGCCAACGCGATCGGCTACCTGCTCGGGGCACTCGCCACGCCAGCGCTGATGCGCCGCTTCGGCACGGTGCGGCTGCTGATGGTGGGGGCCGTGCTCACGAGCCTGTTCATGGCGGGCAGCGGCTTCGTGAGCGCGGCGCCCGCGCTGCTGCTGCAGCGGCTCTTGGCCGGCATCGCGAGCGCCTGGGTCTTCGTGGCCGGCGGGCTGATGGCCGCGCGGCTCGGCGAGGCTGGCTCCGCGCGCGGCGGGCTGCTGCTGGGCATTTATTACGGCGGCACCGGCTTCGGCATCGTGCTGTCGGCGCTCTTGGTGCCGCAGGTGCTGCGTGCTGCCGCCGACCAGCCGCACGGCTGGGCCTGGGCGTGGTGGGCGCTGGCGCTGGCCTGTGCGGCGGGCACCGGGCTGCTGGGCTGGGCGGCGCGTGCGATGCCGGTCCGGCCTGCGGCACCCGCAGCGGCTGCGTCGCATCCGGGTTCGGCCAGCGACGCCGCCACGCTGCGCCGCTTCGGCTGGGCGCTTGCGGGCTACGGGATGTTCGGCGTGGGCTACATCGGCTACATGACCTTCGTGATTGCGCTGCTGCGCGAGCAAGGTGCGGGCACCGCGTTCGTGACCCTGTTCTATGCCTTGCTCGGCCTGGCCTGCATCGCGTCCTCGCGGCTCTGGGCCGGGCTTCTGGAGCGCCACCGCGGCGGGCGGCCGCAGGCGCTGCTCAACGGGCTGCTCGGCATCGCGACGCTGCTGCCGGTGCTCAGCGCGTCGGTGCCGGTGGCGCTGGCCTCGGGACTGTTGTTCGGCGCGGTGTTCCTGTCGGTGGTGGCTTCGACCACCGCGCTGGTGCGCCACAACCTGCCGCACGCGCAGTGGGCGCAGGGCATCAGCGCCTTCACGGTCGTTTTCGCGCTCGGCCAGATCGTCGGGCCGACCGTGACGGGCTGGATCTCCGATGGGCCGGGCGGACTGGCGCGCGGCCTCGTGGCGTCGGCGATCGTGCTGTGGGGAGGGGCGCTGCTGGCCGCGCGCCAGCGTCCGCTGCGCGAGGGCGGAGAATGGCGCCCATGACCGCTGCCATCGACGACACCGCCTTGCCGATCGACGACGCGAACGCGCCGGGCTTTGCCGTGTTCGACACGGCGATCGGCGCCTGCGGCCTCGCTTGGGGACCGCGCGGGCTGATCGTCGGCGTGCAATTGCCGCAGGATGACTCCGGCGCCGAGGCCACGCGGCGGCGCATGCGGCAGCGCTTTCCCGCGCTGGCCGAGGCCGCGCCGCCCGCGAGCGCACTGCGCGCCATCGCTGCGGTGCAGGCACTGCTCGACGGCACGCACGACGACCTGCGCCACATCGAACTCGACATGGCCGGCGTGTCGGATTTTCATCGCCGCGTCTACGAGATCGCGCGCCGCATTCCGCCGGGCCAGACCCGCACCTACGGCGAGATCGCGGCCGAGCTCGGTGACCTTGGCCTTTCACGCGCGGTGGGGCAGGCCATGGGCCTCAACCCGTTCGCGCCCGTGGTGCCGTGCCACCGCGTGCTCGCGGCCGGCAACAGGCCGGGCGGCTTCTCGGCCGGCGGCGGGGCATTGACCAAGCTGAAGATGCTCGACATCGAGGGCGCCACGCCGAACGGGACGCTGCCGTTGTTCTGAGCGCCACGCTGTACTGAAAAAAGCTGAACGCGCCGGCGACGACCCCACGCCTGCAGCGATCGCCGCGCTTGGCGACAATTGCCGCGATGCGTTCTCGTTCTCCTTCTTCTCCGTTCTTCAAGATGGCTCTGCTGCTGGGCCTGCTGTCCGCCATCGGCCCCTTCGCCATCGACATGTACCTGCCGGCGCTGCCGGCCATCGGCCAGACGCTCGGCGCCGACATCGGTGCGGTGCAGATGAGCCTCACGGCGTTCTTCCTCTCGCTCGGCGCGGGCCAACTGCTGTTCGGGCCGGTCTCGGACATGGTCGGGCGCAAGCCGCCGCTCTATGCGGGGCTGGCGCTGTTCGCGCTGGCGAGCATCGGCTGCGCGCTCGCCACCGACATCCAGACGCTGATCGTGCTGCGCCTCCTGCAGGGCCTGGGCGCGGCAGCGGGCATGGCGATTCCGCGTGCGGTGGTGCGCGACCTGCACACCGGCACCGACGCCGCGCGGCTCATGTCGTTGCTGATCCTGGTGTTCAGCGTCTCGCCGATCCTTGCGCCGCTCGTGGGCAGCGCGGTGATCGCGGTCGCAGGCTGGCGCGGCGTGTTCTGGGCGGTGACGATCGCGGCGGTCGCGGGCCTCGCGATGACGGCCGCGCAGCTCGAGGAAACACGGCCGCCGTCGCAGCGCGTCGAGAGCAGCATTGGCAGCGCGCTTGCCGCGTACTGGCTGCTGCTGCGCGACCGGCACTATCTCGGCCTGGTGTTCATCGGCGGCTTCGCGATGGCGGGCTTCTTCACCTACCTGGCCAATTCGTCGTTCGTGATGATCGACCATTACGGCCTCTCGCCCGCAATGTACAGCGTGGCTTTCGGCGTGAATGCGGCGGCCTTCATCGGCGCCTCGCAGCTCACCGGCCCGCTGGGCGAGCGCCATGGCCTCGTGGCGCTGGTGAAGTTCGGCGTGGTGGCGTCGAGCGTCACCATGCTCGCGATGTTCGTCTACTTCGCGGCCGGCGGCGACAGCCTCTGGGTGCTGATCGTGCTGTACTTCATCGCCTCGGGCTTCATGGGCCTGGTGATCCCGACCACCGGGGTGCTCGCGCTCGAGATGCACGGCGCCATCGCCGGCACGGCCTCGGCGCTGCTCGGTACGCTGCAGATGCTGACCGGCGCACTGGCCATGGCCGTGGTGGGCCTGTTCAGCGACGGACGGCCGCTGCCGATGGTCACCGGCATGGCGACCGGCGCCTTCGTTTCGCTGGTGCTCACCTGGCTCACGCTGGGCCGCGTGCGCTCCGAGCCCGGACGCAGGGTGCAGGGGGCGTGAGGGGCACCGCAGGCACGCAAGCACCGGCCGGCGAGGCGCCGCAGGTCGTCGACGGGCTGCCCCAGCCGGCGCGCCGCAACGCGATGCTGGTCATCATCCTCGGCATCATGGTGGCGGTGCTCGACGGCACCATCGTCAACCTCGCGCTGCCGGGCATCGCACACGAGCTGCAGACCAGCGCCTCGCATGCGATCTGGGTGGTCAACGCGTACCAGATCGCGACGCTCGTGATGCTGCTGCCGCTGGCCTCGCTCGGCGACCTGGTCGGCTACCGGCGCGTCTACCTGGTGGGCATGGCAGTGTTTGCCGTGGCCTCGGTCGGCGCCATGTTCGCGAATTCGCTAGCCACGCTGATCGCGGCGCGCACCTTCCAGGGCCTCGGTGCTGCGGGGATCATGAGCGTGAATGCGGCGCTGGTGCGGCTGGTGTTTCCTGCTGCGCTGCTCGGTCGCGGCATGGCGATCAACTCGATGGTGGTCGCCACGTCCTCGGTGGCGGGGCCGTCGGTGGCGGCGGCGATCCTGTCGGTGGCCTCGTGGCCGTGGCTGTTCGCGCTCAACGTGCCGCTCGGGGTGCTGGTCTTCGCGCTGGGCCTGAAGTCGCTGCCGTTCAACCGCGTGCCGCCGGCGGCCGGGCTGCGTTTTTCGCCCATCGACGTGGCGCTCAACGTGCTGATGTTCGCGCTGGTGTTCCTCGGCGTCGACCGGCTCGGCGTGCGCGACCCGGCAGCGGCAGGCGGCGGCGCGCACTGGTCGGCCTGGGCGATCCTGCTGGCCGGCGTGGCGGTCGGCTTCGTCTACCTGCGGCGGCAGCGCCGGCTCGCGGTGCCGCTGTTTCCGATCGACCTGCTGCGCATCCCGGTGTTCGCGCTGTCGATGGGCACTTCGGTGGCCGCCTTCTGCGCCCAGATGCTGGCCTACATCGCGCTGCCTTTCCTGCTGCTCGAGGCCTATGACCGCAGCCACCTCGAGGCCGGCCTGCTGATCACCGCCTGGCCGCTCGCGATCGTGGCCATGGCGCCGTTCGCGGGGCGGCTGATCGGGCGCTATCCCGACGGGCTGCTCGGCGGCATCGGCCTGGGCCTGCTCGCGCTCGGCCTGGCGCTGTTGGCCGCCTTGCCCGCGGATCCCGGCAACGTCGACATCGCCTGGCGCATGGCGGTCTGCGGCCTGGGCTTCGGCCTGTTCCAGTCGCCGAACAACCACACGATCGTGACCTCGCCGCCCGCGCACCGAAGCGGTGCGGCCAGCGGCATGCTCGGGACCGCACGGCTCACCGGCCAGACGCTCGGCGCCGTGGTGCTGGCCGGCGTTTTCAGCATCTGGAGCCCGCACGGCGGCCATGGGCCGGTGGTGGCGCTGGTGCTGGCCGCCTGTTTTGCCGGCGCAGCGGCAGTTTTCAGCACTCTGCGGTTAAAGACGACGGGGCACGCGGGCTGAATCGGTTAGGGTACGACCCCATGACGGAAGTACCTGAAACCGTGGTGTGCCCGGGCTGCGACGCGGTCTTCCAGCGCGCGCGCCTCGCGCGGCGGGAGGTGTCGTGCTGCGCGCGCTGCGGCACCGAGCTCTACCGGCACCCGGGCGACCTGCAGCGCAGCATCCTGCCGCTGACGCTCGCAAGCCTGATCATGTTCGCCATCGCCAACCTGTTCCCGATCGTCGAGATCGAACTGCAGGGCCTGCGCAGCCAGACCACGCTGGCCGGCGCGGTGGTGGTGCTGAGCAGCGAGGGCATGTCGATCGTGGCGCTGCTGGTGCTGGCCACCACGCTGCTCTTTCCGCTGCTGCAGCTGTGCATCCTGGCCTACCTGCTTGTGCCGCTGCGGCATCAGCGCCGGCCCGCGGGTTTCGCGATGCTGGTGCGCGCCATGCAGATGCTGCGACCGTGGGGCATGGTCGAGGTGTTCCTGCTCGGCGTGCTGGTGGCGATCGTCAAGCTCTCGAGCATGGCCACGGTGGTGGCCGGGCCGGCGCTCTGGGCCTTCATGGCGCTCACGGTCATGCTCACGGCGGTGCTGTCGTTCAACCCCAACGCCTTCTGGGAAATGACCTTTCGCCCGCCCGGCGAGCCGCGGGAGGAGGGCGCGTGAAGGGTTTCTACCGCGAAGTACCCGACGACAGCGAAGACACGCCGCTCGCGACCGCCGCCTCGATGGGACTGCTGGCCTGCCCGCACTGCGACGCCGTGTGGCGCGATGCGGCCGAAGGCGAGCGCTGCGAGCGCTGCGGCACGCACCTGTACCGGCGCAAGCCCTACAGCCTGAGCCGCACCTGGGCCTTCCTCATTGCGGCCTGCATCATGTACATCCCGGCCAATCTGCTGCCGGTGATGATCACGCGCTCGCTGTTCGGCGCGCAGTACGACACCATCCTGAGCGGCGTGATCTACTTCTGGATCTCGGGCTCCTACGGGCTCGCGGCGATCATCTTCATCGCGAGCTTTCTGGTGCCGCTGTTCAAGCTGACGGTGCTGCTCCTGCTGACCGTGCTGGCCCAGCGCGGCAGCGACTGGCGCCGGCCCGAGCGCGCCAAGCTCTATCACATCGTCGAGATCATCGGCCGCTGGTCGATGCTCGACGTGTTCGTCGTCTCGTTGCTGGCCGGACTGGTGCAGATCCAGGGCTTTGCGGTGATCCACGCGGGCGTGGGCATCGCGGCCTTCGGGTCGGTGGTGGTGCTGACCATGCTGGCCTCACTGAGCTTCGATCCGAGGCTCACCTGGGACAGCCGACAGCAGCAGCAGGCCGATCGGGAACGACGTGAACCAACCAGTGACGACCGGGAAGCAAGAACAGCATGAGTGACGAAGACCAAGCCAGAGCCAACGACCAGACGACGCCGCCGGGCCTTCCGCCGCCGCGCGTGGTGCGCCGGCGCGAATGGCTGCCATCGTTGATCTGGCTGATACCCATCGTCGCCGCGCTGGTGGGCGTGATGCTGGTGGTGCGCATCATCATGGAGCGCGGACCCGAGATCGTGCTCACCTTCGAGACCGCCGAAGGCCTCGAGGCCAACAAGACGGCCGTCAAGTACAAGGACGTGCAGATCGGCACCGTGCAGAGCCTGCGGCTCGCACGCGACCGCTCGCACGTGCGGGTCACGGTGCAGCTCGGCAAGGACGCCGAGAGCTTCACCGCCGAGGATTCGCGCTACTGGGTGGTGCGGCCGCGGCTCGACACCTCGGGCATCTCGGGCCTGGGCACGCTGCTGTCGGGTGCCTACATCGGTGCCGATGCGGGCGTGTCGGAAGAGACCGCGAGCGAATTCAAGGGCCTGGAAGACCCGCCCATCGTGACGCGCGACGCCACGGGCCGGCAGTTCCTGTTGCGTGCCGCCGACGTGGGTTCGCTCGACGTGGGATCGCCGGTGTATTTCAGGCGCATCAAGGTGGGCCAGGTCGCGACCTACGAACTCGATGGCGATGGCCGCGGCGTGACGATGCGCGTGTTCGTCAATGCGCCATACGACAAGTTCGTGGGCGTCAACACCCGCTTCTGGCAGGCCAGCGGCATCGACGCGCAGCTCAGTGCGAGCGGCTTCACGCTGCGCACGCAATCGCTTGCCACGATCCTGCTCGGCGGCATTGCCTTCAGCGCGCCCGAGGACGCCATGGGGCCGCGCGCCGAGGAGAACGCGGCCTTCGCGCTCGCGAGCGACGAGACCACCGCGATGAAGGAGCCCGATGGCCCGTCGCAGACGCTGCTGATGTACTTCAACCAGTCGCTGCGCGGCCTGACACCGGGGGCGCCGGTCGACTTCCGCGGCGTGGTGATCGGCGAGGTCAAGTCGATCGGCGTGGAGTTCGACCGCAATGCGCGCGAGTTCCGCATGCCGGTGCTGGTGCAGGTCTACCCCGACCGGCTGCGGCGCCGGGCCGGCGAACGCGGCACCGAGTCACGCTTCTCGCAGCAGGAGCGCCTGCGCTTCCTGGCCGAGAAGGGGCTGCGCGCCCAGCTGCGCAACGGCAACCTGCTGACCGGGCAGGTGTATGTGGCGCTCGACTTCTTCCCCAAGGCGCCGCCCGCGAAGATCGACCTCGAGAAGAGCCCGATCGAGCTCGCCACCGTGCCCAACAGCCTGGACGAGATTCAGTCGCAGGTGCAGGAGATCGCGAGCAAGCTCAACAAGGTGCCGTACGAGCAGATCGCGGCCGACCTGCGCACCACGCTGAACACGCTCAACAAGACGCTGACCACGGCCGAGCAGGCGGTGAGCCGCATCAACAACGACGTCACGCCCGAGCTCGCGGCCGCCATGAAGGACGTGCGCAAGACCGTCAACACGGCCGAGCGCACGCTGGCCGACGACTCGCCGCTGCAGCAGGACATGCGCCAGACGCTGCGCGAACTGACGCGCGCCGCGGGCTCGGTGCGCGTGCTGACCGACTACCTCGAACGCCATCCCGAATCGCTTTTGCGCGGCAAACCGGACGACAAGAAGAAATGATGAAGAACAGCAAACCAGGCCGACCCTTCGCCTCGCGCGCCGCCCTGGCGGCGGCCGCCGCGCTGCTTGCCCTTGCCGGCTGCGCGAGCAAGTCCGACAGCTACTACACGCTGGCGAGCCCGGTGCCGGCCGCGGAGGCCGCGCCCTCGACGCTCGGCACCGCCGCGCCGATCTATGTCGAGCTCGCGCCCGTTGCCGTGCCCGAGCGGCTCGCCCGGCCGCAGATGGTGGTGGGGCGCTCGGCCGGCAGCGTTCAGGTCGACGTGCTCGAGCAGCACCGCTGGGCCTCGTCGTTCGAGAACGAATTGCGCGATGCGCTGGCGAGCGGCATTGCCGACCGGCTCGGCGCGGTCGACGTCACCAAGGGCGGGCGGCCGAATGCACAGCCCGCGTGGCGCATCGCGGTGCAGGTGCGCCGCTTCGATGCGGTCGACGGCGGCCGCGTCGACGCGGCCTTCAGCTGGACGCTGCGCCGCTCCGACGAGGCGCGCTCGATGTCCTGCCAGTTCGAGGTGGGCGAGGGGGTCGCCAGCGGTATCGACGCGGTGGCGCAGGGCGCACAGCGCCTGACCGCGGCCGCGGCGGCGGCGATGGCGCGCAGCGTGAACGCGGCACGGTCGAATCCGGCCGCCACCGCATGCCCGGCTTGAGTCTTTCTCCCTCCCCCTCCGGGGGAGGGCAGGGGGGGCGGCATGGCGGCGGTCATCGAGGCGCGGCGCGCGGTGGCAAGCAGGGAGCTCCCATCCCAACCTTCCCCCAGAGGGGGAAGGAGTAAAGCAGAGGCTCTCCCCATGGCCCAGATCGGCAAGCCACCCTGCGACCACGCGCTGATCCTGCACGGCGCCGCCGCGCGCGAAGACGCCTGTCCCGAGGCGTCGAAGCCCTGGGTGCTCGCCGCGGCCATCGTCGGTTCGAGCATGGCCTTCATCGACGGTACCGTCGTCAACGTCGCACTGCCGGCGATCCAGGCCGATCTGCGCGCCACCGCGTTCCAGGCGCAGTGGGTGGTCGAGTCCTATGCCTTGCTGCTGGCCGCGCTGCTGCTCGTGGGCGGCGCGCTCGGCGACCGCTTCGGACGGCGCCGCATCTTCGCCGTGGGCGTCGCGATCTTCGCGCTCGCCTCGGTCGGCTGCGCCCTCGCGGGCACCGTGCAGCAGCTCATCGCGGCGCGCGCGGTGCAGGGCATCGGCGGCGCCTTGCTGGTGCCGGGGAGCCTGGCGCTGATCAGCGCTGCCTTCCCCGAGAAGGAGCGCGGCCGCGCGATCGGCATCTGGTCGGGCTTCAGTGGCGTCACGGCCGCCGCCGGCCCGGTGCTCGGCGGCTTCCTGGTCGACCACTTCTCGTGGACCTGGGCGTTTCTCATCAACCTGCCGATGGCGCTGCTGGTGCTGTGGATCGCCTGGCGCCACGTGCCCGAAAGCCGCGGTGCCGCGGCCGGCGGCGGGCTGGACATGGCCGGTGCACTGCTCGCGACCGCCGGGCTCGGCGGCATCGTCTACGCCTTCATCGAAGCGCCGACGCAGCACTGGGATTCGCCCATGGTGCTGGCGGCACTGGGCATCGGCCTGGCCGCGAGCGCGGGCTTCGTCGTGGTGGAGCACAGGACGCGCACGCCGATGCTGCCGCTCGGCCTGTTTCGCATCGGCAATTTCAGCGGCGCCAACCTGCTGACGCTGCTGCTGTACGCCGCACTCGGCGGCGGGCTGTATTTCTTTCCGCTCAACCTGATCCAGGTGCAGGGCTACTCGGCCACCGCGGCAGGCGCGGCGCTGCTGCCGTTCATCCTCATCATGTTCGCGCTCTCGGGCTGGGCCGGGCAGCTCGTCGACCGCTTCGGGCCGCGCCTGCCGCTGGTCGTCGGCCCCGCCATCGCGGCGGTGGGCTTTGCGCTGTTCGCGCTGCCCGGGGTCGGCGCGAGCTATTGGCAAGGGTTCTTTCCCGCCGTGGTGGTGCTGGGCTTCGGCATGACAGTGACCGTGGCGCCGCTCACCACCACGGTGATGAACGCGGTCGGCCCCGAGCAGGCGGGCGTAGCCTCGGGCGTGAACAACGCGGTGTCGCGCGCGGCCGCGGTGCTGGCCATTGCGGTGTTCGGCGTGGTCATGGCCTGGGCCTTCGATGCCACCCTGACCGAGGGGCTGCGCGGCATGGGCGCCTCGGCCGAGGTGTCGGCCTTCCTCGAGGCCGAGCGCAGCAAGCTTGCGGGCGCTGCGCTGCCGCCCGGCATCGACGCCGACACCGCGGCCGCGCTCAAGCGGTTGGTGGCCGAATCCTTCGTCGCCGGCTTTCGCTGGGTGATGCTGCTGAGCGCCGGGCTCGCGGTGCTCAGTGCGCTGAGTGCGTGGCGCATGATCGAAGGCGCACGCGGCGACCGCGCTTGACAAGCGCGCGTAGGCTGTTGATACTGAACTCATCGGTTCATCATCAACAGTCCAGGAGATTCCCATGCAGAAGATCGTTCCCTGCCTCTGGTTCGACCGCAACGGCGAAGACGCGCTGAAGTTCTACAGCGCGATCTTTCCGAACTCGCGGGTGACCGACACGCTGCTCTGGGGCGAGACCAACCCCGAGCGCCAGGGAACGCTGCTGACGGCAACCTTCGAGCTCGACGGGCAGTCGTTCATGGTGCTCAACGGCGGGCCGGAGTACAAGTTCACGCCGGCGATCTCGATGGCCGTGCATTGCGAGACCCAGGCCGAGGTCGACCACTACTGGGAGAAGCTGCTCGAGGGCGGCGGCCAGCCGGTGCAATGCGGCTGGCTCACCGACCGCTTCGGCGTGTCGTGGCAGACCGTGCCCATGCCGATGATCCGGATGTTCCAGGACAAGGACTCGGCCAAGGCCGCGCGCGCGATGCGGGCCATGATGAAGATGGTCAAGCTCGACATCGCCGAGGTGCAGCGCGCCTTCGACGGCGACTGAGCCGCCGCGGCCCGTGAGCGGCAGGGCGGGGCAGCTACACCAGCCGCGCGATCGCCTTTTTGCGCCACACCAAGCGGTAGTAGGCCGTCTGCAGCAGCAGCATTGCGCTAAAGGTCACCGGGTACGCGTACCAGATGCCGTTGAGCCCGATGCGGTCGCTGAGGAACCAGGCAACCGGCACCTCGAGGCCGAGCAGGCAGACGATCGAGATCAGCGTGGGCACCAGCACCGAGCCGCTCGCGCGCATGATGCCCGACAGGGCCGACGCCATGCCGAAGATCACCAGGCTCCACAGCATGATGTGCAGCAGCGTCTGCGCGATCTCGATCACGGGCGCGCTCGTGATGAAGAAGCCCATGAGGTGGCGCGAGAACAGGTAGCCCAGCAGCACCAGCCCGCCCGTCAGCGCCAGGTTCATCAGCATCGCGGTCTTGGCGATGGCGCCGAGTCGGTCGGCCCGGCCCGCGCCGATGGCCTGCGCGCCGAGGATCGACGCGGTGATCGCGATCGAGATGGCCGGGAACTGTACGTACGCCACCACCTGGTTGACCGCGCCGTAGGCCGCCGTCGCGCTCGAGCCGTGGCTGTTGACCAGCGAGAGCAGCACCAGTTCGGACAGCGCCACCACGATCATCTGCACGCCCGTGGGCACGCCCACCTTGAGCACTGCCTTGAGCAGCTTCGGATCGATGCGCATGCTGTGCAGGAAGGCCAGGTCGGGCGCGAGAGGGCTCTTGCGCCGGTGCAGGCGCCAGCCCATCCACAGCGTCGCGAGCATGAAGGCGAGCACGCTGGCCCAGGCGGCACTCGCCACGCCGAGCTGCGGCAGCCCGCCCCAGCCGCGGATCAGTGCGGGCGTGACGACGAGCCCGATCGCCGTCGAGATGATCAGCGTGAGCAGCGGCGTGACCGTGTCGCCGACGCCGCGCAGCATGGCGGTGGACAGCAGGAAGACGAACAGCCCCGGCATCGCGATCAGCATGATGCGGGCATAGCTCGTGGCGTCGGCCAGCACGTCGGGCGGCGTGCCCAGGGCGGCGAGCATCGGTGTGGTGAAAGCGCCGCCGAACACCGCGATCACCAACCCCATGAGGACGCCGACAGTGAGGGTGGTGCCGGCAATGGCCTTGGCTTTGGCCGCATCGCGTGCGCCCCAGGCCTGGCCGATCAGCACCGAGGCGCCGGCGCCCAGGCCGATGACGAAGGCGATGAAGAAGAACATCACCGGAAAGAAGCTCGAGACCGCGGCCAGCGCACCGACGCCGATCATCTGGCCGATGTAGATGTTGTTGAGCGTGCCCGAAAGGGACTGCAGGATGTTGCTGAGCAGCATCGGCGCCAGGAAGAACAGGAAGGTCTTCCAGAGCGCGCGCGGCGCACCGACGGGTGCCACCGGTGTGCCCTGCAGGCCGCTGGGGTTGGACGGGGCGTTCTCGGTCTTGTCGTTCATTCTTGGGGCCAGCTCGGGCCGGACAGTTCGTGCAGGTGGGTGCGCAGGTCGTCGGGCCAGGCGGCCAGGTGCGCTTCGAAGCCGGCGCGGTCGCCCGCGAAGAGCGCGCGGGTGGCTTCCTCGAAACCCGGCAGGTTGCCCGCCAGGCCGGTCATCACGCCGTAGGCGGCTTCGCGCGCGCCGCGGGCGGCATCGCGCCCGGCATGCACGCGGCGCGCGTCGTCGACCAGCCGGCGCAGCGCGACCGAGGCGCCGCCGGGCTGGCGCGCGAGCCATTCCCACTGGCGCGGCAGCAGCGTGACCTCGCGCGCGACCACGCCGAGCTTCGGCCGGCCCACGCCGCGCGGCGGCTCGCCCGTCATGACGGCCTCGGGCGGCTGTGCAGCGTCGCGCAGGTCGAGGTCGACCTGCATGCCGGTGTGGTCGTCGAACACGAGGCAGGTTGCAGCGTCGCCGCGGGTGCGCAGCGCGGCGATCACCTCGGCGCGCGAACCGCGGGCAATGCGCTCGAAGCCGCAGAAGGCGGTGAAGGTGGCCGGCAAGGCGGCGGTCGAAGGATCGGGGGTCTTGGAAATCATGGCGGTGGCGAGGTAATTTACCCGGGAACAATTTCGCCGACCGCGCTTCTCGCGGGGCGACAGGAAAAACAGCGCAATGGGCGCGGCGGGCATGCGGTCAGGGCTTGCGCTTGGCGGGGCCGTTGTAGCCCTGCGTGCCGTGGCAGTCGCATTCCTCGCACCACAGCGCGAACAGCGCTTCGAGTTCCGCCGCGCGGTCGAACGTGGGATCGTCCCGCTCCTTCACGCGCGCGAATTCCTCGAAGCGGAAGGCGCCGGATCCGAGTGCGGTCCAGTCCTGCTGCAGCGCGCGGTTGGGGTGCTTGCCCTGGTCGAGCTGGAAGCGCTGGCGGTTCATCATGCTGGTCAGGTCGAGGCTCGCCAGCACGAGCACGCGGCCGCTCTCGAGGTTGCGGATGGCGAACACGCCGGCGGGGCGCACCGTTTCCTTGTACTGGCGCGTCAGCGCGCGCCGGGAGTCGTGTGAAAGCATCATTCCGAAATTTTGCCCGGGTAAAACTACGCAGTCAATATACCCGGGTAAAAATCAAAATGCTGGGGTCGCCGTTTTTCGCTATGGCAAACTCCCGCGCTTCATTCGACCAACGCGACCGGCCCGGCCGATCGCAGCGACAGGGACGCCACTCAGCAATGCAGAAAATCATTCGCCAGCTCGCCGCCGAGATCAAGGTGGGAGAGCATCAGGTGAAGGCCGCCGTCGAGCTGCTCGACGGGGGCGCCACGGTTCCATTCATCGCGCGCTACCGCAAGGAGGCGACCGACGGCCTCGACGACACCCAGCTGCGCGAACTCGAAGCCCGGCTTTCGTACCTGCGCGAGCTCGAGGACCGCCGCGCCGCGGTGATCAAGGCCATCGACGAGCAGGGCAAGCTCACGCCCGAACTGCGCGCCGCGATCGAGTTCGCGCCGACCAAGCAGGAGCTCGAGGACCTGTACCTGCCGTTCAAGCAGAAGCGCCGCACCAAGGGCCAGATCGCGCGCGAGTTCGGCATCGAGCCGCTCGCGGACAAGCTCATGGCCGACCCGACGCTCGATCCCGCCGCCGAGGCCAAGGCCTTCCTGCAGCCCGCCACCACGCTCGACGACGGCAAGCCCGGACCCGATTTCTCGACGGTGCCGGCGGTGCTCGACGGCGTGCGCGACATCCTGTCGGAGCGCTGGGCCGAGGATGCGGTGCTGGTGCAGCGCCTGCGCGAATGGCTCTGGAGCGAAGGCCTGCTCAAGTCGAGCCTGATGGCCGGCAAGGACGAAAACAACCCCGACGTCGCCAAGTTCCGCGACTACTTCGACTACGACGAGCCGATCGGGCGCGTGCCTTCGCACCGCGCGCTTGCGGTGTTCCGTGGCCGCTCGCTCGAGATCCTGGACGCCAAGCTCGCGCTGCCCGTCGAGCCCGAGCCGGGCAAGCCCAGCATCGCCGAGGGCCGGATCGCGCTGCACCTGGGCTGGAGCCATGCCGGCCGCGCGGGGGACGACCTGATCCGCAAGTGCGTGGCCTGGGCCTGGCGCGTGAAGCTCGCGCTGTCGACCGAGCGCGACCTGTTCACGCGGCTGCGCGAAGAGGCCGAAAAGGTCGCGATCAAGGTGTTTGCCGACAACCTGCGCGACCTGCTGCTGGCCGCACCGGCCGGCCCGCGCGTGGTGATGGGCCTGGACCCCGGCATCCGCACCGGCGTGAAGGTGGCCGTGGTCGATGCCACCGGCAAGCTGGTCGAGACCGCGACCGTGTTTCCGCACGAGCCGCGCAAGGACTGGGAAGGCTCGCTGCACACGCTCGGCAAGCTCTGCGCCAAGCATGGCGTGAACCTGATCGCCATCGGCAACGGCACCGCGAGCCGCGAGACCGACAAGCTCGCGGCCGACCTGATCAAGCTGATCGCCAAGATGGCCGCACAGGCCGGCGCACCCGAGATGACAGTCGAGAAGGTGGTGGTTAGCGAAGCCGGCGCCTCGGTGTATTCGGCGAGCGAATTCGCCTCGCAGGAGATGCCGGACGTGGACGTGAGCCTGCGCGGCGCCGCCAGCATCGCGCGCCGGCTGCAGGACCCGCTGGCCGAGCTGGTCAAGATCGACCCCAAGAGCATCGGCGTGGGCCAGTACCAGCACGACGTGAACCAGAGCGAGCTTGCGCGCACGCTGCAGACGGTGGTGGAGGATTGCGTGAACTCGGTCGGCGTCGACCTCAACACCGCGAGCGTGCCGCTCTTGAGCCGCGTCTCGGGCCTGTCGGGCAGCGTGGCCAAGGCGGTGGTGCGCTGGCGCGAGGCGAACGGCGCGTTCTCCACGCGCAAGCAATTGCTCGACGTGACGGGCTTCGGTCCCAAGGCCTTCGAGCAGAGCGCGGGCTTCTTGCGCATTCGCGGCGGCGCCGACCCGCTCGATATCACCGGCGTGCACCCCGAGACCTATCCGCTGGTCGAGCAGATCATCGTCAAGACCGGCAAGCCCATCGCCGAGCTGATGGGCCGCGCCGACATGCTCAAGACGCTCAAGCCCGAGCTGTTCGCGAACGAGAAGTTCGGCGTCATCACGGTCAAGGACATCCTCGGCGAGCTCGAGAAGCCCGGCCGCGACCCGCGTCCCGACTTCAAGGTGGCGCGCTTCAACGACGGCGTGGACGACATTGCCGACCTCGTCGAAGGCATGATCCTCGAGGGCACCGTGAGCAACGTGGCGCAGTTCGGCGCCTTCATCGACCTGGGCGTGCACCAGGACGGCCTGGTGCATGTGAGCCAGCTGAGCCACAAGTTCGTGAACGATGCGCGCGAGGTCGTGAAGACCGGCGACATCGTCAAGGTCAAGGTGATGGAAGTGGACGTGGCGCGCAAGCGCATCGGCCTGTCGATGAAGCTCGACGCTGCGCCCGCGCGCCGCGACGGCCCGCGCGACAAACGCTTCGAGGGCGCAGGCCGCGGCCAGCAGGGGCCGCGCCGAGACAACTCGCCGCAGCCCGCGGGGCAGATGGCCAGCGCGTTCGCCAAGCTGCAGGGGTTGCGCAGGCCCTGAGCCGGCGAGGTGAGGCTACCGCGCGGCGGCCTTGTCGCGGCGCGGCAGCTTCCAGTCGGGCCGCACGAAGTGGCAGGTGTAGCCGTTCGGGAGGCGCTCCAGATAGTCCTGGTGCTCCGGTTCGGCCTCCCAGAAAGGGCCGGCCGGCTCGAGTTCGGTGACGACCTTGCCCGGCCACAAGCCCGAGGCATCGACGTCGGCGATGATGTCCAGCGCCACCGCCTTCTGTTCGGGCGACGTGAAATAGATAGCGGAGCGGTAGGAAGTGCCCAGGTCGTTGCCCTGCCGGTTGCGGGTGCTCGGATCGTGGATCTGGAAGAAGAACTCCAGCAGCGCGCGGTAGCTGGTCTGCGCCGGGTCGAACACCACCTCGATCGCTTCGGCATGCGTGCCGTGGTTGCGGTACGTGGCATTGGGCACGTCCCCGCCGGTATAGCCGACGCGGGTGTGCAGGACGCCGGGCATCTTGCGGATCAGGTCCTGCATGCCCCAAAAGCAGCCTCCTGCGAGGATGGCGGATTCTGTCGAACTCATGGTGGTGCTCCTTGCGTGACCGGCCGCCGTAACACAGGCGGCCGGAATGGGTAGGTGACGATCGATGGCACCAATTCAAGCACATGCCGTCATCGGGCGGCAGCCTCGAGGATCGCCTGCAACTGGGCGGCGTCCGCGGGGCGCGAGATCAGCCGCGTCGACTGGTAGGCGGCTGCGCCGCGTGCCATCTCCGGCAGCAGTCGCGTGAACCGGTCGAGTGCGATGCCCGCGCCGCTGACCGTCGTGGCGAGCCCGATGCGCTGCGCGAAGGCCTCGGTGGCGCGGGCGAGCTCGTGCGCGGCCTGCGGGTCCGTCGCGGCGGCGATGCCCAGGTGGGCCGCCATCTCGCCGAGGCGCGCGGCCGTTGCCGGATCTTCGGCCAGGAATTCGATCGCGGCGGGAAGCGTAAGGGCGTGCGCCGCGCCGTGCAGCACGCCCAGCTTCGCCGAATACATCGAGGTCATCGAATGCACGATGCCGGAGAACAGGTTGCTGACCGCCACGCTACCGCCCCAGATGCCCGCCTGGACCTGCGCCCGCGCGGCCACGTCGCCCTGATCGGCGAGCAGGGCGGGCAGGTGGTCGTGCAGGGCCTTGGCGCCCTGCAGGCACGCGGCCTTGACGATCGGCAGGTCGACGTCGTGAGCGAAGCATTCGATGCAGTGCGTGAAGGAGTCGAAGCCCTGGGCGGCCAGGTCGTCGGCGGTTACGGTCGTGAGCAGCGCCGGATCCAGCACGAGGCGCGTCGGCAGCAGCGCATCGTCGAGGTAGGCGTTGGTGAGGCCGTCGCGGAAGCTTGCGAAAACGAAATGGCCGAACTCGCCGCCGAGCATGTAGGCCGCGGGAATGGCGACATGGATGGCCCGTCCGGTGCGGCGGACCACCGACACGTGCTGCGCCTGCACGAAGTCGGTACTCAGCCGCCGGACGTCGAACTGCGGATCCTCGGCCAGCATCCAGATGAACTTGGCGACGAAGTTGAGGAAATTGCCGCCGAGCGACATGTAGCACCCATAGGACTGGGTGTTGATGCGCCCGGCCAGCGTGACGATATCTTCGTACTTGGCGGTGGGATCGGCCAGGTGGGTATCGAACTGCAAGCCCAGCGACTGAAGGCTTTCCTCGAGCACACCGAGCAAGCCCTGGGACTGCGCGCTTTCGTCGCTGATGAGCGAGATGCGGCCGATGCCTTCGTCCTGCAGATGCTGCAAGGCGGTGCGATGGCTCGCCGTGCCGAAATAGACCTTTTGATGAAAGCGACTGAAGCGGGTCATTGGAATGGACTCTCTGGGAGGGTGTTTGTGGTTGGTCCGACATGGTGGCGGGACCGATTCCGCGCGCGCCGCCTTCGCCGAGCGACATCCATCGCAACTGTGCATTTGTGCCGCTTCCTGGGAGCGACGCCGGCACTTGGCGCTGGCCCCACAACGGGCCGTGTTAAACTAGTCAGATAACTAGTCTGAAGGGTCGCAATGAAGACTTGGCCGGTACAAGACGCCAAGGCGCGTTTTAGTGAATTTCTCGATGCATGCCTCGCCGAAGGGCCGCAGATGGTGACCAAGCGCGGCGCCGAAGCGGCCGTGCTGGTTCCTGCGGCGGAATGGCGGCGGCTGCATGCCACGGCCCAGCCATCGCTCAAGGATCTGCTGCTCTCGGCGGAAGCGCGCACCGATTTCCTGGTGCCGCCGCGCGGCAACGCGCGCCGGCGCCGGGTCGCGCCGATGCGCTGAGAGCGGCCATGTACCTGCTCGACACGAACGTCATCTCGGAACTGCGCAGAGCCCGCCCGCATGGCGCGGTGCTCGCATGGCTGACGCCGATCGCTGACGCCGACCTGCACCTGTCGGCGGTCACGCTGGGCGAGATTCAGGCCGGCATCGAACTCACCCGCGAACAGGATTCCGCGAAGGCCACCGAGATCGAGCAGTGGGCCGCGCTGGTTGCCGCGTCCTACAACGTGCTGCCGATGGATGCCGAAACCTTCAGGCTCTGGGCCAAGCTGATGCATCGCAGTTCGAACACTCTGTACGAGGACGCGATGATCGCCGCCACGGCCAAGCAGCACGCGCTGATCGTCGTGACGCGCAACGTCGGCGACTTCGCGGGTTTCGGTGTCGAGGTGCTCGATCCCTTCGCGCAACGATGAAAGCCCTGCGCATCTACGCCGGTCCCACGGCCCGCAGGCACATCGAACAGCACGGCCTGCGCCCGAACGACGTGCGCACGATCCCCGGCGCGGCGGGCGGGCCCAAGGGGCTGGTGCTCGGGCCGCTCGACCGCTTCATCTTCGGGCGCTGGCTTGCCCGGTCGAGCCAGCCGGTCGACCTGGTGGGCGCATCGATCGGCGCCTGGCGGCTCGCGACGGCCTGCCTGGCCGATCCGCAGACGGCCTTCGAGCGCTTCGAGCACGACTACGTGCGCCAGCAGTTCGATATTCCGCCGGGGCAGAAGCGGCTCAGTCCGCACCAACTCAGCGAACGCTTTGCGGAAAGCCTGACCACGTTCTATGGCGGACGCATCGGCGAGGTGCTCGGGCATTCGCGCTACCGGCTCCATGTGGTGACCTCGCGCGGGCGCCACATCCTCGGGCGCGAGGGCAGGGCGCGCACGCCCTTCGGCTACCTGGGCGCCTTTGCCACCAACAGCGTGTACCGCAAGGGCCTGGGCGCATGGCTCGAGCGCTGCGTGTTCTCGACGCCGGGCGCTGCGCTGCCTTTCGGCACGCGCGACTTCCGTACGCGCCAGCATGCGCTCAGCGAAGCGAACTTCAACCTGGTGCTGCAGGCCTCGTGCTCGATCCCGTTCCTGCTGTCCGCAGTGCACGACATTCCGGGCGCGCCGCGCGGCGCCTACTGGGACGGCGGCATCACCGACTACCACCTGCACCTCGACTACCAGCCGGCGGACGAGGGCATCGTGCTGTACCCGCATTTCCAGCGCGCGGTGGTGCCGGGCTGGCTCGACAAGGGCCTGCGCTGGCGCCACCGGGCGACCGGCTTCCTCGACCGCATGGTGGTGCTCGCGCCCGACCCGGCGTGGGTGCGCTCGCTGCCCAACGGCAAGCTGCCCGACCGCAAGGACTTCATTCACTTTGCGCACGACACGCCGGCGCGCGTGGCCGCGTGGCACAAGGCCACGCGCGAGGCCCAACGGCTTTCGGACGAGTTCGAGGCCTGGCTCGACGCAGGTGCGGAACGCGTGCGCGACGTGCTGCCGCTCTGAAGAGAAAACCGCGCCTGCGCGCGGCGGGCAAACCCTGAGCGCGGCGCCGTGGTTGCGCTTCGAGAATGAATGTTTACTTCCGTCAGAGAAAGCCGCCTTCATGTCCTCGATCAGAATTTCGCGCCGCCATTTCACGCTCGCTGCCGCAGCCGCCGCGAGCAGCAGCCTCGCCGTTCCTGCCTTCGCCCAATCTGCCTGGCCCAGCAAGCCGGTCCGCATCGTCGTGCCGTACACGCCGGGCGGTTTCACCGACCAGATGGCGCGGCTCGTGCAGGTGGGCCTGCAGGCCCGGCTCGGGCAGCCGGTGCTGATCGACAACAAGCCCGGTGCCAACAGCCTGATCGGCGTCGACGCGGTGGCCAAGGCCGCGCCCGATGGCAGCACCTTCGGCGTGGTGATCGCGGCCTATGCCGCCAACACCACGCTCTATCCCAAGCTGCCCTACGACCCGCAGAAGGACCTCACGGGCGTGTCGCTCATGGGCGTGTCGCCGCTGCTGGCCGCAGTCAACAGCGACGCGCCGTTCAAGACCGCGCGCGAACTGATCGCCTATGCGCGCGCCAATCCGGGCAAGGTGAGCTTCGGCTCGTCGGGCAACGGCTCGGCCGCGCACCTGACGACCGAGCTCTGGAAGTCGCTCACGCAGACCTACATGATCCACATCCCATACCGCGGTGCCGCGCCCGCGCTAACCGACCTGATGGGCGGGCAGATCCAGCTCTTCTTCGACGCGCCCACCGGCCTGATCAACCAGGCCAAGGCGGGCAAGGTGCGGCTCATCGGCGTGGCGGGCGACAAGCGCCTGGCCGCGGCGCCCGAGGTGCCGACCTTCATCGAGCAGGGCTTCGCGGGCTTCACCGGCAGCACCTGGGCAGGCATGATCGCGCCCGCGGGCACGCCGCGTGAGATCGTCAAGCGCATGTCCGACGAGGTGTCGCGCATCATCAAGAGCGACGAGACGCGCGCAAAGCTCGACGCGATGGGCACCATTCCCGCGGGCAGCACGCCCGAGGAGTTCGACGCGTTCATCGTCGCCGAGACCACCAAGTGGGCCAAGGTGATCCGCAGCGCGGGCGTGAAGCTCGAGTAGCGCCGCCGGGCTATGCGGCGAGAACCAAGACCTTGAACTGGCTCGGCACGATCCGCATGCCGACCATGTTGCAGCGGTTCTGCACCGACAGGCTCGTCATCCGCGTGCACGGCGTGCCCTTGAGCAGCACGGTGAAGGCGCCGGTGATGTGGCGCGAGGGGCCCATCACGGTCTGCGATACCACGCCCATGAGCACGCCCGCGTTGTCGCCGTTGGTGATCGGCGTGACCGTGGCCATGTTGTGCGCCGGGGTGCCGCCGTAGAGGATGTTCCACGCGTTCGGAATCGCGGTCGGGCCGAGTGCGAAGTTGGGGTAGGGGATCGGCAGCGCGGGCGGCGTCTTGCAGACGTCGGGGAAGGCGAGGTCCACGCCCATCATCTGTGCATTGGCGAACATGTGTCGTTGCTCCTTCGTTGCGGGGCGGGTTCAGCCCATGTGGATCTGCTCGGCGTCGACCTTGACCAGCGCCTTGCTGCTGACCAGGGTGTTCTTCGCGTGCAGGCGCATCGTCTCCGTCGCCTGCATGTCGATCTGGCCTGCGCGCACCTGTTCGACCTCTTCGGTCAGGCGGAAGCTGGAGCGCGTGAGCACGCTCAGCCGGTCGAGCACCGTCTCGAGCGTGCGGCCGACGAAGCGTGCGACCAGCGTCGTTACGCGGACCTCGGCGCCGCGATAGTCCAGGTCGGTCAGTTCGACCTGCGCCTTCCGTGCCTGCAGGTTGAACTCGGTCGCGCGAAGGTCGAGCTGCGTGTCGGCCTGCAGCGCGATACCGCCGCTGCGTGCGTGCAGCGTCAGATCGCCGTTCACCACGAGCTGCGAGCGGCCCGGATCGGCCTGGGCGACGACCGCGATCAGGTAGAGCTGCTCGCGCTCCGGCCCCGCTACGAGCACGGTGTCGCCGATGGCCGGCTGCAGCAGGCAGCTCGCGGCGCGGGTGCAGCGCCAGCGCTCGCCGCCCGCCTGCGCGGCGACGCGATAGCCGTCGCTGCCGAGCGCCTCGACGACGGTGCCGAGGGCGCTGCCGTTCCAGGCGGTCGATGCCGCCGCCGGCAGCGGCCGGCGCAGCAGCACGTGCATCTCGTCGGGCATGGCCTCGGCGGGCGCCGGGTCGGCTTCGGGCTGCCGAGCGGTGCGTTGGTTCATGGCATGGTCTCCTCGGAAGGGCCGGAAGGGCCGGAAGGATCGGCGCCAGGCGGCAGCGGACGCCCGAAGGTGTCGCGGCCTGCGCGCTGCGGGCGCAGCCGCCGTGCCGCCGAGAAGCGCTCGGCCTCGAACAGCGCGGGGTCGCTGTCGAGCACGCCGAGGCGGTCGCTCCATCGCGTGCCGGCCTGCAGCGCACGATGGGTCTGGGTGCGCTGGAACATTGCGCCGCGCATGTCGGCGTCGCTGAGGTCGGCATAGGCGAAGTCGGCATACACCAGATGGCTGCGCGCGAACGAGGTCCGCCGGCAGTGCGCGCGGTGGAACACGCATTGCGTGAGCTGCGCATCCGACAGGTCGGCGTCGTCGAGCAGGGCATCGACCCAGAGGCTCTGATCGAACCGCGCGCCGCGCGCGTCGGCATGCCGCAGGTCGGCCTCGGGAAAGAGGCACTGCGGTGCCTCGACGCCGGTGAGCACCGCGCGCGCCAGCTTCGCGCCCTTGAAGTTGCATTGGCTCAACTGCGCCCGATCGAAGTTGCAGCCGCGCAGGTCGGCATCGATGAACTGGCACAGGTGGAACGATTGTCCCGAGAAATCCTGCCCCGCGAGGTCGGCCTCGCTGAAGATGACGTTGTGGAAGCTGGCGCCCGCGAAGTGCGCGCCGCGCAGTTCGGCGCGGTAGTACACGGTGGTGTTCAGCGCCACCTCTGTGAAGCGGGTCTCCGCGAGATTCGATTCGCCGAACACCGCCTTGGTCAGGTCCGCGCGCTGGAAGTCTGCTGCCTGGAGCTGGCTCTGGTGGAAGGTGGCGAGCCCGGCCGCGGCCTCGGCGAAATCGGCTTCGCGCAGGTCGCAGCCGCTGAAGGTGGTCCGGCCCATCGCGGCGCCGCGCAGGCGCGCGCCGGACAATGCGCACTGGTGGAAGGCCGCGCGCTGCAGGTCGGCGCCGTCGAGCACCGCGGCCTCGAACCGGCAGGCGTCGAAAGCCGACTCCCCGAGGCGCGCGCCGCGCAGGCTGGCCCCCGAAAAGTCGCATTCGCGCAGCGCGCCCCCGCGCAGGTCGAGGCCGTCGAAGTTCATGCCCTTGAAGTCCTGCCCCTGGATGTGTTCGCCGGTGCGGAGTTTCTGCGCAAGAGTCTCCGGCGTCATTGCACCGGATCCGCCGCGCGGCGTGGGAGGGTCTTGGACTGCTCGAGGTAGGCGCCGCGGGTTTCGGTCACCGTGTCGATCACCGACTGGGACACGTCGGCGCGGAACAGGTTGGCGTCGCGCAGATCGGTGCCGACGAAGCGGGATTTCTGCAGATGCGCATTCATGAGGTTGGCGCCAGAGAGCGAGGCGTGCGTGAAGTCGGCGCGGATGAAAAGGCTGTCGGGCGCGTCGATGGCGCTCAGGTCGGCGCCGACCAGCGCGCACGACGAGAGATCGCAGGTGTCGAGCGTGGCGGCGACGAAGCGCGCGCCATCGAGCGGCATCTCGCGCAGGCTGCAGTGCAGCAGCGTGGCACCCTCGAAGTCGGCATTGCGCAGGCTGCTGGTGCCGACGAAGCAGCTGGTGCGCAGCGTGGCGCCGCGAAACACCACGCCGGTGTCGCCCGGCGTGTGGGCCCAGGCGCAGGCTTCGAGCGAAGCGCCCGAAAAATCGAGGTGCTCGACGTGGCACGAGATGAGCCCGAACTTGTGCAGCCGCGCCTCGCGAAAACTGCAGTCGACGAGCCGGCTGCCTTCGAGCAGCGTGACGTAGTCGAGCTGCGCGGCGTCGAAGCGGCAGCCTTCGAAATGCATGCCGAAGAGGTTCAGGTGCGCGAGCCGCGCGCCGCTGAAGTCGCAGTGGTCGAAGCGGGTCTTCTCGATCGTGGTCTCGTGCAGCGCCGCGCCGGTGAACGAGGTGTGCGCGCAGTGCGCGAGGCTCAGGTTGGCCTGGTGCAGCACGCAGCCGGCCAGCGACGCGCGCGACAGGTCGGCGCGCACCAGCACGGCTTCGGTCGCATCGGCGCCGTCGAGCTGCGCGCCCACGAGCCTGGCGCTTTCGAGCAGGGTGCGGCGCAGCACCGCGCCGCGCAGGTCCATGCCCGAGAGGTCGGCGCCGGTCAGGTCCATGCCGGAGAGGTCGCGCGTGGTGGCCATGATGTCGCGCACACGCTCGCGCACCTCGGCGGCGCGCTCGCCGTCCAGCGCATCGGCCGCGGTCTGGTGCTGCGCGCCGAGCCGGTACATGTCGATCAGTCCGCGCCGCCCGCGTTCGGCCGCCTGCGCGAGTTCGTGCTGCTGCTCGGGCGGCATCTGCGCGCTGCGCGTGGCGGGCGCGATGCCGAGCATGCCCTTCATCACGCTCTTCGCGTCGAATGCCGGCGGACCCTTGACCTGGGTGCGGCCGGCGTTCTCGACCATCTCGCCGGTGTCGAAGCCGACCTTGCGCGACTGCACCGCATTGGCCTTGCCGTGCTCGGCGAGTTCGCGTCGGGCCTCTTCGAGCCTGGTCGTCTGTTCGCGCTCGTAGGCCTTGGCCTGCGCCATGAATTCGGGCAGCTCGCTCAGCGTGGGCATGCGGGTGAAGGGCTCGGGCACCGGGCGCTCCCTGAAGTGGCGCGCCTTGTGGCCCGCGGCCATGCCCTGCCGTGCGATGTCTTCGCGAAGCAGGCGGGCGCGCTCCTGCATGTTGCGCATGAGCGGCGATTCTTCTTCGTCCTGCTCGGTGCGGTCGATCCACGGACCGATGCATTCGGCCGGCAGCAGCTCCTCGTCGCGGAAGGTGTAGAGCGCGCCCGTCTCGGGATTGCTGCGCCGCTGCAGGGTTTCGAGGTAGTGCGCGAGCGGGCGGGGCGGCTCGGCGGCCTGTTCGATGGCCGGCATGACGTGCGTGACGTCGGCGGCGTCGTCTTCCGCGATGTCGGTCTCGCCATGGAAGATCAGCGCGATCTGCTCGCGGTGCGGAAAGAACCAGGCGGTGGTGAGCCGCAGGTCGATCTCCTCGAAGCGCTCGGGCTCTGCACTTGCGCCCGCGCCGGTCCGGCGCGCGATGAAGCCGCGGGCGCGCCAGTCGGGCAGCCGCCCGCGCTGCACGGGCTCGGCGGGATGCATGTTGAGGATCTGGTAGGGCGTGCCGCCGGCGATGCGGTCGTCCTGCGGCCAGCGCTGCGCGGGCGCGGCGGCGTTGAAGAGCCGCCAGTCCATGTCTTCGGCAAAGCCGGGGAAGAGGTTCTCACGCCAGTGCGTGCCGTAGTCGCTGCCGATCAGGCGCATGCGTGCGGGCCAGCTCACGTCGATGGCGCCGGGGCAGGCCGGTTCGACGGCGCGTCCGGGGTGGTCGATGCGGCGGTTCGGATGCTCCACGTTGGGCAGCCGCTGCACCTGCAGGCCCTGGACGAGTTCGGGTTGGTGCCCGATGCCCAACGGATTGTCGGCACAGGCGGGACCGCCGAAGGCGCGCGTCCAGTCCAGCCGCATCGATTCGAAGGGCTGCGGCGCGCTCGCGCGGCCGTCGATCCAGTAGCGGTCGCCGAAGACCACGAACTGCCGCACCAGCGCGCCCACCTGGAGTTCGACCGCGCAGGCGGTCTTCTCGGCCTGGTGGTGCGTATAGGCATGGCCCGTGGCGAGGAACTCGGCGCAGGGCTTGGGCATGCCGAGATCGATGGCGCCGGTCGGGCCGAGCTCCTCGGAGACCGTCTTCCAGAACTCGGTCTCGGGCAGCAGCACGGGCTTTTCGTCCATCGAGATCATGCCCATCACGGTGAGCGCCAGGCGCTGCCGGCCCGAGCGCAGGAAAGGCCGCGTGATCACGCTCAGCCGCAGGGGTTTGACGCTTTTCACGCGGAGGCGCGGGGAATCTCGAGCGGCGTGCGCGAGCGGTCGATGGCGAGGATCGAGGCGTCGTTCGGGTCGCGCAGCAGGTGCACCGGCTTGCCGGGCACCGCGAACTGCGGCAGCAGGCTCTCGTCGATCAGCGTGCGCACGACGGCGGGCCGTTCGGCCCAGGCCGCATCGTTGTCGACCAGCCGCAACGCCAGCTCGACGGCACACACCTTCTGCCCCTGCGTGCCGCCGCGGGTCAGCTCGTTCTCGGAACGCTTGAGCGACTCGACCACGGCCTCGGCGGGCACGCCGGTCTGCGCCAGGCGCTCCCAGGTCTTTGCCTCGGCCGAATAGATGCGGTTCTCGTGTGTGGCCACGATCACCACCGAGGCCGCCACCGCGAGCATCGATCCCATCAGCACCGCGAAGACGATCCAGAGAATGATTTCCATCGTTGCCGATTCGCTCCAGGCCTCTCAGGCCACCAAGGTCAGGACCTTGAACTTCGCCGCCAGGCCGCCGGTAGCGATGAGCATGCCCTTGTTCGCGATCGAAAGCCCCCTGGCGGTGACCTCGAGCGGCTCGTTCTTGAGCGAGAACAGCGCGACATCGATCTTGACCGTGGCGATCTGCGCGTTGAGCGCCGCGTAGTACTGCAGCCGCGCGCCCCACACGTCGAGCGACATGCCGACCAGGCTCAACCGGAAGCCCACGCCACCCATGCGATGGAGCCGCCAGTCGCCGCTGGTCGCATAGTTGTTGTTGTAGACAGTCGAGTTGTTGGTGTAGTTGTTCGTCGTGTTGTTGTAGGTGCTCGACGTGGTGTTGTAGACGTTGGTGTTGATGACGTGCTGCGTCGTGTTGTGGATGTGGTTCGTGGTGTTGAAGATCACGTCGGGCGAGGTGTGCACCGTGGGCCCGGTCACCACCGTGTTCGACGGGCCGTTGACGGTCACGTTGTTGATCGTGTTGACCGTGTCGTTGCGCCCGCCGCTCACGAAGCGGATTTCCTGGCCGTCGATGGTGCCGTTGAAGCCGCCCGAGATCGCCAGGTTCACGCCGCCGCTGATGGTGTCGTTCAGGCCGCCGCTGAGGGTGCGCGTCTTGCCGCCCGTGATGCTCTGCGTGACGCCGCCGCTCACCGTCTCGCTGAAGCCGCCGGTCACGTCGCGGGTGTCGCCGCCGGTGATGGTCTCCTTGGCGCCGGCCGTGATGTCGCGCGTTTCGCCGCTCAGGTAGGTGGACGACTCGTGGCCCTCGATGCGCGTGGTGCGCGTGCCGCCGGTGGTGTGCGTCTCGTCGGCCTCGACCTCGACGTCGAGGTTGCGCTCGGCATGCAGCAGGATCTGCTCGGCGCCCGTGCGGTCCTCGAAACGCAGCATGTTGGCCTGGTTGGCCGCGCCGCCGCTGCTGGAGCGCGTGAGGATGCCGCTGGCCGTGGCGTTGGCGGGCAGTTCCCAGGGCGGCATCTGGTCGTTGTTGTAGACGCGGCCGGTGATGATCGGCCGGTCGGGCTCGCCGCCGATGAAATCGACGATCACTTCCTGGCCCACGCGCGGCATGTGCATGGTGCCGAAGTTGGCGCCGGCCCAGCTGCTCGACACCCGCACCCAGCACGAGCTGTTCTCGTCGGCCTGGCCGTAGCGGTCCCAGCGGAACTGCAGCTTCACGCGGCCGAAGCGGTCGGTCCAGATCTCTTCGGGGCCGACGACGGTGGCGGTCTGGGGGCCGTTGGTGCGCGGCTTCGGTGTCTTGCGCGCGGGGCGAAAGGGCACGCTCGACGGCAGCACGGTGAAGTCGAACTGGCAGATCGACTCGGTGGTCCCGGTGGAATAGTCGGGTTCCTGCAGGTCGTAGCGCGTCTCGGTGACGAGGTATTCGCGGTTGTCCGATTCGCGCGGGCAGTGCGTCATCTCGAACAGGTAGCCCGGTGCCATGCCGACCACGTTGGTGTGGCCCGCGGCGAGTTCGTGCGCGCCCTGCAGCTCCTGCAACCGGATCTTGGCGTAGGTGTCGCCCTGCTGGTGTTCGCTGTAGCCGCCGAGCCATTCATAGACTTCGTAGCTCGAATGGTCGTGGCCCTTCGGGTCCTGGCGCACGCTCTGCAGCGAGGCGCGCGATTTCCTGAAATCGAAGTCGTCGAGCATCACCCGGCCCGCGGTGATCTGCTCGGCGACACGCCACTTGTCGATGCATGGTTCCATCGCATGCAGCACGCGGTCACGCGAGCGGTAGGCGATGCGCGGGTAGGCCGGCAGCTTGCCGTAGCTGCCGGTGTCGTCGGCCAGCACCAGCATGTGGGTGTTGCGCGAATGCTCGAAGTGGTAGGCGATGCCTTCGTGCTCCATGAGCCGGCTCACGAACGCGAAATCGCTCTCCTGGTACTGCACGCAATATTCCCACGGGCGGTAGCTGCCCGTGAGGCGCTTCTCGAACTCGAAGCCGTACTTGCCGAGCACCTCGTCGAGCACCTCGGGCACGCTCCTGTTCTGAAAGATGCGGCAGTCGGTGGTGCGCGTGAGGAACCAGAGCCACGGCTGCACCAGCGCGCGGTACACGTAGTGGCGGCCGGTTTCGTTGGCACGGCCCACGAGCTCGAAGCGCACCACGATGCCGTTGAGGTGGCGCGGCGTGGCGCCATCGGTGATCTCGAGGGTGAGCGAGGTGCCGAGCAGCTTCTTCAAATCGAGGTTGAAGCTGGGGCTGACCATGTCGACCTCGAACTCGAACAGCTGCGAGAGGCCTTCCCGTCCCCGCATCGCGCGGAACCTGAGCTGCTCGGCGGTCAGTGCGGTGTGGACCTGGACGGTACGCGTCATTCGGATTTCCCTGGCTACCTGGGGCTGCTGCGGTTGCAGGCCTTCGGAAACAGTCTAGGAAATGCTTATGTCATGTGGATGACGTGCGGGCTTTGGTGATGGCTGTCGTTCAGGGCGGGTGCCCAGGGTACCGGGTACTCCCCTCCGCGAATGTCCCCCGCCTTCGGCTCCTCCTTTATTTCGCTGCGGGGAGCACCCGGTACCCTGGGCACAGGGCACGCTCGTTGTGCATCGCTGATCAACCCCCGCTCCGTGCAACGATCACGCCGATGGGGTGCCTTGCGCAGCGAAATAAAGGAGGAGGGCGAAGCCCGGGGGACATTCGCGGAGCAAGGTACCCCGTCGGCGTGGTCGCCGCCCTGAACAGCCGCCCCGAACAGCGCAGCTACAAAACGCTTACATCGACGCTTCGAGCATCGCCGTGTAGTCGTCGCGCGACGCGAGCCGCGGATTGGTCTTGTGGCAGTGGTCGGCCATGGCGCCGTCGATGATCTTCTCGAACATCGCGGGCGTCACGCCCACTTCGGCCAGGCCCTTGGGCATGCCCAGGCGCGCGTTCATGTCGCGGATCGCCTCGGCCAGGTCGCCGGCCGAATCGAGGTGCATGGCCTGCGCCATGCGCTGCAAGCGCTGCTCTTTCTGGACCGACTCGGCCCCCGCGTTGAAGCGGATCACCGCGGGCAGGAAGAGGGCGTTGAGCGTGCCGTGGTGCAACCGCGGGTCGACGCCACCCAGGCTGTGGCTCAGCGAGTGCACGCAGCCCAGGCCCTTCTGGAACGCCATGGCGCCCTGCATCGACGCGCTCATGAGGTTGAGGCGTGCCTCGCGGTCGCTGCCGTGGTTGGTGGCGCGCTCGATGTGGCCCCAGGCGCGCTCCAGGCCGTCGAGCGCGATGCCGTCGGCCGGCGGGTTGAAGGCCGCCGACATGAAGGTTTCCATGCAGTGCGCGATCGCGTCCATGCCGGTGGCGGCCGTGAGCCGGGGCGGCAGGCCGAGCGTGAGCTCGGGGTCGCAGATTGCGGCCTTGGGCATCAGGAACCAGCTGTGGAAGCCGAGCTTGCGGTGGTCGTCCACGATGACGATCGCGCCGCGCGCCACTTCGCTGCCGGTGCCGCTGGTGGTGGGCACCGCGACGATCGGCACCACGCGCTCGGTGATCTTCGGTGAGCCGCCTTCGATGGTGGCGTAGGTCTTGAGCGGGCCGTCGTGCGTGGCCGCGATCGCCACGCCCTTGGCGCAGTCGATCGCCGAGCCGCCGCCAACGGCGATGAGCCCGTCGCAGCGCGCGCTGCGGTACATCTCGACCGCAGCGCGCACCGCGGCCTCGGTGGGGTTGGAGGGCGTCTGGTCGAACACGGCGACGTCTTCAATGTCGGTGAGGGCGTCGAGCGCCTTCTGCAGCACGCCGGCCGCGCGCACACCGGCGTCGGTGACGATCAGCGGGCGCTGGATGCCGATGCGGGCGCACTCGCTGGCGAGCAGCTTGATCGCGCCGAATTCGAACTGGATCTGGGTGAGGTATTGGATCAGGGCCATGGGCGTGAGTGCGTGGGGCAGTACGATTGCCGACCATCGAATCTATCAAGAGCAGCCAGTCTTGCACATGAACAAAACCCTTGGCGCTGTCGCGTCGGGCACATCGCTGACCGCCAAGATGGCCAGCGTCGTCGAACGCATGGCGCGTGCCGGCCACCCGAGCCTGGACCAGCTCGCCCCCGACGAGGCCAAAGCCGCCTACGAGAAAGGCGCCGGCGTGCTCGAGGTGCCCAAGCCCGAGCTGGCGCGCATCGAGGATTTCGCGATTGCCGCGCGCGACAGCGCCGAACTGCCGGCGCGGCTCTATGCACCTTCAATGCCGTCGGCGCAGAAGCTCCCGGCGCTGGTGTACTTTCACGGCGGCGGCTTCACCGTGGGCAGCATCCGCACGCACGACACGCTGTGCCGCGTGCTGAGCGTGAAGAGCGGCTGCGCGGTGGTGTCGGTCGACTACCGGCTCGCGCCCGCGCACAAGTTTCCGACCGCCTCGAACGATGCCTGGGACGCCTTCGCGTTCGTGGCGAAGGAGGGCGCGCGGCTCGGCCTCGACACCGGCCGCCTCGCCGTGGGCGGCGACAGTGCAGGCGGCACGCTGGCGGCGGTGTGCGCCATCCTCGCGCGCGACGCGGGGCTGCCGCTCGCGCTGCAGATGCTGATCTACCCGGGCACCACGGCGCACCAGGACACCGACTCGCACCGGCGCTTCGCCGACGGGCCGCTCTTGACCAAGGCCATGATCGATTACTTCTTCGGCCAGTACGTGAACACACCGGCCGAGCGCGACGACTGGCGCTTCGCACCGCTGCTGGCCGACGACGTCGACGGCGTGGCGCCGGCCTGGATCGGGCTGGCCGAATGCGATCCGGTGGTGGACGAAGGCATCGCCTATGCCGACAAGCTGCGTGCGGCCGGCGTGCCGGTCGACCTCGAGATCTACCGCGGCGTCATCCACGAATTTCTTAAGATGGGGCGTGCCATTCCCGAGGCACTGCAGGCGCAGGACGATGCCGCGCGCGCACTCCGAGAAGCATTGAAACCATGACCGAGACAACAACGACCCTTCCCCAGCGAAAAGACTTCCGCTTCTTCCATCGGCTGCGCGTGCGCTGGGCCGAGGTCGACATGCAGAAGATCGTATTCAACGCGCACTACCTGATGTATTTCGACACCGCCGTCGCCGACTACTGGCGCGCGCTCGCGCTGCCGTACGAGGAGGCCATGCAGGCGCTGGGCGGCGACCTGTACGTGCGCCGCGCGACGATCGACTTCCGCGCCTCGGCGCGCATGGACGACGTGATCGACGTGGGCATGAAATGCGCGCGTGTCGGCAATTCGTCGATGGTGTTCGAGGGCGCGCTGTTCCGCCAGGACCAGTACCTGGTCGGCTGCGAACTGGTCTACGTGTTCGCCGATCCGGCCACGCAGACCTCGAAGCCGGTGCCCGCGGCGCTGCGTGAGACGCTGCTGGGCTTCGAGGCCGGCGAGCCGATGTGCACGGTGGAGACCGGCGACTGGAAGACGCTCGGCGAAGGTGCGGGCGCGCTGCGCCGCGCGGTCTTCATCGAGGAACAGAACATCCCCAAGGAGCTCGAGTGGGACGCGCACGATGAAGTGGTGCTGCATGCGGTGGTGCGCAACCGGCTCGGCCAGGTGATCGCCACCGGCCGCCTGCTCGACGCCGTCGACGGCACCGCGATGCTCGGCCGCATGGCGGTGCACCGCACGCTGCGCAGCGGCGGCCATGGCGCGTCCGTCATGCAGGCGCTCGAGGACGCCGCCCGCGCGCGGGGCGACCGCGAGATCGGCCTGCATGCGCAGCGCCGCGCCGAGCGCTTCTATGCGCGGCGGGGCTACCAGGTGCATGGCGAGCCCTTCGAGGAAGCCGGCATCCCGCACATCGAGATGCGGCGGGCGCTGAACTGAGAAGTCTCAGTACCGCGGCGGCGGATCGGGCACGTAGCCCGTGTCCGACCTAGGGAAGGCCGACGGACCTTCTGGGCGCGGCCAGCGCGGCGGCGGCACGGGGATGATGCCGGCCGCCACCAGGTTTTCGCGGCTGTCGTAGCGGATGCGCACCATCTCGTTGGGCGACGGACCTGCGCGCTCGAAGGTGGTGTGGCCCACGTGCGAGGCCTCGCGCCGGCCGTGCCCCGTGCCGAGGCTGGGAGCAGGTGCCGCCTGCCGCGCGAGGCCGCCCTTGGCCGAGGCGCCCGGCATTGCGGCTTCCGCCGCGCTGTCGGCAGCGCGGGCCTGCGGCACGACGGGCTCGTCCGGCACAGGCGGATGCGGCACGCGCTCGCGGAACATCGCCACGCCGATCACGCCCACGTCGTCGGGCCGGCCGGTGCGGCTCGCGTACGACGCACCGACCGAGGTGAACTCGAAGGCCGCGATCTGCGAGTCGCTCTTGCGCCAGCCCGCGATGTCGCTGCGTTTGCCGCCCGAAAAGACGTAGCCGTTCTGCAGCACGCCCGCGGTTTCGCCGGTGACGATGTTGATGCCGTCCACCGACATCACGGCCATGATGCGTTCGCCGCCTGGATGGCGCACGCGGATCGCATAGCGCGCGCCGGGCCGGCCGGCGACCCAGTGGTCGCCCCGGTGGCGGTACAGCGGAAGTTCGCGGCCGCTGGCGCGGTCGATCACGCTGACCTGCATCAGCGCGCCCAGGCGGTGGGCAACCGGTGGCGCCGGGTACGGCCACAGGGGGCTTTCGGCCGAGGCGGCAAGCGGGGCCATGGCAATGGCGAGGGCGATCGGAAGCAGGCGTCTGCGTTTCATGGTGGATTTCCTTGGGCCGTAGTGGATCGGTCCGGCTTCTACGGGCCGGGGATCGAGACGGGGTCAAGGCGCAGGCAAAAAAAATGGCGCTGCCTTGTCGGGGCAGCGCCAGCCATCGCATCGCGCAAGGATGCGCGGGAACATTCCTGAAGTTAGATGTCTTCGAGCAGCGGGTAGGGCAGCGGTTCGACCGTGAGTGCCGGCCCGTCGGCACCGCCCGCGCGGAGGCCGCCGGCCTCGAGTGCCGAGATCTGGACCGACACCAGCGCCGCCCAGCCGCCGGCGGGCGCCTCGGCGGCCTGCACGACGGTGCCGACGGGCTGTTCGGCGTCGCCTGCGGCGAACACTTCCTGGCCCGCGCCGAGCGGCGCATCAGCCCGCACGATGTAGGTGCGGCGCTTGAGCGTGCCGCGAAACTGGCTGCGCGCTACCACCTCCTGGCCCGGGTAGCAGCCCTTCTTGAAATTGACGCCCCCGACCGATTCGTAATTGATCATCTGCGGCACGAAGGCCTCGACCACCGGCGTGGTCAGGGTCGCGATGCCGCTCCGAACCTCGCTCCAGAGCCAGAGCGCGGCGTCCAGCGGCGCACCGGTGGGCGCGGGGCTGTCCACCGGCGCGATCCAGAGCGCGCGCGGCACGCCGTCGGCCGGGTAGAGCGAGACCGCGCTCGCATCCTCGCCCACCGCGGAGCGTTGGCCGGGCAGGGCTGCAGCGTCGAGGCCGTTGGCCGCCAACGCGGTGCCCGCCACGCCGTAGAGCGCGAACTGCCCGGTGGCATCGCTGAGCTTGGCCTTGGCGCGCAGCACGTACATCGACAAGCGCTTGAGCGTGGCCGCCAGGATGTCCTGGCTGCAGACCAGCAGCACCAGGTCGGGCTGCGGCCGGATGCCGATGAAGCTTGCGATCGCGCGTCCCTTGGCCGTGCAGAGCGCCGCCAGGCGGGCCTCGGTGGGGCCGAGCAGCGCGAAGTCTTGCGTCAGCTGGCCGTGCAGGAAGCTCGCGGCATCGGGACCCTCGGCGCGGATCACGCCGAGGTGTGAAAGAGCGGTAACACCATTGAGAACGACAGGGGTCATCGCTGAATTATCATGGTCGCGGCCGTTTCGTCGCGCCTGCAGGGAATCCCGCCCCGGTTTCCGCAAGGCCACTGGCCATTGGTTCCGATCCGCTCGCCCATTCTTCCAACTCCCGCTACTGCAACGGACCCGTGCGCCGCTTCTTTCTCACGCTCTTCCTGCTGGCCGCATTCACCGTGCTCGGCCTTGGTGCCGCCGGCCTCTGGTGGGTGCACCAGCCGCTCAAGTTGTCCGCGCCCAGCCTCGACCTGTCGGTCGAACCCGGTACCACGCCGCGCGGCGTCGCGCAGGCCGTGGCCGATGCGGGCGCCGACGTGGAGCCGCAACTGCTCTACCTCTGGTTCCGTCTTTCGGGGCAAGACCGGCAGATCCGCGCCGGCAGCTACGAGCTGGCGCGCGGCATCACGCCCCAGACGCTGCTCAGCGTGCTGGTACGCGGCGAAGAGGCCACGCGGAGCGTGGTGCTCGTCGAAGGCTGGAACATCCGCCAGGTGCGCGCCGCGCTCGCCAAGGCCGAACAGCTCAAGCCCGAGACCGTCGGCCTGCCCGACGACGCACTGATGGCCCGGCTCGGCCGGCCCGGCGTGCATCCCGAGGGCCGCTTCTTTCCCGACACCTACACCTATTCGAAGGGCTCGACCGACATCGCGCTGCTGCAGCGCGCGATGCGGGCCATGGACAAGAAGCTCGAAGCCGCCTGGGCGGCGCGGGCGTCCGACCTGCCGCTGAAATCGCCCGATGACGCGCTGATTCTGGCCAGTATTGTCGAAAAGGAGACAGGCAAGGCCCAGGATCGCGCCGAGATCTCGGCCGTGTTCGCGAACCGGCTGCGCGTCGGGATGCCGCTGCAGACCGATCCGACGGTGATCTACGGCCTGGGCACCGCCTTCGACGGCAACCTGCGCAAGAAAGACCTGCAGGCCGACACGCCCTGGAACACCTACACCCGCGGCGGCCTGCCGCCGACGCCGATCGCGATGCCCGGCAAGGCCGCGCTGCTGGCCGCGGTGCAGCCGGCGTCGAGCAAGTCGCTCTACTTCGTCTCGCGCGGCGACGGCACCAGCCAGTTCAGCCATTCGCTCGACGAGCACAACCGCGCCGTCAACCGCTACCAGCGCGGGGGTGGTGGCAACAGTGTCGAACCCAAGCCGCCGAAGGCCCCCCAATGAGCCGCGGGGAAGGACTTTTTCTCACGCTCGAGGGCATCGATGGCGCCGGCAAGTCGAGCCACCTCGACGCCATCGAGGCGCGTTTCCGGGCCCAGGGTCGCGCGGTGGTGCGCACCCGCGAGCCGGGCGGCACGCCGCTGGCCGAAACGCTGAGGGGCCTGGTGCTCGAACAGCCGATGGACCCGCTGACCGAATCGCTGCTGGTGTTCGCTGCACGCCGCGACCACGTGGTGCGGGTGATCGTGCCGGCGCTCGCGCGCGGCGATGTGGTGCTGTGCGACCGCTTCACCGACGCCACTTTTGCCTACCAAGGCGCAGGGCGCGACTTCGACGCCGCCGTGCTCTCGACGCTCGAACAGTGGGTGCAGGGGGGCAGGGGAGCGGCAGGGCAGCTGCTGCAGCCGCACATCACGCTGTGGTTCGACCTCGCGCCCGAAATCGCGGCCGAGCGTCTCGCGGGCGCGCGGCTGCCCGACAAGTTCGAATCGCAGCCGGTCGAGTTCTTTCGCCGCGTGGCCGCCGGCTACGCGGCCCGCGCAGCCGCCGATGCGGCGCGCTTTGCCCGCATAGACGCCAGCCAGACCCGCGACCAGGTCTGGCAGCAGGTCGAGGCGTTGCTCGTGGCGCGCGGGGTGTTCGCGCCGGCATCGGTGGGGGTCGGGCGATGAGCGCTGCGCCGGGCCGCCCCAAGCAAGCTCGCTCCCGCTTGGCGGGAAGGCGCGCAGCGCCAAGGGTGCACCAATGAGCGCTCCCTCCGCACTGTCGCCCTGGCTGCGCCGGCCGCTCGCCGAGTTGCTGCGCCAGCGCGGCCATGCCTGGCTGCTGCAGGGCCCTTCGGGGCTGGGCCAGTACGAACTGGCGCTCGCGCTCGCGGCCGCCTGGCTTTGCGAACAGCCGGCGGAAGAGGGCGGCAGCGCCTGCGGCCATTGCCCGAGCTGCCATGCGATCGCGGTGCGCACGCATGCCGACCTCTGTGTGCTGATGCCGGAAGTTGCGATGCAGGAGCTGGGCTGGCCGCTCGACGAGAAGGCTCAGTCCGACATCGACGACAAGAAGCGCAAGCCGAGCCGCGAGATCCGCGTCGAGGCGATGCGCGAGGCCGTCGGCTTTGCCCAGCGCACCAGTGCGCGCGGCCGCGGCAAGGTGGTGCTGGTGTACCCGGCCGAGCGCATGAACAACATCACGGCCAACGCGCTGCTCAAGACGCTCGAGGAACCCGTCGGCGACGTGCGCTTCGTGCTCGCGAGCGAGGCGGCCTGGCAGTTGCTGCCCACCATCCGCAGCCGCTGCCTGGGCTTCACGATGCCGTGGCCCGCGACCGCCGAGGCCGAAGCCTGGCTCGCCGCGCGCGATGTGCCCGCCGCCGATGCCCCTGCGCTGCTCCGCGCGGCCGGCGGCCGGCCCAGCGACGCCCTGCGGCTCGCGCGCGCCGGACAGTCGCCCAAGGCCTGGTCGCTGCTGCCCAAGGCCATCGCACGCGGCGACGTGGCCGCGCTCGCCGACCAGGCGCCGGCCCAGGCGATCGGCGCACTGCAGAAGCTGTGCCACGACCTGATGGCGGTCGGCAGCGGCGCCGCGCCTCGGTTCTTCGAGGCTGTAGACCTGCCGCCCGCTGTGCCTTCGCACCTGGCGCTCGCGCGCTGGTCGAAGTCGCTCGCGAGCGCGGCGCGTACCGCCGAACACCCCTTCAACGCGGGGCTCATGCTCGAAGCGCTTGTGAGCGAAGCGCGAACCACCCTAAACTCTGCCGCTCGCCGCCCATGAACCAACCTGCCGCCCCCGCTGGACCCGCCGCACCTGCTGCTGCCGCGATGCCGCCCCGGCCGAGCGTGATCCAGCTCGCCATCAAGGAAAAGGGCGCGCTCTATGCGGCCTACATCCCGCTGTTTGCCGAGGGTGGGATCTTTATTCCGACCACGCGCGAATACCGGCTCGGCGACGACGTCTACGTGCTGCTGACGCTGCCCGAAGATCCGCAGCGCTATCCGGTGGCCGGCAAGGTCGCCTGGATCACGCCGCCGCGCGCCGCCGGCAACCGGGCGCCGGGCGTGGGCATCCGTTTTCCGTCCGACGAAAAGTCGCGCCAGCTCAAGGCCCGCATCGAAGCGGCGCTCGGCGGCTCGATGGCCTCCGACCGGCCGACCCAAACGATTTAGGCTCGCCCCCAGGCTGCGCGCACTTCGTGTCGCTTCTCCCTCCCCCTACCGGGGGCAATACCAGCGGCCCGGCCGAGCCGGTTCCGCGGTATTCCTGGCATTGGCCGTCTTGGCTTCCGATATTTCATGTTCACCGATTCCCACTGCCACCTCACTTTTCCCGAATTCGCGGACCAGATGCCGCAGATCCGTGCCGCCATGGCCGAAGCGCGGGTCGACCGCGCGCTGTGCATCTGCACCAAGCTCGAGGAATTCGACGACGTGCAGGCTCTCGCGGCGCGCTATGACAACTTCTGGGCCAGCGTGGGCGTGCACCCGGACAACGAGGACATCGCCGAGCCCACGGTAGACGATCTCGTGCGGCGCGCCGCCATGCCGCGCGTGGTGGCCATCGGCGAAACCGGGCTCGACTACTACCAGATGGACGCGCGCAAGGGCGGTCGCAGCATTGCCGACATGGAATGGCAGCGTGACCGCTTCCGCGTGCACATCCGGGCCGCGCAGCAGACGCGCATGCCGCTCGTGATCCACACGCGCGAGGCGTCGGTCGACACGCTCGCGATCCTCAAGGAGGAGGGCGAGGACGGCAGCGGCAGGGCGGCGGGCGGCGTGTTCCACTGCTTCACCGAGACGGCCGAGGTCGCTCGCGCGGCACTCGATCTGGGGTTCTACATTTCGTTCTCGGGCATCCTGACC